>NZ_JBITTO010000004.1:0-280053 GCF_044541975.1 Streptomyces sp. NPDC085460
GACGCCGGCTCCGACGCGGCGGGCATGAAGACCCGCGCGGTCCGCGACGGCGACTTCTGGGTCCTCAACGGCGTGAAGCGGTGGATCACCAACGCCGGCGTCTCCGAGTACTACACGGTCATGGCCGTCACCGACCCCGAGAAGCGGTCCAAGGGCATCAGCGCCTTCGTCGTGGAGAAGGGCGACGAGGGCGTGTCCTTCGGCGCGCCGGAGAAGAAGCTCGGCATCAAGGGCTCCCCGACCCGCGAGGTCTACCTCGACAACGTCCGCATCCCCGCGGACCGCATGATCGGCGACGAGGGCACCGGCTTCGCCACCGCGATGAAGACCCTCGACCACACCCGCATCACCATCGCCGCCCAGGCCCTCGGCATCGCCCAGGGCGCCCTCGACTACGCCAAGGGCTACGTCAAGGAGCGCAAGCAGTTCGGCAAGCCGATCGCCGACTTCCAGGGCGTGCAGTTCATGCTCGCCGACATGGCCATGAAGCTGGAGGCCGCCCGCCAGCTCACCTACGCCGCCGCCGCCAAGTCCGAGCGCGTCGACGGCGACCTGACCTTCTTCGGCGCCGCCGCCAAGTGCTTCGCCTCCGACGTCGCCATGGAGGTCACCACCGACGCCGTCCAGCTCCTCGGCGGCTACGGCTACACCCGCGACTACCCCGTCGAGCGCATGATGCGCGACGCCAAGATCACCCAGATCTACGAGGGCACCAACCAGGTCCAGCGCATCGTCATGGCCCGCAACCTCCCGTAACCGTCCGCTCGTTGAAAGGAGCCAGGCCGTGACCCTGAGGATCGCTGTCTGTGTGAAGTACGTTCCCGACGCCACCGGTGACCGCGGTTTCGCGGACGACCTGACCGTCGATCGCGACGAGGTCGACGGCCTGCTGTCGGAGCTCGACGAGTACGCGGTCGAGCAGGCCCTGCGGATCTCCGAGCAGGCCGACGACGCCGAGGTCACCGTCGTCACCGTCGGTCCGGACGACGCCAGGGACGCCCTGCGCAAGGCGCTGTCGATGGGCGCCGACAAGGCCGTCCACGTCAACGACGAGTCCATCCACGGCTCCGACGTCATCGCCACCTCCGCGATCCTCGCCAAGGCTCTGGAGAAGACCGGCTTCGACCTGGTCGTCTGCGGCATGGCCTCCACCGACGGCACCATGGGCGTGCTGCCCGCGCTCCTCGCCGAGCGGCTGAACCTGCCCCAGGCGACGCTGCTGTCCGAGGTCTCGGTGGACGGCGGGCTCGTGAAGGGCCGCCGGGACGGCGACGCCGCCACCGAGCTCGTGGAGGCCCCGCTGCCGGCCGTCGTCTCGGTCACCGACCAGTCCGGCGAGGCCCGTTACCCCTCCTTCAAGGGGATCATGGCCGCCAAGAAGAAGCCGGTCGAGGAGCTGGAGCTCGACGACCTGGAGATCGACGAGGACGAGGTCGGCCTGGCCGGCTCCTGGACCCTGGTCGAGTCGGCGGACGCCCGCCCGGCGCGCACCCAGGGCACGATCGTCACGAACGAGGGCGGTGACGGCGGTAAGCAGCTGGCCGCCTACCTCGCCTCCCAGAAGTTCATCTGACCGTCCGTCACCCCACCTCAGGAGCAAGGAATCATGGCTGAGATCCTGGTTCTCGTGGACCACGCCGACGGTGCGGTCCGCAAGCCGGCCCTCGAACTGCTCACCCTGGCCCGCCGGCTCGGCGAGCCGACCGCGGTCGTCCTCGGCGCCGGCGAGGCCGCCGCCTCCGTCGCCGCCACCGCCGCCGAGTACGGCGCGGCCACCGTCTGCGTGGCGGACGGCGCCGAGTTCGCCGAGCAGCTCGTCGTCCCCAAGGTCGACGCGCTCACCCAGATCGCCAAGGAGAAGGAGGTGGCCGCCGTCCTGGTGACCTCCTCCGGCGAAGGCAAGGAGATCGCGGCCCGGGTCGCGCTCCGCCTCGGCTCCGGTCTCATCACCGACGCCGTCGAGCTGGAGGCGGGCGCCGAGGGCCCGGTCGCCACGCAGTCGGTCTTCGCCGCCTCGTACCAGGTGAAGTCCCGCGTCTCGCACGGCGTTCCGGTCATCACCGTCAAGCCGAACTCCGCCGCCCCGGAGGCCGCGCCGGCGGCGGGCACGGTCGAGAACGTGACGGTCGCCTTCACCGGCAACGCGGCGAAGGTCGTCTCCCGCACCGCGCGCGTCTCCACCGGCCGCCCGGAGCTGACCGAGTCCGCCATCGTCGTCTCCGGCGGCCGCGGCGTCGGCGCCGCCGAGGGCTTCGAGGTCGTCGAGAAGCTCGCCGACTCGCTCGGCGCGGCCGTCGGCGCCTCCCGCGCCGCCGTCGACGCCGGCTGGTACCCGCACGCCAACCAGGTCGGCCAGACCGGCAAGCAGGTCTCGCCGCAGCTGTACGTGGCCGCGGGCATCTCCGGCGCGATCCAGCACCGGGCCGGCATGCAGACGTCGAAGACGATCGTCGCGGTCAACAAGGACCCCGAGGCCCCGATCTTCGACCTGGTCGACTACGGCGTGGTCGGCGACCTCTTCGAGGTGCTGCCGCAGCTCACCGAGGAGATCGGCGCCCGCTGACGCGGCGGACGCCCGGACACGACCTAGGGGGTGGCACTCTGTGCCACCCCCTTCTCGGCTGCCCTCCCAGGGCTCAGATCCAGCCGTCCAGCGGGACCTCCTCGCAGAGCCGGACGACCGGCCTGCGTCCGGTCTCGGCGGCGCTCGCGAGCCTGACCCTGACCCCCGGGCGCACGGCGTGCGGCGGCCCGTCGACCCGGCAGCGGACGACGAAGCCCTCGGCCATGTGCACCGGCCAGAGGTCCGCTTCGGCGGCGGTGTGGGCCCGGCGGACGGTGATCACGCCCTCTCCCTCGCTGAGTTGGGGGGAGAGATCGGTCGACCCGCAGGTCGGGCAGAGCAGGCGCTGGAAGGTGGTGGTGTGGCACCAGGCGCAGCGCTGGAAGTAGAGATCGGTGCCCTCGGCCGATTCCTCGGTCCGGACGGCGCCGGGGTTCCTCAGTCCCGTGTGGAACACGATGCCTTCTCCTCGCACTCGGCGGCTCGACCGTGCATGGAGCCCAAGATATGGCACTCAGTGCCAGCAAAGAAAGACCTCAGTTCCCTCAATTTGAGATACTGCGGCCCCTCATCCCTCGCCGAGGCTCGACTCGACCTCGCGCACCACGCGCCACATCGGGGTGGACCGCTTGGTGATGACGACCACCACGTCGTCGTCGCCCTCGGCGGCGGTGTCGCCGGCGGCGCCACCGGGCGCGTCCGGGCTCCAGGTGGCGCGGACGAACTCCAGGGCGCGGTCGACCTCCTCCAGCGGGTCTCCCTCGCCGCCCGAGCGCAGCCAGTGCCGCAGGGCGTGGTTGTGGGCGGCGACGACGGCCGCGGCGGCCACGTTGGCGCGCAGGGTGCCGTCCCTGCGGTCGGCCCAGCGGGCCCGCAGGTGGTCGCCGAGCGTCTTCTCGTACCGCCAGACGACGGAGAGCTCGTACGTGCGCAGCCCGGCGACCTCGCGCGTGAGCCGGTAGCGCTGGACGGAGAAGGTGGGGTTCTCCGCGTACATCCGCAGGACCAGGCGGGCCGCGTCGCAGACCCGGGCCATGGGGTCGTCGGTGTCGGCGCTGGCGGCGAGGAAGCGGGTCATGTCGTCGAGGCACTGGTCGTGGTCGGGGAAGACCACGTCCTCCTTCGACGGGAAGTAGCGGAAGAAGGAGCGCCGTCCGACGCCCGCGAGCGTGACGATGTCGTCGACGGTGGTCTGCTCGTAGCCCCGCTCCAGGAAGAGCTGGAAGGCCGCGGCGATGAGGGAGTCCCGCATCGCGGGCTTCGGGGTGGTCCGGGGGTTCGTCGCCGCTGCTGCCATGGCACGAACCTAACACCGGTGACGCCTTCGTGCGGCACTCGGTGCCGGATTATTCCGGCACCGAGTGCTCTCACCGGGCGCGCGCACGCTCAGCGGGGGGTCCGCGGGGTCAGCGCGCGGCCATCCGCAGCGCGCCGTCCATCCGGATCGTCTCGCCGTTGAGGTAGTCGTGCTCGGCGATCATCGTGATCAGGCGGGCGTACTCCTCCGGCTGGGCGAGGCGCTGCGGGAAGGTCACGCTCGCGGCGAGCCCGGCCCGGATCTCCTCGCTGAAGCCCGCCATCATCGGGGTGTCGACGATGCCGGGGGCGACGGTGACGACCCGGATGCCGAACTGGGCGAGGTCGCGGGCGGCGGTGATGGTCATGCCGGCCACGCCCGCCTTGGAGGCGGCGTAGGCGATCTGTCCGACCTGCCCCTCGAAGGCGGCGATCGAGGCCGTGTTGACCACGAGACCGCGCTGGCCGTGCGCGTCGGGCTCGTGCCGGGCGATGGCCTCGGCGGCGAGCCGCATCACGTTGAACGTACCGATCAGATTGACGTTCACGACCGTACGGAACAGATCGAGGTCGTGCGGGCCCTTGCGGCCCAGGACGCGGGCCGAGGGGGCGATGCCCGCGCAGTTCACGGCGAGCCGCAGCTCGGCGCCGTCGGCGTCGGTCTCCGCGAGCGCGGCGCGGACCTGGTCCTCGTCCGTCACGTCGGCGGCGATCAGCCGCACGCCCTCGGGCAGCGGCCCGGCGGCGGCGACGGCCTTCTCCAGGTCCAGCCCGTAGACCGTGGCGCCGCGGGCGGCGAGCGCGGCGGCGGTGGCGGCGCCGAGCCCGGAAGCGGCACCGGTGACGAGAGCGGCGGAGCCGGCGATGTCCATGGAACTCCTCGTTCGTGTCGTGCGGGTGACCCTGCCGGCGGGTTGGCCGCCGGGCCGGGGGCGCGTCCCCGCGGGGGATCGCGCGGTCCGCGCGATCTGCGCCGCTCACCATAGAACCCGCGACGGGCCGGTGGCGGGACGGGGGTCATCCGATCGGCGGACCCCCGGGTCCACCGATCCGCGCGCGGCCCGCAGCCGGTGCGCCGACCGCCCGGGGCCGGGACCGGCCGGAGGATGGGGCGTCAGTCGATCTTCGACCCCCCGACCCTGGAGCGACAGCCCTATGAAGCACGTGAAGAAGGCCCACCGGACCCGTCTGGCGACCGCCGGGGCGGTCGTCGCCCTCGGCCTGGCGGGCGCCGGGGCCTACTCCGCGAGCGCCGGCGGCGAGCAGGCCGACGCCCCGGTGGCCGCCACCGGGGCCGCGACCGCGCACACGGCCTCCGCCGACCGTCTGACGATCGCCGCGGCGACGAAGGCGGCCAGGGCGGCGCTCGACGCGGCCGAGGCGGAGAACCAGCGCGTCACCGTCGCCGTCGTCGACCGCGACGGCAACACGCTCGTCACCCTGCGCGGCGACGGGGCGGGCCCGCAGTCCCCCGAGTCGGCGGAGCGGAAGGCGTACACGGCCGTCGCGTGGAACGCCCCGACCTCGGTCCTCGCCGGGCGCCTGGCCCAGGCCCCGCACCTGAAGGACATCCCCGGCACCCTGTTCCTCGGCGGCGGCGCCCCGGTCACCGCCTCGGGCGCCCCGGTCGCGGGCATCGGCGTGGCGGGCGCGCCCTCGGGCGACCTCGACGAGAAGTTCGCGCGCGCGGGCGTGGCGGCGCTGGAGAAGTAGCCCCGGCGGGCGGGCCGCCCCGGGGAAGCGGCCCCGGGCGGGGGCGGACCGGCCCGGAGAACGCCGAACCCCGGTCCGCCTGAAACGGGGGAACACAGGCGAACCGGGGTGGCTGTCCCGAGCATACGCCTCAACTGGTTCAACACGAAATCACCACGGGATCCCCCGATACCTCCGCGCCCCCGTCCCGGACGACCGGTCCAGGTCTGGCCCGAGCCCGCGCCCTCTGGGAGGATCACCCCTCCAGGCACGCGAACTCGGGGGCCCCGTGGAGGAGTTACGACCGGACGACCCGGTCTCGATCGGCCCGTACCGCCTGTCGGCCCGGCTCGGCGAGGGCGGGATGGGGCAGGTCTTCCTGGGCTCGTCCCGCAGCGGCCGGCGGCTCGCGGTGAAGGTGATCCGGCCGGAGATAGCCGCCGACCCCGGCTTCCGGGAGCGGTTCCGCCGGGAGGTCGCCGCCGCGAGGACGGTGGGCGGATTCTGGACCGCGCCGATCGTCGACGCCGACCCCGAGGGCCCGGTGCCGTGGGTGGCGAGCGACTACCTCGACGCGCCCGACCTGGAGGCGCTCGTACGGGACCGGGGGCCGCTCCCCGAGCCGGAGCTGCGCTCCCTGGCCGCCGGCCTCGCGGAGGCCCTGGACGCGGTCCACCGGGCCGGGCTCGTCCACCGCGACCTGAAGCCGTCGAACATCCTGGTCACCGGCACGGGCCCGCGGCTGATCGACTTCGGCATCTCGAAGGCGGTGGAGGGCGGCACGGCCCTCACCGGGACCGGTCTGGTCGTGGGCACCCCCGGCTTCATGAGCCCGGAGCAGGCGTCGGGGGCCCCGGTGGGCCCGCCGAGCGACGTCTTCGCGCTGGGCTCGGTCCTGGCCTTCGCCGCCACCGGCCGGGCGCCGTTCGGCGAGGGCTCCGCGCCCGCCCTGCTCTACCGGGTCGTCCACGACCGGCCGGAGCTCGACGGGGTGCCCCCGGCGCTCCGGGAGCTGGTCGCCGCCTGCCTGGAGAAGGCGCCCGCCCGTCGCCCGTCCCCCTCGCTGGTCCTGGACCTGCTGGGCCACAGCGACCGCGCGGGCGGCGCGGGGCCCACGACGCCTCCCCCGCCGCCCGCTACGGCTCTCTCGCAGCCCGCGACGGCTCCCCCGCGGCCCGCCCGGACCGATGCGGTCCCGGCCCCCGGCCCCGCCGGGGCGGTCACGCGCGTCACCGCCGGGGTGGCGGAGAAGCCGGGCGCGCGTTCGGAGAGCGGGGGCTGTCTCCTGTTCCTCGGCATCTTCGGCCTGCCGCTCTCGGCCCTCGCCCTCGTCTACTCCGTCACGGCCACGGGCGTCATCGCGGCGGTCGCCGTGCTCGCCCTCGTGCTCGGCGTCCTGCTCCTGAGAGGCCAGCCGGCCATCCGGAGCACCGTTCTGCTGACCGCCGACCACCTCCACGGCGAGATCCGTGACAAGCACTGGTCCTCGCCGTGGACGGACGTCTCCCGCGTCACCGTCCGGCAGGCCCGGCCGGCGGACCGGCACGGCCGTCTGTGGCAGCTGGACGCCCTCCTCCGGGAGGGCGCGCCCGTGCCGAAGCGCTTCAAGGGCGAGGGCGACCGCGGGGCCGCCCTCCAGCTCCATTTCGACGCCTCTGAGGACCCCCGCCCGGCCCTCGGCCGCCTCGACGCCGGTCTGCGCCGGCACGCGGGAGACCGCTACGCCCCGGACCCCGGCCTCACCGCGTACCTCGACCGTCCCCCGCCCGTCACTTCTCCGGACGCGCCAGCCCCCGGCTGATGACCAGCCGCTGGATCTGGTTCGTGCCCTCGAAGATCTGCATGATCTTCGCCTCGCGCATGTAGCGCTCGACGGGGAAGTCGCGGGTGTAGCCGTAGCCGCCGAGGACCTGGACGGCGTCCGTGGTGACCTTCATGGCCGTGTCCGTGGCGATGAGCTTGGCCGCGCTGGCCTGGCGGCTGAAGGGGCGGCCGAGGTCGCGGCGGCGGGCCGCGTCCAGGTAGGTGGCGCGGGCCGCGTCGACGGCGGCGGCCATGTCGGCGAGGAGGAAGCCGAGGCCCTGGTGGTCGACGATCCGGCGGCCGAAGGTGGTGCGCTCGTTGGCGTAGTCGACCGCCGCGTTCAGGGCGGCCTGGGCGAGGCCGGTGGCGCAGGCGGCGATGCCGAGGCGGCCGTTGTCGAGCGCGCTGAAGGCGATCTGGAGGCCCTGGCCCTCCGCGCCGATGAGCCGGTCCTCCTCGATGAGGGCGCCGTCCCAGTAGGCGGAGGTGGTGGGGACCGCCTGGAGGCCCATCTTGCGCTCCGGGGCGCCGAAGGAGAGGCCGTCGGTCTCGCCGGGGGCGAGGAAGCAGGAGACGCCGTGGCCGCCGGGGGCGGTGCGGGCGAAGAGGGCGTAGAAGCCGGCCTTGCCGCCGTGGGTGATCCACGCCTTGGTGCCGGTGATCCGGTAGCCGCTTCCGTCCTCCTGGCGCTCCGCCTTGCAGGCGAGGGCGGCGGCGTCCGAGCCGGCCTGCGGCTCGGAGAGGCTGTAGCCGCCGACGAGCCGGCCCTCCAGCATCGACGGGAGCCAGCGCTCCTTCTGCGCCTCGGTGCCGAAGGCGTACAGCGGGTGGCAGGCGAGGGTGTGGACGCTGGTGGCGACCGCGACGGCCGCCCAGCGGGCGGCGAGCTCCTCCAGGACCTGGAGGTAGACCTCGTACGGCTGGCCGCCGCCGCCGTACTCCTCGGGGTAGGCGAGGCCGAGCAGGCCGGCCCGGCCGAGCGTGGTGAAGAGACCCTCGGGATAGGTCTCGGCGGCCTCGTGTGCGTCCACCCGCGGGGAGAGCTCGTTGTCGGCGATCTCGCGGGTGAGGGCGATGAGGTCCGCCGCCTCGGGGGTGGGAAGCAGGCGGTCGACATCCATGGCGACTCCATCGGCGCGCAAAGTGGTACTCGGACAGGTACTCCAGTACCGCTAAAAATAGCGCACTCCGGAGCGGACGTAACCCCTCCGCGCGGGCGGCCCGGCATACTGTCCGGGTGATCGAGACCTCCTCCGCCGACGCCCCGAAGCTCACGGGCCGGGGAGCGGCGCGCCGTTCCGCCCTCTTCGAGGACCTGGTCGCCCTGCTCGTCGGCGAGGGCTTCGCCCGGCTGACCCTGGACGACCTCGCCGCGCGGCTGCACTGCTCCAAGCGCACCCTGTACGGCCTGGCCGACAGCAAGGAGCAGCTGGTCCGGGCGGCCGTCGTGCACTTCTTCCGGCGGGCCACCACCCGCGTCGAGGCGGTCCTCGCCGCCGCGAGCGGGCCCGCCGAGCGGCTCTCCGCCTATCTGCGGGCCGTCTCCGCCGAGCTGGCGCCGGTCTCCCCGCAGTTCTTCGACGACGTGGCCGCCTTCGAGCCGGCCGCCGAGGTGTACGAGCGGAACACCCGGGCCGCCGCCGGACGGGTGAAGGAGATCATCGAGGAGGGCGTCAGCGCGGGCGTCTTCCGGGAGGTCCACGTGGCCTTCGCCGCCGACGTCATCGCCTCGGTGATGGTCCGCATCCAGCGGCGGCAGGTGGCCTCGGCCACCGGGCTCGCCGACGCCGAGGCGTACGACCAGCTGGCCGAGCTGCTGCTCAGCGGGCTGCGCCGGGCCTGAGGCGGCCCCGGACATGACCCACCTCCGCCCGTTGGACCACTACCGCGAGGGGCCCCAGTGACCAGACCGAACGGCCGGACCGTGCGGGACCTGCGGCGCGAGAACCGCACCGCGGTCCTCCGGCGGCTCTACTTCGACGGCCCCATGAGCCGCTTCTCGCTCGGCCCCGCCACCGGCCTCAGCTCCGGCTCCATCAGCAACGTGGTCGCGGAGCTGGTCGCCGAGGGCCTGGTCGAGGAGGCCGGCAGCGTCGACTCGGCCGGCGGCCGCCCCCGGATCCTGCTGCGCGTCGCCCCCGCCAGCGGGCGCATGATCGGCGTGGACGTGGGCGAGACCCGGATCAGGATCGAGCTCTTCGACCTCACCCTCACCGAGCTCGCCCGCACCGAGCGCCCGCTGGCCCCCGCCGCGGAGGGCGCCGAGCGGTACGAGGTCGGGGTCGTCGTCGACCACATCCGCGAGGGCATCGCCGAGGTGCTGCGCACGGCGGACGTCCCCGCCGGGGCGCTGCTCGGCGTGGGCGTCGGCGTCCCCGGCATCGTCGAGCATCCCGACAACGGCGGCGGCGCCGTGGTCCACGGGCAGACCGTCGGCTGGGACGCGGTGCCGCTGGAGCGGCTGCTCCGCGAGGCGGTCGAACTGCCGGCGGAGGTCCCGTACCGGATCGACAACGGCGCCAAGACGCTCGGCCAGGCCGAGATGTGGTTCGGCGCGGGCCGGGGCGCGACGAGCGCGGTCGTGGTCCTCTTCGGCTCCGGCGTCGGCGCCTGCGTCACCACCGACCCGCCCGCGCCCGGCCGGGCGCTCGAATGGGGCCATCTGAAGGTGCGGGTCAGGGGACGCCGGTGCCGCTGCGGCGCCCTGGGCTGCCTGGAGGCGTACGCCGGTGCCGGGGCGCTGCTGGAGCGGTGGCGGGAGGCGGGAGGCGAGCCTCCGGCGGGCGCCGGCGAGGAGGCCGCGCTCGCGGCGATGGCGGCCGCCGCGTACCCCTCCGACGGCGGCGATCCCGACCCCGCGGCCGTCGCGGTCCTGGCGGAGACCGCCGAGTACCTGGGCGCCGGTTTCGCCGATCTGATCAACCTCTTCCAGCCGGAGCGGATCCTCGTCGGCGGCTGGGCCGGCCTCCTCCTCGGCACCCGCTTCCTGGCGGAGGTCGAGACCCACGCGCGCGCGTACGCCCTGGCGTACCCCGCCGCCCGCGTCACCATCGGCCTCGGCACCCTGGGCCCGGACGCGGTCACGGTCGGCGCGGCGATCCTCCCCCTGGCCGACTTCTTCGCCCGCGGCGGGCGCCGCGAGGAGCCGGGCCCCGTCGAGGAGGCCCCCGCCTGGACCGAGGCCGTCCGGGACCGCACCGCGCACTGAACCCGTAATCGGCCCCGCTCCGGCTGAGTACGGCTACTCACGCGGACCGCCCCGCTCCCCGCCTACCGTCGCCTCAGGAGACACGACGGGGGTGGACGTCATGGCACGGTCACGGCGGGGCACGGCGCGCGGAGGGGCGGGGGTGCTCGCCCTGGTCCTGGCCCTGCTCGGTGCCACCGGCTGCGGGGCCCTCACCTCCGGCGACGACCGGAAGCGCGCGGAGGAGATCGCGGAGCGGGTCGCGCCGGGGGAGCTGGAGGTGGTCGACGTCCGGAACCTCTTCCCGCAGGACGGCGGCGCCGAGGTGAGCTTCCGGATGAAGGACGACCCCGACGCCTGGGTACGGCTGCGGGTGGACGCCTCGAAGGACGACTGCGCGGGCCGCCCGTGCGAGGACCGGCTGGAGGGCGCGCTCGCACAGGCGCGGCGGGACGCCGGGGACTTCCGGCTGATGCGGCGGGAGTTCGCGGCGTGCGGGTACGAGGTGCACGGCCTGTCCGCCGACGGCACCGGCCCGTGGATCGCCGCACGCGTGGAGGCGGAGACCGTACGCCCCCTGGTGGCGTCGGTCGGTGACTGTCTGGAGCGGTGGCCCCGGGCCCGGGGCGGCGCGGCTCCCGCGTACCTCTCCGTGAAGGTGGCCCCGCCGGAGCGCGTCGCCGGCCTCCCCGGGGACGCGGGGCACCCCACCCTGATGCGGCTGAGCTCCGGCCGGCGGCTCGCCGCGCTGGGCGACGGCACGTACCACCGGATCGGGTTCCGGTCGGCGGACGGCCGGATCGCCCTCGACTCGGGCGAGGTGGACCTCGTCATGCCCTTCGACGAGCGGGAGCGGTTCGGCGCGGCGGTCCGGGACGCGGCCCGGACGTGGCTCCGCGAGGAGGCCGCGCCCCGGCTGCCGGAGGCGGCGGTCTCCGAGTACACCGGCGTGTGGAAGCTGCTGCCCGGCCGTGTCGACCGGGTCGGCGGCTGGGTCCTGTACTGCGAGCGCCCCGAGGGCGAGCGCCCGGTCTGCCTCGGCCGGCACGCCCTGGCGGTCACCGCGTCCCTCGACGGCGGGCTGGTCGGCGAGCCCCGGGTGTTCCGCGGCGTCCGGGACGGCGACGGCCCCCTCGGCCTGCCGGACGAGGGGGACGGGGCGCCGTCGTACGCCTGGCCGCGGGGCTGAGCCTCAGGCCACGGAGCCTATGCGGCCCGCGAGCGGGGTGTCCGGGCCGTCGTGGTGGATGGGGGTGTGGGCGCCGGTGAGGGAGGCGCCGCTGCCGCCGCGCCGGTTGGCGACGATCTCCGCGCCGATCGACAGGGCCGTCTCCTCGGGGGTGCGGGCGCCGAGGTCGAGGCCGATCGGCGAGCGCAGCCGGGCGAGTTCGAGCTCGGTGACGCCGACCTCGCGGAGGCGCTCGTTGCGGTCCTCGTGGGTGCGGCGGGAGCCCATCGCGCCGACGTAGGCGACGGGAAGCTTGAGGGCGGCCTGGAGGAGGGGGACGTCGAACTTGGCGTCGTGCGTGAGGACGCAGAGCACGGTCCGGGCGTCGACCTCGGTCGACTCCAGGTAGCGGTGGGGCCACTCGACGACGATCTCGTCCGCCTCGGGGAAGCGGAGCCTCGTCGCGAAGACGGGGCGGGCGTCGCAGACGGTGACGTGGTAGCCGAGGAACTTGCCGACCCGGACGAGGGCCGAGGCGAAGTCGATGGCACCGAAGACGATCATGCGGGGGGCGGGGACGGAGGACTCCACGAGCAGCGACAGCGGCTGTCCGCAGCGGCTGCCGTCCTCACCGATCTCCACCGTGCCGGTGCGGCCGGCGTCCAGCAGGGCGCGGGCCTCGGCGGCGGCGGTGCGGTCCAGCTCGGGGTGGCCGCCGAGCTTCCCCTCGTACGAGCCGTCCGGGTGGACGAGGAGCGCCTGGCCGAGCAGCTCCTCGGGGCCGGAGACGATCCGGGCGAGGGCCGCCGCCTCCCCCGAGACGGCGGCGGCCAGGGCGGCGGGGAAGACCCCGCCGCGGACCGGGGTGACGAGGATGTCGATGATGCCGCCGCAGGTCAGGCCGACCGCGAAGGCGTCCTCGTCGCTGTACCCGAAGCGTTCGACGACGGTCCTGCCGTCGTCGAGCGCGGTCTGGCACAGCTCGTACACCGCGCCCTCCACGCACCCGCCGGAGACCGAGCCGATCGCCGTGCCCTCGCTGTCGACGGCGAGAGCGGCGCCGGGCTGCCGGGGCGCGCTGCCGCCGACGGCCACCACGGTGGCCACGGCGAAGTCGCGTCCCTGCTCGACCCACCGGTGCAGCTCTTCGGCGATGTCCAGCATGTCGGTCTCCTTGGCGGTGTGAGAGGAGGGCGGTCGGGCGTCAGCTGACGCCCAGCCATCCCTCGATCGGGTGAAGGGCGAAGAACACGATGAAGATCGCGGTCAGGCACCACATGAACGCGCCGACCTCGCGGGCCTTGCCCTGCGCCACCTTGATGACGGAGTAGGCGATGACGCCGGCCGCGACACCCGGGGTGATGCTGTAGGTGAAGGGCATCAGGACGACGGTCAGGAAGACCGGGATGGCGACGGAGCTGTCGCCCCAGTTCACGTGCTTGGCGTTCATCATCATCATCGCGCCGATGACGACCAGGGCGGCGGAGCCGACCTCGCGGGGCACGATCTGGGTGATCGGGGTGAAGAAGAGGCAGGCCGCGAAGAAGAGGCCGGTGATCACCGAGGAGAAGCCGGTGCGGGCACCCTCGCCGACGCCGGTGGCGGACTCCACGAAGACCGTCTGGCCGGAGGCGCCGGAGACGCCGCCGATCGCGCCGCCCGCGCCGTCGATGAAGAGGGCCTTGGACAGGCCGGGCATGCGGCCCTTGTCGTCGGCCAGGTTGGCCTCGGTGCCGACGCCGATGATGGTGGCCATGGCGTCGAAGAAGCCGGCGAGGACCAGGGTGAAGACGATCACGCCGACGGTGATGTAGCCGACGTCGCCCCAGCCGCCGAAGGAGACGTCGCCGAAGAGCGAGAAGTCCGGGGCGGAGACCGCGCTGCCCTTGAGCTCAGGGGAGCCGTTGGCCCAGGAGCCGGGCCCCTTGGCGGGGATGTCGGCGACGGCGTTGACGATCAGCGAGATGATCGTGCCGCCGACGATGCCGATGAGGATCGCGCCGGGGATCTTGCGGGCCTGGAGGGCGAAGATCGCGAGCAGGGTGACCGCGAAGATCAGGACGGGCCAGCCGACCAGTTCACCGCCGGAGCCCATGGTGACGGGCGGGCCGAACTGCGGGCCGGCGCCGACGAAGCCGGCCTTGTTGAAGCCGATCAGCGCGATGAAGAGGCCGATGCCGATGGTGATGCCGTGCTTGAGCGGCAGCGGGATCGCGTTCATGATCATCTCGCGGAGGCCGGTGACGACCAGGAGACAGATCACGAGACCGTAGACCACGCACATGCCCATGGCCTGTGCCCAGGTCATCTGCGGCACCACCTGGGTGGCGAGCACACCGGAGACGCTGAGGCCGGCCGCGAGGACGAGCGGCACCTTGCCGACGAAGCCCATCAGCAGGGTGGTCACCGCCGCCGCGAGGGCGGTCGCGGTGATGACGGCCGAGGAGGCGAGGACGTTCTTGTCGACGTCCGGGCCTCCGAGGAGGATCGGGTTGAGCAGGAGGATGTACGCCATCGCCATGAAGGTGGTGACGCCACCGCGGATCTCCGTGCTGACGGAGGATCCTCTCTCCGAGATGTGAAAGTACCGGTCGAGCCAAGAACGTCCGGCGGGGTTGCGCGAGCCGGAGCCCGCGTCTTCCGCGGCGGTCTTGGGCTCCACAGACGACTGGGTCATGGGGCCTACTCCCAAGGTTCAAAGGGGCACCCGCATCAGACTTCGGAAGCTCTGACGGTGAAGCTGCGGGATTTGGGATCTTGCGTGGCTGCACGACCCGGGGGACGGCCCGAGACGAACGGGGTGGTGCGGTACTGCGGGTCCTTCGGGTGCTGCTGGTACTGCGGGTGCTGCTGGTACTTCGGGTACTGCCGGGGGTGACGACTCCGGGCGGTGCGGGCGGGGAAGGTGTGACGTTCCTGGGAGGCACACACCGCCCGGAGGGTTCTACAGGGTGCCGGTGAGCGCCTCGGGGCGGACCGGCGTCTTGTTGAGCTCCAGACCGGTCGCCGCCCGGATCGCCGCGAGGACGGCCGGGGTGGACGACAGGGTCGGGGCCTCGCCGATGCCCCGGACGCCGTACGGCGCGTTGGGGTCGGCCAGTTCGAGGTAGTCGACCGGGATGGTCGGCGTGTCGAGGATGGTGGGGATCAGGTAGTCCGTGAAGGAGGGGTTGCGCACCTTCGCGGTCTTCGGGTCGACGATGATCTCCTCCATCACCGCGACGCCCAGGCCCTGGGTGGTGCCACCCTGGATCTGGCCGATCACGGAGAGCGGGTTGACCGCCTTGCCGACGTCCTGGGCGCAGGCCAGCTCGATCACCTTCACGAGGCCGAGCTCGGTGTCCACCTCCACCACCGCGCGGTGCGCGGCGAAGGCGTACTGGACGTGGCCGTCGCCCTGGCCGGTGACGAGGTCGAACGCCTGGGTCGGACGGTGCCGCCACTGCTCCTCGATCTCGACGACCTGGTCCTCCAGGACGTCCGCGATCGTGGCGAGGGCCTCGCCGCCGTCGGTGACGACCTTGCCGCCCTCCAGGAGGAGTTCGGCGTTGGCCCACGCCGGGTGGTACGAGCCGAACTTGCGCCGGCCGATCTCCAGCACCTTCTCGCGGACGAGCTCGCAGGAGTTCTTGATGGCGCCGCCGGTCATGTACGTCTGGCGGCCCGCGGAGGTCGAACCGGCCGAGCCCACCTGCGTGTCCGCGGGGTGGATGGTGACCTGCTGGACACCGAGCTCGGTACGGGCGATCTGCGCGTGGATCGTGACGCCGCCCTGGCCCACCTCGGCCGCGGCCGTGTGGACCGTCGCGACGGCCTCGCCGTTGATGACCTCGATGCGGATCTTCGCGGTCGAGTAGTCGTCGAAGCCCTCGGAGAAGCCGACGTTCTTGATGCCGACGGCGTAGCCGACGCCGCGGACGACGCCCTCGCCGTGCGAGGTGTTGGAGAGGCCGCCCGGCAGCGCGCGGACGTCCGCGCCCTCGCCGGCGGTCTCCCACTGGCGCTCCGGCGGCAGCGGGCGGGCCTTGACCCGGCGCAGCAGCTCGGCGACCGGGGCCGGCGAGTCCACGACCTGGCCGGTCGGCATGAGCGTGCCCTGCTCCATGGCGTTGAGCTGGCGCAGCTCGACCGGGTCCATGCCCAGCTTCGCCGCGAGCTTGTCCATCTGCGCCTCGTAGGCGAAGCACGCCTGGACCGCGCCGAAGCCGCGCATGGCGCCGCAGGGCGGGTTGTTGGTGTAGAGGCCGATCGCCTCGATCTCCACGTCGTCGATGACGTACGGGCCGACCGAGAGGGAGGAGGCGTTGCCGACGACCGAGACCGTCGAGGAGGCGTACGCGCCGCCGTCCAGGACGATCTTGCACTTCATGTGCGTGATCTTGCCGTCCTTGGTGGCGCCGTGCTCGTAGTAGAGCTTCGCCGGGTGCCGGTGGACGTGCCCGAAGAAGGACTCGTACCGGTTGTAGACCATCTTGACGGGCTTGCCGGTGCGCAGTGCGAGCAGCGAGGCGAGGATCTGCATCGAGATGTCCTCGCGGCCGCCGAAGGCGCCGCCGATGCCGGACATGGTCATCCGGACCTTGTCCTCGGGCAGGCCGAGGCAGGGGGCGATCTGCTCGCGGTCCGCGTGCAGCCACTGGGTGGCGACGTAGAGGTCGACGCCGCCGTCCTCGGACGGCACGGCGAGGCCGGACTCCGGGCCGAGGAACGCCTGGTCCTGCATGCCGAAGGTGTACTCGCCGGTGACGATCACGTCGGCGCGCTTGGCGGCCTCGGCGGCGTTGCCGCGGATGATCGGCTGGCGGTGCACGATGTTGGGGTGCGGGACGTGGTGGGCGTGGTGGTCGTCGCGGTTCTCGTGGACCAGGATCGCGTCGGGGGCGGTGGCCGATGCCTCGTCCGTGATGACCGGGAGCTCCCGGTACTCGACCTTGATCTTGGCGGCGGCGCGGCGGGCGGTCTCCGGGTGGTCGGCGGCCACGAGGGCCACCGGCTCGCCGTGGTGCCGGACCTTGCCGTAGGCGAGGACCGGGGTGTCCCGGAACTCCAGGCCGTAGTTCTTGGCGGCCGGCAGGTCCTCGTGGGTCAGGACGGCGTAGACGCCGTCCATCGTGAGGGCCTCGGAGGTGTCGATGGACACGATCTCGGCGTGCGCGACGGTGGAGCGCAGGACCTGGCCCCACAGCATGTCCTCGTGCCACATGTCCGAGGAGTAGGCGAACTCGCCGGTCACCTTGAGGGTGCCGTCGGGGCGGAGCGTGGACGCGCCGACGCCGCCCTGGGTGTGGTTCTGGGTGACGTCGGTGGGCGTGCCCACCGGTGCGGTACGGGTGTTCTGAGCCATCGTCAGACCGCCTCTCCCTGACGCTCCTGGCGCGCGGCCGCGAGGCGGACGGCGTCGAGGATCTTCTCGTAACCGGTGCAGCGGCAGAGGTTGCCGGAGAGCGCCTCGCGGATGTCCGCGTCCGTCGGGGACGGGTTGCGCTCCAGCATCTCGTCGGCCGCGACGAGCAGACCGGGGGTGCAGAAGCCGCACTGGACCGCGCCGGCGTCGATGAACGCCTGCTGGATCGGGGAGAGTTCGATGCCCTCGCCGGTCTGCGAGTCCTGAGCGGGCTTCGCCTCCCACTTCTTGGCCGCGTCGACCGAGGTGCCGCAGGCGCCGGAGGCACAACCACCGTGCTCCTCGCGCTGCTTGGCGAAGTCCGCGAGGCCCTCGACCGTGACGACGTCGCGGCCCTCGACCTGGCCGGCGGCGACCAGACAGGAGCAGACCGGCACGCCGTCGAGACGGACCGTGCAGGAGCCGCACTCGCCCTGCTCGCAGGCGTTCTTGGAGCCGGGCAGGCCCAGGCGCTCACGCAGAACGTAGAGGAGCGACTCGCCCTCCCAGACGTCGTCGGCTTCCTGCGGACGACCGTTGACCGTGAAATTCACGCGCATGGTTATGCAGCTCCCTCAAGCGTGCGGCCGGCGCCGCGGTACTGCTCCCACGTCCAGCCGAGCTGGCGGCGAGCCATGATGCCGACGGCGTGGCGCCGGTACTTGGCGGTGCCGCGGACGTCGTCGATCGGGTTGGCGGCGGCCGAGCAGAGGTCGGCGAACTGCTTCGCGATCGCGGGGGTGATGATCTTCCCGTTGTCCCAGAAGCCGCCCTCCTCCAGAGCCGCGTTCAGGAACACCTCGGCGTCCTTGGCGCGGATCGGGGTCGGCGCGGCCGAGCCGATGCCGGTGCGCACGGTCCGGGTCTCCGGGTGGAGCGCCAGGCCGAAGGCGCAGACGGCGATGACCATCGCGTTGCGGGTGCCGACCTTGGAGTACTGCTGGGGGCCGTCCGCCTTCTTGATGTGGACGGTCTTGATGAGCTCGTCGGGCTGGAGCGCGTTGCGCTTCACGCCGGTGTAGAACTCGTCGATCGGGATCAGGCGGCTGCCTCGTACCGACTCGACCTCGACCTCGGCGCCTGCGGCGAGGAGGGCGGGGTGGGCGTCACCGGCCGGGGAGGCGGTGCCGAGGTTGCCGCCGACGCCGCCCCGGTTGCGGATCTGGGGGGAGGCGACCGTGTGGGACGCGAGCGCCAGGCCGGGCAGCTCGGTCCGCAGGTTCTCCATGATCTGCGTGTACGGAACGGAAGCGCCGAGTCGGACGTTCTCCTCGCCGACCTCCCACTCGCGCAGCAGCTCGATGCGGTTCAGGTCCAGCAGGTACTCGGGGCGCCGGTGGTCGAAGTTGATCTCGACCATGACGTCGGTACCGCCGGCGATGGGCACGGCCGTGGGGTGCTCTGCCTTGGCGGCGAGCGCCTCCTCCCAGCTGGCGGGGCGAAGGAAGTCCATGGTGGCTCTCTTCTAGTGATTCTGGTGATCGGGGGTCGGACGTCTGGGCCCTGGGGGACGTTCGGCCCTCGACTTCGGTGTTCATGTCCTGTTCACGCGGTGTGTGGCCTAGTACACAAGCCAGCCGGGCCCGTGTGCAGTAACCGAAAACATGAAGGAGTTGGCCGGTGCCCCGGCACGTCTTGTAGATTCGAACGAAAGACGGGGAACGGTTACCTCGCCGTTTCCCCCTGGAAACGGCGGCACCACCTGATCGACCCCACCCGACGAATACGCGACAACCCCACCACCCACTCGAAGGAACGGCGGCGACACGATGCGGCTGCGCGCACTGCTGGAGAACGACGCGCTCGGGCTGCGCCTGCTGGGCGGCGAGGACGAGCTGGACCGCTCGGTCCGTGGCGTGATGACCACGGACCTCAAGGACCCCAGCCGGTACCTCTCCGGCGGCGAGCTGGTCCTCACCGGGCTGGCCTGGCTGCGGGACCCGGCCGACGCCGAGCCCTTCGTCCGGATCCTCAGCCAGGCCGGGGTCGCCGGGCTCGCGGCCGGCGAGGCCGAGCTGGGAGACATCCCCGACGATCTCGTAGAGGCGTGTTCTCGCCATCGGCTGCCGCTGTTCGCGGTGAACGAATCCGTTGCGTTCGCGACGATCACCGAGCATGTCGTTCGACAGGTCTCGGGTGAGCGGGCGGGCGACCTGGCCGCTGTCGTGGACCGCCACAGGCGTCTGATGACCTCCGGTCCCACCGGTGGCGGCCCGGAGGCCGTCCTCGATCTGCTCGGCTCCGACCTGGACCTGCGCGCCTGGGTCCTCTCCCCCACCGGGCGGCAGATCGCGGGCGCCGGCGAGCCCCTGGACCCGGCCCTGGCGGCCGGCCTCGCGGGCGAGCACCTGGCGGCCACCCGGACCGGCCGGCGCGGCCCGCACCGGCTGACCGCGCAGGGCACCTCGTTCTCGCTCTTCCCGATCCGGAACACCGGACGGGCCGCGGGCCCCGCGTCCCGGGACGTCCGCGAGACCGTCCTGTCCGACTGGCTGCTCGCCGTCGAGGCGGACGCCGGGGACTGGCCGGCCGCCCGGCTCGACCTGCTCCAGGGCGTCACCCAGCTGATCTCCGTCGAGCGCGACCGGCGCGACGCGGCCCGCACGGTCCGCCGCAGGCTCGCCCAGGAGGTCCTGGAGCTGGTCCAGACGGGCGCCGCGCCCGCCGAGATCGCGGCCCGCCTGCGGGTCGCCGCCCCGGTGCTGCTGCCCGGTCTCGGCGCCGCCCCGCACTGGCAGGTCGTCGTCGCCCGCGTCGAGTGGGACCAGGAGGGCGGGCAGCCCCCGGTGGAGGCCGGTCCCGTCACCCAGGCGCTCCTGGAGGAGATCCTGGTCGACCCCGCGACCGTCGGCCCCGAGTCCGCCGACCGCATCGCCGTCGCCCACACCGGCGACGAGGCCATCGCCCTGGTGCCGCTGGCGGCCGGCCCGCTGCCGGAGAGCGAGGACGACGGCCCGTCGCCCGCCCTGGGCCTGCACGCCGACGCCCTGCTCGCGGCGGTACGCGCCCCGCTCTCGGCCGGCCTCGCCGACGACGGGCGGCTCACGCTGGGCGTCAGCGCCGCCGTGCACTCGGCGGAGGGCCTGCGCGGCGCCCTGGAGGAGGCCCGGCACGCCCGCCGGGTGGCCGCCGCCCGCCCGGGCCGGGTCTGCGCGGCCGGCCACCACGAGCTGGCCTCGCACGTCCTGCTGCTGCCCTTCGTCCCGGACGACGTGCGGCGCGCCTTCACGGCCCGGCTGCTCGACCCGCTGCGGGACTACGACCGGCGCCACCGGGCGGAGCTGATCCCGACCCTGGAGGCGTTCCTGGACTGCGACGGCTCCTGGACGCGCTGCGCGACGCGGCTGCACCTGCACGTGAACACGCTGCGTTACCGGGTCGGCCGGATCGAGCAGCTGACGGGCCGCGACCTGTCCCGCCTGGAGGACAAGCTCGACTTCTTCCTGGCCCTGCGGATGAGCTGAAGGACCGCCCCCGCCGGACGCGGAATTCACTCCTTCGGTTGAGTCCGGAGGAGTGACGGCGGACCCCCTGGCCCGCCCCTCCGGCGGGGCCCGCTCCACCACCGCCCTCCCTGATCACCCCCGTGATCACGGGCCTCAGCGCCCCCTGACGCCCCGTCGGACCCGGTCCCGGCGGGGCGTCACGCGCGTCCCACGGCTTTGTGAAATTTTTCACCCGACCCCTTGGCCGGGTACGTCCGTTCGTGCTGAGATGCCGTCCTACTCAACAGCTCGACGGCGCGCTCGGGGAGGGCAATGTGGCGGACACCGCCATGTCTGGTTCCGAATCAGGGGGCGGCGGAAGTCCGTCCCCCGCCTACGGCAAGGAGACTCCGGTGGAGACCGCCATATGGCGGCTCCGCTCCCGCGGCTGCTGGGCCGACGCGGCGGCGCTGCTCGCCCCCCGGGCCCACGAACCGGCCGCCGCGCTCGAACGGGCCGCGCTGCTGATCGAGCGCTGCCTCTACACCGAACAGGGCTGGGCCGAGGCCGAGGAGGCGCTGCGCGCCGCCGAGGCGGTCGCGAGCAGCGACGAGGAACGCGGGGCGGCGGCCTGCGAGCGCGGCTATCTCGCCTACGCCTCCACGCTGTTGGGGGTCAGGGACCGCGCCGACGAGGCCCGGATGGCGCTGGGCCGCGCGGCGGCGCTGATCGCCCCCTCCGAGGCGGGCCGGCCGCTCCTGGACTACCGGCGCGGCCTGATCGCCCAGAACCTGGGCGACTCCCCGCAGGCGGCCCGGGCCGCGTACCGCCGCGCGCACGCCGGCGCCACCGCGCAGGGCGACTCGCTGCTGCTCTCCTCCACCTGGCGCCACCTCGCCGGGCTCGCGCTGCGCGAGGGCGAGCTGGCGGAGGCCCGGCACGGCTTCGCCGAATCGCTGCGGATCCGGGAGGAGTTGGGCTACCTGGTGGGGACGGCTCCGGCGCTCACCGCGCTGGCCGACACGGAGACGGAGCCGGAGGCGGGCCGGCTGCGCGCCGAGGCCCGCCGCCTCTTCCGCCTCCTCGGCGGCGTACCGACGTGGCTGGCGGGTCAGTTGACGCCCCGGACGGCCATGTGACCCCGGCCGCGCCTCATGTGACGCCTCGTCATATGTGGTGCGGCTCCAGGCAGATGAGGCTCTCGTCGGTTCCGACGAGGAGCGCCCCGGTGGCCGTGACCGCGACGGCGCGGACCGCCGGGCCCGGCCGGAAGGCGCGGCGCCCGCCGCCCTCGGCGGGGATCAGCTCGACCCGCCCGTCGGCCCAGGCCGCCGCGACCAGCGGGCCGCCGGGGGCCGGGGCCGCGTGCAGCGCGACGACCGGCGCCCGGCGCTCCGCGAGCGGTTCGGGGACCGGCGGGCGCCCCGGCGTCCAGAGCCGTACGGTGCCGTCGGCGCCGCCCGAGCAGACGAACGGCGTCTCGGACTCGACGGCGGTCACGGCGGTGACCCGGCCGCTGTGCGCGGCGGCCTGGTGGAGGCCGTTGACGCCGAAGGCGTGGACCGAGCCGAGCCGGTCGCCCACCACCACGGAGCCCGCGATGGCCGCGAGTGCCGTGCCGGGGTGCCGGGAGAGGGTGGTGGAGACGGCCTCGGTGAGGCGCTCCAGATAGGGCGGGCGGGGCGCGGTGCCCCGTACGACGTGCAGCCGGCCCCGCTCGTCGAGCAGCAGCACCGTCCCGTCGGCGGTGGGCGCGAGGGCGGTGATCCGTCCGGCGGCCCGGTGGGCGAGCCGGCCCTCGCCGGTGGCGTCCGCCTCCCGCAGGAGCCGGACCGTGCCCGTACGGTCGCCGACGAGCACCACCCCGGCCGAGGGACCGCCGGCGGTCGCGCCGAGCACGGCGACCGGGCCGGGCCACGGCGGGGAGACGTCGCCCCGGTGCCGGGCCCACCGCACCCGCCACGGCGCGGGCCCCGCCCGCTCGGCGAGGGCCGGCCGCAGCCGGGGGTCGGCGCCGTCGCCGAGCGCGGTGAGCAGGACCAGGGCCCGGTCGGCGGGGCCGTCCGCCGCGCACAGCGCCTGCCCGGCCCGCAGCCAGGCGTCGCGCAGCCCGCCGTGGTCGTCGGCGGAGGCGGTGGCGTAGCCGGTGGTGACGAGGAGCGGATCGGCGGCGCAGACCGCGGCGGGATCGGAGAGGTCGGGGAGCGGCGGGGCCGGGGGCACCGGCTCCGGGCCCGCGTCCCCTTCGAGGTCGACGACGGTGGTACGGGCGGCCCGGGGCGGCCGGGTGCCGGTGCGGGCCTCCACGACCAGCCGGATCCGTCCGACCTCGGCGAGTCCCGCGAGCAGGTCGGCGACGGCGTCCGGTTCGGCGGCGGCGTGCAGATCGGTGAGGAGCAGCACGGTCCGCCCGGTGCGGCGGGCCTCGCTGGTGGCGAGCGCGTGACCGAGGTCGGCCGGCGTCCTGGCGACGACGCCCAGCCGGTCGGCGAGCGTCCAGGCCACGCCGAGGGCGCTCTGCCCGGCGAGCGGGACGAGGATCCGGTCGGTGCGGGCCCGGCCGCGTCCGGCCCGGGTCTCGTGGGCGGCGAGCCAGCCGAGGAGGGCGGTCTTGCCGCTGCCCGGGGCGCCCGTGACCAGGCACAGGCGGGGCGCGTCGGGGTCGGTGAGCCAGCCGAGCAGTGCGGCGGCCCCGGGGTGCGTACCGGTCGGGGAGGGTCGGCGTCCGTCCGCCGGGGACGGGGTCGCGGACGGCATGGGGCAACCTCACGGGCGGCGCGGTACGGGCGGCTGTCGCCCACGACCTTAGTGGGCGCGGAGCCCGGGGGGACCGGTCCCGTCACGGGAGCGGTCCCCCCGGGGGTGGGGTCACTTCTTCGGGTCGTGGCCCGCCGCGATGGTCCTGATCCGGTCGGCCTGCATCGTCGCCGCCTGCTGCACGTTCTCGGCGGAGACCCGGCTGCCGGCGACGTAGGAGACCACGGAGCCGACGCGCATGTAGACGTTGGTGCCCTCGGGGTCGGCGTAGGTGATCGCCTCGGTGGTGTCGGCGCCGCTGTCGAAGGTCACCGGCTTCACGGAGCGCTTCTTCTTGACGTCTTCCTTCTTCCAGCCGGCCGTCATCTTCTCGACGTGGGCGGTGGCCTGCTCCTGCGAGCCGAAGACGAAGAGCATGAAGTCGACCCGCTCCTCGGGCGAGGAGCCGCGGACCACGGTCTCCTTCAGTCCGGTGATCGTCACGCCCGTGCAGGGCGCGTCCGTCCGGTGGGTGCAGAACTCGACCGCCTCGGCCCCCTGGGCCGTGGTCGGCTCGCTGCTCGTGAACACGTCACCGACGTCGGTGTCGCGCGGCAGCGCGCGGGCCA
The DNA here is from genome assembly GCF_044541975.1 of Streptomyces sp. NPDC085460. Taxonomy (NCBI): domain Bacteria; kingdom Bacillati; phylum Actinomycetota; class Actinomycetes; order Kitasatosporales; family Streptomycetaceae; genus Streptomyces; species Streptomyces sp. NPDC085460. Next base: position 23,883 of record NZ_JBITTO010000004.1, read on the forward strand.
GTCCGGTCGCGTCGAGCGAGATGTTCTCGCCCTCGCCCGTGGCCTCGTCGAGGGCGTCGAGGGCGTCGCCCGCGCAGCCCGTCAGTCCGATCAGCAGTGCCGCCGCGACGGCAGTGGCGCGTAAACCCGTCCGCATCCGAAGTCCCCCTGTGACTCGGTGGATTGACATGATCAACCCAGCCTAGCGGAGGCTCACGTCCATCCGTTCGCGCCCGTGAAGTGCTCGCGCACCAGCGCCTCGACGACCGGGAGGTCCTGCGCGGCGAGGGCGTCGAGGAGGGCGCTGTGCTCGGCGGCGTCGGCGACGAGGTCGGCGTGGCGCGGGACCGGGGCGCTCAGGAGGGGCCACTGGGAGCGGCGGTGCAGGTCGTCGGCGATGGCCAGGAGCTGTTCGTTGCCCGCGAGGGCGAGGACCGCGCGGTGGAAGGCGCGGTCGGTCTCCGCGTAGTGGGCGCGGTCGCCTCGGGCGGCGGCGGCGCCGGTGGCCTCGGCGAGCGGGCGGAGGCCGGCCCAGCGGGCGGCCGGGACGGTGCGGGCCAGCCGGAGCATGACGGGGACCTCGATCAGCGCCCGCACCTCGGCCAGCTCGGCCAGCTCGCGGGGGGTGCGGACGACGACGCGGAAGCCCCGGTTGGGGACGACCTCGACGGCGCCCTCGACGGCGAGGCGCTGCATGGCCTCGCGGACGGGGGTGGCGGAGACGCCGAAGCGCTCGCCGAGGGCGGGGGCGGAGTAGACCTCGCCGGGGCACAGCTCGCCGGAGACGAGGGCGGTGCGCAGGGCGTCGAGGATCTGTCCGCGGACGGAGTGCCTGCGCACGGCGCGCGGGCCGTCGCCGGGGAGGGGGAGGGGCCCCTCGCCGTGGGTGTGCTCGCCCCGGGCCTGCTCGGGCACGCGCGCACCCGCCGGCCCGGCTCCGTACCCGGTCCCCCGCCCGGCCCCGTACCCGCCGACCCCCGCTCCGTACCCGGCGCCCGGCCCCGCCCCGTACCCGCCGTCCGCCCCGTACCCGCCGTCCGCCCCGTACCCGCCGTCCGCCGCGTACGCGTCGCCGCGCCCTTCGCCCGGCCCGGCTCCAGGGGCGTCGCGGGCCGCCTCACACTCGTATGTGTCGTACGGGTCGTCCCGCCGGCCGTTCACGGGGTCGCCGAATCGCACGGACGGTCCCTCCGTCGCCCGCTCGCGCGCTGCGCCCTGCTCCACCCGGGTCCTCCTGCGGCCTCGTGCCGGGCCCGGCTCGCGATACCGGGGTCCCCTGTGCACCATAGGCGAAATGACCGTTCCGTGGGATCGCGCCCACGAGGCGCGGGACGGGGAGCGGGCGGCCGGTGGTGAGACGCGATGTCGTTTCGGGTAAGGTAAGGCTAACCTGCTAACGATCGCGATTCGGTGGTCCGCATGACCGTCCACGCCCTGTTGTCCTCCCCCCTCGCCTCGCCCGTCGCGGCCTCGTACGCCCGGCTCGCCGAGGTCTTCTCCGGCCTGCGGATCGAGGAGTCGGCCGGGGACGAACGGCTGCCGCGCGGTGCCGGCTGGGTCGGCGCCTCGGAGCTCGCGGCCGGCGGTGCCGTCCTCGACGCCTTCCTCGCCTGGGACAACGCGCAGGTGCTCCGGGACTACGGACAGCAGGCCCGCCCCGACGTCGTCGCCAGCTTCGGACTCCACCGGTACGCCTGGCCCGCGTGCCTCCTGGTCACCGTCCCCTGGTTCCTGCACCGCCGGGTCCCCCGCCTCCCCGTCGGCTCCGTCTCCTTCCAGCGGGCCCTGGGCCGGATGACGGTCCGGGTCGAGGAGTTCGCCTGCCTGCCGGACGACCCCGCCGCCGCCCTCCCCGGCGCCCGGGTCGTCGCCGACGAGGACGCCCTGCGCGCGGAGGTCCGCGCCTCCCTCGCCGAGCACTTCGAGGCGCTGCTCGCCGGCTTCGGCCCCCGGATGCGGCGCGGCCGCCGCGCCCTGTGGGGGATGGTGACCGACGAGATCGTGGAGAGCCTCTGGTACATCGGCGCCCTGCTCGGCGAGGAGGAGCGGGCGATGGCCGAGCTGGAGCTGCTGCTGCCGGGGACAACGGGCAGGCCGGAGAAGCCGTACGCGGGCGGCGCCGCGTTCCGTCCGCTGCCCGGGGCCGAGGCGCCGGACGGCACCCCCCGGGCCACCCGGGACCGGGCCACCTGCTGCTTCTTCTACACGCTGCGCCCCGAGGACACCTGCATCACCTGTCCCCGCACCTGTGACGCGGACCGGGTCCGGCGGCTCGCCGCCACCGCCTGAACCCCCTCGGCACCTCCCCCCTCACACCACCCTCACGAGTGACGTGAATCGAACGCAACTCCGGTCCCACGGGCGGCCGTTCGACCAGAAGGTACCTATTCGTATGTCCTGAGCCCCCGATGGCGTGCTCTTGCCCCGAAACACCGTGGGCCCGTCGATCGGTCGGACAGTATGGGCGGCCAAACGCCCTACTGCGATGCGAGGGACACCGCATGAGACTGACCGACATATCGCTGGACTGGCTGCTCCCGGGCGGCGTGATGGTGGCCGGGGTCCTGACGGCGGTGGCGGTGCTCGCGCGCGGGAAGCGCGCCGGTGACCAGGCCGCGGCCGAGGACTCCTGGGAACGCAGCGAGGAGCGCCGCAGACGCAAGGAGGCCATCTACGGATTCGCCTCGTACGGGCTGCTGTTCTGCTGCGCCGCGGTCGCCGCGGCGCTCTCCTTCCACGGGCTCGTCGGCTTCGGCCGGCAGAACCTCAACCTGACCGGCGGCTGGGAGTACCTGGTCCCGTTCGGCCTCGACGGCGCCGCCATGTTCTGCTCGGTGCTCGCCGTCCGCGAGGCCAGCCACGGCGACGCGGCCCTCGGCTCCCGTCTCCTGGTCTGGCTCTTCGCCGGCGCGGCCGCCTGGTTCAACTGGGTGCACGCGCCGCGCGGCCTGGGCCACGACGGGGCCCCGCAGTTCTTCGCGGGGATGTCCCTGTCGGCGGCGGTCCTCTTCGACCGGGCCCTGAAGCAGACCCGCCGGGCGGCGCTCCGCGAGCAGGGCCTGGTGCCCCGCCCGCTGCCGCAGATCCGGATCGTGCGGTGGATAAGGGCTCCCCGGGAGACCTTCGCCGCATGGTCGCTGATGCTCCTGGAGGGCGTGCGGACCCTGGACGAGGCGGTGGACGAGGTGCGCGAGGACCGGCGGGAGAAGGAGCAGAACCGGATCCGCCGGCGCGAGCAGGCCAAGCTCGACCGGGCGCAGATCAAGGCGCTCAACCGCCAGCACCGGGCCTTCGGGCGCGGCGGCGGGCGTCAGGTGGAGGTGGCGGCGCTCGGCGCCGGCACCGGGACCGGCGGGGGTCAGGCCCCCGGGTCCGGGCCGGGTTCCGCGACACCGGCGGTCTCCGCCGCCGTCGCGGAACCCGCCATACCGGACCCGGGACAACTGCCGCTACGGCCCCGGCCCTCCCTGCAAGCCGTCAGGGGAAGTGACCCGCGCGGTGACGCCCGCAGGGTGGACCTCACCGCGGAGGACGACACCCAGTCGCTCCCCCGGATCGCGGAGTTCGACAACCTGGAGCGCGAACTCTCCGAGATGAAGCGCCAGCTCGGCTAGCGGGTCCCGTGGGATCCGGACGGCGGGGTCGCCCTCAGGCGGCCCCGCCGTTCAGTTCGAACCAGACGACCTTGCCGGTGCCGCGCTCCTCGACACCCCAGGAGTCGGCGAGTTCCCTGACGAGGAAGAGACCCCGGCCGTGCGTACCGTCGTCGGCGGGCGGTACGAGCGGGCCGGTGAGACCGGGCTGGAAGTCGCGGACCTCGACCCGGAGCTGCGCCGGTTCGACCGTGGCGGTCACGACCGCTCCGTGCGCGGTGTGGACCAGCGCGTTGGTGACCAGTTCGCTGGTGAGCAGTTCGGCGACGTCGCCTGCGCCCGGTCCGCCCCAGGCGCCGAGGAGTTCGCGTAACGCGTGCCGGAGCTCCGGCACCGCGGTCAGGTCCGCTCCTCCCACCTTTCTGAGCAGTTGAGTCGGCTGTCGTGCCTTCCCGGCCATAGCCCCCCACCCACGATCGCGTCGAACAGGCTCACGGGAAAGCCTGCCCCGCGAGCCTGTCCGCATGCGCCGCGCGCCGGACGGCTCAGGGGCGCGGCACGTTCCGCAGGTTGGAGCGGGCCATCTGGAGCATCCGGCCCACTCCCCCGTCGAGGACGATCTTGCCGGCGGAGAGGGCGAAGCCGGTGACCATGTCGGCGCTGATCTTCGGGGGGATGGAGAGGGCGTTGGGGTCGGTGACGACGTCGACGAGGGCGGGGCCCTTGTGCTGGAAGGCGTCCTTGAGGGCGCCCGCCAGGTGCTTGGGCTTCTCGACGCGCACCCCGTAGGCGCCGGCGGCGCGGGCGAGGGCGGCGAAGTCCGGGTTGCGGTAGCCCGTTCCGTACGAGGGCAGCCCGGCGACCAGCATCTCCAGCTCGACCATGCCGAGCGAGGAGTTGTTGAACAGCACGATCTTCACCGGGAGTTCGTACTGGACGAGGGTGAGGAAGTCGCCCATGAGCATGGTGAAGCCGCCGTCGCCGGAGAGCGTGACGACCTGCCGGCCCCGGTCGGTGAACTGGGCGCCGATGGCCTGCGGCAGCGCGTTGGCCATGGAGCCGTGGCTGAAGGAACCGATGATCCTGCGGCGGCCGTTGGGGGTGAGGTAGCGGGCCGCCCAGACGTTGCACATGCCGGTGTCGACGGTGAACACGGCGTCGTCGTCGGCGAGTTCGTCGAGGACGGAGGCGACGTACTCGGGGTGGATCGGCGTGTGCTTCTCCACCTTGCGGGTGTACGCCTTCACCACGCCCTCCAGGGCGTCGGCGTGCTTCTTCAGCATCTTGTCGAGGAAGCGGCGGTCGGTGCGGGCCCGGATCCGGGGGGTCACGCACCGCAGGGTCTCCCGGACGTCGCCCCAGACGGCGAGGTCGAGCCGGGAACGGCGACCGAGGTGTTCGGGGCGCACGTCGACCTGCACGATCCGGACGTCGTCGGGGAGGAAGGCGTTGTACGGGAAGTCGGTGCCGAGCAGGATCAGCAGGTCGCACTCGTGGGTGGCCTCGTAGGCGGCGCCGTAGCCGAGGAGTCCGCTCATGCCGACGTCAAAGGGGTTGTCGTACTGGATCCACTCCTTGCCCCGCAGGGCGTGCCCGACGGGCGCCTTGAGCCGCTCGGCGAACTGCATCACCTCGGCGTGGGCGCCGGCGGTGCCGCTGCCGCAGAAGAGCGTCACCCGTTCGGCCGCGTCGATCATCCGGACCAGGGCGTCGATCTCGGAGTCGCCGGGGCGGACGGTGGGGCGCGCGGTGACGAGCGCCGATCCCGTGGGCTTCTCGGGGGCGGGCTGGTCGGCGATGTCGCCGGGGAGCGCGACCACGGAGACGCCGCCGCGGCCGACGGCGTGCTGGACGGCGGTGTGCAGCAGCCGGGGCATCTGCTTCGGGTGGGAGATGAGTTCGCTGTAGTGGCTGCATTCGCGGAAGAGCTGGTCCGGGTGGGTCTCCTGGAAGAAGCCGAGCCCGATCTCGCTGGACGGGATGTGGGAGGCGAGGGCGAGCACCGGGGCCATCGAGCGGTGGGCGTCGTACAGGCCGTTGATGAGGTGGAGGTTGCCCGGTCCGCAGGAGCCCGCGCAGGCGGCGAGGCGGCCGGTGATCTGGGCCTCGGCGCCCGCGGCGAACGCGGCGGTCTCCTCGTGGCGGACCTGGATCCAGTCGATGGCGGGGTTGCGCCGGATGGCGTCGACGACCGGGTTCAGGCTGTCGCCGACCACGCCGTAGAGCCGCTGCACGCCGGCGCGGACGAGGATGTCGACGAATTGTTCCGCTACGTTCTGTTTGGCCATGGGTCCATCAACACACGGCCCGGCGTCTCACGCCTCCCAGACGGCGGCCCCCGTACGGTCATCGGCGTACCCCGTCACCCGGAGCTGGGTGTCGGCGAGGAAGGCGGCGAGGCCGGGCGGTTCGGCGCCGGTCCAGCGGGCGGCCAGCTCGCGGGCGAGCTCGGGCTCGCCGCGCATCGGCTCGGCGAGGCCGGGCGAGGCGAGGAGCAGGGTGTCGCCGGGGCGGGCCACCGAGGCGCGGAAGCGGAACGGTTCGGCGGGCGGCGGGACGGGCTCCTCGACGAGCGGCCCGGGGGCGGTGGTGATGCCGAGGTCCATGGTGAGCCGGTCGCCCTCCTCGGTCGCCTCGGGCGTCCCGTGCGGTGGCGTGGACCCGAAGCCCACGACGGGCGCGCCGGTCACCGACGCCGGGTCGGGCAGCAGGGGCTCGATGTCCTGCCAGGCGCCGTCGCGGAGCCGGAAGAGCCCGCCGCCGCCGATGCCGAAGAAGACCCGGGTGCGGCAGTCGGGGTCGGCGGGGATGAGCAGACAGCGCAGGGTCGCGGTGTACGCCTCGGGGGCCACGCCCCGCTCGGCGGCGCGGGCGCGGAGCCGTCCATAGGTGCGGTCGGTGAGCCGGTGCAGGCCGGACTTGAGGTCGCCGCGGCGGCCGGAGCGGATGTCCTCGGCGAGCCGGGCGTGGCTGCGGCCGACGGCCTCGCCGATCCAGCGGCAGGCGTCGGCGGCGGCGAGGTGGGCCTCGTCGGCGGCGCGGGAGCCGGCGGCGACGGCGACCAGGACCAGGGCGGTCTCGTCGTGCCCGAAGCGGGCGGTGAGCAGGGCGTCCCGGCGGGGTTCGCCCCGGTAGCGGGCGGAGTCGCCGCGTACGGAGGCGGCGCGGAGGGTGGCGGTGCCGTAGCGGGCGCCGTCGAGGACGGTGTCGGCGACCAGGTCGGCGAGTTCGCCGGGCCGCGCGGCGGGCAGGGCGGTCGGCTCGGCCTCGTAGGTGGGCGGCCGGCTGCCGACGAAGCCGGTACGGGGCCGGGGCAGCGGCACGGGTTCGGGCACCGGTACCTGGACCGTCGGCTCGTGCCCGGCGGGCAGGCGCACCAGCACGGTGGCGTCCTCGGCCGTCGACCGCTCCGCCGGCGGCGCGGCGACCGGCTCGGCCTCGGGCTCGGGCTCGGGCTCGGGTTCCGGTGCCGCCTGCGGCTGCGGCTGCGGCTGCGGAAAAGTGCGGGGCCCACTGGCGGGCGCCTCCCAGGGCGCCGGTCCGAACACCGCGGGCGCGGGCGGCGCGACGGGGCGGGCCGGAGGGGCCGTGGGCGCCGGGGGCGCCGGGGGCGCGGCGGGAGGTGGCGGCGGGCCGGTGGGTTCGGGTGCGGTGGCCCGGGAGGCGGAGGCGAAGCGGGCGTCGAGGGTGTCACCCGGGGATGCCGGGGATGCCGGGGCGCTGTCCTCCGCCGCTTCGTCGTAGAGCGCGTCCCACCAGTTGTCCCCCTGCTGAGTCATGCCCCTATTGTCCACCGCGGGCGGCCCGGGAAAACGGGACACGAGAAAAACCGTTGCTGCGAATGGGTGGTCCGCCGGACGACCCCACCCCCCACGGGAAGGACGTCCGGCGGACCGTCGTGGTCAGCGCACGTCGTAAGCGCGGACCACGGTCTGGGTGACGGAGTTGCCGTGGGCGTCCGTCAGTTCGGTCTTCAGGGTGACCGGCTTGCCCGTCGCGCCCGTGTGGTTCACGGTCGCGATCCACTCACCGCCCGCCCTGGTGACCGGCGCCTCGGTCCAGGTGGTGCCCCCGTCGTAGGAGTACGAGAGGGAGGCCGAGGCGAGCGCGCCCGGCTTGTACCCGGCGTGACCGGTCGCGGAGAGGCGGATCCGCTGGCCGTCGGTGGCGGCGAGGGTCTTCAGTCCGTCCACCGGCAGGTCGTACCGGGGGAAGAGTATCGGGATGCCCTGAGAATAGACCGTCTCGTCGAGCTGGGAGGTGAATTTCCAGATCGACTGTACGGACGTGGAGCGGGCCCAGTTCCGGTTGCCGATCTTCATGGTGTTCTGTTCGAGTTCGTACGTGCCCCGCTCGGCGGGCACCTCGAAGACGCCGAAGGGCCAGGCGTTGTCGCCGATCAGCTCGCCGTCGCGGCGCAGCCGCAGGTTGCCGAGGTCGCCGAAGGAGCCGGGTTCGGCGTGGTGGACGCCGTCGCCCCACATCGCGGCGGCGAAGCCGATGAGGTTGCCCTGCCGCTCGGAGACGAGGACGGGGGCGCCGGAGGCGTCGCGCGGGGCGGTGGGGACGATGACGTCGTCGTACCAGCGTTCGGTGCGGCGCTCGCCCGCGGTGTACGCGTGCCGGTCGCCGACCATCAGCTCGCCGAAGGGGAAGCTGCTGCCGGTCAGCTGCTGCCAGACGGTGTCGCCGGGCGTGTAGTACTCGGTGCGGCTGCCCGGGGCGGCGACGGTCTCCAGGCCGGCGAAGGAGGCGGAGGTGCCGTTCGGGCGGTGGGCGGCGGGGAAGTTCATGAAGTCCGCGGCGACGCCGGCCGAACCGTAGGTGACCTCGGAGCGGCCGAGCCGGGAGTCACGGACCCGGTGGACGCGGTCGTGCTCGATCTCGCCGGTCTCGGGGAAGGCGAGGCTGTAGACGTACGACGGCTTGGCCGTGGCCTTCCAGTGCAGGGTGACCTGGCTGGAGGCGAGCCGGTCGCGGAGCGCGTCCGCCTCTCCGGCCGGGACCGCGAGGGCGGGCAGGCCGGCGCCGGTGAAGCCGCCGGTCGGGTACCAGCGGAGCGGCGAGGCGTGGTGGACGACGACGCCGATCGCGCCGGCGGCCTTGGCGTCCTGGGCCAGGGTGACGACGCTGGTGGCGTCGTCGGGGAGGCGGACCAGGGCGAGGCGGCCCTGGACGCCGGCGGCCCTCAGCTCGTCCGGGGTGCCGGTGCCGGCGTCGACGAGCCGGGCGGAGCCGGTGCCGTCGAGGTTGTCGGAGCCGGTGGAGGCGGTCACGGCGTGCAGGTCGAGGCCGTCGCCGGTGCGCAGCGAGGAGAGCTGCGGGGCGGCGGCGCGCCAGTAGCTGCCGGACTCGAACTCCCCGTCGCGGGCCTCGCCCTCGACGGAGGCGTAGTAGGAGCGGATGGTGCGCGGGCCGCCGGCGGTGCCGGCGTGCATCCAGGTGTCGTCCCAGGAGCGGGCGAAGGTGAGGGTGGCGCCGCGGACCTCGGACGGGCGGTCGGTGCGGACCGAGAGGCGGTGGGCCTCGCGGGCGTCGAGGACGACGGTGGTGTCCTTCCTGACCTCCAGCTGCGGGCGGGCCAGGTGGGTGAGCGAGTCGGTCAGCGTGGCGCCCTCGCCGGCGTCGGGGGTGGCGACGAAGGAGGTGAGGAAGTAGCTGCCGGGGCGGACCCGGAAGACCTGGTCGGCGGCGCCCTCGTTGTAGCGGCGCTCGCCGGTGGCGGTGTCGGTGCCGATGACGTCGAGCGAGGAGGGGCCGCCGGCCGGCTTGCCCAGGCGGTCGATCAGCTTGACGCGGAGGGTGACCGTCTCGGGCTCGACGTACAGCGAGAAGGGGGTGGAGACGTGGACGCCGCCGCGGGCGGTGGCGACGACCCTGCCCGTGACGTCGCCGTACTGCGCGCGCTCCAGGCGGGCGGTGGGGTCGAGGGAGAGCGGGACCTCGACGGTCGCGCCGGCGGGGACCGTGACCTTGCGCGTGCCGAGGCGGGCGACGGAGGACCGGACGGCGGAGCCGTCGTTGCCGGTGACGGTCTCGACGGCCAGGTCGAGGGTGACCGGGGCGGCGGAGGTGTTGGTGTAGGGGACGGTGACGGTGGTGCGGTCGCTCTTGTCCTGCGGCCAGTGGAAGGTGCCGCCCTGGACGGCCGGGGCGGAGAGGACCTTCTGGTCGATCGCGGCCTTGACGTCGAGCCGGCCGCCGCCGGTCTCCCGGACGTCGCCGGGGATGTCGGTCTCGGCGGAGGAGACGAGGGCCGCCTTCACCTGCTGCGCGGTCCAGTCGGGGTGACGCTGCTTCAGGATCGCGGCGGCTCCCGCGACGTGCGGGGTGGCCATCGACGTACCGGACATCGCCTGGTACGCGTAGGGGCCGCGGCCGCCGGCCGCGGCGGCGGAGATGCCGACGCCGGGGGCGGCGATCTCCGGCTTGAGGGTGTGCGCCTCGTTGGCCACGGGGCTGCGGCTGGAGAAGGACGCGGTGGAGTCGTCGCGGTCGGTGGCGCCGACGGTGAGGACGCCGGGGGCGCAGCCGGGCGAGGAGACGGAGTTGAGGGAGGGGCCCGCGTTGCCCGCGGCGACGACGAACAAGGTGCCCTTGTTCTGGGCGAGTTGTTCGGCGGCGGCGGCCATCGGGTCGTCGCAGTCGGTCTCGGAGGGGTTGCCGAGGCTCATCGAGACGACGTCGGCGCCCTGGGCGACGGCCCACTCCATGCCGGCGATGATCCACGAAGTGGCGCCGGAGCCGGAGTCGTTGAGCACCTTGCCGTTGAGGAGCGCGGCGCCGGGGGCGACGCCCTTCTTCTTGCCGCCGCTCGCCGCGCCGGAGCCGCCGACGGTGGAGAGGGTGTGGGTGCCGTGGCCCTGCCGGTCGCCCGGGCCGTCCGAGTCGGTGAAGTTCTCCGCGGCGACGATCCGGCCCTTGAGGTCGGGGTGTTCGGCGTCGGCGCCGGTGTCGAGGACGGCGACCTTGGTGCCGGTGCCGTCGTAGCCTGCGGCCCACGCCTCGGGGGCGTGCACCTGCGCGGTCGAACGCTCCAGGGTGGCCTCGACCTTGCGGTCCAGCCACAGCTTGTCGAGGCCGGCGGTGAAGGCGCGGGCGGTGGGGGCGTCGGGGGCGGAGACCTCGGCCCAGAAGGTGGCGGCCTGCTTCTTCTCGGCCGTCAGGGCGACGCCGCCGATGGTCTTGAGGACCTGGCCGCGGCGGGCGCCGCGCGGGGCGGCGAAGGCGGAGCGGCCGAGGTCGGAGCCGTAGACGGCGATCAGCGGCAGCGTGGTGGTGGAGGCGTCGTCGTAGCCCTGGCGGACCAGGCCGGTGACGTTGAACAGCTCCTCGTCGACCCGGTCGGCGGCGAGGGCCTCGGTGGCGCCCTCGGGGTAGACGTAGAGGTCCTGGCCGGAGCGGCGGGTCTGGACCAGCGGGACGGTGCCGTCCTCGCGGGGCAGGACGGTGGCGGCGGGGTTGCCCCGCTCGTCGCGGCTGACCAGGACGCGGTCGCCGGTGACCAGGGTCACCGTGGCGGGCCTCTCCCCGGCGCGGGCCTGGGCCTCGCTGCCGACCGGCGGGCGTTCGGCGGAGCCGCCGGCCGGCGGCTGGGCCGCGGCGGACGGCAGGGCCGCCGTGACGGCCAGGACGGCGGCGGTCGCCGCTCCCAGGGCCGTACGCGAAATCGGGCGCATCGCTCTCCCCATCAGATTCCGGACAACAGGCGCAAGTCACCTGTATCCGGAGGCGGTTGGTGCTGCGGTGGCGCCACATTGGCAGAGGTGAGGGCGGTACAGGGATGATGGGCGCGGCGGGAATACGCCGTGGCCGATTCCCGCCAGGCCACCAACGGAACGAATGCCTCCGGGGAACGTGCGCGGAACTTCGCGTGCCGCCCTCCGCAGGCACGGCGAGGGGCGGGAACCGATGCTGGGAGCGATAGGACTGGACGAGCGGCAGGAGTCCGCCTACCGGGCGCTGATCGCGCTCGGGGCGGCCGAGGTCACGGACCTGGCGCACCGGCTCTCGCTGCCCGAACGGGACACCGAGCGGGCGCTGCGCCGCCTGGAGGCGCAGGGGCTCGCCGCCCAGTCCTCGGCACGCACCGGCCGCTGGGTGGCGGCGCCGCCCGGGGTGGCGCTCGGCGCGCTCCTCACCCAGCAGCGGCACGAGCTGGAGCAGGCGGAGCTGGCGGCGGCGCTCCTCGCGGAGGAGTACCGCGCCGAGGCGACGGAGCCGGCCGTGCACGACCTGGTCGAGGTGGTGACCGGCGCGAGCGCGGTCACCCACCGCTTCCTCCAGCTCCAGCTCGGCGCGGCGGAGGAGGTCTGCGCCCTCGTCACCGGCAAGCCGATCGCCGTCTCGGGCCTGGAGAACGACGCCGAGGAGCTGGCCGCCGGGCGGGGCGTGCGCTACCGGGTGGTCGTCGAGCGCGAGGTGCTGAGCCTGCCCACCGGCCTCCTGGAACTGTCGGCGGCGCTCGGCCGCGAGGAGCAGATCCGGGTGGTGGACCGGGTGCCGACCAAGCTGGTGGTGGCCGACCGCAGCCTCGCGATGGTCCCGCTGACCGGCCGCGGGGCGGAGCCGGCCGCGCTGGTGGTGCACGCGAGCGGCCTGCTGGAGTCGCTGATGGGCCTCTTCGAGGCGGTGTGGCGGGAGGCGCTGCCGCTGCGGCTCGGCGCGGGCGCGCAGGTCACCGAGGACCAGGCCCCCGGCCCCGACGCCACCGACCTGGAGATCCTCTCCCTGCTGCTCGCCGGCATGACCGACGCCAGCGTGGCCAAGCAGCTGGACCTGGGCCTGCGCACGGTCCAGCGCCGGGTGAAGGGCCTGATGGAACTGGCCGCCGTCACGACCCGCCTCCAGCTGGGCTGGCACGCGTACGAGAAGGGCTGGGTGGCCCGCTGACGACACAGACCACACCACCCGCCGGACGCCCGCCCCCGCCCGAGCGGCCTCCCCTCCCGCCGGGACGCCCTCCCCGTTCGGTCCTCGCGACCTGCGGGAACGTCCGGTCTGGGGGAGGCTGGGCGCGTGGGTGTGTGGCAGCTCCTGATGGTCGCGGCGGTCATGCTCCTCGGCCTGTTCGGGGTCCTCACCCCCGGCGTGCCGGGCAGTTGGCTGGTGTGGGCCGCCGTGCTGTGGTGGTCGCTGAACGAGCAGACCGGCCTCGCGTGGATCCTGCTGGTCTCCTCGACCGCCCTGATGCTGCTCACCCAGGTCGTGGTCTGGCAGCTGCCACCGCGCCGCTTCCGGAACGTGGGGCTGACCCGCCGCACCCTCGGCTACGCGGGCGGCGGCGCCCTCCTCGGCTTCGTCCTGCTCCCGGTGGTGGGCGCGGTCCCCGGTTTCGTCGGCGGCGTCTACCTCTCCGAGCGGCTCCGCATCGGCGGCCACGGCCAGGCCCGCGCCGCCACTCGCGCCCTCATGCGCGCCGCCGGCACCAGCCTCCTGGTGGAGCTCTTCGCCTGCCTGCTGATCGTGGGCGCGTGGGTGGGCGCGGTCATCGCGGGCTGACCTCCCGATAGCGCGTGGCGTAGGAGCGCCACGGCGCCCGCTCCGGGACGTCGGGGCCGTCCGGGTCCGGCACGTCCGGGTCCCCGAGGGAGCGGACGCGGATCCGGGCGGCGGTGCGGGGGTCCACGCCGGGTACGGCCGCGAGGACGCGGGCGGCCTCGTCGCGGTCGGCGCCCGGGTCGAGCCGGAGCGTGCCGTCGGCGAGGGCGCGGGCCAGGGCCCCGGCGACCGGGTGGCCGGTGAGGTCTGCCGGGGCGGGGAAGAGCGCGCGGAGCGTGCCGTCGGGGGTGTCGAGCGGGGTCCCCGACTCCGCCAGGACGCGGGCCGACTCCTGGGGGCCGAGCACGGCCCGGAGGGCGTACTCCTCCGGGTCGGCGGCCCCCGGCGAGCGGACCCCCGGCCGGGCCGCGACCGGGCCGGCGAGGCGCGGGTCGGCGCCGAGCCGCTCCGCGACCGCGTACGGGTCGGCGTCGAGGTCGAGCAGGCGGCGCAGCCGGTGCACGGCGGTGGTGAGGTCGCGCAGCTCGGCGAGGCACAGCCGGGCCTCCAGCCAGCGGCCGGGCGCCCGCTCGTCGACGGCGACGGTCCCGGGTCCGTACGGCAGCCGCAGGGTGCGCCGGTAGGTGCGGTCGCCGGGCGGCCCGGTGACCTCCTCGACGCCCGGCAGGGCCTCGGCGGCGAGCAGGTCGAAGACCTCGCGGGCGGCGTACGGCCCCCGGTAGGCGAGCCGCAGCGGTACGCCGGTGGCCGGGGCGGTCCCGGGGCCGGGGGCGCCGGCCGTCTCGGCGCGCAGTTCGGTCGGGGTGCGGGCGTAGACGGTTCGGATGGTGTCGTTGAACTGGCGGACCGAGGCGAAACCGGCGGCGAAGGCGATCTCCGTGACCGGCAGCGTGGTGGTCTGGAGGAGCACCCGGGCGGTGTGCGCCCGCTGGGCGCGGGCCAGCGCCACCGGTCCGGCGCCCAGCTCGGCGGTGAGCTGGCGCTGGACCTGGCGGGTGCTGTAGCCGAGGCGGACGGCGAGGCCGGGCACGCCCTCGCGGTCCACGACGCCGTCGCCGATCATCCGCACCGCCCTTCCGACGACGTCGGCCCGGACGTTCCACTCGGCGGAGCCGGGCACCGCGTCGGGCCGGCAGCGGCGGCAGGCCCGGAAGCCGTGGCCCTGGGCGGCGGCGGCCGTCGGGTAGAAGGCGACGTTCCGCCGTTTGGGGGTGACGGCCGGGCAGCTGGGCCGGCAGTAGATGCCGGTGGTCCGCACGGCGAAGAAGAACGCGCCGTCGAACCGCGCGTCCCTGCTGCTCACCGCCTGGTAGAGGGTGTCGCCCTCGTCGTCCGTCATGGATCCAGTGTGCGGCGGCGGACCGCCGCACACTGGCGGGATTCGGACAGGGCGGTGCCCCTGCCGCTACCGCAGCCGGCCCTCGCGCTTGAAGGCCATGGCGGCGCGGCCCTCGGCGCCCTTGCGCTTCCAGTCCTTGCGGATCTCGTTGCGCAGCCGGGCGTCGGTCTTGGCGACCAGGCGCTGGTTCTCCCGGACGAGCTTGCGGTAGCTCTCCAGGCGGCGCACCGGGAGGGTGCCCTCGTCGAGGGCGGCCAGGACGGCGCATCCCGGCTCGGACTCGTGGGAGCAGTCGTGGAAGCGGCACTCGGCGGCCAGCTCCTCGATCTCCGCGAAGGTCTGGCCGACGCCGGCCTCCGCGTCCCACAGGCCGACGCCGCGCAGGCCGGGGGTGTCGATGAGGACACCGCCGCCGGGCAGCACGAAGAGGTTGCGGGTGGTGGTGGTGTGCCGGCCCTTGCCGTCCACGTCACGGGCCGCCTGCACGGTCATGACGTCCTCGCCGACGAGCGCGTTGGCGAGGGTGGACTTCCCGGCGCCGGAGACGCCGAGGAGGACGGTGGTGCCGCCGGAGACGACGGCCCGCAGGACGTCGACGCCGTCGCCGCTGGCCGAGCTGAGCGGCAGCACCTCGACGCCGGGCGCGGCGCCCTGGACGTCCTCCACCAGGTGGGAGAGGACGACCGGGTCGGACACCAGGTCCGCCTTGGACAGGACGACGGTGGGCCGCGCGCCGGACTCCCACGCGAGGGCGAGGAAGCGCTCGATGCGGCCGAGGTCCAGCTCGACGGCGAGGGAGACGGTGATGACGGCGTGGTCGACGTTGGCCGCCAGGACCTGGCCCTCGGACCGCTTGGAGGAGGTGGACCGGGCGAAGACCGTCCGGCGGGGCAGGAGCGTCCGCACGTAGCGGGGGTCGCTCGCGCCCTCGGGGTCGACGGCGACCCAGTCGCCGGTGCAGACGACCCGCAGCGGGTCGTGCGGGGTCACGAACGCGGTGTCGGCGCGGACGACGCCGGCCGGCGTCGCCACGTCGCACTGCCCGCGGTCGACGCGGAGGACCCGCCCCGGGACGAGCCCCTGGGCGGCGTACGGGGCGAACTCCCCCTCCCAGCCCTCGTCCCAGCCATGAGCGGCCAGCGGGTGCCGGAGGGTGGAGACGGCGGAGGAAGACGGGTGGAGCGAAACGTCGGACAAGGGGGAACCCTTCGAAGGGTGGCCCCGGCGGCGCGCTCCGAGCGCGCGGATCGAGTGAAGGTCAGCCGGAGACCACGGGGGTGGGAACGATGAACTCCTGAATGCGGGCAGAGCCCGTCACCGTGACAGTCATCAATGTCCTCACCTCCTGTTTCCGGGTTCTCGGCATGCCTTCATCCGCCCCTGCGGGAGCGGATGAACGGCACTGTAGCCGGGCCCTCCGTCAGCGCACCACCGATTAACCGAGGGCCGGGCTGACGCCGAACGCCTTGACGGCCTGGTAGTAGGTCCAGGCGGTGGAGTCGCACGCGGTGCGGGTCGCGCCGGAGTAGCGGGTGCAGACGCGCTTGAGGTCGGCGTAGAAGGCGTCGTCGAGGCGGGCCTTGTTCGCGGTGAAGGTGCCGGCCTTCTTGTAGTTGCGGTAGCCGAAGTCGTGGCGGGCGCAGGACGTCTGGAAGGGGAAGCCGAAGGGGTTGTCCGGGGAGGACGAGCAGTAGTCGGTCGACCAGTCGAACCCGTAGGCGGACCAGTTGCCCTGGTTGGCGCGGGCCGAGACCCAGGAGTTGTAGCTCGACGCGCTCGTCTGCGTCCAGCCGCTCAGCACCTGCGGCTTGTCGGCGGGTGCCGCGGAGGCGGGGGTGGCCAGGGCGACGATCGCGGCTACTGCGGTGGCGGTGACTGCGGCGAGTCGACTGCGCATCAGGGGTCCTCCCCGGGGAGCGGACCGGGTCTCTCCCGGCGCCGTTGCCCCGAGCGTGGGGGGCCGGGATATGGCGGATCCCTGACGCGGCTCTACGGAATCTCCATTCCGCGGACCGCCGCCCGCCGGGGGTGCCGGTGCGGGGCCGCCGGGTGCCGGTCCCGGTTGCCGGTGGCGTGCCGGTGCCGTGCCGGTGGGTTCCGACGGGTTCCGGCGGCGTGCCGGTGGCGCTCCGGAGCCGTTCCGGTTGCCGGGAGGATGCCGACCGGTTCGGCGCCGGACGGGCGGGGGTTCGGCCAAGGTGGTCTCCGCAGCCCGCGTCAGCCCCCGCCGGTCGTCGAGAGGACCCCCCAGCCGCCATGGACTTCCAGCTGCTCGGCCCGGTCGAGGCCACCCGGGACGGCCACCGGGTGGCCCTCACGGGGACGAAGACGCACACCCTCCTCGCCGCCCTGCTGCTCGCGCGCGGGCAGGTCGTCCCGGACGCCCGGCTGAGCCGCCTGCTGTGGGGCGCGGACCCGCCGGCCACGATGAGCGGGCAGATCTACACGTACGTCTCCCGGCTGCGCAAACTGCTGGGCCCCGAGGTCACCCTGGAGCGCCGGGCACCGGGGTACGCCCTCGGGACCGGGGACGGCCGGGTCGACGTCCTGGAGTACGAGCGCCTCGACCGGCTCGGCCGGCAGGCGCTCCAGGAGCACCGGCACGCGGAGGCCGCCACCCTCCTGCGTGACGCGCTGGGGTTGTGGCGGGGCCCCGTGCTGGTGAACGTCACCGAGTTCCTCGCGGAGGAGGAGGTCCCGCACTGGGAGGAGGAGCGCGCCACCACCCTGGAGAACCGGATGGAGGCCGAGCTCGCCCTGGGCCGCCACGAGGGGGTCGTCGCCGAACTGACCCGGCTGGTGGCCGACTTCCCGCTGCGCGAGCGGATGCGGGCGCAGCTGATGACCGCCCTGTACCGGTGCGGGCGGCAGGCGGAGGCGCTCCAGGTGTTCGACGAGGGCAGGGCGGTGCTCGCCGAGGAGCTGGGGGTCGATCCCGGCCACGGGCTGAGGGCCGCGCACCAGGCGCTGCTGTGCGCCACCCTCGACCTGGCCCCGCCGCCCGCCGGGCAGCCTCCGGCGCACCCGTCCCCGCCACCCGCCGGGCGGACCCCCGTGAGCCCGTCCCCGCCGTCCGTCGGGCAGACTCCGGTGAGCCCGTCACCGCCCCCCGTGCCGGGCGGCGCGCCGGTACGGCCGCCCCGGCCGCGCGGCACGGCGCCCGCGCCGGGACCGGCGGCCCGTACGCAGGCCATGACGCCGTCCATGACTCCATCCGTGACGCCGTTCATGACGCCGACCGAGGCTCCGTGCTTCACCGGGCGCGCCCGCGAGCGGGCCGCCCTGGCGCGTCTGCTCGACGCCCGCCCGGGCGACGCCGCCGGGCCGCGCCGCTGTCTGATCACCGGCATGGCCGGCGTCGGCAAGACGGCCCTGGCCGTGCACGCCCTGCACGCGGCCCGGGAGCGGTTCCCCGACGGGCAGCTGTACGCCGACCTGACCGGTTCCCACGGCACCCCGGAGGATCCGCGCGAGGTCCTGGCGCGGTTCCTCCGCGCCCTCGGCGCCGAGCCGCCCGGGCCCGTCGCCGGCGACCTGGACGAGCTCGTACGGATCTACCGCACCCGGACGGCGGAGCGGCGGCTCCTGGTCCTGCTGGACAACGCCTCCGAGCGCGCCGCGATCGCCCCGCTCCTGCCGGCCGGGCCGCACTGCGCGGTCCTCGTCACCGGCCACGTCCACCTCGCCGCGGAGACCGGCCCCACGGTCCTCCCCCTCGCCCCGCTGCACCGCGCCGAGTCGCTCGCGCTGCTCACCGCGACGGCCGGCCGGGCCCGCACCACCGCCGAGCCGGCCGCGGCGGAACGGATCGTGGAGCTCTGCGCCGGGCTGCCGCTGGCGCTGCGGATCGCCGGGACCCGTCTCGTCGCCCGCCCGCACTGGTCGGTGGCCCGCCTCGCGCAGCGGCTCGCCGCCGAGCCGACCCGGCTCGGCGAACTCTCCTTCGGACGGCTCGACGTGGCCGGTGCCCTGGCCCGGATGCTGCGGCGCGCCGACACCGAGAGCCGCGAGGTGCTGACCCGCCTCACGGCGCTCGGCCCGCGCCCCTTCACGCCGGACTCGGCCGCCGCCGCGCTCGGACTGACCGCGTCCCGGGCCGAGGACCTGGTCGAGCGCCTCGCCGACGCGTGTCTCCTGGAGCCGCTGCCCGCCGGGCCCGCCGCCGTGGGCGGTCCGGCGGGGAGCGGCTCCGCGTTCCGCTTCCACCCCCTGCTCCTGCTCCACCTCCAGTCCCTGCCGATACAGCGCCCGGCGCGCGCCCCGCTCGCCGGGCCGGCTCCGGTGCCGCCGGTGTCCGACGCGTACAAGACGTGGTCCCCGTGAGTGTCTAGCGTCGGGGGCATGAAGACACCTCGACTCGACCTCATCGGACTGGTGGTCGCCGACATGGCCACCTCGCTGGCCTTCTACCGCCGTCTGGGCTTCGCGTTCCCGGAGGGCGCGGAGGAGGCGCCCCACGTGGAGGCGGTGCTGCCCGGGGGGCTGCGGCTCGCGTGGGACACGGAGGAGTCCGTCCGCTCCTTCGACCCGTCGTACCGGCGGGCCGAGGGGAGCCGGGGCGAGCTGGCCTTCCGCTGCGACTCCGCGCGGGAGGTGGACGCGGCGTACGAGGAGCTGACGCGGGCCGGGTACGCGGGGCACATGAGGCCGTGGGACGCGGTGTGGGGGCAGCGGTACGCCGTCGTGCTCGACCCGGACGGCTACGGGATCTCGCTGTTCGCCGACACCTCGATCGACTCCCGGGCCCCGGGCGACGCCTGACCGGCCGCCACGCGCGCGTAGGCCCCCGGTGTCGTGTCCGCCAGCGCGCGGGTGTCGCGGGTCAGATGGGACTGGTCCGTGTACCCCGCGCGCGCGGCGGCCTCGGCGGGCGGGAGGCCGGCCCGGAGGAGGGCGAGGGCGCGCTGGAGGCGGAGGACCCGGGCCAGGGTCTGGGGGCCGTAGCCGAAGGCGTCCAGGGAGAGGCGGTGGAGCCGGCGGGCGCCGAGGCCGAGGGCGTCGGCGGTCTCGCCGACCGGGCGGCCCGCGCCGAGCAGGGCGCTGATCGCCCGGAGCAGCGGGTCGGGCGGCCCGGCGCCGGCCGCGCGGCGGAGCGTGTACGCCTCCAGGGCGGCGGCGGGGTCGGGGGCCCGGCCGATCCGGCCGGCGAGGCGGCGGGCCTCCGCCGCGGGCCACAGGTCGGCGAGGTCCACCCGGCGGTCGCGCAGCTCGCGGGCCGGGACGCCGAGGAGGCGCGGGGCGTCACCGGGGGCGAAGCGCAGCCCCGCGTACCGGGCGACCGCCTCGCCCGAGCGGTACGCGCGCGTGTCGGCGCCCGCGACGAGGAGCCGCCCGTCGGCCCAGATCAGGTCCATGCACCCGTCGGGGACGACGAGGGCGCCGGACACGACGGGCGCGGGTGCCGTCCGGGTCCACAGGACGGCGCCGTCGAGCCGGGCGGGGCGCTCCTCGTACACCCCTTCAGGCTAGACCCGGGCGGGGCGCTCCTCGCACACCCCTTCGGGCTGGACCGGAGGGGTCATTCCTTCTCCCAGCCGGTGTGGAGGCGGGCCTTCACGTCGTCGGGCGGGAGGAACTTGGACCAGCGCTCGGGGAACTCGGACGGCATGTCGGGGTCGTCCTCGTCGACCTCCTCCGCCTCCGCCCGGATGCGGGCGACGAGTTCGGCGGCCTGGACGGCGCGGGCGCGCTCGTTGGCCTCGCGGGCGGCGGCGGTGGCGACGGAGGGCCACACGCGGTCGATGGCCGCGTTCACGGCGGCGCCGACCAGGACCGCGAAGGCGGAGACGCCGATCCACAGGAGGATGGCGATGGGCGCGGCGAGCGAGCCGTAGATGGTGGGGCCCTCGACCTGGCTCGTCAGGTAGATGCGGAGCAGGAAGCTGCCCAGCGCCCACATCGCGAGGGCGACGAGCGCGCCCGGGATGTCCTCGATCCACGGCGACCGGACGGGGACGGAGACGTGGTAGAGCGTGGTCAGGAAGGCGATGGAGAGCAGGATGACGGCCGGCCAGTAGAGGACGGCGACGACGTTGGTGCCCCAGGCCACGAGTTCGACGACCCGGTCCGGGCCGACGACCGCGAGCGGCAGCACCACCGCTCCGATGAGCAGCGCCACGATGTAGAGCAGGAAGGCGAGCAGCCGGGTCTTCACGATGCCCCGGTGCCCGTCGAGGCCGTACATGACGGTGATGGTGTCGATGAAGACGTTCACCGCGCGGGAGCCGGACCAGAGGGCGATGGCGAAGCCCAGGGAGATGAGTTCGGGGCGTTTCGCCCGGGTGATGTCGTCGAGGACGGGCTGCGCGATCTCCTCGACGCCCCGGTCGGACAGGACCGTGCCGGCCGCCCGGAGGATGTTCTCCTGGATGCTGGCGACGGTGTCGGTGTTCGTCCAGTCGTCGGCGTAGCCGAGGAGGGCGATCAGTCCGAGCAGCAGGGGTGGCAGGGACAGCAGGGTGAAGAAGGCGGCCTCGGCGGCCAGGCCGAGGATCCGGTACTCGATGCACGAGTTCACGGTGTCCTTGAGGAGCAGCCAGACCATCTTCCGCTTCGAGACGTTGCGGTAGAGGACGCGGGCCCGGTGGATCCTGCTCCAGGGGCGCCGCTCCGGCCGATCGGGTGTTTCGCTTGCTGCCTGCACCTGCTTACCGTATCGGCATGGAAGCGGCCTCCCACACAGTGACCAACCAGGCTCCGCCCCTGGTGGGGTACGACGTCTACGCGTGCGACCGGGCCCTGGCGGAGGCCGTCGGCCGGCACCTGCCCGCGGAGCTCCGGGACACGGCCCGCGAGGAGCTGAGCGGGCTGGGCCGGGCGTCCGGTTCGGAGCAGGTCAGGGAGTGGGGCGAGCTGGCGAACGCCTTCCCGCCGCGCCTGCGGACGCACGACCGGTACGGGCACCGGATCGACGAGGTGGAGTTCCATCCGGCCTGGCACCGGGTGCTCGGCAAGGGCGTCGCCGCGGGCCTGACGGACGCGTGGGGCCGGCCGGGCGGGCACGTGCGGCGGGCGGCCGCCTTCCTGGTGGCGACGCAGACCGAGGCCGGGCACGGCTGTCCCCTGTCGATGACGCACGCGGCGGTGCCGGCGCTGCGGGCCGAGCCGGACCTCGCGGCGGTGTGGGAGCCCCTGGCCGCCTCCCGGGTGTACGAGCGGGAGCTGCGGCCGGCCGCCTCGAAGGCGGGGGTGCTGCTGGGGATGGGTCTGACGGAGAAGCAGGGCGGCAGCGACCTCCGGGCGATCACGACGTCCGCGCGGCCGCTGGCGGCGCCCGGCGAGTACGTCCTGACGGGGCACAAGTGGTTCTGTTCGGCGCCGATGTCGGACGCGTTCCTGGTGCTCGCGCAGGCGCCCGGCGGGCTGACCTGCTTCCTGGTGCCCCGGGTCCTCGACGACGGCTCGCGGAACGCCTTCGCGCTCCAGCGGCTCAAGGACAAGCTCGGGAACCGGTCGAACGCCACGGCGGAGGTGGAGTTCGACGGGACCACGTGGGCGCGCCGGGTCGGAGAGGAGGGGCACGGAGCCGCCACCGTGAGGGAGACGGTGGCGGCGACCCGGCTGGACCGCGTGCTGGGGTCGGCGGCGCTGATGCGGCAGGCGGTGGCGCAGGCCGTGCACCACGCCTCGTATCGCTCGGCCTCCGGCGGCCTCCTCGCCGACAAGCCGCTGATGCGGAACGTGCTGGCGGATCTCGCCGTGGAGTCGGAGGCGGCGACCGTTCTCGGGATGCGGCTGGCGGCGGCGTACGACGCCGGTACGGAGCGGGAGTCGGCGCTGCTGCGGATCGCGGTGCCGGCGGCCAAGTACTGGGTGACGAAGCGGTGCGTGCCGGTGGTGGCCGAGGCGCTGGAGTGCCTGGGCGGGAACGGGTACGTGGAGGAGTCCGGGCTGCCGAGGCTGCTGCGCGAGGCGCCGCTGAACTCGGTCGGGGAGGGCGCCGGGAACATCCAGGCGCTGGACGCGCTGCGGGCGCTGCGGACGGAACCGGCGGCGCTGGACGCGTATCTGCGGGAGGTCGGGGAGGCGCGGGGCGCGGACCCCCGGCTCGACCGGGCGATCCGGGGCCTGCTCACGGAGCTGGCCGATCTGGAGGGCGTCGAGGCGCGGGCCCGGCGGCTCGCCGAGCGGATGGCCCTGGTCCTCCAGGGCGCGCTCCTCGTCCGCTGGGCCCCGCCGGAGGTGGCGGACGCGTTCTGCGCGGGCCGCCTCGGCGGCGAAGGGGGCGCGGGCTTCGGCACGCTGCCGCACACCCTGGACCTGCGCGCGGTGGTGGAGCGGGCGCGGCCGGCGGAGTGAGGCCGGTGGGGTGAGGCCGGCGGAGGCCGGTGGAGTGATGTGGGGGTACGCCGGTCCGGTAGTCCGTAGGTCCGGAAGTCCGTAGAGGTCCGGAAGTCCGCCGCGGATCTCGGGAAGTCTGCCGCGCGTACCAGGGGTGGGCCCTGCGCGGCCCGTCGGGCGGGGCGCGGGGCCGGCACGCGCGGAAGGCGGGGGTGGTGCTGCGCCGACACGGCACCACCACCCGCCGTCATCACCCTCGGGCACGGGGGCGGAGTGAGGCCAGAGTTGCAAAGGGTTGCAGGATTACCCGAACCGGGCTCCATGGAGGGCTTCCGGACGGCACGATGGACCCGCGACACTGCGAGCCCGGCCCGGACGACCCCGCGGCCTGGGCCGTAGGACGCTCACGACACTCCGGTCATCCGCCCGGACACTGCAGAACCGATACAGCACACCGGGTGGCGGGGAGGGACCGATGAACAACACGCGGCTCGACATGAAACGGCTGGCCACCATGGACGCCGTCCAGGCGGCCCGGCTGCTCCACCGCGTCCGCGAGGAGACCCTGGCCGGACGGACGCCGCCGATCGCGCCCCGGCCGGAGATCGACGCCTCCTGGCAGCGGATGGCCCGGCTCGGTCTCGACCCCGACCAGGGCACCAGCAGCGTGCTGCTGCGCCGCGACGAGCTGGAGCACCGGCGGCGGAGCACCCTCCTCGCCGAGGTGATGCAGACCCTCAGCTCCGGTCTGGCCGGGATCGCCGACGCCTCGCTCCAGATCATGGTGGTCACCGACGAGCACGGCCGGGTGCTGTGGCGGGAGGGCCACCCCTCGGTGATGCGGCAGGCGAACCGGATCTGCCTGTCGGAGGGGGCGGCCTGGACGGAGCACATCACCGGGACCAACGCGGTCGGCACCGCGCTCGCCACCCACCGGGCGGTGCAGGTCCACTCCGCCGAGCACTACGTGCAGTCGCTGCACAACTGGACCTGCGCGGCGGCGCCCGTCCACGACCCGCGCGACCAGCGGCTGCTCGGCGTCCTGGACGTGAGCGGTCCGGCCTCCACCTTCCACCCGTCGATGCTGGCCCTGGTGGGGTCGGTCGCCCGGCTCGCGGAGGCCGAGATGCGCGAGCGGCACCGGTCCACGGTCGAGCGGCTGCGGGCGGTGGCGGCGCCGATCCTGTGCCGGGTGGGCGGCCGGGCCGTCGCGGTCGACCCGCACGGCTGGACGGCCGCGGTGACCGGGCTCGCCCCGGTGGACCGGATCACGCTGCCGAAGAACTTCGGCGCCGGGCGGGCCTGGCTGCCCTCGTTGGGCCTGTGCGCGGTGGAGCCGCTGCCCGGCGGCTGGCTGCTGCGGGTCGAGGAGGACACCGCGCCGGCGGGTACGGACTCGGGCGCGGCGAGCCGGGTGGTGCTGGACCTGAGCCGGCCGCGCCGCTGGACGGTGGCGGTCTCCGGGGCGGCGGGGAGCTGGCAGCAGGAGCTGAGCCCGCGCCACGCGGAGCTCCTCTATCTCCTGGCGCTGCATCCGGACGGGCGGACGGCGGCGGATCTGGCGGAGGACGTGTTCGGGGACCGGACGAGGACGGTGACGGTACGGGCCGAGATGTCCCGGGTACGCCGGACCCTCGCCGGGGTCCTGGCGCACCGCCCGTACCGCTTCCGCGAGGAGATCGAGGTCGAGGTACGACGCCCGGCCCACCCGGCCGACCTGCTGCCCCACTCCACGGCCCCGGCGATCCGCACGACGAGCCGCGTCTGACCCGGCCGCCGGCCCCGGGGGCGGCCCCGACCCGGCCCTGACCCGGCCCCGGACCCCGGGCCGCCCCAGCCCGGCCCCGAGCACCCGGACCGCCCCCCTCCCGTCGGCCACCGACCCGGGCGCGTGCGCTCACCCGCCCCGGCGCGCACAGCCGCCCGCACCCGTCCTGGCCGGAAATCCGCCACCGCTACCCCACGGTGTCCACATGCCGGACACCGCGTCCGGCGCAGCGGGGCACCGGGCGCAGCGAGCGACGGCGGAGCCGTCGGCGCGAGCCGGAACGCGGCGGACGCGGGCGCGCCGGGGGCGGAGGGGCCGAGGGGCGGAGGGGCGGAGCCGCAGGTGCGGGGCCTGCCGGGGAGACGGGGCCCACGTCCGGCCGGCCTGGGAATCCGGGGCTCCGCATGATGCGATAAGGGTATGAGCATCACTCTCACCACCTGGTCCCTGGAACAGACCTCGCCCGACGACCTGCGTCCGGCGCGCGTCCCCGAGGGCGGCGACGTCGTCGTCCGCCGGGCCGAGGTCCCCTCCCCCGAGTTCAGCCGCTACCTCTACACCGCCGTCGGCGGCGACATCCACTGGGCCGACCGGCTCCCGCTGTCGTACGCGCAGTGGAAGGAGATCGCGGAGAAGCCGGGCGCGGAGGTCTGGGTGGCGTACGACCGGGGGACGCCGGCCGGGTACGTGGAGTTCGACCCGCAGGACGACGGGGTCGTGGAGATCATCTACTTCGGTCTGATCCCCGCCTTCCGGGGCCGCCGCATCGGCGGCCACCTGCTCACCGAGGGGATCCGCCGCGCCTGGGACCTCGCCGAGCGCTGGCCGGACCGGGAGCCGACCAAGCGGGTCTGGCTGCACACCTGCTCGCTGGACGGCCCGCACGCCATGGCCAACTACGAGCGCCGCGGCTTCCGGCTCTTCGACACCAAGGTGGAGGAGGCCGAGGAGACCGAGACGCCCGGCCCGTGGCCCGGCGCGAACGGCTGACCCCGCGCCAGTTCACCGCGAGAGGGGCCCTGATCAGGGCCCCTTTTGCGTGACCCAGACCACACCATCTCGCACAGTGAGACTTTCATGTCCACATAACGGACGATGCTGGACTGGGTCCAAAGTCCCGTGACACGCTTCCGCCATGCCTGGAACTGGAACTGCCTTGGTGAGTCGGCGGCACGTCGACCTCGGCCGCATGTCCAGCGCCATCTGTCCGGCGCGCTGAGCAAGCCAGCACTGCCGCACCCTCCTCTCTGCCCGACCCTGCTGCGCACCGCCGCGCCACTCTCTGTTCTGCGCGCGAGTGTGCAGGTCAGAGCCGCCCTCCCGCAGTCCCGAAGGACAAGACGCCATGGCCGCCACCCCGGAAAACCCCACTCCCGCCGCCGCCCGCCGCAAGACCGGGCGCCACCGTGGCGAGGGTCAGTGGGCCGTGGGGCACTTCACCCCGCTGAACGGCAATGAGCAGTTCAAGAAGGACGACGACGGTCTCAATGTGCGGACACGTATTGAGACGGTCTACTCGAAGCGCGGTTTCGACTCGATCGACCCCAACGACCTTCGCGGACGCATGCGCTGGTGGGGTCTGTACACCCAGCGCAAGCAGGGCCTGGACGGCACCAAGACCGGCGTCCTGGAGCCGGAGGAGCTGGACGACGAGTACTTCATGCTCCGCGTCCGCATCGACGGCGGCCGGCTGACCACCCGGCAGCTCCGGGTGATCGGCGAGATCTCCGAGGAGTTCGCCCGCGGCACCGCCGACATCACGGACCGGCAGAACGTCCAGTACCACTGGATCCGCATCGAGGACGTCCCCGAGATCTGGAACCGCCTGGAGGCGGTCGGCCTCTCCACCACCGAGGCGTGCGGCGACACCCCGCGCGTCATCCTCGGCTCGCCGGTCGCCGGCATCGCCGAGGAGGAGATCATCGACGGCACCCCCGCCATCGACGAGATCCAGCGCCGGATCGTCGGCAACAAGGACTTCTCCAACCTGCCCCGCAAGTTCAAGTCCGCCGTCTCCGGCTCGCCGCTGCTCGACGTGGCGCACGAGATCAACGACATCTCCTTCGTCGGCGTCGTCCACCCCGAGCACGGTCCCGGCTTCGACGTCTGGGTCGGCGGCGGTCTCTCCACCAACCCCAAGCTCGGCGTCCGCCTGGGCACCTGGGTCTCCCTGGACGAGGTCCCCGACGTCTACGAGGGCGTCATCTCGATCTTCCGCGACTACGGCTACCGCCGGCTGCGCAACCGCGCCCGCCTGAAGTTCCTCGTCGCCGACTGGGGCCCGGAGAAGTTCCGCCAGGTCCTGGAGGACGAGTACCTGAAGCGGAAGCTCAGCGACGGTCCCGCCCCCGAGCAGCCGGCCGGCCGCTGGCGCGACCACGTCGGCGTCCACCGGCAGAAGGACGGCAACTTCTACGTCGGCTTCGCCCCGCGCGTCGGCCGCGTGGACGGCCCCACCCTCACCAAGATCGCGGAGATCGCCGAGGCACACGGCTCCGGCCGGGTCCGCACGACCGCCGAGCAGAAGATGCTCGTCCTCGACGTCGTGGAGTCGCAGGTCGAGTCGCTGGTCGCCGCCCTGGAGTCGCTGGACCTGCGGGTCACCCCGTCCCCCTTCCGGCGCGGCACGATGGCCTGCACCGGCATCGAGTTCTGCAAGCTCGCGATCGTCGAGACGAAGGGCCGCGGCTCCTCGCTCATCGACGAGCTGGAGCGCCGCCTGCCGGAGTTCGACGAGCCGCTGACCATCAACATCAACGGCTGCCCGAACGCCTGCGCCCGCATCCAGGTCGCGGACATCGGTCTCAAGGGCCAGCTCGTCCTGGACGACGAGGGCAACCGCGTCGAGGGCTACCAGGTCCACCTGGGCGGCGCCCTCGGCCTGGAGGCCGGCTTCGGCCGCAAGGTCCGCGGCCTCAAGGTCACCTCCGCCGAGCTGCCCGACTACGTCGAGCGCGTCCTCACCCGCTACCAGGCGGAGCGCGAGGACGGCGAGCGGTTCGCCACCTGGGCGGCCCGCGCCTCCGAGGAGGCCCTGTCGTGAGCGCGGCGAGCGAGACGAGGAGCACGGCATGAGCGAGCGCGCCGCACCGTTCTTCTGCCCCTACTGCGGCGACGAGGACCTGCGCCCGAACGAGCAGGGCCACGGCGCCTGGGAATGCGCAGCGTGCAGTCGAGCCTTCCAGCTGAAGTTCCTGGGGCTCCTCGCCCCCGGAACTTCCGGCAACACCACTGGAGGGGAATCGATATGACGGGCACTCAGATCAATCAGGTCAACCGGGTCACCGAGGCGACCACCGACGCCGAGCTGAAGGCGCTCGCCGAGCAGGCCGGGCGCGACCTGGAGGACGCCTCCGCGCTGGAGATCCTCCAGTGGGCCGCCGCCACCTTCGGCCCGAAGTTCTGCGTCACCTCCTCCATGGAGGACGCGGTCGTCGCCCACCTCGCCTCCCGCGCCATGCCCGGCGTGGACGTCGTCTTCCTCGACACCGGTTACCACTTCGAGGAGACCATCGGCACCCGTGACGCCGTCGAGGCCGTCATGGACGTCAAGGTCATCACCCTGACCCCGCGCCAGACCGTGGCCGAGCAGGACGCCGAGTACGGGCCGAAGCTGCACGACCGCGACCCCGACCTGTGCTGCGCGCTGCGCAAGATCAAGCCGCTCCAGGACGGGCTCACCGCGTACACCGCGTGGGCGACCGGACTGCGCCGCGACGAGTCCCCGACCCGGGCGAACACCCCGGTCGTCGGCTGGGACGAGAAGCGGCGCAAGGTGAAGGTCTCCCCCATCGCCCGCTGGACCCAGGACGACGTGGACGCCTACGTCACCGAGTACGGGGTCCTCACCAATCCGCTCCTCATGGACGGGTACGCCTCCGTCGGCTGCGCCCCCTGCACCCGCCGCGTCGAGGCCGGCGAGGACGCCCGGGCCGGCCGCTGGGCCGGCCGCGCCAAGACCGAGTGCGGACTGCACGGCTGATGACCACCCCCGACACCCCCCTGGAGACCCACGTGACCGGTGCCACCGTCTGGCTCACCGGCCTGCCGAGCGCCGGCAAGACCACGATCGCCTACGAGCTGGCCGGCCGGCTGCGCGAGGAGGGCCGCCGCGTCGAGATCCTCGACGGCGACGAGATCCGCGAGTTCCTCTCCGCGGGCCTCGGCTTCTCCCGCGAGGACCGGTTCACCAACGTGCAGCGGATCGGCTTCGTCGCCGAACTGCTCGCCTCGCAGGGCGTGACCGCGCTGGTCCCGGTCATCGCCCCATACGCCGACAGCCGCGAGGCGGTCCGCAAGCGGCACCAGGCCGAGGGCACCGCCTTCGTCGAGGTCCACGTGGCCACCCCGGTCGAGGTCTGCTCCGTCCGCGACGTCAAGGGGCTCTACGCCAAGCAGGCCGCGGGCGAGCTCTCCGGCCTCACCGGCGTCGACGACCCGTACGAGGCCCCCGAAGCGCCCGATCTCCGGATCGAGTCCCAGAACCAGACCGTGCAGGAGTCCGCGGCGCAGCTCCACGCGCTGCTCACCGAGAGGGGCCTGGCATGACGACCGTCGCCCACACCCACGACACCACCGACAGCCCGTTCGCGCTGTCGCACCTCGACTCCCTGGAGTCCGAGGCCGTCCACATCTTCCGTGAGGTGGCGGGTGAGTTCGAGCGGCCGGTGATCCTCTTCTCCGGCGGCAAGGACTCCATCGTCATGCTGCACCTGGCGCTGAAGGCGTTCGCCCCGGCGCCGGTCCCCTTCACGCTGCTGCACGTCGACACGGGCCACAACTTCCCCGAGGTCATCGAGTACCGCGACCGCGTGGTCGCCGAGCACGGCCTGCGGCTGCACGTCGCCTCCGTGCAGGAGTACATCGACCGCGGCGCCCTCAAGGAGCGCCCGGACGGCACCCGCAACCCGCTCCAGACGGTGCCGCTGACCGAGGCGATCCAGCAGCACCGCTTCGACGCGGTCTTCGGCGGCGGCCGGCGCGACGAGGAGAAGGCCCGCGCCAAGGAGCGGGTGTTCTCCCTGCGCGACGAGTTCTCGCAGTGGGACCCGCGCCGCCAGCGCCCCGAGCTGTGGCAGCTCTACAACGGCCGGCACGCCCCCGGCGAGCACGTCCGGGTCTTCCCGCTCTCCAACTGGACCGAGCTGGACGTCTGGCAGTACATCCAGCGGGAGAAGATCGAGCTCCCGCAGATCTACTTCGCCCACGAGCGCGAGGTGTTCGCCCGCAGCGGCATGTGGCTCACCGCCGGCGAGTGGGGCGGCCCCAAGGAGACCGAGCGGGTCGAGACTCGGCTGATCCGCTACCGCACGGTCGGCGACATGTCCTGCACCGGCGCCGTCGACTCCGACGCCACCACGCTCGACGCCGTCATCGCCGAGATCGCCGCCTCCCGGCTCACCGAGCGCGGTGCCACCCGGGCCGACGACAAGCTGTCCGAGGCCGCGATGGAAGACCGCAAGCGCGAAGGGTACTTCTAACCATGAGCACGTCCATCGAGCAGCCGGCCGCCGAGCTGGCCGCCACCACCCTGCTGCGCTTCGCCACCGCCGGCTCCGTCGACGACGGCAAGTCCACCCTCGTCGGGCGGCTCCTGCACGACTCCAAGTCGGTCCTCGCCGACCAGCTGGAGGCCGTGGAGCACGCCTCCCGCTCGCGCGGCCAGGAGGCCCCCGACCTGGCGCTGCTCACCGACGGCCTGCGGGCCGAGCGGGAGCAGGGCATCACCATCGACGTGGCGTACCGCTACTTCGCGACCCCCCGCCGGCGGTTCATCCTCGCCGACACCCCGGGGCACGTGCAGTACACCCGCAACATGGTGACGGGCGCCTCGACGGCCGAGCTGGCCGTGGTCCTGGTCGACGCCCGCAACGGCGTCGTCGAGCAGACCCGCCGGCACGCCGCCGTCGCCGCCCTGCTCCGCGTGCCGCACGTGGTCCTGGCCGTGAACAAGATGGACCTGGTCGAGTACCGGGAGTCCGTCTTCGCCGCGATCGCCGAGGAGTTCACCACGTACGCCTCCGAGCTCGGCGTCCCGGAGATCACCGCGATCCCGATCTCGGCGCTGGCCGGCGACAACGTCGTGGAGCCGTCCGCGAACATGGACTGGTACGGCGGCCCGACCGTCCTGGAGCACCTGGAGACGGTGCCGGTCAGCCACGACCTGACGGGCTGCCACGCCCGCTTCCCCGTGCAGTACGTGATCCGCCCGCAGACCGCCGAGCACCCCGACTACCGCGGCTACGCGGGCCAGATCGCGGCCGGTGCCTTCCGGGTCGGCGAGCAGGTCACCGTCCTGCCGTCGGGGAAGACCTCCACGATCACCGCGATCGACGCGCTGGGCGAGCCGGTGGACATCGCCTGGGCCCCGCAGTCCGTCACCATCCGCCTCGCCGACGACATCGACATCTCGCGCGGCGACCTGCTCGCCCCGAGCGGCGACGCCCCGGCCACCAGCCAGGACGTCGAGGCGACCGTCTGCCACGTGGCGGACCAGCCGCTCACGGTCGGCCAGCGGGTGCTGCTCAAGCACACCACCCGTACGGTCAAGGCGATCGTCAAGGAGATCCCGTCCCGGCTCACCCTGGACGACCTCTCCCAGCACCCGGAGCCCGGGCAGCTGGTCGCCAACGACATCGGCCGGGTGAAGGTCCGCACCGCGGAGCCGCTCGCGCTGGACGCGTACGCGGACTCCCGCCGCACCGGTTCGTTCCTGCTGATCGACCCGGCCGACGGCACCACCCTCGCGGCGGGCATGGCGGGCGAGTCCTTCGCCACCGCCAAGGCCGCGCAGACCACCGACGACGAGGAAGGCTGGGACTTCTGATGCTGCTTCAGGACGTCTACGGGACCTTCGCGAAGGAAGGCGGCCGGGTCGGCTCCGGCGCCCTCGGCGCGGGCCGGGGAGGTGTCGCGCGATGTGCGTGCTGACCTCGGCGCACCGCGCGAGCGGTGCCACCCGGCTCCACCCGCTCCGTCCCGCACGTCACGAACACAGACTTCGAAGTCCCTAACATCCCGAGGGGAACACCTTCCGTGCCTGCCACCACCCGTACCACCCTGCGCCGCAGCCTGGCCGCCACCGCCGCCCTGCCCCTGCTGATCGGCGCGCTCGCCTCCTGCGGCTACGGCTCCCAGGCGAAGGACGCTTCCGCGGAGAAGGCCCCGATCGCGGCCGACGCGAAGAAGCTGTCCGCCCCCGAGGTCCGGATCGGCTACTTCCCCAACCTGACGCACGCCACCGCGCTGATCGGCGTCAAGGACGGTCACATCCAGAAGGAGCTGGGGGGCACGGTCCTCAAGCCCCAGACCTTCAACGCCGGCCCGTCCGAGATCGAGGCGCTCAACGGCGGCTCGCTCGACATCGGCTTCATCGGCCCCTCGCCGTCCATCAACGCCTACGTCAAGTCCAAGGGGAAGAACCTGCGGATCATCTCCGGCTCCGCCTCCGGCGGCGTGAAGCTGGTCGTGAACCCGGACCGGATCAAGACCCTGGACGACGTCAAGGGCAAGCGCATCGCCACCCCGCAGAAGGGGAACACGCAGGACGTCGCGCTGCTCAACTGGATCTCCGAGCAGGGCTGGAAGGTCGACCCGGAGTCCGGAAAGGGCGACGTCTCCGTCGTCCGCACCGACAACAAGGTCACCCCGGACGCCTTCAAGTCGGGCTCCATCGACGGCGCGTGGGTCCCCGAGCCGACCGCCTCCAAGCTGGTGTCCCAGGGCGGCTCCGTCCTCCTCGACGAGACCTCCCTGTGGCCCGACAAGAAGTTCGTGATCACGAACGTCATCGTGTCGCAGACCTTCCTCGCGGAGCACCCGGACGTGGTCGAGGCCGTCCTCAGGGGCACCGTGAAGACCAACGCGTGGATCGGCGCCAACCCGGCCGAGGCGAAGTCCGCCGCCAACGCGGCCCTGGAGTCGCTCACCGGCAAGCCGCTGGACGCCAAGGTCATCGACCCCGCGTGGCCGAGCATCGCGGTCACCGACGACCCGCTGGCCGCGACGCTGAAGACCCAGTCCGAGTGGGCCGTGAAGGCGGGGCTGATCGACCAGCCCGACCTGGCCGGCATCTACGACCTGACGCTCCTCAACAAGGTCCTCAAGGCGGCGGGCAAGCCCGAGGTCTCCGACGCCGGCCTCGGCGTCAAGTAACGGAACCCACGCCCATCCACAGGAGGTGACGACCATGGCCACGACGTTCGCCAAGGCTGCCGAGGGCACCGTAGCGGAGCAGACGCACGCCGCCCGGATCGAGCACGTCTCGAAGTCCTTCTCCGGCCCGGCCGGTACCCAGCTCGTCCTGGACGACGTCAGTCTCGACGTCGCGCCCGGCGAGTTCGTCACCATCCTGGGCGCCTCGGGGTGTGGCAAGTCCACGCTCCTCAACCTGGTCGCGGGACTGGACCGGCCGACCCAGGGGTCCATCGCGACCCCGGGCGGCCGGCCGGCCCTGATGTTCCAGGAGCACGCCCTCTTCCCGTGGCTGACCGCGGGCAAGAACATCGAACTGGCGCTGCGGCTGCGCGGGCTGCCGCGCGCCGAGCGCAAGCCGGAGGCCGAGCGGCTGCTCGAACTCGTCCGGCTGGGCGGCGCGTACGGCAAGCGGGTGCACGAACTGTCCGGCGGCATGCGCCAGCGCGTGGCGCTCGCCCGGGCACTGGCCCAGGACAGCCAGCTGCTGCTGATGGACGAGCCCTTCGCGGCGCTCGACGCCATCACCCGGGACGTGCTGCACGGCGAGCTCACCCGCATCTGGGAGGAGACGAACCTCTCGGTCCTCTTCGTCACCCACAACGTGCGCGAGGCCGTCCGCCTCGCCGAGCGGGTGGTCCTGCTCTCCTCCCGGCCCGGCCGGGTCGCCAAGGAGTGGACCGTGGACATCCCGCAGCCGCGCCGCATCGAGGACGCCGACGTGGCCGAGCTGTCCGTCGAGATCACTGAACACCTGCGTGGGGAGATCCGCCGCCATGGCCAGCACTGACACCGCCCCGAAGGCCAAGGGCGAGGACCTCGCCGGTCTGGAGGCCGGGCTCGACGCGCTGGACGCGGTCGAGGTCCGCCGCACCCCGGTCCGCGAGGTCCTCCTCAAGAAGGTCCTCCCGCCCACGCTCGCGGTCGCCCTCGTCCTCGTCGTCTGGCAGCTCCTCGTCTCGGCGAAGATCACCGAGGAGACCAAGCTGCCCGCGCCGGGCGCGGTGTGGGACGGCCTGACCGACATGTGGCTCCAGGGCACCCTCCTGGAGGTCATCTGGACCAGCGTCTCCCGGGGCCTCTCCGGCTTCCTGCTGGCCCTCGCCATCGGCACCCCGCTGGGTCTGCTCGTGGCCCGGGTGAAGTTCGTGCGCGCCGCGATCGGCCCGATCCTCTCCGGTCTCCAGTCGCTGCCGTCGGTGGCGTGGGTGCCGCCGGCCGTGCTCTGGTTCGGCCTCAACGACGCCATGATGTACACGGTGATCCTGCTCGGCGCCGTGCCGTCCATCGCCAACGGCCTGGTCTCCGGCGTGGACCAGGTGCCGCCGCTGTTCCTGCGGGCCGGCCGCACCCTGGGCGCCACCGGCCTCAAGGGCACCTGGCACGTGGTCCTCCCGGCGGCGCTGCCCGGGTACCTGGCCGGCCTGAAGCAGGGCTGGGCGTTCTCCTGGCGCTCGCTGATGGCGGCGGAGATCATCGCCTCCTCCCCCGACCTGGGCCTCGGCCTGGGCCAGCTCCTGGAGAACGGCCGCAACAACATCGACCTGCCCGGCGTCTTCCTGGCGATCCTGCTGATCCTGGTCGTCGGCATCGCCATCGACCTGCTGATCTTCAGCCCGCTGGAGCGCTGGGTGCTCCGCAGCCGCGGCCTGCTGGTGAAGTGAGCCACCGATGAACCATCCAGTCCTCCTCGTCATCGCCCACGGCAGCCGCGACCCGCGGCACGCGGCGACCGTCCAGGCGCTGGTGCGCCGGGCCGGCGCGCTGCGGCCGGGGCTGCGGGTGGAGACCGCGTTCCTGGACTTCAACCTGCCGTCGGTGGCGGGCGTCCTGGACCGGCTCGCCGCCGAGGGGGTACGGGACGTGGTGGCGCTGCCGCTGCTGCTGACCCGGGCCTTCCACGCCAAGGCCGACATCCCGGCCGTCCTGCGCGGGGCGCCGGCCGGGCTGCGGATCCGGCAGGCGGAGGTCCTCGGCCCGTCCCCGCTGCTGCTCGCGGCGGTGGAACGGCGCCTGTACGACGCCGGGCTCACGCCCGGCGACCGGAGCACCACGGGGGTCGTCCTGGCCTCGGCGGGCTCCACAGACCCGGAGGCGATCGCGGTGATCGCAGAAACGGCGCGGGAGCTGCGGCGCACCGGTTGGTGCTCCGTGCGGCCCGCGTTCGCCTCCGCATCTCTTCCCCGGACCGAGGACGCGGTACGGGCGCTGCGCGCCGAACCCGGCGTCCGCCGGGTGGCGGTGGCCCCGTACGTGATCGCTCCGGGCCGCCTCCCGGACCGGATCGCGGCCGGCGCCGCCGGGGCGGACGTCCTGGCCGACGTCCTCGGCCCCTCCCCCGAACTCGCCCGCCTCCTGGTGCTGCGGTACGCGGAGGCGCTCCGCGCCCCGGAGCGGCTGGCGGTCGCCGCCGGTTAGCCGGACGCGGTCATCTCCACCAGCTTGCGGACCGTGTTCCAGTTGCGGGCGGTGGCCACCACGCCCTTGTTGAGGGACGGGCGCAGCACGGCCTCGGCGAGCTTGGAGCGGCCGAGGCCGTCCGGCGTGTAGAGGTACGTCACCCGGTCGCCGAGGGCGAACGCCTCGGGCAGCAGGGCCTCGGCGTCGACCGAGGCGAAGCGGTCCGGGGTGACCGGCGCGGAGTAGTACACGGCGTGCAGCTGCTTGCCCTCCAGCTCGTCGGCGGGGAAGGGGCACGCCTCGGCGACGGCCGCGAGGTAGCCGCCGTCGCGGACGAGGCAGTCGGCGCGGAAGCCGAAGCGCTCCTCGACGGCGTCCTCGATCGCGGCGGCGAGGTCGTCCTCGGGGGCGTCCGTGCCGGGGCTGAAGACGGCGTTGCCGCTCTGGAGGTAGGTCCGCACGCCGCCGTGGCCGAGTCCTTCGAGGAGGGCGCGCAGCTCCGCCATGGGGAGCTTGCGCCGGCCGCTCACGTTGATGCCGCGGAGGAGGAGCGCGTACGTCGTCGTCATGCGGACAGGGTAGAAGGCCACCGCGCCTCGTGGGGGGTGGCGCGGTGGCTGGTCCGAACCCTCTCCGATGGACTGCGGGCAGGGGAAGGGCCGTCACGGATCTGTGACTTATTGAACAAGGTTTCGTAATGCCGGGGGGTTCTGCCAGGGATGGGAGACTGCTCGCGCACACGTACCACCGGGTGAGGAGAGTGGCGATGGACGAGGCGAGGGCCCGGGAGATCCTGGCCGCGGCGGGGCTTCCGGCCGACGGGGCGCGGCTGCTCGCGCTGGGTGAGAACGCGGTCTTCGCCGTGGCCGGCCTGGTCGTCAAGGTCGGCCGGTCCGCCGAGCTGTTCGCGCGGGCGGAGCGGGAGGTCGCGCTGGCCGGCTGGCTCGCCGGGGCCGGGGTGCCGGCGGTGCGGGCGGCGGAGAAGGAGCCGCGGCTGGTCGAGGGGCATCCGCTCACCTTCTGGCATCCGCTGCCGGAGGCCGTCCGCCCGGCCGAGCCCCGCGATCTGGCGCCGCTGCTCGCGGCGGTGCACGCGCTGCCCGAGCCGGCCGGGTTCGCGCTGCCCCGGCGGGAGCTGCTGGGCGGGGTGGAGCGCTGGCTGCGGCTGGCGGGGGACGCGATCGACCCGGCGGACGCGGCCTTCCTGCGGGAGCGCCGGGACTCCTTCGCTCCGGCGGCCGCCGCGCTCGTCCCGCACCTGCCCCCCGGTCCGATCCACGGCGACGCGCTGCCGCGCAATGTGCAGGTGGGCCCGGACGGGCCGGTCCTGATGGACCTGGAGACCTTCTCCTCCGACCTGCGCGAGCACGACCTGGTGGT
Source organism: Streptomyces sp. NPDC085460 (assembly GCF_044541975.1). Classification (NCBI taxonomy): domain Bacteria; kingdom Bacillati; phylum Actinomycetota; class Actinomycetes; order Kitasatosporales; family Streptomycetaceae; genus Streptomyces; species Streptomyces sp. NPDC085460. Next base: position 60,316 of record NZ_JBITTO010000004.1, read on the forward strand.
CCTCGCGCTCTCCCGGGACCGGTACGGCCTGGACCCGGCGGCCTACGACGCCTTCACCGGGGCGTACGGCTGGGACGTGCGGGAGTGGGAGGGGTGCGCGGTGCTGCGCGGGGCACGGGAGACCGCGAGCTGCGCCTGGGTGGCCCAGCACGCGCCGCACAACCCGAAGGCGCTGGCCGAGTTCGAGCGGCGGGTGGCGTCGCTGCGGGACGGCGATCCGGAGGTCCGCTGGTATCCGTTCTGACCGGCCTGCCATCATGATGCCGTCGAACCGGCCGACGGGAACGGGGTGTTGTGATGCGGGTCGAGCTGTCCGAGGTGACGCTGGACGTCGAGGTGAGCGGTGAGGGTCCGGTGGTGCTGCTGCTCCACGGCTTCCCCGACAGCCACGCCCTGTGGCGCCACCAGGTCCCGGCGCTGAACGCGGCCGGCTTCCGGACGGTGGCGCCGACCCTGCGCGGCTTCGGCGGGTCGAGTCGTCCGGAGGGCGGCCCGGAGGCGTACCACCCGGCCAGGCACATCGGCGACCTGATGGAGCTGTTGACCCGGCTGGAGGTGACCCGTTTCCATCTGGTCGGGCACGACTGGGGGTCGGGCGTCGCGCAGGGGATCGCCTCGGTGGTGCCGCACCGGGTGCGGAGCCTCAGCCTGCTCTCGGTGGGGCACATCGCGGCGGTGCGGGCGGCGGGCTGGGAGCAGAAGCAGCGCTCGTGGTACATGCTGCTCTTCCAGCTGGCGGGGCTGGCGGAGGAGTGGCTCTCCCGGGACGACCACGCCCAGCTGCGCGAGATGCTGGCCGAGCATCCGGACGCGGAGTCGGTGATCGAGCCGCTGCGGGCGCCGGGCGCGCTGACGGCGGCGCTGAACATCTACCGGGCGGGCCTGCCCGCGGAGGTCCAGTTCGCCCCGGACGGGGCGGTGGCGCCGCTGCCGGAGAGGGTTCCGGTGATGGGCGTCTGGTCGACCGGGGACCGGTTCCTCACCGAGCGCTCCATGGAGCGGACGGGCGAGCACGTCGCCGGGTCGTGGCGGTACGAGCGGGTGGAGGAGGCGGGTCACTGGCTCCAGCTGGACCGGCCGGAGACGGTGAACGACCTGCTGCTCTCCTTCCTGAAGGAGAACGCCTGACCGCCGCACGCGTCAGGGGGTGACGACCGCCGGCTCGCCGCGCAGCGGCCACACCGGGTCGACGACGGCGTGCTCGTCGCCCTTGCGGCGCAGGAAGTCCTGGAAGTTCTCGGCCCAGGCGCGGTACCAGCCGATCTGCCGCTCGTGCAGTTCGGCCGGGTCGAGGGCGGCGACCTGCGGGTGCCGGGCGGCTATCGCGAGGGCGACCCGGACGGCGGCGAGGGCGTCGGCGGATGCCTGGTGGGCGCTGGTGAGCTCCACGCCGTACTCGCCGCAGACCGCTTCCAGGGTGCGCTTGCCGCGCCGGTAGCGGTCGACGGCCCGGTCGATGGTGTACGGGTCGAGGACGGGGCCGATGCCGGTGCCGCCCATCCGCTCGGCGAGCGAGGGCAGCCCGTGCCGGCGCAGCTCGGCGGAGAGCAGGGTGAGGTCGAAGGAGGCGTTGTACGCGACGACGGGGACGCCCTGGGACCAGTAGCCGGTCAGGGTCTCGGCGACCTCGTCGGCGACCTCGCGGACCGGGCGGCCCTCGGCGGCGGCGCGCTCGCTGCTGATGCCGTGGATGGCCGACGCCTGCTCGGGGATGCGGACGCCGGGGTCGGCGAGCCAGTCGCGCTGCCGGACCACCGCTCCGCGGTGGACGCCGACGATCGACGCGGTGACGATGCGGGATTCGAGCGGGTCGGTCCCGGTCGTCTCCAGGTCGAAGCCGACCAGTGGTTCCCCATGCCAGGCCATCGGGTCCTCCTTACGTGATCTCCCCCGTTGGTGCTGACACCCTCGCACGCGGCACTGACAACGCCGCCGCGGGGTCGGGGGCGGGGGTCAGGAAACGGGCCGCGAGTCGAGCCAGACGGACTCGAACTCCTCCCGGTAGGTCTCGAAGAGGCCGTGGTCCGCGTCACGTCCGGGGGCGCCCTGCCGGACGACGGTCCGGCCGCCGCCGCGCAGGACGAGCACGGGCGCCTCCATGCCGCGGGCACGGCGGAGGTAGGACTGGACGACGCCGACGCCGTCGGGGCCGTCGCCGTCGACGAGGTAGGCGGTGAAGCGGGGGGTCTCGTCGAAGACGTGGATCTGGAAGGCGTCGGGGTCGCGGAGCTTGGAGCGGACCCGGCGCATGTGCAGGATGTTCATCTCGACGGACCGGCTGAGCTCGCCCTTGCGGATGCCGAGCTCCCGCTCGCGGCGCTTGACGGCGCTGCTGGCGGGGTTGAGGAAGAGGAGCCGTATCCGGCAGCCGGACTCGGCGAGGCGGACCATGCGGCGGCCGGAGAAGTTCTGCACGAGCAGGTTGAGACCTATGCCGGTGGCGTCGAGGCGGCGGGCGCCGCCGAAGAGGTCCTCGGCGGGCAGCTGGCGCTGGAGCCGGACGCGGTCGGGGTGGACGGAGACGACGTCGGCGTACCGGTCGCCGACGAGGTCCTCGACGGCGTCGACGGGGAGGCGGTCGGCGGAGGGGGCGCCCGCGCCGCTGCCGAGGATCTCCAGGATGCGGGCGGAGGCCCGTTCGGCCTGGGCGAGGACGGTGGGCGAGAGGGCCCTGTTGCGGGAGACGACGTTGCGGGTCACCTCCAGCTCGTCGAGGGCGAGCTCGACCTCGCGCCGGTCGTCGAAGTAGGGCTCGAAGCAGGGCCAGTGCTGGACCATCAGCTCGCGGAGCTGCGGCAGGGTGAGGAAGGAGAGGACGTTGTCGTCGGCGGGGTCGAGGAGGTAGCCCTTGCGGCGGGAGACCTCGCGGACGGCGACGGCCCGGCGGACCCATTCCTGGCCGGCCGGCCCGGCGGCGGCGACCACCCACTCGTCGCCGTGGACGGGCTCGTAGACGGGCCGGAGGACGGCGGCGACGACGGCGCGCATCCGCTGTTCGACGAGATTGAGCCAGATGTAGGCGCGGCCGGCGCGCTGGGCGCGGGTGCGGACCTCGCTCCACGCCTCGGCGCCCCAGTCGAGCTCGGCGCCGATCTCCACCGGGCGGACCACCGAGACCGCGCCGGGGGGTGCTGCCGGGCCGGTGGGGAGGACCACCGTGGGCGGCGCCTCCCCGGGGTCGGCCGGTCCCCCCTCGTGACCCGCGTCACCGGAGGGCAGCTCAAGACCTCCCGAGCTCACCCGCGCACCGCCTTCTGCTCTGGACGCCCGTCCCGATTCTTCCGACAAGATCAAGGAAGGGTACTCCGCGAGCGGAGGGCGGTGCAGCAGGATCGGTCGGCTGTCCGCTCAACTCTCGGTCGGCGGCTGACCGTTCTGGGAGGCGAGATCGGACGGAGTGAGGGGATTCATAGCGGTTACGTCCCTGGGCGCGAGCTGGAAGCCCTGCCAGTGGACGGGCATGGGCTGCTGGTCCTCGTCCCGGGCGATGTGGTGGAACCCGATGTTGACCCACACGGTCGGTTTGGTCAGAGTCTCCCCGTTGACCCATTTGTCCACGCTGTCACCGGCGTTGGGCGCGCAGGCGCCGATGTTGTTGCTGGCGTACTGCTCGCAGGCGCGGGCCTGGGTGAAGTAGACGTCGTGCTTGGTGAAGCCGCGGCCGGCGTGGGTGTCGGTGTGGCCGGGGACGATCTCGTAGCTGCGGGCGTGGCCGTCGGCGTTCTTGCCGGTGCCGCTGACCACCCGCCACCAGCGCATGTTCTTCGCGTCGCCGGCGAGTTCCTTGGTGACGGCGGTCCGCCGGGTCTTGACGGTGGGGCCGCCGTCGCCGGTGGGCGGGGTGACGGTGGAGTCGTACTGCTCGATGCGGTCCTTGCCGCCGTCGAGGCCGAAGTCGAGCTTCCAGAAGACGTTGTGGGCGTGGCTGGTGGCGTAGCCGCGGGCGCCCTTGCCGATGGGCCAGCCGCGTCCGTCGGTGGCGTTGTAGTCGACGGGCGAGAGGCTGCCGGTGGCGCCGACGTTGGCGCCGATCGTGCCGTCGGAGGAGAACCGCCACTCGGTGATGTACTCGTACCAGCCGACCTTGTTGACGGTGTAGACGAGCAGGTCCTTGGCCTGGGCCTGGTAGACGCCGGCGCCGGAGTCGCTGGCCATGCGGTAGGCGTGGCCGCGGGCCCGGGTGGTGGTGCACAGGCCCTTGACGGTGCCGACCTCGGGCACCTTCACGGTGGAGAGGGTGCCGCCGGGGCATTCGGCGGGCTTGAGGTCCTGGAGGCCCCAGCCGAAGCCGGCGCCGGTGAGGTCGTCGTACTCGGCGCCGCCGTCGTCGTACGGCACGTGGATCTGGGCGAGCCGGGCGGTGGACAGGACGCGGACGGCGGCGCCGCCGGGCGGCCGGTAGGTGATGCCGTCGAGGATCAGGCCGGCGTCGGTGCTGTAGCGCCAGCACATCTCCCAGGAGGCGCCGCCGTCGAGCTTGGTGGTGATGCGGTGGGCGGCCGAGCAGAGGGGCGCGGCGGGCAGGGCGGGCGGCGGGGGCGCGGCGGTGGTGCCGGGTCCCGGCGGGTTCGGGTAGGCGGGCGCCCCGGAGGCGGGGGCCGCGGCGGCGGTGGCGGTGCCGAGGAAGGCGGTGGCCGCGAAGGCGGCGAGGATCCCCCGGGTGCGCCGGTGGTGCCGGTCGGTCATGCGGGCGTGCTCCTTCGTGCGCGGGCCCCCCGCGGGAGGGGGCGGGAAGGGGAACGGCGGGCGTCGGTGGTCAGCCGACGCGGACGACGTTCCTCGCGGAGAGGTCGACGATCAGGTTCCGGGTGTCGATCCAGGCGCCGTTGCGGACCTTGGTGACGAGCCGGACGCAGCGGTGCTCGCCGCAGCGGGAGAGCGCCTCGGGGACGTTCCTCTCCCGGTAGGTGCGGTAGACGTCGCCGTTGAACCAGAGCTGGTCGGCGCTCTTGAGCTCCTTGCCGGTGGCGTCCCGGTAGTCCTCCTTGACCCCCTTGCCGAGGGGGCTGGCGAGGATGAGTCCGAGGGCGGTGCGCAGTTCCTCGGGGTGGGCGGAGGGCTGGACCCCGCGCTGGGTGCCGGTGGACTCGATCTTCCCGGTGGTCAGGTCGACGGTCCGGGTGACGAGTTCGTCGCGGGCGTAGTCGTAGAAGCGGACCTGGGCGCGGCGGGTGGTCTCCCGTCCGGGGACCGGGTCGGCGAGTTCGGTGCCGAGGTGCTGCGGGCGGCCCCGGTCGCCGTCGACGTCCTGCCGGGCGGCGGTGTCGGCGGGGGCGAGGGCGAGCGTCCTGGCGCGGGCGAGTTCGGCGTCGGTGAGCGGATCGGTGCCGGTGCCCCTGGGGCCCTCGGCGGCGGCCGGGGCGACGGTGGCGGGGGCGAGCGCGGCGGCCCCCCGGCCGCCGGTGCCTTCGGTGCCGTCGGTGGCTTCCGCGCCCGGGGCGCTTCCCGTCCCCGGGGCGCCGTCCGTGCCGGGCCGGTTCTCCGTGCCGCCGGTGCCGGGGACCGCGCCGGGCGTGGTGCCCGAGGCGGCGGCGCGGCCGGCGGGCGTGTCCTCCGCTCCGGCCGTGCCCGGCAGGCTGATGGCGACCGCGGCGGCGGTCCCCGTCACCGCCATGGCCGCTCCCGCTACCACCTTCCCCAGGTGGCGGCGCACTATTTCGTACACGTTTCCCCCTCAATCCCCCGCTTGGCCTGCGGACACCCTGGAGGACGGGGCGGGTTCCCGGGAGGTTGCGCGTCTTTCGGGCAGGATCTGGCCGAAGAGCACGCATGAACCCGGACAGAAGAGGAAGATTCGTATCCATGCAGGTCTGGCCGGGACAGGCGTACCCCCTGGGCGCCACCTATGACGGAGCGGGCACCAACTTCGCGGTCTTCTCGGAGGCGGCGCACCGCGTGGAACTGTGTCTCATCGACGACGACGGCACGGAGACGTCCGTCGAACTGCGCGAGACGGACGCCTTCGTCCGCCACGCGTACCTGCCGGGCGTGATGCCCGGGCAGCGGTACGGCTTCCGGGTGCACGGGCCGTACGCGCCGGAGCGCGGGCTGCGCTGCAATCCGGCGAAACTCCTCCTCGACCCGTACGCGCGGGCGATGTCGGGGTCGATCGCGTGGGGCGAGGCGGTGTACGGGTACCCCTTCGGGCGGCCCGACGCGCGCAACGACCTCGACTCGGCGCCGCACACCATGACCTCGGTGGTGGTGAACCCGTACTTCGACTGGGGCGACGACCGCAGGCCGCGCACCGAGTACCACCACACGGTGATCTACGAGGCCCATGTGAAGGGCCTGACGATGCTCCACCCGGACCTTCCGGAGGAGCTGCGCGGCACCTACGCGGGGCTCGCGCACCCGGCGGTGATCGGCCACCTGAAGGAACTCGGCGTCACCGCGCTCGAACTGATGCCGGTGCACCAGTTCGTGAACGACCACCGGCTGGTCGACGCGGGCCTGTCGAACTACTGGGGCTACAACACCATCGGCTTCTTCGCCCCGCACAACGCGTACGCCTCCTGGGGCGACCGCGGGCAGCAGGTGCTGGAGTTCAAGTCGGCGGTGCGGGCGCTGCACCAGGCCGGCATCGAGGTCATCCTCGACGTGGTCTACAACCACACGGCGGAGGGCAACCACCTGGGCCCGACGCTCTCCTTCCGGGGCCTGGACAACCCCTCGTACTACCGGCTCGCGGACGACCCCCGGTACTACATGGACACCACCGGCACCGGGAACTCGCTCCTGATGCGGTCCCCGCACGTGCTCCAGCTGATCATGGACAGTCTGCGGTACTGGGTGACCGAGATGCACGTGGACGGCTTCCGCTTCGACCTGGCGGCCACCCTGGCCCGGCAGTTCCACGAGGTGGACCGGCTGTCGTCCTTCTTCGACCTGGTGCAGCAGGACCCGGTGGTGAGCCAGGTGAAGCTGATCGCGGAGCCGTGGGACGTCGGCGAGGGCGGCTACCAGGTGGGCAACTTCCCGCCGCTGTGGACCGAGTGGAACGGCAAGTACCGGGACTGCGTGCGGGACCTGTGGCGGGGCGAGCCGCGCACGCTCGCCGAGTTCGCCTCCCGGCTGACCGGCTCCTCCGACCTGTACCAGGACGACGGGCGCCGCCCGCTCGCCTCGGTCAACTTCGTGACCTGCCACGACGGCTTCACCCTCCGGGACCTCGTCTCGTACAACGAGAAGCACAACGAGGCCAACGGGGAGGGCAACCGGGACGGCGAGAGCCACAACCGGTCGTGGAACTGCGGGGAGGAGGGCGAGACCGACGACGTCGGGATCACCGAGCTGCGGGCCCGCCAGATGCGGAACTTCCTCGCCACGCTGATGCTGTCGCAGGGCGTGCCGATGCTCAGCCACGGCGACGAGTTCGGGCGCACCCAGGGCGGCAACAACAACGCCTACTGCCAGGACGGCGAGGTGTCCTGGGTGCGCTGGCCGAAGGAGAACAGCGAGGCCGAGGCGACCCTGCTGCGCTTCACCCGGGCGATGGTGCGGCTCCGCCGCGAGCACCCGGTCTTCCGCCGGCGCCGGTTCTTCCACGGCCGGCCGGTGGAGGGCACCCACGACGAGCTCACCGACATCGCCTGGTTCACGCCGGAGGGCGAGGAGATGACGGCCCGCGACTGGCAGGCGGCGCACGCCCGGGCGCTCACCGTCTTCCTCAACGGCAACGCGATCTCCGAGCCGGGGACGCAGGGCGAGCGGATCGCCGACGACTCCTTCCTGCTGATGTTCAACGCCTCGTCGCAGGAGCTGGAGTTCGCCGTGCCGGACAGCCACGGGCGGTGCTGGCGGACGGTCGTGGACACCTCCGACCCGGAGGGGATGCCGCCGCGGGAGGGCCCGGAGATCGTGGCGGGCGAGCGCGTCACCCTCGCGCCGCTGAGCCTGACGGTGCTGCGCCGTCCGGCGTGAGCGATCCGCGCGGCGCTCCGGTCCGGACGGCCCAGGAGAGCGCCGCGCAGGCCACGGCCGCCCCCACCGCCACCGCGAAGGCGGCGGGGGCGCCGTGCTGTTCGGCGAGCCGCCCCGACAGTGCCAGGGCGAGCGCCTGGCCGCCGACGATCCCGCTGGTCAGGAAGGCCATGGACTCGGCGAGCCGGCCGGCCGGGACGGCCCGCTCGGTCAGCGCGAAGACCGTGATGAGGTGCGGGGCGTAGGCGGCGCCGAGCACGGTCACCACCGCGTACAGGCCGAGGAGCGAGTCGACGGCGAGCAGCGGGAGGGAGAGCAGCACGAGGGCGGTGGTCGCGGTCCGCCAGCGGAGGGTGAGTCCGATCCGGGCGGGCAGGGCGGCGAGCGAGAGGCCGACGGCGGCGCTCATCACGCCCATCGCCGCGTAGACGAGCCCGGCCTGGGCGGGGGCGCCGAGGGTGTCGGTGAGCGCGGTGATCCCGGCCTGGGAGGCGCCGAACATGGCGCCCTGGAGGACCATCGTCACCCGGAGGGCGTACGCGGAGCGGGGCAGCCGCGTCCGTTCGGCGGCGCCCGTGCGGGTGGCGGCCGGGTCCGCTCCGGTCGCGGTGGCGCGGGCGGTGGGGTGGAGGGCGAAGCCGGTGCCGCAGAGGGCGAGCAGCAGGGCCGCGCCGAGCAGGGCGGCGGCCGGGTGGGCGAGGGCCGCGGCGAGGCCGACGAGCGCCGGGCCGAGGACGAAGGACACCTCGTCGAGGGTGCCCTCGAAGGAGAGGACGGCGCCGACCGTCCGGTCGTCGGCGCCGGCGCGGCGGGCGAGCGCCACCGAGCGGGTCCGGGCGAGCGGGCCGATCTGCGGGACGGTCGCGCCGGCGAGCAGGGCCAGCGGGACGAGCAGGCCGGTGGGGGCGTCGGCGACGGCGGCGAGGACGAGGGCGGCGACGGCGAGCGCGTTGGCGAGGGAGGCGGCGAGCACGGGGCCGCGCTGGCCGCGCCGGTCGGCGAGCCGGCCGAGGAGCGGTCCGGCGACGGTCTGTCCGGCGGCCAGGGCGCCCCCGGCGAGCCCGGCGGTGGCGAGGGAGCCGCTGGTCTCCGCGACCAGGAGCACGCTGCCGAGCTGGCACATCGCCGTCGGCAGCCGACCGAGGAAGGAGAGGACCGGAAGGACGGGGCCGAGCAGGGCGAAGGTGTCGCGGTACGTCCGGAGCATCGGCCGAAAGTAACGCGATACCCCCGAACGGGTGCATCGGGCGATGACACGGAAGCTTCCGTACGGGGTACGTACGTTCGCATGACGTCCCACCGCCACGCGCCCGCCGTCGTACCCACCGCCACCTACCGGCTCCAGCTCCAGCCCGCGTTCCCCTTCGCCGCCGCGGAGCGCGCCGTGCCGCACCTCGCCGGGCTCGGCGTCTCGCACCTGCACCTCTCCCCCGTCCTGGAGGCGGTGCCCGGTTCCCTCCACGGGTACGACGTCACCGACCACCGCGCGGTCCGCGCGGAGCTCGGCGGCGAGCCGGGGCTGCGGCGGCTCGCCGCCACCGCCCGCGCCCACGGCCTCGGCCTGGTGGTGGACCTGGTGCCCAACCACATGGCGGCCTCGCCGCGCCACAACCACGCGCTGCGGGAGGTGCTGCGGCACGGCCCGGACTCGCCGTACGGCCGCTGGTTCGACCTGGACCGGTCGGCCGGGGACGGCCGGCTGCTGCTGCCGGTGCTGCCCGCGCGCCTGTCGGACGTACGGGACCGGCTGCGGGTCGAGGACGGCGCGCTCCGTCTCGACGGGCAGGAGTTCCCGCTCCGCGACGGCACGGCGCACCTGCCCCTGGACGAGCTGCTCGCCGCCCAGTGGTACCGGCTCGGCTGGTGGCGGCTGGCCCGCACCGAGCTGAACTACCGGCGCTTCTTCACCGTCTCGGACCTCATCGGGGTGCGGGTCGAGGACCCGGAGGTCTTCACGGCGACCCACGCGAAGGTCCTGGAGCTGGTCGCCGACGGGGTGATCGAGGGGCTGCGCATCGACCACCCGGACGGACTCGCCGACCCCCAGGGCTACTTGGAGCGGCTCGCGGCGGCGACCGGCGGGCGGTGCTGGACGGTGGTCGAGAAGATCCTCACCGGGCCCGAGACCCTGCCGGACGCCTGGCCGGTCTCCGGGACCACCGGCTACGACGCCCTGCGGCTGGTCGACGGCGTCCTCACCGACCCGGAGGGCTCCGCCGAACTGGCTCGGCACTACCAGGAGTTCGTGGGCCGCTCGGCCGACCGGGGCGGGGAGTGGGAGGCGACGGAGCGGCGCGCCGCGTACGAGGTGGTGCGGCACGACCTGGCGGCCGAGACGGCCGTCCTGACCCGCGCCGCGGCCCGGCTCTGCGCCGCCGATCCCGCCCTCCAGGACCACGCGCCCTGGGCGCTGCGGACCGCGATCGAGGAGCTCCTCGTCCGCGTGCCCGTCTACCGGCCCTACGGGCCCACCGACGCCGGGCGGGTGCTCACCCCCGAGGCCGCCCGGGGCGCGCGGGCCGCGTTCGCGGTGCCGGAGGAGGCCACCGCCGTGGACGCCGTACGGGGGCTCCTCCTCGGCCTCCGCGGCGACTCCCCCGGACACCGGGCGTTCCGGGCCCGGTTCGCGCAGACCTCCTCGGCGCTGCGGGCCAAGTCCACCGAGGACACCGCCTTCTACCGGTACGCGCCGCTGCTGTCCGCCAACGAGGTGGGCGGCGATCCGGGCCGGCCCGCCGTCACCGTCGAGGAGTTCCACGCGGCCTGCGCCCGGCTGGCCCGGGACTGGCCGGCCGGCGGCACGGTCCTCACCACCCACGACACCAAGCGCAGCGCCGACGTGCGGGCGGCGATCGCCGTGCTCGCCCAGTGCCCGGAGGTGTGGGCCGGGCTGCTGGCCGAGGTCGCCGGGATCCCGGCGCCGGATCCGCACCTCGCCTGGACGGCCTGGCAGACCGCCTTCGGCTTCGGCACGCCGGACGCGGAGCGGATCGGTCCCGCCGTGCTCAAGGCCGTACGGGAGGAGGGCCTGCGGACGTCCTGGACCGAGCAGGATCCGGCGTACGAGCGGGCGGTGGCCGAGTTCACGGCGGCCGGGCCCGGCCGCGTGCCGCTGCGGTCCGCGTCGGAGGCCGCGTTCGCCCTGGAGCCGCACATCCGGGCGCACGCGGACGGCGCCGCGCTGGTCCAGCTGACGATGCCGGGCGTGCCGGAGCTGTACCAGAACACCGAGCGGGAGTACCGGGCGCTGGTCGACCCGGACAACCGGGCGCCGTTCGCGCCCGGTCCCGACGACGGGCGGACGGCTCTGGTGCGGGCCGCCCTGCGGCTGCGCCGGGAGCGTCCGGCGGCCTTCGGCGCGGGCGCCGGCCACCGGCCGCTCGCCGCCGAGGGCCCGGCCGCCGCGCACTGTCTGGCCTTCGTCCGCTCGGACGAGGTGGTGACGGCCGTGACGCGGCTGTCGCTGCGGCTCGCGGAGGCGGGCGGCTGGCGGGACACGGAGCTGGTGCTGCCGGAGGGCCGCTGGGCCGATGTCCTCGACGGGGTACGGGAGTTCACGGGCGGCACGGAGAGCGAGCTGAAGCTGGCGGAGCTGTTCGCCGACCGGCCGGTCGCCCTCCTCGCGCGGATCAGGCCCTGACCCGCATACTGGCCGGACCACGCTCGACGAGAGGGGGAAGCCGATGGCGCTGGGGGTGCTGTTCGGGGGCCTGGCGGGCCTCATCGTGCTGCTGACGGTGGTGCTGACGCGCCGGAGCGGGTCCCGGACGGAGAACGCGGAGGGGCTGCGCATCGAGGAGCGGGCCCGCATCCAGGCGGCGCAGGACCGGGTCTCGTACAACTCGTGGGCGGTGCACAACGCCCCGCCCACCCAGAGCGACGCCTACCAGAGGCGCCGCTGACGGAGGCGGGCGGCGCGGGGACCGTGCGGCCCCGCGCCGCCCGCCCGTCGCCGTCGGTTCAGAGGCGGCTGGCGCGCGAGACCTCGCACTTGGTGTACTCGGAGCCGTCGCCGGTGCCCACGTACGGGGTGGTCAGTTCGGCGGTGGCGGAGGCGCCGGCCGCGACCGCGATGCCGGTCTTCACGGCGGTCGCGGGGACCGCGCCCGAGCCGGAGAACTTCATCGTGACGCTGTAGTCGTAGTCGAGGACGCCGTCGTTCTTGACGGTGATCCGGGCGGTGAGGTTCTTGGTCGCCGCGTCGTAGGCGCACTTGTCGATGGTGATGTCCCGGGACGCCTGGTCGGCGCTGCCGCCGCCACCGGAGACGGAGCCGCCGGAACTGCTGTTGCTGTCACTGTCGTTGTCGGTGTGGCCGCTGCCGCCGGAGCTGGAGGACGAGCTGGAGGAGGAGCCGCTGCTGCTGTTGTCGCAGCCGCCGCCACCCGAACCACGGGCACCGGTGAGGGCGAGGACGGCGATGCCGAAGACGGCGACCGCGCGGGCATGACGAAGCTTCACTTGTTCAATCCCCGTTGGATGTCGTGCGAGAAGAAAGGGCTCGTTTGACGAGCGCACGTCACCCTAGCAGCGGGCGGGCACCGCCACGCGTCAGCCGTTCGGCAGGACCACCAGCGTCCTGGGGGCGCGGGTGATCAGCCCGGCCGGCGCCGGACGGAATCCGTCCGCCAGCCGCAGCCGGGGCATCGCCTCGAAGAGCGTCCGGATCGCGTACTCCGCCTCCAGGCCCGCCAGGATCACCGCCGGGCAGAAGCCGGGCCCGTAGGTGAGCTGGCCGGGGTCGTCGCGCAGCGGGTCGAAGCGGTCCGGCTCGCGGAACCGCTCCGGGTCCCGCCCGGCCGCCCCGACGAGCAGCGCCACCGAGGAGCCGCCCGGCAGGATCCCGCCACTCACCGGCACGTCCTCCCGGGTGCGGCGGACGGCGATCTGCACCGGCGGGTCGCGGCGCAGCGACTCGGCCCACGCCCGCGCCACCAGGCCCGCGGGGGCGTGCCGCAGGGCGGCGACCTGGTCGGGGTCGGCGAGGACGTTGCCGAGGAAGGAGGCCAGCGCCTTCTCCCGTACGGCGATCTGCCCGCCGCACTCGCCGGCGAGCGCGGTCGCGGCCCGGCCCCGCACCAGCCGCATCATGTCCCGGTAGGGGACGCCGACGGCGGCGGCGACGGTCCCGGCGGGCAGCCAGTGGCAGAAGTCGGCCACCAGGTCGGCCCGGTCCCGGCCGGCGATCCGGCGGGCCAGCACGTGCGCGGTGCGCTCCACGACGTGCCGCAGCTCGGCGAGGTCGACGTCGGTGTGGGCGCGGGCGCACGCCGGGTCGCCGGGCCGGTGCCCGTGGGTGAAGCGGCGGTCGGTGAGGGCAGTGGCCACGTCCGCGTACCGGCTCAGCACCCAGGCGCGCAGCAGCGGGTCGTAGGTGAGCGGGAACTCCTCGCGCAGCCGGCGGTGCACCGGGTACGGGTCGAGGGCGGCGCCGGGGTCCAGCGGGCTGGGCGCGACCGTCCGCGCGAGGGTCGGCACGGAGGGCTCGGCGACGGTCCGGACGCGTCCGGGCGCGGTCGCGGCGGCGCGTCCGGCGGGCGCGGCGGGCGCGGCGGGCGCCATGGCGGGCAGTCGCCGCCAGGGGTCGTCGTGCTCGCGGTCCCCCGTCCGGCGGTTCGGCTCGTCGCGCATCGCGCCCCCTGTCGTTCGGCTCGTCCGGCGGTGCCGGCGGCGCCCCGGGATCGCGGCGCGCGTCCCCCCACCCCACCACCCGGCCGGTCCCGCCGCCCGCCACGTACCGCCGAACGGGTGAGCGCGCACGGCGCTGACCTCGAAGGACCGGTGGAACGGGCCGCTCAGTCGCGGGAGACCCGGAAGGTCACCTCGCGGCCGCTCAGTCGCGGGAGAGCCGGAAAGTCATCTCGCGGCCGCTCAGTCGCGGGAGAGCCGGAAGGTCATCTCGCCGAAGCCGACGACGTCACCGGCCCGGACCACGACCGCGCCGACGACCCGGCGCCCGTTGACGGTCGTGCCGTTGGTGGAGCCGAGGTCGCGCAGCACCCAGAGCCCGCCCTGGAGGGAGAGCTCGGCGTGCAGCCGGGAGGCCGTCTCGTGGCTGAGCCGCAGCCCGTTCACCGGGTCGCGGCCTATCCGCAGCGGGTACGGCCCCGGCTGCGGCAGCAGCAGCTTCGGCAGCCGCTCGGCGTGCCAGGCGCGACCGATGCGGGCGGTGAACGCCGACATCCGCTCGACCGCGCCGACCACCCGCCGGGTCCAGCCGCCCTCGCCGCGCAGATCGGCGGTGAGCACGGCGAGTTCGTCGGGCCGGCGGGCCTGGAGCGCGCGCTCCATCCGGAAGAGGAAGGTGTCGTGCGAGAGCCGGCCCTGGGCGGCGCCCTCCCGGAGCAGGCCCAGCGCACGGTCCCGCTCGGCGTCGGTCAGCCGCGGGGAGTGCGCCGGGGGCTCGTAAGGGGTCGTCACACCGTGATTGTCCGGGTGCCCGCCCCGAGCTGTCCAGAAGCCTCCCGTCCCGGAGCCGTACCAGCTCGGGCACGACATCCCGACACCCGCCGCCCCGGTCCGCGTGCGCGCCCCCGACACCCCGCCGCCGCGCGGGACCCCACCCCCGAGACCCGCGCCCCGGGCCCGGACCTGCGCGAATTGCCGCGCCCGCCCGTCAAGATCACTGCTACCGTCTGCGAGCTCGACCGACCGTTACTCCTGGGGGAACCTCCGTATGACCGACGGCCTCACCGTCCGCCCGCTCGCGGGACCCGGGGAACTCGACCTGTTCCTCGGCCTCACCTACACGCTCGACCACGAACTCGCCGACGACCTGGCCGACGGCCGCCGCCGCCCGGAGTGGATGTGGGTGGCCCTCCGCGACGGCCGGCTGCTCGGCCGCGTCGCCTGGTGGACCAAGAAGGACGGGGGCGAGCCGCTCGCCCTCGACTTCTTCGACCTCGACCCGGAGCTTCCGGCCGACGAGGCGGCGGAGGTGGGACGGCGGTTGCTGGGCGCGGCCCTGCCCGCCGTCGTCCCGGCCGGCACCGTGCCGCCCGAGTTCAGCCGCTACCTGCCCGCCGACTGGCGCGAGGTCCCCGACACCCGCGACCGCGTGGAGCTGCTGCTCTCGCTGCTCGCGGAGACGGGCGCCCGGCCGCTGGTCGAGCGGCTGCGCCTGGAATGGCTGCCCGGGACGCCGGTCCCGGAGCCCACCGGCCGGCTGGTGTTCCGCCCGGTGCGGGACCGCGAGGACCTCCTCGCCCTGATGACCCCGGTGATGGAGGGCACCCTCGACGCGCACGGGCAGGCCGACCTGGCCGAGGGCCTGTCGCCCCGGGAGGCCGCCGAGCGCCACTACGACGACGAGTTCCCGCACTACACCTCGCCGCGCGACTGGTGGCAGGTGGCCGAACTCCCGGGCACCGGCGAGCCGGTCGGCTTCGTGATCCCCGCGCGCAACAGCTACAACCCGATCATCGCCTACATCGGGGTGCTCCCCGCCCACCGCGGCCACGGCTACATCGACGACATCCTCGCCCACGGCACCCGGATCCTCGCCGAGGCGGACGTGCCGCGCGTGCGCGCCGCCACCGACCTGGGGAACGTGCCCATGGCGGCGGCCTTCGCCCGCGCCGGGTACGTGAACTTCCAGCGTCAGATCGACTACGTGTGGGACGCGCCGGGCGCGTCGCGGTCCTGACTGCCAGGATGGGAGCGACGTAACGACCGCACCCCGACGACCGCACCGACGTCTGCGAGGAGAACCGCCGTGCTCTTCGAGGTCTGGGCACCGCACGCCCGCGACCGGGTGACCCTGGAGCTGAACGGCACCGGGCACCCCCTCGACCGGGACCCGCTGCGAGAGGGCTGGTGGACCGGGACCGTACCGGCCGCCGACGGCGACCGGTACGGCTTCCGCCTCGACGACGGCCCCGTCCGCCCCGACCCGCGCGGCCGCCGGCTGCCGGACGGGCCGGACGGGCTCAGCGCCGTCGTCGACCACGCCGCCCACCCCTGGCGCCACGAGCCGCCCCGGCTGCGGCTGCGCGGCGCGGTCCTCTACGAGCTGCACGTCGGCACCTTCACCCCGGAGGGCACCCTCGACGCCGCCACGGCCCGGCTCGGGGAGCTCGCCGGGCTCGGCATCACCCATGTGGAGCTGATGCCGCTCTGCCCGTTCCCCGGCGTCCGCGGCTGGGGGTACGACGGGGTGGCGCCGTGGGCGGTGCACGAGCCGTACGGCGGGCCCGAGGCGCTGAAGCGGTTCACCGACGCCGCGCACGGCCTGGGCATGGGCGTGGTCCTCGACGTGGTCCACAACCACCTGGGCCCCTCCGGCAACCATCTCCCCGCCTTCGGGCCGTACTTCACCGACAGCCACCACACCCCGTGGGGCGCGGCGGTGAACCTGGACGCGCCCGGCTCGGACGAGGTGCGGGCGTACTTCCTCGGCAGCGCGCTCGCCTGGCTGCGGGACTACCGGATCGACGGACTGCGGCTCGACGCGGTGCACGCCCTCGCCGACGACCGGGCCCTCACCTTCCTCGAAGAACTCTCCGCCGCCGTCGACGAGCTGGCCAGGGAGCAGGGCCGCCAGCACTTCCTGATCGCCGAGTCCGACCTCGCCGACCCGCGCTCCACCACCCCCCGCTCCCTCGGCGGCCTCGGCCTGCACGCCCAGTGGAACGACGACTTCCACCACGCCCTGCACACCGCGCTGACCGGCGAGTCCCAGGGCTACTACGCCGACTTCGCGCGCGCCCCGATGGCCGCGCTCGCCAAGACCCTCACCCGGGTCTTCTTCCACGACGGCACCTGGTCGTCCTTCCGGGGCCGCCACCACGGCCGCCCGGTGGACCGCGAGCGCACCCCCGCCCACCGCTTCCTGGGCTACGCCCAGACCCACGACCAGATCGGCAACCGGGCGCTGGGCGACCGCCTCTCCGCCTCCCTCTCCCCCGGTCTGCTGGCCTGCGCGGCGACGCTGGTGCTCACCGGCCCGTCGGTGCCGATGCTGTTCATGGGCGAGGAGTGGGGCGCCCGCACCCCGTGGCAGTACTTCACCGACCACACCGACCCGGAGCTCGCGGAGGCCGTACGGCGGGGCAGGAGGCGGGAGTTCGCGGAGCACGGCTGGGCGGAGAGTGACGTGCCCGACCCGCAGGACCCGGCGACCCGGGACCGCTCGGTCCTCGACCGCAAGGAGCGCGAGGGCGACCCGCACCGCCGGATCCTCGCCTGGCACCGCGAGCTGATCGCACTGCGCCGCACCCTGCCCGACCTGACCGACCCGGACCTCGGCGGGGTGAAGGTCGCCTTCGACGAGGAGGCCCGCTGGCTGGTCTTCCGGCGCGGGGACGTCCGGGTGGCGGTCAACCTGGGCACGGAGCCGGCCGCGATCCCGCTGGGCTCCAACGGTCGCGACCGCGTCCTCGCCGCCTGGGATCCGGTCGAGCCCCCCGGCCGCGACGGGCTGCTCCGCCTCGGCGGCGAGTCGGCGGTCGTCCTGACCGACGGCTGAGCCCCGGCTGCGCCGCACGGGCCACCGGAGGGGACCCACATGGGCGTGTGGCGGAGTGTTCCGGCGCCGCGCGCCGCGCGGGGCGCCATAGTGCCCCGCATGACACCCCCCACTCCCCCGCGCCGCCGCGTCCGCGTCCGCGCGGCGGCCCTGGGCGCCGCCCTGCTGGCGCTGGCCCTCCCGTCGACCTCCGTCGCCGTGCCGAAGGAGGCCGCGCCCCGGCACGGGTCCGAGGCGTGCGACCGCACCCCCGGACCGCTCACCGGGGACGCCCGGCGCGTCCTGGACATCGCGCGCAAGGCCAGGAAGGACCTCAAGCTCAACGCCGTGCTGCTGCGGGTCACCGTGGACGGGCGGGAGCTCGTCACCGGGGCGCTCGGCGAGTCCATGACGGGCGTGCCGGCCGAGCCGGACATGCACTTCCGCGCCGGTTCCGTCGCCTTCGCCCACATCGGGACGGCCCTGCTGCGCCTGGTCGAGCAGCGCCGGGTGGGGCTCGACGACACGGTGGAGCGCTGGCTGCCGGAGGTCCCCCGGGCCCGCGAGATCACCCTGCGGATGCTGGCGAACAACACCTCGGGCCTGCACGACTACGTCACCGACCCGGCGTTCGGCGCCGAGCTGACCGCGCACCCCTTCAAGCACTGGACGCCCGCCGAGCTCCTGGCCTTCCCGTTCTCCCACGACTTCTGGTACGACCCGGGCACCAACTGGAGCTACTCGCACGCCAACTACCTGCTGCTGATCCGGGCCCTGGAGCGGATCACCGGCACCCGCATCGACCGGCTCGTCCACGAGCTGGTGACCGGCCCGCTGGGCCTGCGGGAGACCCGCAACTCCTTCACGCCCGAGATCCCGGCCCCGGTGCTGCACGCCTTCACCTCCGACCGGGGCCTCTACGAGGAGTCCACCTACTGGAACCCCTCCTGGACCACCGGCCCCGGCGCCGTCATCACCAGCACCGTCTGCGACATGGCCCGCTCCGCGCAGGGCATCGGCAGCGGCGAGCTGATCAGCCCGCGCTCGTACCGCGTCCTGCTGAACCCCGGCACGGTCGGCCTCGGCACCCCGACGGCGACGTGCCCGGCCACGATCTGCCTGAAGCAGACCGAGGAGTGGCACTTCGGGCTCGGGGTGATCGTCGCCGGCGGCTGGCTGCTCCAGAACCCGTCCTTCTCCGGTTACGCGGCGATCCAGGCGTACCTGCCCGAGAAGCGGCTCGCGATCGCGGTCTCGGCGACGAAGACGGCGACGACCGCCGACGGGAACATGGCGCAGTCGGTCGCCGAGCGGATCGCGGCCGCGCTGGCGCCGGAGGACCCGCTGGACCCGTGACGCGCCCCGGGCCGGCCGCCGCTACTCGACGATCGCCATCGCGTGCGGGGTGGCGTTGAAGCGGTGGCCGGTGCCGTCCTCGGTCAGGGTCACGATGTCCTCGATGCGGACGCCGAAGCGGCCCGGGAGGTAGACGCCCGGCTCGATGGAGAAGCACATGCCCGGGACGACCGGGCGCTCCTCGCCCTCGATCATGTAGGGCGGCTCGTGGGTGGTGACGCCGATGCCGTGGCCGGTGCGGTGGATGAAGTACTCGCCGTACCCGGCGTCCGTGATCACCTTCCGCGCCGCCCGGTCCACGTCCTGGCAGGCGATGCCGGCCCGCACCGCCTCGAAGCCGGCCTGCTGGGCCTCGCGGACCAGGTCGTGGACCCGGCGCTCCTCGTCGGTCGGCTCGCCGACGTGCACGGTCCGGGTGGTGTCGGAGCCGTAGCCGTGCTTGAGCCCGCCGAAGTCGAGGACGACCATGTCACCGCGCTCGATGACCCGCTCGCCGGCCTCGTGGTGCGGGTTGGCCCCGTTGGGGCCCGAGCCGACGACGGTGAAGTCCACCTGCGAGTGGCCGAACTCCATGAGCAGCCGGGCGAGGTCGGCGGCGACCTCGGTCTCCCGGCGGCCCGCGAACCGCACCTTCAGGATCTCCTCGTACGCCCGGTCGGCGGCGGCCCCGGCGGCGGCGATCCTGGCCAGTTCGTGCGCGTCCTTCACGGCCCGCAGCATCGGCAGCGCCTCGGTGAGGGAGACGTACGAGGTGGCGGGCACGGCCCCCTGGAGTCCGAGCAGGTGCATGGCCCAGGCGTTGTCGCTGATGCCGAAGCGGCCTCCCCCGTCCAGGAGCGGCGCGGTGACGGCGTACGGGTCCTTGCCGTCGGTCCAGTCGCGGAGGGTCAGCGCGGGCGCGCCGACGGCCTTCTCCGCGTCGGGCGCCTCCAGGGTGGGGACGACGAGGACGGGCTCCCGGCCGGGGGCGAGGACGAGGACGGTGAGCCGCTCGGTGATCGCGGTCGGCTGGTAGCCGGTGAGGTAGACCAGGTCGGGGCCGGGGGCGACGAGCACCCCGGCGAGCCCGGCGTCGGCGGCGGAGGCCGCCGCCCGGTCCATCCGGGCCCGGTAGTCGTCGGCGGTGAAGGGCGCGGGGGCGTCGCCGGCCTCGGGCGCTCCGGCGGGGGTGCTCGGCATGGGGTCTCTCCTTCGCGGCGGCCGGGTTCGTCCCCCAGCATCCTGCCCGGCGACGCGCGGCGCCGCGACCGCGCCGGGGAGCCGCGTGCGGGCCCGTCAGCGCGGCCCCGGCCCCTGGGCGATCAGGCGTTCGAGCAGGTCCTGGAAGTCGTCGCCGACGACGATCCGCAGCTCGCCGCCCTCCTCGTCGTGCTCGCTGAGCTGGGTGAGGGTGCCGCCCCGCCACCAGAAGACGTACGGGCTGATGGCGCCCGGGGTGTCCTCGTACTCGGAGGCGGCGAAGGAGGCCATCGCGCCGAGCGCCGGGATGATCGTGGTGTCCCGGATGGGGTGGAAGGCGATCTGGTGCCGGAAGGGCACGGCGACCAGGGCGCCGTGCTCGCCGAGCGGCAGCCCGGTGACCCGCCGGGCGAGGGCGTCGAGGTCGAGGACGCGGCTGGCGGTGTAGAAGGAGTCGCCGATGACGACCTCGAAGGTCATGCCGTCGGCGTCCCGGACGGTCTCGTGCTCCTCGACGGGCAGCCCGCGCAGGTTCTTCAGGGCGCGGTCCCGCAGCTGCGCGGGGTCGCCGAGCCGGTCCAGGGCGTCGTCGGTGAGCATCATGACGCTCTCCGGCAGGTCGAGCGCCAGCACCTCGTACAGGCCGGGGGCGAGCGTCCGGGCGTAGCCGAAGGCGCCGGGGTCGATGCCCTCGCCGTTGACGACCCGGGGGTAGAGCTGGGCCCTGATCTGCTCGGGCGGCAGCGTGTCGAGGGCCGAGGGGCCGTCCAGGGTGCGCACCACGAGCGTGACGTGACGGCGGATCAGGTCCGGCCAGACGCGGGGCCCGCGCCGGTCCCGGTGGCAGACGGCGGCGAGGTTGCCGAGGCCGAAGCGGCGCCGCTTGTCGTCCTGGACGGAGCCCGCGTAGACGGTGACCTCCAGCCCGAGTTCGGCGAACGCCTCGCGGACGGTGGCCCGGAAGAACGCGGCCTCGCGCTCGGAGAAGTAGGCGAACTCCGGATCCCTCGGCGCGTCCTCGCCGTCCCGCTTGGGTCCCCTGCGCAGCCACCCCACGCCAGCCCGCCTTCCGTCGCCGTTGCGTTCAGCCTAGCGAGTGGGGTGGTGCGCGCACCGGCCGCCCGGCGAAGTCGGGCCGAGGGCGCGGTCAGGAGCCGTCGGGGGCGGTGAGCAGGGCGCGGGCGTAGTGGGCGAGGGAGCGGTTGTAGCGGGGCAGCAGCGGGGCGAGGGCGCCGAGGGCGAGCGAGGCGGCCTCCCGGTCGCGGCCGGTGTCGGCGAGCGCGAGGGCGAGGAAGGCGTCGACGGCGGGGGCGAGGGCGCGCTCGTCGTCGTCGAGCCGCGCGTCGGGCAGGTCCCGCTCGGCGGTGAGGAGTTCCACGCTGCGGTCGGGGCGGCCGAGGTTGCGCAGGCTGCTCGCCAGCTGGATGACGGCCCGCCGCCGGCGCAGCCCGGTGAGTCCGAGGTCCAGCGCCCGCCGGTAGTACGTGACGGCCTCGACGGGCAGCCCGGTGGAGTCGTGGGCGGCGCCCAGCTCGAAGAGGGCGGGCGCGTCGTCGTCGCCCCGCTCGGCGGCGAGCTCCGCGATCCGGGCCCGGAAGTCCTCGGGCCCGTACGCGTCGATCGTCTCCCAGAGGGCGGCGACCCGCTCCTCCCACCCGCCGTCCCCTGCGCGCTCGTCGTTCATGGCGCCACCCTACTCAGACGGCCGGGGGCGACGGCGGGCGCGCGCGAGGCCGAAGCTCCCGGGTCGGTCGCCGCCTCGATCGCCGCCCCGGCCGCCGCCTCAGTCGCCGCCTCCGCCGCCGTCCCCGCCGCCGCCACCGTCCCCGCCACCGCCGCCGGAGTCGCCGGCGTCGCCGCCGTCGGAGCCCCAGCCGTCGCCGCCGCCGGATTCGTTGTCGTCGCCGCGCAGACCGATGTTGGTGAACCAGGGGCGGTTCCAGTCGCTGTCCAGGGCGGCGGGCTCGTACCCCTCCCTCGGGCGCCACTGGTTCGGGAAGCGCGCGAGTCCCGTCGTGTCGCCGAGGCCGAACGCGGTGGCGAAGGCGTGCGCCATGACCGCGTCCAGCGGGTCGAGGGTCTCCAGTCCGACCGGGCCGAGCGGCAGCAGCAGCGCCGTCAGGTGGGGGTCGGCCCGGCGGCGCGGGGGCCGTTCGAGCAGGGCGACCCGCTGGTCGTCGCGGAGCAGCCGGGAGCTGGTCGCGCTCTCCCGCCGCAGCACCCAGCGCTGTCCTCCGACGTGCGCCTCCACCGTGCTCTTCGACTTGCGCAGCTTGCGGTGGTCGAGCCGGAGCACGGCGGGGGTGTCGCCGACGGTGAGGGCGAGTCCCCGGGACGGGTCGGGTTCGTCGGCGTGGAAGCCGTACGGCGCCCGGATCCGTACGGCGGGGGCGTGCGGCCCCCAGACGTCCACCCGGACGAGCCGCCGGTCGACGGCGACGGTGACGTCTCCGGCGGGTCCCGGCGCGACCCGCCGGGCCATCCACAGCGGCACGCCCTCGGCGGCGGCGAGCCGCCCCAGCTCCGCGACCCGCTCGGGCCCGCCGTTCAGCCGGACCGCGAGCCGGCCGAGCGCGTCCGCGAACTCGGCTGACCTGCGCACCTTCAGCGGTGTGCTGGTGCCGGAGGCGCGGATGACCGGCACCACTCCGGGACCCTCGTCCAGCCAGGCCACCGGGCGCTCGGAACCGCCGCCGCCGAGCCACTGCCCGCGCAGGTACGCCTCCGCCATCGCGGCCAGGTTCAGCTCGGCCGGCGGTGTGACCCGGCCGCCCCTGCGGATGCCTTCCTCGCTCAGCCCGACCGTCCTGGCCAGCGGGTTCCGCGACCTCTCGGCGTAAAGGATCTCCGTCATCCATCCCCCTGTCGTGTTCAGGACCATGGTGACGGACGGGCGGGGCCGGACGACAGGGGCCCATGTCACCGTCCTGTGTCAGTCCATCGGCACCACGAGGTCGGCCCGGCGGCGGCCCCGCGCGATCAGGCGGGCGTTGGCCTCGTCGGAGCGGGCCACCCACGCCTCGGCCTCGGGCCCGCTCCTGCCGAAGCGGACGTGCCGGGCGACGAGCCGGGGGACGCGGAGGGCGTCGGGCAGGTCGAGGTACCAGACCTCGTCGAGGAGCGGCCGGACGGCCGCCCAGCCGCCCTCTTCGTGGAGGAGGTAGTTGCCCTCGGTGACGACGAGCGGGGTCTCCGGCGCCACGGGGATCGAGCCGGCGACGGGCTCCTCCAGGGCCCGGTCGAAGGCGGGCGCGTAGACGACGGTGCCGGGTTCCGGGGCGCGGAGGCGGGCGAGCAGGGCGGCGTAGCCGGCGGCGTCGAAGGTGTCGGGGGCGCCCTTGCGGCCGGCCCGTCCGAGCCGCTCCAGCTCGGCCCCCGCCAGGTGGAACCCGTCCATCGGGACGAGGACGGCGAGCCCGTCGAGCCGCTCCACGAGCCGCGCCGCGAGCGTCGACTTCCCCGCCCCGGGCGGCCCGGCGAGCCCCAGCACCCGGCGCGTGCCGGTCCCGGCGAGCCCCCGCGCGCGCTCGGCGAGCCCGTCGAGACCGTCGAGCCCCTGTGCTTCCATGCGCCGCATTCTGCCACCGCGCGCCGCCCGCCCCTCAGGGCCCGCCCCTCCCCCGACCCTCATACCGACCCTCGCCGGGGCCGGGCGGGTCGAGGGTCGGGGCGGGGGCCGACGCGGGTCTACGCGGGTGGGGCCGGGACGGTTCGGGCATTACGTTGGGGTGATGCCGTCCATCGCACTCGTCACGCTCGTCGTCCGTGATTACGACGAGGCCCTCGCCTTCTACACCGACGCCCTCGGCTTCGACCTCGTCGAGGACACCGACCGCGGCAACGGCACCCGCTGGGTCGTCGTCCGGCCGCCCGGCGCCGGCGGCGTCGGCGGGATCGGGAACGCGGGCCTGCTGCTCGCCCGCGCCAAGAACGAGGAGGAGCAGGCGGCCGTCGGCAACCAGACCGGCGGCCGGGTCGGCTTCTTCCTCCACACCGACGACTTCGCCCGCGACCACGCGCGGATGACGGAGGCCGGGGTGAAGTTCCTGGAGGAGCCCCGGCACGAGGAGTACGGCTCCGTCGCCGTCTTCGAGGACCTGTACGGCAACCGCTGGGACCTCCTCCAGCCGGCGGACGCGGCTGCCGGCAGCTGACCCGGTCGGCGCCCCGGGCGTCCCGCGTGCGGGCGTCGGGGGCGCCGCTCCGCTCCCGTCGAGCACACGGAGGCGCCCCACCCGCCCCCGCACGGGCGGGGAACAGCCCCACCCGCCCCCGCACCGGCGAGAAACAGCCACACCCTCCGCCCCGGAAAAACCGCTGTCACCCGCCCGCCGCTCCTCCCTACACTCGCGTCACGGCCCGCACCGAGCGGTGTGCCGCCGCGAGTTGTCCGACCGAACCGAGGGGAGCCGACCGTGCGTCACCAGTACGCCGCCGTCGCCGCCTTCCCCCGTATCCGCCGGTTCGACGTGATCCTCGCCTCTCCCGCCTGCCGGTGACGGCTGCGCGCCCGTCATCGCAGGCCCGCTGACGCCTTCCCGCGTCCGGGAATCGCGCTGCCCGTCTTCTCCCACGCAGCAGCGAAAGGCACCACCGTGCGCGTCTCCCCGAACCCCCGCGTCCGCAACCTCGGCATCCTCGCCCACGTCGACGCGGGCAAGACCACCGTCACCGAGCGGATCCTCTTCCTGACCGGCGCCGTCCACAAGCAGGGCGAGGTCCACGACGGCACCACCGTCACCGACTTCGACCCGCAGGAGCGGGAGCGCGGCATCACGATCTCCTCCGCCGCCGTCACCTGCGCCTGGGCCGACCACCGGATCACCCTCATCGACACGCCCGGCCACGTCGACTTCTCCGACGAGGTCGAGCGCGCGCTGCGCGTCCTCGACGGCGCCGTGGCCGTCTTCGACGCCGTCGCGGGCGTCGAGCCGCAGAGCGAGACGGTGTGGCGGCAGGCCGACCGGCACGGCGTCCCCCGGATCGCCTTCGTGAACAAGATGGACCGGGCGGGCGCCGACCTCGACACGGCCGTCGCCTCCCTCCGTACGCGGCTCGGCGTCGTCCCGCTCCCCGTCCAGCTGCCCGTCGGGCGGGAGGACGGCTTCCGGGGCGTCGTGGACCTGGTCCGCATGCGGGCGTACGTGTGGGACGGCGACGGCCGGACCGAGACCGACGTGCCGGCCCGGCTCCGCGAGGAGGCGGTACGCCGCAGGCGCGCCCTGGAGGAGGCGGTGGCGGAGCTGCATCCCGGCTCCCTGGAGGAGTTCTGCGCGACGGACGCGCTCTCCGACGGCACGCTCGCGCGGGCCCTGCGCGAGCTCACCCTGGAGGGCGCCGCCGTGGTCGTGCTGTGCGGTTCGGCGTACCGCGACCGGGGTGTGGAACCGCTCCTCGACGCGATCGTCGCCTACCTGCCCGCCCCCGTCGACCGGCCCCCGGTCGGCGGCGGCGAGCGCCCGGCGGACCCGTACGCGCCGCTCGTCGCGCTGGCGTTCAAGGTCAACGCGGCCTCCACCGGCCGCCTGACCTACGTCCGCGTCTACGCGGGCACGCTCGCGCCCGGGACCGGCGTCCTCGACACGGCCACCGGGCGGACGGAGCGGATCTCCCGCGTCCTGCGGGTGCAGGCGGACCGGACGGTGGACGTGCCGCTCGCGCTCGCCGGGGAGATCGTCGCCGTCGTCGGGCCGAAGACCGTCCGCGCCGGCGCGACCCTGTGCGCCCCGCACACGCCGGTCGTCCTCGAACCGCCGGTGCCCGCCGCCCCGGTGGTCTCGGTCGCCGTCGAGGCGCGCCGGTCCACCGACACGGACCGCCTGTCGACGGCCCTCGCCCGGCTCGCCGAGGAGGACCCGTCGCTGGTGGTGCGGACCGACCCGGAGACGGGCCAGACCCTCCTCTCGGGCCTCGGCGAGCTGCATCTGGAGGTCGCGGTGGAGCGGCTGCGGCGCGACCGGGGCCTGGAGGTCACGGTCGGGCGGCCCCGGGTCGCGTACCGCGAGACGGTGGTGAAGGGCGTGACGGGCCTGCTGTACCGGCACGTCAAACAGGACGGCGGCGCGGGCCAGTTCGCCCACGTCGTCCTCGACGTCGAACCCGTGAAGGGCGGGGCGGGCGGAGAGGGCGGGGACGGCGGGGAGGGCGAGTTCGCGTTCGCGTCCGTCGTCACCGGCGGTCGCGTGCCGCAGGAGTACGTCCGCGCGGTCGAGGCCGGCTGCCGGGACGCGCTCGCCGAGGGCCCCCTCGGCGGGCACCCGGTGACGGGCGTCAAGGTCACCCTGACGGACGGGGCCACCCATCCGAAGGACTCGTCGGAGATGGCGTTCCGCGCGGCCGGCCGCTTCGCGCTGCGCGAAGCGCTCCGGGCGAGCGTCATGACGCTGCTCGAACCGGTCGCCGAGGTGACCGTCACCGTCCCCTCCGAGTCCGTCGGCGCCGTCCTCGGCGACCTCGCGGCCCGCCGGGGCCGGGTCACCGACTCGGCGGTCCGGGGCGGTACGTCGGTGGTGACGGCGACGGTGCCGCTGGCCGGACTCTTCGGCTACGCGACCCGCCTGCGCGGCCGCACCCAGGGCCGGGGCGCCTTCACCACCCGCCCGGCCGGCTACGAGCCGCCGCGCGGCTGAGCCGGGCGTCGGGCCGGGCCGGACCTCACCCCTGGAGGTCCAGCTCGGCCCGCACCGTCTTGCCCACCGGTACGCGGTCGAGCACCGACCAGCGCGAGGCCAGCGCCCCGACGAGCAGCAGCCCCCGCCCGCCCTCGTCCAGCGGCCCCCGCGCGGCGCGGGCGGGACGGCTCTCGCCCCGCGTGTCGGAGACGTCGATCCGCAGATGCAGCCCCGGCGCGTACAGGAGCCCCAGCTCGCAGTCGCGCCCGGGCACCCGCCCGTGCGTCACGGCGTTCGCGGCGAGCTCGGCGACGATCAGTCCGGCGGCGTCGGCCAGTTCGGAGTCGTACGCCACACCCCACTGGTGGAGCTGGTGCAGCGCCAGCCGCCGCGCGAGACGGGCGCCTCGCGGGGTGGAGCTGAAACGCTGCGCGAACATACGTACGGTGACGGGCCTGTGACGGGTCGGCAGGGAGGTCATGGGGCCAATGTGGCGCCGACCAGGGGGTGTTACCAGCTCAGAAACTCGTACGCTGCGCAGCGTACGGGTTCACGCTCTGGACGGTACCGGTGACTATCCGTGAACCTGGAGGCGTTCAGCGCGAGCACACGGGTGCGGAGGTGGCGGGGTGACGGACGAGGTTCCCAAGGGGAGCGAACCGGAGACGTCGGAGAGCCTGAAGGCTTTCGGGGAAGTGGTCAAGGTCTTCCGCAAACGGGCGGGCCTGACGCAGGAACAGTTCGCCCCGCTGGTGGGCTACTCGCTCCCGATGGTCGCCTCCATCGAACAGGGGCGACGCCTGCCGTCGAAGGGGTTCGTGGAGAAGGCGGAGGAGGTACTGGACGCGTTCGGGGTGATCAGGGCGGCGGCGAAGCACCTGACGCGGAAGGCGGGGCTGGCGAAGTGGTTCGAGGAATGGGCGGAGCTTGAGCCGCAGGCGGTGACGTTGTACACGTTCGAGAACCGGCTGGTGCCGGGGTTGTTCCAGACCCCGGCGTACGCACGGACCCTGTTCGAGAAGCAGATTCCAGCAATGGGAGACGACAAGATCGAGTCGAATCTGGTCGCCCGCATGGAACGGGCCGGCATCCTCTCTGAGCGCCCCGAGACGATCTTCAGCTTCATCGTTGAGGAGCACGTACTGCGTCGACAGATGGGCGGCCCAGAAGTAATGCGCGAGCAGATCGACCACATCCTTCGACTCTGCGAAAGCCGCAACATCGACATCCAGGTCATGCCGCAGTCGCGCGGGCATCACTCGGGCCTCGACGGCCCCTTGTGTCTCCTGGAGACACGGGAGAACACGTGGTACGCGTACTGCGAGGGCCAGGAGACTGGCCAGCTCATCTCCGACTCCAAAGTGGTCAGCATCCTCCAGCAGCGGTATGCCAGGATGCGAGCACAGGCTCTGTCCGTAGAGGCGACCGTGGGCCTGTTGCGGGAGATCCGAGGAGCACTATGAGCACCACTGAACTGGCCTGGTTCAAGTCCAGCTACAGCACCGGCGACGGCGGCAACTGCGTGGAAGTCGCCCTCTCCTGGCGCAAGTCCAGCTACAGCGGCGGCAGTGGCGACAACTGCGTCGAGGTCGCCACCTGCCCCTCCACCGTCCACGTCCGCGACTCCAAGGTCCCGGAGGGCCCGCACTTCACCGTGGCCCCCGCCGCCTGGACGGAGTTCGTCGCCCAGCTGGCCTGAACGACGATCGCGACGCCCGGTGCCGAAGCCCCCGGCACCGGGCGTCGGCGTGTGCCAGGATGCGTGTCATGCACACCGATCCCGCCGCGTACCTCTCCGGTCTCTTCTCCCTCTCCGGCCGCACCGCCCTCGTCACGGGCGGGAGTTCCGGCATCGGCAAGGCGATCGCGGGCGCGCTCGCCCGTGCCGGCGCGAGCGTGGTCGTGCTGGCACGGAAGGAGGCGGAGCTGGTCGCGACCGTGGACGAGCTGACGGCCGACGGTTGCCGCGCGGGCTGGGTGAGCGCCGACCTGAGCAGCCGGGTGGGCATCAAGGCGGGCGCGGAGGCGGCGGCGGAGGTGTTCGGCGAGCCGGACATCGTGGTCAACTCCGCCGGGATCAACCTGCGTCCGCCCTTCGGGGACCTGGGCGAGGACGTCTGGGACACGACGATGACGGTGAACCTGGAGGCGCCGTTCCTGCTCGGGCGGCGGTTCGGGCCGGGGATGGCCGAGCGTGGCTTCGGGCGGTTCATCCACGTCACCTCCCAGCAGGCGCACCGGGCGTTCGTGCAGAGCGGGGCGTACGGGGTGTCCAAGGGCGGCCTGGAGTCGCTGGCCCGGTCGCAGGCCGAGGCGTGGTCCTCGTACGGCGTCACCGCCAACACCCTGGTCCCGGGCTTCGTGATGACCCCGCTGAACCAGCGGCTCTCCTCCGACCCGGAGAAGGTCGCCGCGCTCGCCGAGCGGACGATGGTCGGCCGCAACGGGCTCGCCGAGGACTTCGCCGGTGCCGCCGTCTTTCTGGCGAGCACCGCGTCCGCGTACGTCACGGGGCACTCCCTCTTCGTGGACGGCGGCTTCTCCGTCCACTAGGTGCCGTCGACGCCCCAGCGCCAGACGAGCTCCCCGCCCTCGGGGACGGCGGCCCAGCGGGCGGCGGCCGCGTCGAGGCGCGGTCCGGTCCGGGCCAGAGCCGCCTCGTCCAGGAGCGCCCGGCCGACGCCCCGGCCCTCCGTGGGGAGGCCGCGCCACACGCGGTAGGCCCAGTTCACGGAGAGCTCGGCGGCGAGCACGGCGTCGCCGCCCCGGCGCAGCACTTTCATCCCCGAGCGGCGGTGGCGGCCCGGGGTGACCATGTCGAAGCCCTCGAAGGTGGCGCCGCGCGCGGTCGCGCCCCAGAAGCCGTCGTCGATGCCGAGGGCGGTCTCCACGACGGCGTGGACGAGGTCGTGCGGCATCGTCGGGCCGACGGGCTGGGCGGGCAGTCGGATGTCGGGGCCCTTGCGGGCCCGGACCAGGATCTCGTGCTGGTTGTCCGGCAGTTTCCGGAAGGTCATCTCCATCACGGGCGACAGTAGGCCCGTACGAAGGCCGCCGCCCACCGATTTCCGGGGGCCGGGCGCGAGGGTGGTGAAACATTTCCGGTGGCCCGGCGCATCGGAGGTACGAGAGCGCGCGCGTCGCCTCTCCCGCTCTTCCACTCCGATCCGAGGACGCCCTTCATGCTTCTCACCCTCCCCCGGGCCACGACGGCCCTCGCCCTGGGCTTAACGGCGGTCGTCGCCCTGGCCGCCGCACCCGCCTCCGCCGAGAGCCGCGACTGGCGGAACATCAGCCCGTCCGGCACCGAGGGCAGCATCCTGTTCGACGTCGAGACGGCGGGCGGCGCCACCTGGGCCGTCGGACTGCACAACGACGAGACCACCCAGCCCTTCGCGCGGGTCGCGATGCGCTGGACGGGCACGGGCTGGCAGGCGCCGCCGCAGCCCGCCGAGAACGGCCGCCTCGACGACCTCGCCGTCGGCGCCCCCGACCAGGTGTGGGCCGTCGGCTCCGCCCACGACGTCGTGAGCGACACCGACTGGGGGCCGCAGCGCGCGCTGCTCCAGCACTGGAACGGCACGGCGTGGCGCGAGGTCTCCCTGCCCCTCCCGGAGGGGGCGGTCCACTCGTCGCTCTCCGCCGTCGACGTGGACGCGCGCGGCTCGGTCTGGGCGCACGGCGCCTACCAGGACCCGGCCGGCGAGTGGAAGCCGGTCCTGTTCCGCGGGAAGGCGGACGGCAGCGGCGGCTGGACCCGGCTGCCGGCGGACACCGGGCTGAACTGGGTCTCCCAGCTGGAGGCCGGCCCCGGCGGCACGGTCCTCGCGATCGGCGACGGCGTCTCCCGCTTCGACGGCACCGCGTGGACCAGGCAGACCCTGCCGCCCGCGCTCGACGGAGCCATGTACGACGGCATCGAGATCAGGACGTCGAAGGACATCTGGGCCGTCGGCCACATCCGGGACGAGAACCTGTGGCGGCGCCCCGTGATCGTGCGCTACGACGGGCGTACCTGGCGCACGGTCCGCACCCCGGCCGAGACCGGCCAGCTCTTCGACATCGCCTTCGACGGCGCCGGGCGCCCCGTGATCGTGGGCGAGACCCAGAACCCGGCCGTCAACCCGAGCGGGAGCTACGTCCTGACGTACGACCCGCGGGGCATCCTCACCCGCACCGAGGAGCCGCCCGGCGCCGGGTACCTGTACGGCGCCGCGACCGACGCGGCCGGCCGGGTCTGGACCGTGGGCGGCGCGGAGGGCGCGGTGGACGGCATCTCGCCGTCGGCGTACACCGGCATCCGCCGCTGACGTACGACGGTGCCGGCCGCGGCCGCCCTCGGGGGCCCCGGCCGGCACCGTCGCTCCGTGGCGCGCGCCGCCGCGGTCAGCCCTCCTCCGGCTCCAGCCGGAGCGAGATCGAGTTGATGCAGTAGCGCTGGTCCGTGGGGGTCGGGTAGCCCTCGCCCTCGAAGACGTGGCCCAGGTGCGAGCCGCAGCGGGCACAGCGGACCTCGGTGCGGATCATGCCGTGGGAGGTGTCCGCGACCAGCTCGACGGCCTCGCTCTCCTTCGGGTCGTAGAAGGAGGGCCAGCCGCAGTGCGACTCGAACTTCTCGTTCGACGTGAAGAGCTCGGCCCCGCAGGCGCGGCAGGAGTACACGCCCTGCGTCTTGGTGTCCGTGTACTCACCGCGGAAGGCGGGCTCCGTGCCGGCCAGCCGGAGCACTTGGTACTCCGACGGGGTCAGCTGCGCCTGCCACTCCGCGTCCGACTTCTCGACCTCGTACGCCATCGTCCGTCCACTCCCTCAGTTCGACAGGCGGGCGAGGATCGCCGGACCGAGGTCCGTGACGTCGCCCGCGCCCATGGTCAGAACGAAGTCTCCGGGGCGGGCCATTCCCGCGATCACCTCGGGGACGGTCGTCTTGTCGTGGACGGCGGTCACGTCGGCGCCGGCGGCGCGGGCCGCGTCGAGGATCAGCTCGCTGGTGATGCCGGGGATCGGGTCCTCGCGGGCCGGGTAGATGTCGAGGACGACGGAGGCGTCCGCGAGGGCGAGGGCGTCGCCCATCTCCTTGCCCAGCTCCTGGGTGCGGGAGAAGAGGTGCGGCTGGAAGACGACGAGCAGGCGGGAGCCTCCGGCGGCGCCGCGCATGGCCTCCAGGTCGGCGGTCATCTCGGTGGGGTGGTGCGCGTACGAGTCGATGACCTGGACGCCGGCGGCCTCGCCCTTGAGCTGGAGGCGGCGGCCGACGCCGGTGTAGGCGGTGAGGGCCTGGGCGAGGGCGGCCGGGTCGAGGCCCGCGCGGGCGCCGGCGGCGAGGGCGGCGGCGGCGTTGTGGGCGTAGTGGCGGCCGGGGACGGAGACGGTGAAGGTGTGCTCGGTGCCGTCGAGGGCGACGGTGACCTCGCTCTTCATCCCGTTCGGGACGATCTTGAGGATCCGGGCGTCGGAGTCGTCGCCCTCGCCGACGGTGACGATGCCGAGGTCGTCGCGGCCGGTGGCGGCGACGCGGCGGGCCAGCTCGCGGGCGCCGGAGTGCTCGCCGACGACGAGGGTGCCGCCGGGGCGGATCTTCGCGGCGAACTTCTCGAAGGACTCGTAGATCTCGTCCATGGAGGCGTAGTTCGCGTGGTGGTCGAGCTCGACATTGAGGACGATCGCGACCTGGGGGTCGTACTTCTGGAAGCTGCGGTCGCTTTCGTCGGCCTCGGCGACGAAGACGTCACCGGCGCCGTGCCGGGCGTTGGTGCCGGGGCCCGAGAGGTCGCCGCCGATCGCGTACGAGGGGTCGGCGCCGAGCTCGGTGAGGGCGACGGCCAGCATCGAGGTGGTGGTGGTCTTGCCGTGGGTGCCGGCGACGGCGATCGCGTTCAGCCCGTCCATGAGGGAGGCGAGCGCGTCGGAGCGGTGCACGACGGGGATGCCGAGCTCGGCGGCGCGGGCCAGCTCGGGGTTGTCGGCGCGGATGGCGCTGGAGACGACGACGGCGGAGGCGTCGTCGGCGAGGTGGTCGGCGGCGTGGCCGATGTGCACGGTGACGCCGTGGGCGCGGAGCGCCTCGGCGGTCGGGGAGTCCTTGGCGTCGCTGCCGGCGACCTTGGCGCCGCGCTGGGCGAGGATCTTCGCGATGCCCGACATTCCGGCACCGCCGATGCCGATGAAGTGCGGCCGTTCCATGGCGGCAGGGATGGCGGGTGCCATGCGGTTCTCTCCCCGGGTGTACGTGGTCGTGACCACCCCAGCGTAGTGGCTGCGGCGGGGCGGCCCGGGAAGGCGGCGGGGACGCGGCGGCGGGGACGCGGCGGGAGCGCGGGCGCCGGGAGCACGGCGGGGGCGCGGCGGGGACGCGGCCGGGGGCGCGGCGGGGACGCGAAGGGGACGCGGCCAAGGGCGCGGCGGAAGCGCGGGCGCCGGGAACGCGGCCGGGGACGCGACCGGGGACGGGAGGGCGCGTGGCCGGGGACGCGGCGGGCGCGCGGCAGGCGCGTGGCCGGGGCGCGGCGGGCGCGCGGCCGGGGCACGGATTCGCTCGTGCCCCGGCCGCTCGCCGGCCGCTCGCCGGCCGCTCGCCGCCCGCCGCTACTCGCTGTGCGCGAAGAGCTTCAGGACGGGGACGCCGACCTTGTGGCGGGCGCGGGAGGCCCAGTCGCGGTGGAAGAACTCCTCCACGTAGTGCGGGGCGGTGAGGACGATCACCTCGTCCGCCCGCGACTCCTCGACGACCGCCTTCATCTTGTCGAGGGGGTGGTCCTCGACCACCTGTCCGACCGCTTCGCAGCCGGCCCCTCTCAGGGCCCGGAGCGAGTGCTCCAGGGCCAGCTCGGCCGGTTCTCGGGCTTCCTTGCCCTCCGGTTCGTCGCCCTCGCGGGTCGCCTCCTTGAGTTCGCCCATGGCCACGTCGTCGATGGCGCGCAGCAACAGATCGGCCTGGTCACCTCGCGGCTGCATCAGCACGATGAAGGACACGCCCTCGTCGCCGTGCAGGGTGGTGACGAATTCCACGTCCACGGACGTCAGGGGCTTCTCGATCATCAGAACGCTTGTGAACACCTCAGGAGCCCTTCTGCGGAAACCATCCTTCCCCGTGTCCCCACGGGGACTGCGACTGTGATTGTGCCCAGCCGACGCTAAGCGGAACGACAAATTCCGCCGATTGTCAGATCCGACGGTAGCGGCTGAAGAGGAAGCCGTCCTGCTCCAGCAGAGATGCCAGTCCAAAGCGTGTCGGGTGAACGAGCGAGGGGCCGTGGGCGATGCGCTGGGCGTCACCGGCCGTCATCGTCGGGGAGACCGTCAGGCACAGCTCGTCGAGCACCCCGGCGGCGGCGAACTGGCCCAGGAGCCGGGGGCCGCCCTCGGTGAGCTGGCGGCGCAGCCCGCGCTCGGCGAGGAGGGCGACCGCGCGGGCCGGGTCCACGGCGGCCCCGTCCCCGGCGAGCAGCACCTCGACGCCGGCGTCCCGCGCGGCGGCGATCCGGTCGGCCGGGGCGCCCGCGCCGGTGACGATCAGGGTCGGGACCAGCGGGGAGGTGAAGAGCGGGAGGGCGAGGTCCAGGTCGAGGGAGGCGGTGACGACCGCGATCGCGGGCGCCGGGCCCTGACCCGCGGCGGCGCGGCGGGCGGCGAAGACCTCGCGGGCGCGGGCGGGCCGGTACCCCTCCAGGCGGACCGTTTCCGCACCGACCACGACGACGTCGGCGAGGCCCCGGAGGGTGCCGAAGATCCGCATGTCGGTGTCGGAGGAGAGCGGCTGGGAGCGGCCCTCGTGCTGCCCGGCGCCGTCGAGCGAGGAGACCATGTTGGCCCGCAGCCAGCGCTCCCCGCCCTCCGGGTAGGCGTAGGCGTCGGCCAGCTCGTCCAGGGACCACTCCCGGTCGGCATCGCTGACCTGGGGGTTCAGGGCTGTCATGTCCGTCACAGGAAACAGGCGTCGCATTCTCGCAGTCTGACATGGCGCTTACAGTGGGGAACTGTGTCGACCCGTGCCCTGAATGAAGCCGCCTCCGCAGCGGCGGCCCCGCTCTCGCTCTGCTCGCGCGAGCCCCACGTCCCCGCCGACCGGCTGGTCGCGGAGATGGTCCCGCCGCCGCGCTTCGACTCGGTGCGCTTCGACACGTACCTCCCCGACCCGAACCAGCCGAGCCAGTGCGAGGCGGTCAAGGTCCTCTCCGGCTTCGCCGAGGGCCTCGGCGGGGCGCACGCGACCGGCGCCGGCAAGCGCCGCTGGTTCGCCCGCAAGCCCGCCGCCCCGGCCGGCCCGCGTGGGGTCTACCTCGACGGCGGGTACGGCGTCGGCAAGACCCACCTGCTCGCCTCCCTCTGGCACGCCACGCCCGCCGCGCCCGAGCTGAAGGCGTTCGGCACCTTCGTGGAGCTGACGAACCTGGTCGGCGCGCTCGGCTTCCAGCAGACCGTGAAGACGCTCAGCGGACACCGGCTCCTGTGCATCGACGAGTTCGAACTGGACGACCCGGGCGACACCGTCCTCGTCTCCAGCCTGCTCGGCAAGCTGGTCGAGGCCGGGGTGGCGCTCGCCGCCACCTCGAACACGCTGCCGGGCAAGCTCGGCGAGGGCCGCTTCGCCGCCGCCGACTTCCTCCGCGAGATCCAGGGCCTCTCGGCGCACTTCCGGCCGCTGCGGATCGACGGCGAGGACTACCGCCACCGGGGCCTGCCCGAGGCCCCCGCCCCGTACACCGACCAGGTCGTCACGGAGACCGCGTACCGCGTCCCGGGCGCCTCCCTGGACGACTTCCCGCACCTGCTCGACCACCTGGCCAGGGTGCACCCGAGCCGGTACGGCGCCCTCACCGACGAGCTGTCGGCGGTCTGCCTCACCGACGTGGGCCCGGTCCCCGACCAGTCGACCGCGCTGCGGCTCGTCGTCCTCGCCGACCGGCTCTACGACCGCGAGATACCCGTCCTCGCCTCCGGACTGCCGTTCGACAAGCTGTTCAGCGACGAAATGCTGAACGGCGGGTACAAGAAGAAGTACTTCCGGGCCATCTCCCGGCTCACCGCCCTGGCGCGGGACGCAAAGGGGCTCGTGGAGCAGTAGGTTGGGGGCCATACCCGATCGAAAGGGATTCACCATGGCCACCGTCCGTCACGCCCACACCGTCTGGCAGGGCGACCTCCTCAAGGGCTCCGGCGTCGTCAGCCTCGACTCCTCCGGCCTCGGCTCGTACGACGTCTCCTGGCCGGCCCGCTCCGAGGAGCCGAACGGAAAGACCAGCCCCGAGGAGCTCATCGCCGCCGCGCACTCCTCCTGCTTCTCGATGGCCCTCTCGCACGCCCTGGCCGGCGCGGGCAACCCGCCCACCCGTCTGGAGACCAAGGCGGACGTCACCTTCCAGCCGGGCGAGGGCATCACCGGCATCCACCTCACCGTGCGCGGCGAGGTCCCCGGTCTGGACGCCGGCCAGTTCCAGGAGGCCGCCGAGGGCGCCAAGAAGAACTGCCCGGTCAGCCAGGCTCTCACCGGCACGACGATCACGCTGACGGCCGAGCTGGCCTGACGCTCCCTCAGGCGGACGCCGCAGGGGCGGCATTACGCCATCCGAGGCGCCGTGGACCCGCGTCACGCATCACCCACTCCGGTGCGTGGTACACAGCGGGTCCACAGCTGTCTCCGGCGGGAAGGCCGACCCATGTCCGTGACACGACGTCAGATCCTGGCCCGCACCGGCGCGTCCGTCGCCGGGATCGCCTTCACCGGCGCGCTGGCCGACCTCTTCGCCGGCTCCCCCGCCGCCGCCGAGCCGCTCGGCGGCTACGGCCCCCTCGTCCCCGACCCGGACGGCCTCCTCGACCTCCCCGCCGGCTTCTCCTACCGGGTCCTCTCCCGCGAGGGCGAGCGGCTGCGCTCCGGCGAGGGCCCCGTCCCGAGCCGCTTCGACGGCATGGGCGCCTTCCCCGCCGCGAACGGCGCCCTCCACCTGGTCCGCAACCACGAGAACCGGTCCGACGCCCGCCTCGGCGTCCCCGCCGTCACCGGCCTCACCTACGACCCGGGCGCCAAGGGCGGCTGCACCGTCCTCGGACTCGGCCCCGACGGCGAGGTCCTGGAGGGCGCCGCAGGGGAACGCGTCGGCATCGCGGGCACGGCCGTCAACTGCGCGGGCGGGGCCACCCCCTGGGGCACCTGGCTGACCTGCGAGGAGACCGAGGACAAGGCCGGGACCAAGGGGTACGAGAAGGACCACGGCTTCGTCTTCGAGGTGGACCCGGCCGACCCGCACCGCACCGGCGCCGTCCCGCTCACCGCGCTGGGCCGCTTCGCGCACGAGGCCGTCGCCGTGGACCCGTACACCGGGGTCGTCTACGAGACGGAGGACGCCTTCGAGTACCCCTTCGGCCTCTTCTACCGCTTCCTGCCCCTCATGCCGCTCGGCGGCACCGGCTCGCTGCGCGCGGGCGGCACCCTCCAGGCGATGCGGGTGCCCGGCGTCCCCGACCTGTCGGTGGTGCGGGAGCCCGGGACGGTCTTCCGCCGCGTCGAGTGGGTGCCGGTGCCGGACCCGCAGGCGGCCGGCACGCCCATCCGCTTCCAGGACTTCGGGCCCGGCGGGATCACCCACGCCCAGAAGCTGGAGGGCTGCTACTGGGGCGGCACCTGCGTCTACTTCGTCTCCTCCTACGCCCGGACCTCCGACGGCTCCGGCGCCACCCACTTCGGCCAGGTGTGGAAGTACGAGCCGCTCACCCGGCGGCTCACCCTCGCCGTCGTCTTCGGTCCGGACACCGACGTCCGGCTGCCCGGCGAGTCCCCCGACAACATCTGCCTGGCCCCCACCGGCGGCCTGATGGTGTGCGAGGACGGCGGCGGCGCGCAGCACGTCTTCGGGGTGAACCGGTCGGGCGAGGTGTACGCGGTCGCCCGGGGCCGGCAGGACATCGGGAAGCCCGGCGCGCCGGAGTGGGGCGAGTTCGCGGGCGTCACCTTCTCCCCCGACGGCACCACGATGTTCGTGAACTGCTACACCCCCGGCACCACGTTCGCCGTCACCGGCCCCTGGCGCTGACCGCCGCCCGGTCGCCGACCGGGCCCGGGGTGCCGACCGCGCCCCGGGTGGGCTCGCGGGCCGCCCCGATCCGTCGCAGGATCGGGGGAGGCGAGCGGCACGGCGGAAGGGACGCGGGCGGTGGCGAAGAAGGCAGGGAAGACGCGGGTCGGCGCGGAAGGCTCCGGGGCAGGCGCCGGACGGGGTGCTCCGTCCCTCGGCGAGGCGCTGCGGCTGCCGCCGGGCAAGCCCGTCGACCTCTCCGCGTACGACCCCCGGGCCAAGCACGGCGGCCCCGGCGCCCCGGACGGCAAGGCGGCCGGCCTCGCCGCCACCACACTCCTCGCCCCACGGCTCGCCGCGCTCCAGGAGCGTCTGTACGCGGCGAGCACGGCGGGCGACCGGCGCCGGCTGCTCCTGGTCCTCCAGGGCATGGACACCAGCGGCAAGGGCGGCACGGTCAAGCACGTCATCGGGCACTTCAACCCGTCCGGCTGCCGGATCCGCGCCTTCAAGGCGCCCACCCCCGAGGAGAGCGCCCACCCGTTCCTGTGGCGGGTCACCCGGGCGCTGCCGGTGCCCGGCGAGATCGGCATCTTCGACCGCTCGCACTACGAGGACGTGCTGATCGCGCGGGTCAGGGAGCTGGTCCCGCGCGAGGAGGTGGAGCGGCGGTACGAGGAGATCGCCCGCTTCGAGCGCTCGCTCGCCGAGGACGGCGTGACGCTCGTGAAGGTCTTCCTGCACCTGTCGTACGAGGAGCAGCGCGCCCGGCTGCTGGAGCGCCTCGACAACCCCGACAAGCACTGGAAGTTCTCCCCGGGCGACATCGAGGACCGGACCCGCTGGCCCGCCTACCAGGAGGCGTACGAACTGGCCCTGGAGCGCTGCTCGTCGCCCGAGGCGCCCTGGTACGTCGTCCCGGCGGACCGCAAGTGGTACCGGAACTGGGCGGTCAGCCGGCTGCTCCTGGAGCACCTGGAGGCGCTGGACCCGCGCTATCCGCCGGGCGATTTCGACGTGGCGGAGTGCCGGCGGCGGCTGCTGGCGACCTGACGGCATCCGGGTTCCTGAGCCCTGACGGGTGACGCGGCCCGCCGCGCCCCGGGGTGCGACCATCATGCTTCACATTCGATCGGATAACTTCCGTTCGTGACCATTTCTGTACGTAAGGTGGCGGCGCTCGGTCTGCTGGGCGCCGCCCTCGTCGGCTGCGGCGGGGGCGCCGACACCTCCCCGCCCGCCGGGAACCGGCCGTCCCCCACCACGACCGCGCGACCGGCCGCGCAGCCGACGGCCGCCCCGGGCGCGAAGCCCGCGCCCGCCGCCCCGCCCACGATGGCGGCGGGGCCCCAGGGCCGTACCCCGGTCTACGAGCGGCGGAGCGGCCGGAGCGCCGAGAAGGTCGTCGCACTCACCTTCGACGCGGACATGACGGCGGACCAGGGCCCGCGCGCCGCGCGCGGCGAGCGCTTCGACAACCCCGAGCTCATCGCGACCCTGCGCCGGCTCAAGGTGGACGCGACGATCTTCATGACCGGCCGGTGGGCGGAGGAGTACCCCGACCAGGCGCGCTCCATCGGCGGCGATCCCCGCTTCGAGATCGCCAACCACTCCTACAGCCACTACGCCTTCGCCGAGCCCTGCTACGGCCTGCCGAAGGTCGCCGTCCCGGACATGGCGGCCGACGTGCGCCGCGCCTTCGACTCCTTCCGGGACGCAGGCGCGGTCAACGTCGTGCCCTACTTCCGCTTCCCCGGCGGCTGTTACGACGACGCCGCGCTGCACGCCCTCGCCCCGGCCCGGGTCACCGCCGTCCAGTGGGACGTGGTCGGCGGCGACGCCTTCGCGAAGGACCCCGACGCGGTCGCGGAGCAGGTCCTCTCCGGCGTCCGCCCCGGCTCCGTCGTCGTCCTCCACTGCACCCGCAGCGCCGCCCCCGCCACCGAACGCGCGATCCGCCGCGTCGTCCCCGAACTCCGTGCGCGCGGCTACCGCTTCGTGAAGGTCTCCGAGCTGATGCGGGCGGGCTGAGGCCGCTCAGCCGCGCAGCTCCGCCAGCCTCGCGAGGTCGTCCCGGACCGTCTCGCGCTCCTCGCGGGCGAGCGGGACGGCGGTGGCCTCGGCGAGGGCCGTCGCGGCGGTGTCCTCGTCGCCGAGCCGCCGTGCGACGTCCGCGCGGAGGACGAGGAGACGCAGCCGCTCGGCCGGGGTGGGCCGCTCGTCCGGCAGGCGGAGGACCCGGTCGATCACCTTCGCGGCGGCCGCCGGGTCCTCCCGCGAGTCGGCGAGCAGGGCGGCGTGGTGGAGGGCGCGGGCGAAGATGCCGGCGGGCGCGGGGTCGTGGCGCAGGTCCTCGCGGATCCGCTGCCCGACGCGGACGCAGTTGCCCGCGGGGTCGGTCAGGAGGAACTGCCGCATCCCGTACGTGGTGTCCCGGAGCGCCCCGAGGCGCGGAAGCCCCCGGGTCGGGATCCGGCCGTACGCCTGCTTCAGGCCGGCGCGGAAGGCGGCGTACAGACCGTCGACGTCGTCGGTGACGACGTAGCAGGTGCTCATCGAGGTGGCGGGGTCGTGGTGCTTCACGCCGAAGAACTGGAGCTCCAGGGAGCCGCGTCCGACGGAGGCGTACGGGTTGGGGCTCTTCTGCACGAAGGTGACCTCGAAACCGAGGGCGGTGTAGAAGTCCAGGACGGGCTGGAGGGTCCGGCAGGGCAGGATCGGTATCGCGCGTTCGGCCATGCGCACCAGACTACTCAAACTTGACTACCGATGTCGGGCTATCCCCGCTCTCCCTCCCGCGCGGCTCCCTCCCGCGCGGCTCTCAGCCGGAGCAGGCGTTGCGCTGGGCCTCCTGCCACTCGCAGACCGGGCAGAGCACGACGCCCTTGGCCGACTCCGCGTACTCGGTCGGCTCCAGGCACAGGACGCAGCGCGCGTACGGGCCCTCGGCCGCCTTCGGCGGGCGGGGCGCGGGCTCGGGCGTGCAGAGGGCTCCGGTTTCCGTGGTCATGCCACCGAGGCTACTCCGGTACGGCGCCCGCACCCGGCCTCATTCCAGACGGGCGGCGGCCCGGCAGGACGCGGCCGCCGTCACGGCGGCGAGGGCGACGGCGGCGACGCAGGCGGCCCAGGGCGGTCGGGCCGCCCCCTCGGCGGCGACGAGGGCCGTGACCGCGTGCTTCGCGGGCGAACCCGTGGTCACCAGGGCGAGCAGCGCGCCCAGGAGCAGCGCGCCCACCGACCAGCCCGGCGGCTTCACGAACGGCCGGGAGGCGAGCGCGCCCACCGCACCGCCGGTGAGCGCGCAGGCGGTGGTGGCCAGGACCCCGGCGAGCAGGGCGGCCGGGGCGCCGGTGCCGGAGAGGTCGCCCGTCGCCGTCACCGCGCAGACCGCGA
This sequence comes from Streptomyces sp. NPDC085460, assembly GCF_044541975.1. Lineage (NCBI taxonomy): Bacteria > Bacillati > Actinomycetota > Actinomycetes > Kitasatosporales > Streptomycetaceae > Streptomyces > Streptomyces sp. NPDC085460. Next base: position 101,238 of record NZ_JBITTO010000004.1, read on the forward strand.
CGGCGCCCGCGAGCACGGACCAGCCGGGGCCGGTGACGAGGGCGGCCAGGTGGGCGCGGGACCGGCCGCCGGCGGCGGCGGTCACGGCCCGCGCGGCGGCCGGCTCCCGCGTCAGGCAGATCCGCGCCGCCCACGCGGACACGGGCAGCAGCCCGGCCGCCGCGATGCCGAGCGAGCCGAGGACGGGATCGCCCGGCCGGACGCCGACGGCGACGACGGCCGCGTAGAGGAGCAGCGGCGCGAGCCACCGCTGGGACCGGAGGAAGAGCGCGGAGTGGTACCGCAGCAGCGCCGTCACGACCGCTCCCCCTCGGTCTCCACCCGGCGCACGTGCCAGCCGGCACCGAGCAGCGCCCGCAGCAGGTCGTCGGAGTCCGCCCCGCCGACCCGGAACACCTCGGCCCCGCCGTCCGCGAGCGCCACCCCGACGGCCCCGCCGGGCAGGCCCTCGGGCAGGGGCCGCGCACCGGAGGCGACGATCCGCACCACGTCGGCCCCGCCGGACGGCGCGAGGACCACCGGCGCGGGCGGGGAAGCCGCCCCCGCCGGGGCGGCTTCCCCGGTCGGGCCGGTGCCGGGGGCCGGCGCGGCCGTCGTCGCGGAGGCCCGCGCCCGTGCCGGGGCGGCGGGGCGTGGCGGCGCGTGGTGGTCCGGGTGGAGGCGGCCGGCGGTCACGTGCAGGGTCGTGTCGGTGTCGGCCGCGAGGCGGTCCGGGGTGTGGTCGACGAAGAGGACCGTGGCGCCGGCCGCGACCCGCTCGCGCACCGCCCGGTCCAGCTCGGCGCGGGCACCGGTGTCCAGGCCCGTCCACGCCTCGTCGAGGACGAGCAGGTCCGGCGCGGCCAGGAGCGCCTGGGCGACGGCCACCTTCTGGGCGGTGCCCTTGGAGAGGTCGGCGAGGGCGGTGTCGCGGTACTGGCCCGCGCCGAGCCGCTCCAGCCACTCCCCCGCCCGCGCCCGTGCCGTGCCGCCGCCGAGGCCCTGGAGGCGGCCGAGGTGGACCAGGTAGCCGAGGGCCGTGAACGGCAGGTCGGGCGGGAAGCGCTCGGGGACGTACGCCGTCCTGGCCGGGCGGCCGGTGATCCGGCCCTCGGCGGGGGCGTCGACCCCGGCGACCAGCCGCAGCAGCGTCGACTTGCCGGTGCCGTTCGCGCCGGCGGCCCGCACGAGCCGGCCGGCCGGCAGGTCCAGGTCGACACCGCGCAGCACCCACGGGCCGCGCGGCCCGTACCGGCGCCCCACGCCCGCGAGCCGCACCGGCCCCCGCTCACGCTCCCGCCCCGTCGTCGTCATGGCGCCGATCCTCGCCCGGCCGCCCGCCCGCCCACAAGATCCGGCCGCCGGGCGGCGGTGGCAGACTTGCCGGGTGAGCAGCAACGACACCGATCCCCGCGACGAGAAGCCGCAGTACGTCCTGCCCCTGGTGGTGCGCATCGAGCGGGACGCGCCCCCGGCCCGTACCGACGCCCTGGAGACCGCGGCCCGGGCCGTGCTCCGGCTCCTGACCGACGAGCGCGCGCTCGGCGAGGGGGAATGGGCGCGGGCCGTCGCCGACTGGGAGGACGCCCGGATCCGCAAGGTGGTCCGGCGGGCGCGCGGCGCGGAGTGGCGGCGCGCCGAGGGGCTGCCGGGCCTCACCGTCAACGGCGCGGAGGCGGAGGTACGGGTCTTCCCGCCGGTCCCGCTCGACGGCTGGCCCAAGGAGCTGGCCAAGCTCCAGGTCTCGGGCACCGACCTCGACGACCCGGCGCCGCCCGGCCCGGTCCCCGACGGGGCGGCCGTGCTCTGGTTCAACCCCGGCCTGGAGATGTCGGCCGGGAAGGCGATGGCGCAGGCCGGGCACGGCGCCCAGCTGCTCTGGTGGGCGCTGGACGGGGCCGCCCGCGCGGCCTGGCGCGCGGCCGGTTTCCCGCTCGCGGTCCGCACGGCCGGGGAGGCCGAGTGGCCCGCGCTGGCCGCGAGCGGCCTCCCGGTCGTCCGCGACGCGGGCTTCACGGAGATCGCGCCCGGCAGCGCGACGGTGGTGTCCTCCTTCCCCGGCGTTCTGGCGGTGCCGGGAGCGCCGGTGGCCGGGAACCTCAAATGAAGCTCTGAACCTCCTCCTTCAGGGGTTCGACCGGCGTCGCCGGGGTCATCACGTGGGTGACTGAGGACCGAAGGAGGGGGACATGACGGAACTCGGCATCGGTATCGGCTGGCGTCCGGAGATCGCGGACGCGGTCGAGGAGCTGCCCGTCGACTGGGTGGAGGTCGTCGCGGAGAACGTGTGCGTCGGCCATCTGCCCGACTCGCTGACCCGGCTGCGGGCGCGGGGCGTCACGGTGGTGCCGCACGGGGTGTCGCTGGGGCTCGGCGGGGCGGACCGGCCGGACCCGGAGCGGCTGGCCGCGCTCGCCTCGAAGGCGGAGGCGCTGGGCGCGCCGCTCGTCACCGAGCACATCGCCTTCGTCCGGGCCGGCGGCCCGCTGACGGCGACCCCGCGCCTGGAGGCCGGCCATCTGCTGCCGGTCCCGCGCACCCGGGACGCCCTCGACGTGCTCTGCGAGAACGTGCGCATCGCGCAGGAGGCGCTGCCGGTGCCGCTGGCCCTGGAGAACATCGCCGCGCTGTTCTCGTGGCCGGGCGAGGAACTGTCGGAGGGGCGGTTCCTGGCGGAGCTGGTGGAGCGTACGGGGGTACGGCTCCTGATCGACGTCGCCAACCTGCACACCAACCACCGCAACCGGGGCGAGGACCCGGCGCGGGCCCTCGCCGAACTGCCGGTCGAGGCCATCGCGTACGTCCACGTGGCGGGCGGCGTCGAGCGCGACGGCGTCTGGCACGACACGCACGCCCACCCCGTGCCGGCCCCGGTCCTCGACATCCTGGCCGACCTCGCCGGCCGGGTCGCCCCTCCGGGCGTCCTCCTGGAGCGCGACGACCACTTCCCGGCGGCGACGGAACTCGCCGGCGAACTCGCCGCGATCCGCGCGACGGTCACGACCGCCCGCCGCACCGCGCCCCGAGCCCCGTCCACCGGCACGCACTCCGCCGGTACGGTCGCGTTCGGCCCGGACGTCGTCGGTACGGGCGCCGGCGGTACGGGCGCCGGAGGCCGGCTCGCCGCGCGTCACGGTGTCGGCGCCGCCGTGCTGCGCTCGGGCCGCGCCCTCGCGGGCGGCGACCCGCTCCACATCGGCGCCGGTGCCCGCGTGTCGGGCGGTCCGATGCCGGCCTCCCGGCCGGCGCCCCCGGCGGCGACGGCCGCCCACGGCACGCCCGTACCCGTACCCGTACCGTCCGGCCCGGTGACCGTGCCGTCCGGCCCCGTGGCCGTGCTGGCGCGGCCGGAGACCGGCTCCGCCACCGCCGCCCCGCCGCGGGCCGCTTCCCCGGACGCCGGGGACGTCGTGCGGCAGCGGCTCGGGGTGGGGCAGGCGGCGCTGCTCTCCGCCCTGGTGGCGGGGACGCCCGTCCCGGAGGGGTTCGACGTGCGCCGGATCCGGGTGCAGAGCCGGGCGCTGGCCGCCAAGCGGGTCTCCGTGGTCGCGCGGATCGCGCCCGATCTGCCGAGGATCCTCGGGGCCGATTTCCGGCCCGCGTTCCTGGCGTACGCGCGCCGGCGGCCGATGCCGGGGAGCTACCGGCGGGACGCGCTCGACTTCGTCGAGGGGCTGCTGCTCGACGGGCGGCCCGAGCACCGGGAGCTGACCCGCTGGTGGCGGGAGCGGGCCGAGAGCCGGCCGCCAGGGATCGCGGAACGGCTGGCCCGCGCCGGGCGCCGCGTGTTCGGGGGGCGGTGACCGTCATGGACGTGCTCCTCGTCGCGCTGTACCTCGCCGGCGCCGCCGCGCTCCTCCGGCTGTTCGTCCTGGCCCGGCGGATGCGGGCGGGCGGTCCCCGCGGCGGTCTCCAGGACGTCCACGAGGCCGCGTTCCTCGGGGGCGGCCCGGCACGGGTCGCCGACACCGCGCTCGCCGCCATGCACCTGGACGGCCGGATCGTCATCGGCGGCCCCGGCGTCGTCGCCGTCGTCCACCGGATCGCCCACGACCCGGTGGAGCGGGCGGTGCTCGACACCCTCGCCGCCGCCCCGAGCGGCTCCCTGCGCTCGCTGCGGCTCGGCGTGATGACCCACCCCGCCGTGCAGGAGATCGGCGACGGCCTCGCCGCACGGGGCCTGGTGACCCTGCCGGGCCCCCGCCGCCACCTGCGGCGCTGGTGCGTCGGCGTCATCGTGGGCGCCTTCCTGCTGTTCCCGGTGGCCATCGTCGCCACCGTCGCCGAGTTCGCGGTCGACGGGCCCTCGGTGCCGTTCTTCGTGTTGGTCATGCCGCTGTTCTTCGTGTGCTTCCTCGCCGCGCTGATCTGCGGGACGACCTCCACCCGCCCGGTGAGCGCGGCGGGGCTCGCGGCCCTCGCCGCCTTCCGGCGCGAACAGGGCGGCGGAGCGGCCGAGCAGGTCGCGCTCGGCGGGATCCGGGCGCTGTCCGACCGCGACCTGTGGGAGCGGCTGCGGGACGCGGCCCGGCCCGAGGGACCGGTCCGCGGGCACCGGAGCCGTACCTCCGCCCCGTACGGCTCCGACACGACCGCCGCCGCGGCCGTGGTGATGTGGTGCGCGGGCCCGGAGACGGGCGGCGGCGACGGCTGGGGCTCGGACTCCGGCTCGGGGTCGGGGTCGGGGTCGAGCTGCGGATCGGGCGGCTCGTCCTGCGGCTCCTCGTCCTGCGGCTCGTCGTCCTCCTCGTGCGGCTCCTCCTCGTCCTCGTCGTGCGGCGGAGGCGGCTCGTCCTGCGGAGGGTCCAGCGGCTGAGCCGTTCGGGTGGCGGGGCCGCCGGTCCTGTCGTACAACTCGATCATGGTCTGGTTCCCGCTCCTCCTCGTCGCCTGCGCCGTGACCGCCGTCGCGTGCGCGCGGCTCTGCCGGGCCGCGACAGCCGCCGGCGGGCCCGGCGGCGGCGCGTCCGGGGAGGGGGAACTCACCCTGGGCGAGGCCGCGTTCCTCGCCGGCGGGCCGGGGCGGGTCACCGAGCTGGCGCTGGTCTCGATGCACCGGGCGCGGCGGCTGCTGCTCGCGCGCACCGGCTGGGCGACGGTCCTCGACGCCTCCGGCGGCGGGGACGAGCTGGAGCGGGCGGTGCTCGGCGCGATCGGTCCCGGCGGTCAGGCGCCGGTGCCCCGGCTGCGTCCGGTGGTCGCCGGCGCCGCCTGCGTACGCCGGATCGAGGAGGGGCTGGTGGCCCGGGGGCTCGCGGTGCCGGGGGCGGGGCGGCGGGAGGTCGCGGCCGGGCTGCGGGCGGTGCGGGGCGCGTTCCTGCTGGCGCTCGCGCTGGGGACGGTCGCGGCGGCGCTGGTGGAGCCGGCGGAGCGGGCGCGGGTCGTCGCCGGGTTCGTCCTGCCGCTGACGGCCTCGGGGCTCTGCTGGGCGATCGCCCGGTCTCCGCGCGGCCGGTGGGCCTCGCACGCCGGTCAGCGGCTGCTCGCGGGGCTTTCGGCGGAGGATCCGCTCACCGCGCTCGCCACCCGTGGGCCGGCGGTCCTGGAACCGGAGCTGCGGTCGGCGCTGGGAAGGGCGTGAGGGGGAGGAACCCCGGTGCGGAGGGCGTGAGGGAAGGGACGCCGGTGCGGCGCGCTCGCGCGCGCCGCACCCGGTGCCGGACCCGGTGTCGCTGGAGCGGCGGACCATGGCGTGGCCACCGTCTGATCTTCCGGGTCGAGGGGCGAACGCCCCGGCTGGGAGCCGGGGCGCCACCAGGTCGTGGGGCGGCCGTCAGGCCAGGCCCGCCACCAGCTCCGCGACGCTCTTGCGGCGGCCGGTGTAGAAGGGGACCTCCTCGCGGACGTGCATCCGCGCCTCGGAGGCGCGCAGGTGGCGCATGAGGTCGACGATGCGGTGCAGCTCGTCGGCCTCGAAGGCGAGCAGCCACTCGTAGTCGCCGAGCGAGAAGGAGGCGACGGTGTTGGCGCGGACGTCCGGGTAGCCGCGGGCCATCTTGCCGTGGTCGGCGAGCATCCGGCGGCGGTCCTCGTCCGGCAGCAGGTACCAGTCGTACGAGCGGACGAAGGGGTAGACCGAGACGTAGTCGCGGGGGGTCTCGTCGGCGAGGAAGGCCGGAATGTGCGACTTGTTGAACTCGGCGGGGCGGTGCAGCGCCATGTTCGACCAGACCGGCTCCAGGGCGCGGCCCAGCTTCGTACGGCGGAAGAGGTTGTACGCCGTCTGGAGCTCGTCGCTCGTCTCGGCGTGCCACCAGATCATGACGTCGGCGTCGGCGCGCAGACCGGACAGGTCGTACGTGCCGCGGACGGTGACGTCCTCGGCCGCCAGCTTGTCGAACAGCTCCTGGACCTCGTCGGCGTAGCCGGTCCGGTCGGCGGGCAGGACGTCGCGCAGCTTGAAGACGGACCACAGGGTGTAGCGGATGACCTCGTTGAGGTCCTTCGCCTTCTTACCGGCGTTCGGGATCTTTTCGGGCGCACTCATACGCCTATTCTCGCCCGTCACGAGGAGTGCCCCGCACCGGGGTGCCCCGTTTCCGGCGTGGCGATGATCTCGTCCGCGACGGCGTCGGCCGCGCGGTGCGCCGAGGCGACGCAGGCGGGGATGCCGACGCCGTCGTACGCGGCCCCGGCGAGGCGCAGTCCGGGCAGTGCCGCGAGGGCGGCGCGGGCGCGGGCGACGCGGTCCAGGTGGCCGACGGGGTACTGGGGCAGGCCGTCGGTCCAGCGGGTGACGGTGGTGGCGACGGGGCGGGCGGCGAGGCCGGCGGCGGCGCCGAGGTCCTTGAGGGAGGCGGCGACCAGGTCCTCGTCGTCGCGGTGGAGCCAGGTGTCCTCGCCGTGCCGGCCGACGGAGGTGCGGAGCACGAAGAGCTCGGGCGCCGCCTCGCCGACCCAGCGCCACTTCTGGCTGGAGAAGGTGGACGCCTTGATGGTGTGCCCGTCGACGGGCGGGACGAGGAAGCCGGAGCCGGGAAGCGCGGGCAGGTCGGCGCGGCGGAAGGCGAGCGTCACCAGGGCCATGGAGGCGTACGCGATCTCGCCGAGGAGCGCGGCGGCCTCGGGGGCGGGGCCGCCGAGGAGGCGGGCGGCGACGGGGGCGGGGGCGGCAAGGACGACGGCGTCCGCGTCGAGGGTCCGCTCCGGGGTGACGACCCGCCAGCCGGTGCCGTCCCGGAGCAGCGCGGTCACGGGGGCGTCGGTGAGGATCGTGCCGCCGGCGGCGCGGACGGCGTCGGCGACGGCGCCGGGGAGGGTGCCGATGCCGCCGGAGAGGCCGGCGAAGGCGGCTCCGCCGAGGCCGGTGGCGGCGCCCGCCACGTCGTCGGGGACGGCGGCGCCGGCGGCCTGGACGGCGCGGACCGCCGCGGTGAGGGTGGGGTGGCGGCGGGCGGCCTCGAAGAGGGCGGGGACGGCGGCCTTCATCGAGATGCGGTAGGCGTCGCCGGCGTAGACGCCGCCGAGGAGGGGTTCGACGAGCCGGTCGACGACCTCGTGGCCCATGCGCTCGGCGACGTACGCGCCGATGGCGGTGTCGTCGCCGGCCTCGGTGGGCGGCAGCTCGGTGTCGCGGCCGATCCGGCGCAGTCCTTCCTCGGAGAGGAGGCCGGCGACGGCTCCGGGGTCGCCGGGGACGCCCATGACGTGGCCCTTGGGCATCGGGACGAGCCGGCCCCGGGACCAGACGGAGGCGGTGGTGGTGCCCGGGGCCTGGAGCCGGTCGCCGAGGCCGACGGCCTCGGCGAGCGCGACGGCCTCGGGGCGGCGGGCCAGCAGGGACTCGGCGCCGAGGTCCACGGGGGCGCCGGCGATCTCCCCGGCGAGCAGCTTGCCGCCGAGCCGGCCGCCGGCCTCCAGGAGGGTGACGCGCGCTCCGGCGGCGAGCAGCCGGTGGGCGGCGGCGAGGCCGGTGATGCCGCCGCCGACGACGACGGCGTGAGGTCCGGCGTGGGGTCCCGTGGTGTCCGCGTTCATGGGACCACTCTCTCAAATCGCCCCCGGGCTCCCGTTCCGAGGCCGGAACGTGACCGCATCGCTACCGGGGGCGCGAACCCGGGGCGGGTCCCGTACGTCCTAGAGGCATTGCTTCCGGTGAACCTGGGGGGTTCGGTGCGTGTGTCGAGCGGAACGGTCGGAACGGCTGGGGCGGGCAGGACCGCCGGCGGGCGGAGGGCGGGGGCGGCGCTGCTGCTCGCCGCCTCGCTGGCGCTGACGGCGGGGTGCGCGGGCGGCGCCTCCGACGCGACGGGGGCCAAGGCCGCCGCCCCGGCGGCGGGCGAGGCCGCCGACGGGGCGGCGCGGCAGGACGGGACGACGGGGGGCTCGGGCGGATCGGGCGGCTCCGCCGGTGCGAAGGGGGACGCGAAGGGGGAGGCGGCGAAGGCGCCGGCCGCGCAGCACGTGATCCGTACGGCCTCGCTGTCGGTGGAGGTCGAGAAGGTGGCGGAGACCGCCGACCGGGTGCGGGCGGTGGCGGCGTCCGCGGGCGGGCGGGTCGAGTCGGAGACGACCGAGCGCGTCGAGGACCGGTACGACCACTCGACGATGGTGCTGCGGGTGCCGCAGGAGCGGTACGACCACGTCCTCTCCGAGCTGGCCGGCACCGGCACCCTCCTGGCGCGCAAGGCGGAGGCGCAGGACGTCACCGACCAGGTGGTGGACGTGGAGAGCCGGATCGCCACGCAGCGGGCCAGTGTGGCGCGGGTGCGGGCGCTGATGGACCGGGCGGAGCGGCTGGCCGACGTGGTGACCCTGGAGGGGGAGCTGAGCCGGCGGCAGGCGGACCTGGAGGCGCTGCTCGCCCAGCAGGCGTCGCTGAAGGACCGGACCTCGCTGGCGACGATCACGCTGAGCCTCACGGAGAAGGAGCGGCCGGTCGTCGAGGACGAGCGGACGGACGACAGCCGCCCGGGCCTCGGGGAGTCGCTGTCCGGCGGCTGGGGCGCGCTGACCGCCGTGGTCGCCTGGGTCCTGGTGGTCCTCGCGGCGCTCGCCCCGTGGCTGGCGGTGGCCCTGGGCGCGTACGCGGTGTGGCGGTGGGTCGTGCGGCCGCGGCTCCGCGCCCGCGCGGCCGTCGCGGGGCCCCGGCCCGACGCGGAACCGGCCGTGGTGCCGGCGCAGCCGGGGCGGACGAACGCGGCGGGGCTTCCGGTGCCCGACGCGGAGCCGGACGAGGAGGCCCCGGCGCCGTAGCGTGGGCGCATGAGCGAACGACTGGTGGTCATCGGCGGCGACGCGGCGGGCATGTCCGCCGCGTCGCAGGCGCGCAGGCTCAAGGGGACGGGGGAGCTGGAGATCACGGCCTTCGAGCGGGGCCGGTTCTCCTCGTACTCGGCGTGCGGCATCCCGTACTGGGTGGGCGGGGACGTGGGCGGGCGGGAGGAGCTGATCGCCCGCTCCCCCGAGGAGCACCGGGCGCGCGGGATCGGGCTGCGGACCAGGACCGAGGTGACGGAGATCGACCTCGCCGGGCAGAGGGTTCTGGCCAGGGACCTGGCGGCCGGTACGGAGGGGTGGACGGGCTTCGACAAGCTGGTGATCGCGACCGGGGCGCGCCCGGCCCGGCCGCCGGTGCCGGGGATCGACGCGGCGGGCGTGCACGGGGTGCAGACCCTGGAGGACGGGCAGGCGCTGCTCGACTCGCTGGCCGGGACGGCGGGGCGGCGGGCGGTGGTCGTCGGCGCGGGGTACATCGGTGTGGAGATGGCCGAGGCGCTGCTGAACCGCGGGTACGAGGTGACGGTGCTCAACCGGGGCGAGCAGCCGATGTCGACGCTCGACCCGGACATGGGGCGGCTGGTGCACGCGGCGATGGACGGGCTGGGGGTCCGTACCGTCGGGTCGGCGGAGGTGCGGGAGATCCTCACGGGCGACGACGGCGGGGTCCGGGCGGTGGCGACGGACGACGGCGAGTACCCGGCGGACGTGGTGGTGCTCGGGACGGGTGTGGTGCCGGAGACCTCGCTGGCGGAGGCGGCGGGGCTGCCGCTCGGGACGCACGGCGGACTGCTCACGGACCTGTCGATGCGGGTGCGGGGGCAGGAGAACGTGTGGGCGGGCGGGGACTGCGTGGAGGTCCTGGACCTGGTGTCGGGCCGGGAGCGGCACGTGCCGCTGGGCACCCACGCCAACAAGCAGGGGCAGGTGATCGGCTCGAACGTGGGCGGCGGTTACGCGACCTTCCCCGGGGTGGTGGGGACGGCGGTGTCGAAGGTCTGCGACCTGGAGATCGCCAGGACCGGGCTCCGGGAGAAGGACGCGCGGGCGGTCGGGCTGCGGTTCGTGGCGGTGACGGTGGAGTCGACGAGCCGGGCGGGCTACTACCCGGGGGCGGCGCCGATGACGGTGAAGATGCTCGCGGAGAAGCGGACCGGGCGGCTGCTGGGGGTGCAGATCGTGGGCCGGGAGGGCGCGGCGAAGCGGGTGGACGTGGCGGCGGTGGCGCTGACGGCCCGGATGACGGTGGAGCAGGTGGCGGCGCTGGACCTGGGGTACGCGCCGCCGTTCTCGCCGGTGTGGGACCCGGTGCTGGTCGCGGCCAGGAAGGCGGTGGCGGCGGTACGGGCGGAGGGGTGAGCGGACCGCCCGGCCGCGGCTGAGCGGGGCCGGGGCGGCAGGGCGGCGGGGCCGGCCCCGCCGCCGTGCCCTCCGGGCCGGTGGCGTCAGACGGCGGTGCGCTCGTGGACGTGGGCGACGAGGCGGGTGAGGGCGTCGGGGTCCATCGACGGCATGACGCCGTGGCCCAGGTTGAAGACGTGGCCCTCCAGGCCCTTGGCGGCGGCCAGGACCTCGTCGGCCTTGGCCTCCACGACCTCGGTGGGGGCGAAGAGGACGGCGGGGTCGAGGTTGCCCTGGAGCGCCTTGCCGGGGCCGACGCGGTGGGCGGCCTCGTCGAGCGGGACGCGCCAGTCGACGCCGACGACGTCCGCTCCGGCCTCGCCCATGAGGCCGAGGAGCTCGCCGGTGCCGACGCCGAAGTGGATGCGGGGGACGCCGTGCGCCGCGACCGCGTCGAAGACCTTCGCGGAGGCGGGCAGGACCGAGCGGCGGTAGTCGGCGGGGGCGAGGGCGCCGACCCAGGAGTCGAAGAGCTGGATCGCGGAGGCGCCGGCCTCGATCTGCACCGTCAGGAAGGCGGAGGTGATCTCGGCGAGGCGGTCGAGCAGGTCGGCCCAGAGCTGCGGGTCGCCGTACATGAGCGCCTTGGTGTGCTCGTGGCTGCGGGACGGGCCGCCCTCGACGAGGTAGCTCGCGAGGGTGAAGGGAGCGCCGGCGAAGCCGATCAGCGGGGTGTCGCCGAGCTCCTCGGTGAGCATGCCGACGGCCTCGCTGACGTAGCGGACGTCGTCGGGGGTGAGGTCGCGGAGCCGGTCGAGGTCGGCGCGGGTGCGGATCGGTTCGGCGACGACGGGGCCGACGCCGGGCTTGATGTCGAGGTCGACGCCGATGGCCTTGAGGGGGACGACGATGTCGCTGAAGAAGATCGCGGCGTCGACCTTGTGGCGGCGGACGGGCTGGAGCGTGATCTCCTTGACCAGCTCGGGCCGCATGCAGGACTCCAGCATGGGGATGCCCTCGCGGACCTTCAGGTACTCGGGGAGGGAGCGCCCTGCCTGGCGCATGAACCAGACGGGGGTGTGGGGCACGGGCTCGCGCCGGCACGCCTTGAGGAACGCGGAGTCGTACGTCCGCGACTGCTGCTTCGTCTGCTGGCCCGTCGGGCTGTTCATGGCGCTCACGCCCAAATCTTCGCATGTGACCGGAAGCCGCTGGTGCCGGGCGGGTGTCCCTCCCCGCATGGCGGCCCCGTTCCGCCTACTCTTCCCCGCATGGCTGCGGCTCAGGGACATTTTTCCGATCATTCCGACGGCATTCGAGGGACGGGCGACAAGGCGGAGAGTACGGCGGGGACCCCGGTGCCGACGGCGTTCCGGAGGGCGGTGGACGCCCTGCGGACGGCGCGGCTGCGGTCCGAGATGGAGATCGAGCCGACCCGGCCGCCGCAGCGGCTCGCGCCGTACGCGTACGCGGTGGAGGCGGCGGTCGTCGACGGCGAGGAGGACCTCGCGGACGGGCGTCTGGTGCTGCTGCACGATCCGGCGGGGCACGACGCCTGGAAGGGCACCTTCCGGCTGGTGACGCTGGTGCGGGCGGAGCTGGAGCCGGAGATGGCGGCGGACCCGCTGCTGCCGGAGGTGTGCTGGTCGTGGCTGACCGGGGCGCTGGAGGCGCGCGGGCTCGCGTACGGGGAGGCGAGCGGGACGGTGACGATGGCGGGCTCGCACTACTTCGGGGGGCTCGCGGCGCGCCGTCCGGCCACCCAGATCGAGATCCGGGCGTCCTGGACGCCCCTGGAGGGGGCCGGCGGGGTGCCGGACACGGCGGCGCACCTGGCGGCCTGGTCGGACCTGCTGTGCCAGATCGCGGGGCTGCCGCCCGCGCCGGCGGAACCGCCCGGGGGGACGGGTCCGGCCGGGGGGACGGGCGCGGCGGGGACGGTGTCGGGCGCGGGGGTCGTCTCGCTGCCCCAGCGCCGGGGGCCGCAGGGAGCCTGAGCGGAGTCCGGCCGGCGGTGCGCGAGGGGCCCTTCGGGGCCCCTTCTCGCGTTCGTACGGGGGTCCCCCGTGGGGGTGAGGGAACGGGGCCCACTCGTAGGATGATCGATCGCTCGTCCGAATTGCCCCAATTGTTACTCACTAAATCGTGATCTTTCCCTAAAGGCGGGCGCCCGGATTGCCGAAGGAGTCATTGACCCCTTCAGAGCACGGGTTCGCCCCCGGCTTCTTCCCCGAGCCGGCTCCGTCCCGCCCCTTCCCCCCAGGAGGCCGAGTGTCCGTTCTGCTCGAGCAGCCCGCTAGCCTGGTCGCCTACCGCCCGAACAAGCCGACGGCCATGGTCGTCGTGGCCGACCCGCGCGTCCGCTCCACCGTCACCCGCCACCTGTGGGCGCTCGGCGTACGCGACGTGATCGAGGCGTCGTCCATCGCGGAGGCCCGTCCCCGCGTCGGCAACCCGCGCGACATCTGCGTGGCCGACGTCCACCTTCCCGACGGCAGCGGCCTCACCCTGCTGTCCGAGACCCGCGCCGCCGGCTGGCCCAACGGCCTCGCCCTCTCGGCCGCCGACGACATCGGCGCGGTGCGCAACGCGCTCGCCGGCGGCGTGAAGGGCTACGTCGTCACCGGCACGCGGACCAATATCGGCCACCCGACGCGCCCCGGCGCCGCGCCCATCGGCGCCGCGGCCGCCCGGCTCGGCCACCGCCGCCCCCCGGGTGCCCCGAGCCACCCGGGCGGCTACCGCGAGCTCTCCGGCCGCGAGGTCGAGGTGCTCCGCCTGGTCGCCGAGGGCCAGTCCAACAAGGCCATCGGCGTCTCCATGGGGCTCTCGGCGCTCACCGTGAAGAGCCACCTCGCCCGGATCGCCCGCAAGCTGGGCACCGGCGACCGGGCCGGCATGGTCGCCGTGGCGCTGCGGACCGGGATCATCCACTGACGCCACCCCGACGGAAACGCGGCGCCTGTCGACGGAACGTTCCGTCGGCAGGCGCTTGCCGTCGGCGGATACCCTTGACAGGTGACCGACGCCCAAGAGACCGCAGCAGACACCGCACTGCGCACCACCGGGGGCGGCCCCCCGGACGAAAACGTCCCTGCGAATGGGCTTCCGACCCCGTTGCTGGAGCCCCGTGAGGGCGTCCCGCCGGTCGTCGCGGGCGAGCCGGAGCTCGCCCGGGTGATCGCCGCCTTCGCCGCCGGACGAGGACCCGTCGCCGTCGACGCCGAGCGCGCCTCCGGCTACCGCTACGGCCAGCGCGCCTACCTCGTCCAGCTCCGCCGCGAGGGCGCGGGCACCGCGCTGATCGACCCGGTCGGCTGCCCCGACCTCTCCGGCCTCGGCCAGGCCCTCGACGGCACCGAGTGGATCCTGCACGCGGCCACCCAGGACCTGCCCTGCCTCCGCGACATAGGCATGCGCCCCTCCTCGCTCTTCGACACCGAGCTGGCCGGCCGGCTCGCCGGCTTCCCGCGCGTCGGCCTCGGCGCGATGGTCGAGTCCGTCCTCGGCTACGCCCTGGAGAAGGGCCACTCGGCGGTCGACTGGTCCACCCGCCCGCTCCCCGAGCCCTGGCTGCGCTACGCGGCCCTCGACGTCGAGCTCCTCGTCGACCTGCGCGACGCGCTGGAGAAGGAGCTGGACCGGCAGGGGAAGCTGGAGTGGGCCCGCGAGGAGTTCGAGTCCATCGCCCTCGCCCCGCCCGCCCCTCCGCGCAAGGACCCCTGGCGCCGCACCTCCGGCATGCACAAGGTGCGCCGCCGCCGCCAGATGGCGGTCGTACGCGAGCTGTGGACGGCCCGCGACCGGGTCGCCCAGCGGCGCGACGTCTCCCCCGGCAAGGTGCTGGGCGACGCGGCGATCGTCGAGGCGGCGCTCGCCGTCCCGGTGAACGTCGCCGCCCTCACCGCCCTGCCCGGTTTCGGCCACCGGATGGGCCGGCGCCAGCTGGAGCAGTGGCAGGCGGCCGTGGACCGGGCCCGCGCCCTCCCCGAGAGCGAGCTGCCCCAGCCGGGCGCGCAGCCGGCCGGCCCGCCCCCGCCGCGCGCCTGGGCGGACAAGGACCCGGCCGCCGCCGCGCGCCTCTCGGCCGCCCGGGCCGGCGTCTCGGCGCTCGCCGAGGAGCTGAACCTCCCGCAGGAGAACCTGATCACCCCGGACACCGTCCGCCGGATCTGCTGGGAGCCCCCGGCCCCCGCCGACCGGGACGCCATCGCCGCCGCGCTGACCGCGCACGGCGCCCGCTCCTGGCAGATCGGCCTGGTCACCCCGCTCCTCGCCGAGGCCCTGACGGCCCGCGCCTGAGGTCGTGGACCGACCCGTGCGACGAAGCCCCCCGCGCCCCGGCGCCGGGGGCTTCCGCGCGTCCGTGCGGGTGTGACCTCCGTCGCTTGGCCCTCAGGGGGTGGGCAGCTTGGTTACCCACAAGTAGCATGGGGGAAGCAAGCGCACGCTTAGTGGTGCGCCGCAGCAGTGCCGTCCCGCACCTGGAGGAGAGCCATCGTGCCTCGTACCGTCAGGGACGTCGTCTTCGTCGACGGCGTCCGCACCCCGTTCGGCAAGGCGGGCCCGAAGGGCATCTACCACGAGACCCGCGCCGACGACCTCGTCGTGAAGGCCATCCGGGAGCTGCTGCGCCGCAACCCGGCCCTCGACCCGGCGAAGATCGACGAGGTCGCGATCGCCGCGACGACCCAGATCGGCGACCAGGGCCTCACCCTCGGCCGCACCGCCGGCATCCTCGCCGGTCTGCCGCAGTCCGTGCCCGGCTACTCCATCGACCGCATGTGCGCAGGCGCGCTCACGGCCGTGACGAGCGTCGCCGGCTCCATCGCCTTCGGCGCCTACGACGCCGTCATCGCCGGCGGTGTCGAGCACATGGGCCGCCACCCCATGGGCGAGGGCGTCGACCCGAACCCGCGCTTCGTCAGCGAGAAGCTGGTCGACGAGTCCGCCCTCTTCATGGGCATGACCGCCGAGAACCTGCACGACCGCTACCCGCACATCACCAAGCGGCGCGCCGACGAGTACGCCGTGCGCTCGCAGGAGAAGGCCGCCAAGGCGTACGCCGACGGCAAGATCCAGCAGGACCTGGTGCCGATCTCGGTCCGCCGCACCTCCCCCGAGGCCGGCGAGACCGGCTGGGGCCTGGTCACCGCCGACGAGCCGATGCGCCCGGGCACCACCCTGGAGTCCCTGGCGGGCCTGAAGACGCCCTTCCGCGTCCACGGCAACGTCACCGCGGGCAACGCGGCCGGCCTGAACGACGGCGCCACCGCCTCGATCATCGCCTCCGAGGAGTTCGCCCGGGAGAACAACCTCCCGGTCAAGATGCGCCTCGTCTCGTACGCCTTCGCCGGCGTCGAGCCGGAGGTCATGGGCTACGGTCCGATCCCGGCCACCGAGAAGGCCCTGGCCAAGGCCGGTCTGACGATCGACGACATCAACCTGTTCGAGATCAACGAGGCGTTCGCCGTCCAGGTCCTCGCCTTCCTCGACCACTACGGCATCGCCGACGACGACACGCGCGTCAACCAGTACGGCGGCGCGATCGCCTTCGGTCACCCGCTCGCTTCCTCCGGCGTCCGTCTGATGACGCAGCTGGCCCGCCAGTTCGAGGAGCAGCCCGAGGTCCGCTACGGCCTCACCACCATGTGCGTCGGCTTCGGCATGGGCGCGACGGTCATCTGGGAGAACCCCCACTGGGAGGGCAAGTGAGCACCACCGCCGAGCTTCTGAAGGGCGCCGCCGAGCTCTTCCCCGACGAGGTCGTCACCCAGGCCCACGTGCGCCACTTCGACCTGCCCTCCGGGGCCGGCCGCTTCGCGCTGATCACCCTGGACAACGGCTTCGACCACACCAAGCCGACCACCTTCGGCCCGCAGTCCCTCGCCAATCTGAACACGGCGATCGACCAGGTCGAGGCCGAGGCCGCCAACGGCGAGATCGTCGCCGCCGGCCTCACCGGCAAGCCGTTCATCTTCGCGGTCGGCGCCGACCTCAAGGGCGTCGAGCTGCTGAAGAAGCACGACGAGGCCCTCGCCATCGGCAAGGGCGGCCACGACGTCTTCAAGCGCCTCTCCGCGCTCGCCGTGCCGACCTTCGCGTACTACAACGGCGCGGCCATGGGCGGCGGCGTCGAGGTCGGTCTGCACTGCACCTACCGCACCGTGTCGAAGGCCCTCCCGGCCTTCTCGCTCCCCGAGGTCTTCCTCGGCCTGGTGCCCGGCTGGGGCGGCTGCGCGATCCTCCCGAACCTGATCGGCGCCGAGAAGGCCGTCCAGGTCATCATCGAGAACTCGCTCAACCAGAACCGCCAGCTCAAGGGCAAGCAGGTCTTCGAGCTCGGCATCGCCGACGCCCTGTTCGAGGGCGCCGACTTCCTGGAGCAGTCGCTCGTCTGGACCGCCGGTGTCCTCAACGGCACCGTGACCGTCGAGCGCCCGGAGATCGACCGCGGCGAGGGCTGGGACGCCGCCGTCGCCAAGGGCCGTACCGTCGCCGACTCCAAGGTGCACGGCGCCGCCCCGGCCGCCTACCGCGCCCTCGACATCATCGAGGCCGCCAAGGACGGCGACCTGCAGAAGGGCTTCGACGCCGAGGACCAGGCCCTCGCGGACCTGATCATGGGCGGCGAGCTCCGCTCCGGCATCTACGCCTTCAACCTGGTGCAGAAGCGCGGCAAGCGCCCCGCCGGCGCCCCGGACAAGTCCCTCGCCCGCCCGGTCACCAAGGTCGGCGTCGTCGGCGCCGGTCTGATGGCCTCCCAGCTGGCCCTGCTCTTCCTGCGCCGCCTGGAGGTGCCGGTCGTCCTGACCGACATCGACCAGGAGCGCGTGGACAAGGGCGTCGGCTACGTCCACGGCGAGATCGAGAAGCTGCTCGGCAAGGGCCGCATCAACCAGGACAAGGCCAACCGTCTCAAGGGCCTGGTCTCCGGCGTCCTCGACAAGGCCGAGGGCTTCGCGGACGCGGACTTCGTCATCGAGGCCGTGTTCGAGGAGATGTCCGTCAAGCAGAAGGTGTTCGCGGAGGTCGAGGCGGTCGCCCCGGCGCACGCGATCCTCGCCACCAACACCTCCTCGCTGTCGGTCTCCGAGATGGCCTCCAAGCTCCGGCACCCGGAGCGCGTGGTCGGCTTCCACTTCTTCAACCCGGTCGCCGTCCTGCCGCTCCTGGAGATCGTCAAGGGCGAGCAGACCGACGACGCCTCCCTCGCCACCGCCTTCGGCGTGGCGAAGAAGCTGAAGAAGACCGCGGTCCTCACCAAGGACGCCCCGGCGTTCGTCGTGAACCGCATCCTGACCCGCTTCATGGGCGAGATCCAGAACGTCATCGACGAGGGCACCTCGGTCGAGACGGCCGAGAAGGCCGTCGAGCCGCTGGGCCTGCCGATGTCCCCGCTGGTCCTCCTGGAGCTCGTGGGCCCGGCCATCGGCCTGCACGTCTCCGAGACCCTGAACCGCGCCTTCCCGGAGCGCTTCACCGTCTCCCCCAACCTGAAGGCCGTCGTCGAGGCCGGCAAGCGCGGCTTCTACGTCTACAAGCCGGAGAACGGCTTCAAGCCGGAGCTCGACCCCGAGGTCGCCGCGCTGCTCAAGCAGGGCGACAGCGTCCTCACCGAGCAGCAGGTCCGCGACCGCGTCCTCGACGCGGTGGCGCAGGAGATCGGCCTCATGCTGGAGGAGGGTGTCGTCGCCGAGGCGCAGGACATCGACCTCTGCCTGATCACCGGTGCCGGCTGGCCCTTCCACCTGGGCGGCATCACGCCGTACCTGGACCGCGAGGGCGTCTCCGAGCGCGTCAACGGCAAGCGTTTCCTGGCGCAGGGCGTCGCGAGCGTCCCGGCGTAACGCACCCCGTACGCAAGGCGCTGCCCGGCCCCCTCTCCAGGGGCCGGGCAGCGCCTTCGGCGTTCTCCCGGGCCCCCGCACGCGCGGCGGGGGCCCGGACGGTCTCAGAGCCGCGTCCAGGCGGCCAGGGCGAGGCCGGACTCGTCCTTCTGCCGGGTGACGACCACACCGCCGTCGGCCGCGAGCGCGGCGACCGCCGCCGCGCCGTCGGCGTCGGCCGTCAGGGACGGCGGGCCGAGCACCGGCGGTCCCGACGGGGTCCAGTGCAGGCCGGTGTCCTCGCGCTCCGTCAGGTACGCCGCCAGGGTGGCGCCGCCCTTGTCGTCGCACTGGGCGAGCAGGGTGCAGTCGTAGCCGTCGATGACACAGCGTCCCGCGGTGAGCGGGCCGGAACCGACCGCGTCGGCGAACGCCGTGGGCTCCAAGCCCCGGCCCGGGGACCAGGCGCGGATCCGGCCCTCGCCGTCGGCGTAGAAGAGGGTCACGTGCCCGGACTCGCCGGTCACCGCGGCGAGGGTGCCCTGGACGACCGGGGTGGTCAGCAGCGGCTCGACGACCGGGCGGGCGCCGGGCTCCTTCTGCACGTAGCGGAGCAGCCCGCGGTCGGTGGCGGTGTACAGCTCGACGAGGCCGTCGCCGTTGACCGCCGCCACCGGGTTCTGGTCGGTCCGGCCGCCCTTCAGGTCCCACCAGGGGTGCCAGCCGCCGGCGTCCTTCTGGACGCGGGCGCTGACGCCGCCGCCGCGGTTGCGGACGAAGACGTGGGCGCGGCCCTTGCCGTCGACGGCGAGCGCCGGGTTGCCGCACCACTCGCCCTTGCCGTTGGGGTGGCCGACGGCCTTCCACTCCACGTTGGGCCGGCCGGTCTGGAACTGGACGCTGTGCACCAGCTCGACGTGGTCCTCGCCCGCCTCGGCGCCGGTCGCGGTGGGGCGCAGGCCGATCAGGTGGACGTAGCGGTCGGGGCCCTGCGCGGCGGCCAGGAAGGGCAGCAGACCGCCGCCGCCGATCGGTTCGGGTCCGGTGAACCGGCCGCCGGGGCCCTCGGTCCAGCGGACCACCTCGCCGTCCCGGGGGACGTACACGCTGAAGCGTCCTTCGGCGCCCCGGGCCAGCCAGCCGCCGTGCATGCGGGGGGCGTCCGGGGAGCCGTGGGAGGGGTCGGCGGGGGCCTGGGGTCGGTTCACCATGGGGGGATCCAGCGCTCCGGGTCGAGTGGGGGTCGGTTCCCACCGACTGTATCCGCCCGACCCGGCCGCCTTCCCCGCGCCCGCTGGAACAGGCGCCCTAGTACAGGGCGTCGCGGCCCTCCTTGCCCAACCGGCTGTTCCGGCGCCCGTACGCGAAGTACACGACGACGCCGAGCGCCATCCAGACGGCGAAGCGGAACCAGGTCTCGCCCGGCAGGTTGAGCATCAGCCACAGGGAGGCGGCGATGGAGACGATCGGCAGCACCGGGACCCACGGGGTGCGGAAGGCGCGGTGCAGGTCCGGGCGGGTGCGGCGGAGGACGATGACGCCGGCGGCGACCATCACGAAGGCGAAGAGGGTGCCGATGTTCACCAGGGTCGCCAGCTCGTTGATGCTGGTGAAGCCGGCCACGATCGCGATGACGACGCCGAGCAGGATGGTGGGGCGGTACGGGGTCTTGAAGCGCGGGTGCGTCACCGAGAAGAAGCGGGGCAGCAGTCCGTCGCGGCTCATCGCGAAGAAGACGCGGGTCTGGCCGAGCAGCAGGATGAGGCAGACGGTGGTGAGGCCGACGGCCGCGCCGAAGCTGATCACACCGGCGTAGAAGGGATGGCCGACGGATTTGAAGGCGTCGGCGAGCGGGGCGCTGACGGACAGTTCGGTGTAGTGCTGCATGCCGGTGACGACCAGGGCGACCGCCACGTACAGCACGGTGCAGATGAGGAGCGAGCCGAGGATGCCGCGGGGCATGTCCCGCTGCGGCAGCTTGGTCTCCTCGGCGGCGGTGGCCACCACGTCGAAGCCGATGAAGGCGAAGAAGACGATGGAGGCGGCGGTGAAGATGCCCATGACGCCGAAGTTGGTGGGCTCGTACCCGAAGAGGAGCTGGACGAGCGGGGAGTCCCAGTTGGAGCCGCCGCCCTCCGGGGTCACGGCCGGCGGGATGAACGGCGAGTAGTTGTCGCCGACGATGAAGAAGAGGCCCGCGATGATCACGATCATGACGACGGTGACCTTGATGGCCACCACGACGGCGGTGATCCGGGCGGACAGCTTCATGCCGACGACGAGGATCACGGTGAGGACCAGGACCAGCAGGAAGGCCAGGATGTCGAAGGTGCCGCCCGGCGCGTCCGGTCCTTCCAGGGCCGCCGGTAGGTGCCAGCCGATGTTGTCCATCAGCGAGCGCACGTACCCGGACCAGCCGACCGCCACCACCGCCGTGCCCAGCGCGAACTCCAGGACGAGGTCCCAGCCGATGATCCAGGCCGGCAGCTCGCCGATGGAGGCGTACGCGAAGGTGTACGCCGATCCGGCCACCGGCACCGTCGAGGCGAACTCGGCGTAGCAGAGGGCGGCCAGGGCGCAGACGATGCCGGCGGCGACGAAGGCGAGGGCGGTGGCGGGGCCCGCGTTCTCCTTCGCGACCTTGCCGGTCAGGACGAAGATGCCCGTGCCGATGATGACACCGACGCCGAAGACCGTGAGGTCCCAGGCGGAGAGGGACTTCCGGAGCGCGTGCTCCGGTTCCTCGGTGTCCCGGATGGACTGCTCGACCGACTTGGTCCGGAACATCCCGGAGTTGGCCCGTGGGGGGCGCTGGTCCGTGCTCACCGTGGTACCTCCGCGTCGTCCGTGACGTCGGGTCTCGGAGCCCCCGGTGGACGGGGGTCTAGGGGACGCCTGCCCTCAGTGAGGTCAGCATGCACACAAAAGGGCCGATCGGCACCCGGAAGGGTGAGCCGACCGGCCCAAAGGTGACGCTCGGTGAGCGGCCGCCCGTGGGGGCGGGGTCAGTCGCGGGCGGGCTCCACGGCACGCTCGGCGCGCTCGAACTTGCCGTCGAGGCGCGAGACCAGGCCGGTGACCTGGCGGGCGATGTCGGGGGCCGTCAGGCCGATCTCGGCCATGACCTCGGCGCGGGAGGCGTGGTCGAGGAAAACCGGCGGGATGCCGAAGTCGCGCAGCGGCACGTCGACGCCGGCGTCGCGCAGGGCCTGGGCGACGGCCGAGCCGACGCCGCCGACGCGGCTGTTGTCCTCGACGGTGACGACGACCCGGTGGCCGGCGGCGAGCGGGGCGAGGGCCTCGTCGACCGGCTTGACCCAGCGGGGGTCGACCACGGTGGTGGAGATGCCCTGGTTGTCGAGGAGGCCCGCGATCTCCAGGCACATGGGCGCGAGGGCGCCCACGGAGACCAGGAGGACGTCCGGCCGGTCCGTGCCGGGCTCGCGGAGCACGTCCATGCCGCCGATCCGGCCCACGGCGGGGACGGCGGGGCCGACCGCGCCCTTGGAGAAGCGGACCACGGTGGGCGCGTCGGTGACCTCGACGGCCTCGCGGAGCTGGGCGCGGACCTGGTCGGCGTCGCGCGGGGCGGCGAGCCGCAGGCCGGGTACGACCTGGAGGATCGACATGTCCCACATGCCGTTGTGGGAGGCGCCGTCGGTGCCGGTGACGCCGGCCCGGTCGAGGACGAAGGTGACGCCGCACTTGTGCAGGGCCACGTCCATCAGGACCTGGTCGAAGGCGCGGTTGAGGAAGGTCGCGTAGACGGCGAAGACCGGGTGGAGGCCGCCGGTGGCGAGGCCGGCGGCGGAGACGGCGCCGTGCTGCTCGGCGATGCCGACGTCGAAGACGCGCTCCGGGAACTCCTTGGCGAACCTGTCCAGGCCGACCGGCTGGAGCATGGCCGCCGTGATCGCGACGATGTCGGCGCGCTCCTTGCCGAGCGCGACCATCTCGTCGGCGAAGACGCCGGTCCAGTCGGCGCCGGAGGTGGCGATCGGCAGGCCGGTGTCGGGGTGGATCTTGCCGACGGCGTGGAAGCGGTCGGCCTCGTCCTGGAGGGCGGGCTGGTAGCCGCGGCCCTTCTCGGTGAGGCAGTGGACGATCACCGGGCCGCCGAACCGCTTGGCGCGGGTCAGGGCGGACTCCAGGGCCTCGATGTCGTGCCCGTCGATGGGGCCGACGTACTTGAGGCCGAGGTCCTCGAACATGCCCTGGGGGGCGATGAAGTCCTTGAGGCCCTTCTTGGCGCCGTGCAGGGTCTCGTAGAGCGGCTTCCCGACGACCGGGGTGCGCTCCAGGATGTCCTTGCCGCGGGCGAGGAAGCGCTCGTAGCCGTCGGTGGTGCGCAGGGTGGCCAGGTGGTTGGCGAGGCCGCCGATGGTGGGCGCGTAGGAGCGCTCGTTGTCGTTGACGACGATGACGAGCGGGCGGTCCTTGGCGGTGGCGATGTTGTTGAGCGCCTCCCAGGCCATGCCGCCGGTGAGGGCCCCGTCGCCGATGACGGCGACGACGTGGTCGTCCTTCTTCAGGATCTGGTTGGCCTTGGCGAGGCCGTCGGCCCAGCCGAGGACGGTCGAGGCGTGCGAGTTCTCGATCACGTCGTGCTCGGACTCCGCCTGGGAGGGGTAGCCGGAGAGGCCGCCCTTCATCTTCAGCTTGGAGAAGTCCTGGCGGCCGGTGAGGAGCTTGTGCACGTAGCTCTGGTGGCCGGTGTCCCAGAGGACCTTGTCCTTCGGGGAGTCGAAGACGCGGTGCAGGGCGATGGTCAGTTCCACCACGCCGAGGTTGGGGCCGAGGTGTCCGCCGGTCTTGGACACGGCGTCGACGAGGAAGGTCCGGACCTCCGCGGCCAGCTGGTCCAGCTGTTCCGGGGAGAGCCGGTCCAGGTCGCGCGGTGTCCTGATACGGGTCAGCAGGGCCACCCGTGCCTCCTTGCGTTCTGAGCTGGTCGAGCTTGCCGATTTTGCCGAGTCTAATGTTCCGTCTTGGATCGTGGGCATCGGGCCAGCCGGAGTGGCGTCACCCGCACGGGGGACGTACGGCCCCGGACACTGCTCCGGACGCGACGGTGCCCGGCACCGGTTCTCCGGTGCCGGGCGAATGTGGCGCGTCTTACCCGAGGGGCGTCACACGCGTCACACGTGTCGCGTGTGTCACGCCCGTCCCGCGGATTTCTGGGTCTTGCGGGAGACGGAGTCGATGATCACGGCGATGAGGAGCACGGCGCCGGTGATCATGTACTGGATGGCGTTGGACTCCAGGTTGAGCTGGTTGAGGCCCTGGACGATGGACTGGAGCACCAGGATGCCCAGGAGCGCCGACCAGACCTTGCCGCGGCCGCCGAAGAGGGACGTGCCGCCGATGACCGCCGCGGCGATGCACATCATGAGCTGGTTGCCGCCGCCGAGGGAGCGGTCGGCGCCGCCGGTGGCGGAGGCCAGGAAGAGTCCGCCGACGGCGCCCAGGGTGCCGGAGATCATGAAGACGGAGATCCGGATCCAGGCGACGTTGATGCCGGCCCGGCGGGCCGCCTCGATGCCGCCGCCGACCGCGAAGACCTGCCGGCCGTAGGTGGTGCGGCGCAGCACGAAGTCGGTGACGAGCAGGATCACCAGGAAGATCACCAGGGAGAGCGGCAGGCCCTTCTCCTGGTTGAAGGCGTACGCGGCGACCAGGACGAGGACCGCGAGGACGCCGGTGCGCAGCAGGATCTCGCTGTGCGGGCGGTGCGGCAGCTCGGCGGCCTTGCGGCGGCGGGAGTCGCGCAGCTGGGCGAGGTAGAAGGCGGCGATGACCACGGCGGCGAGGCCGTAGGCGGCGGCGACGTCGGAGAAGTAGAACTTGGTGAGGTCGCCGACGAAGCTGCCGATCGGGGTGGGGATGGTGGACCGCTCGCCCATCACCCAGGTCTGGAGGCCGGCCCAGCCGAGGAAGCCGGCGAGGGTGACGACGAAGGCGGGGACGCCGATCTTGGCGAAGACCAGGCCGTGGAAGGCGCCGAGGAGGGCGCCGGAGAGGATGCCGAGGAGGATCGCGACGGAGTCCGGCATGTCGGTGGCGAGGACGCCCCAGACGGAGCCCGCGAGGCCGGCGACGGAGCCGACGGCCAGGTCGATCTCACCGAGCAGCAGCACGAAGACGATGCCGACGGCCATGATGCCGGGGCCGGCCGCGTACAGGGTGATCTGGTCGAGGTTGTACGAGGTGATGAAGTTGCCGGTCAGCGCCTGGAAGACGATGCCGATGACGATCAGGCCGACGACGACGGGCAGGGAGCCGATCTCGCCGGAGCGGATCTTGCGCTTGAACTCCTCGGCGTATCCCTTGAAGCCCCGCTCGCGGACGAGGAGGCGGGGGTCGACGGCGGGGACCGCCGCGGCGGCCGGGGTCTCGGTGACGGCGGCCTCGGGGGTGCGCGGCTCGGGCACGGGCGCCTCGTCGGTCGCCTCGGGGGTCGTGCTCACTGGGCTACCTCCGCGGTGCGCGCCTGCCGGCGGGTCACGGCGTTGTCCGTGGCTCCGGTGATCGCGGCGATGATCTCTTCGTGCGTGGTGGTGGCGACCGGGAAGGTGCCGTTGTTGCGGCCGAGGCGGAGCACGGCAACGGTGTCGGCGACGGCCTTGACGTCGGCCATGTTGTGGCTGATGAGGATGACGCCGAGGCCCTGCTCGCGGAGCCGCTCGACCAGGTCGAGGACCTGTGCGGTCTGCTCGACGCCGAGGGCGGCGGTGGGCTCGTCCAGGATCACGATCTTGGGGTCGCCGACCAGGGCGCGGGCGATGGCGACGACCTGGCGCTGTCCGCCGGAGAGGGCGGCGACGGGGATGCGGACGCTGGGGATGCGGATGGAGAGGGTGGAGAGGAGGTCCTTGGCCCGCTTCTCCATGGCGACCTCGTCGAGGACGCCGCCCCTCTTGAGTTCGCGGCCGAGGAAGAGGTTGGCGACGACGTCGAGGTTGTCGCAGAGGGCGAGGTCCTGGTAGACGGTGGCCACGCCGAGGGCCTGGGAGTCCTGCGGGCGGGAGATCTCGACCGGGCGGCCCTCCCACTCGATGACGCCCTCGTCGATCGGGTGGACGCCGGCGATCGTCTTGACCAGGGTGGACTTTCCGGCGCCGTTGTCGCCGACCAGGGCGACGACCTCACCGGCGTGGACTTCGAGGTCGACACCGGAGAGGACCTGGACCGCTCCGAATCGCTTGAAGATCCCGCGCAACGCCAGGACAGGCGTCTGGGACACGTGAACCAACTCCTTCGCCGCCCGTGCGGAGGGCGGCGGCATGTCGCGCCGTACGGCGCCGAGTTCGAGGGGGGCTGTGCTCGTCCGGCCCCGGACCGACAGCGGGGTCTGGGTCGGCCGGGGCCGGACGGCGAGGGGGCGGAGCCGCGGCACGGGGGGCGGCGCGTTCCGCGTCCTGCCGGGGCTGACGGTCCGGCAGGAGGGGCTGGGGGCCCGGGAGTCGGGCCCCGCGGGGCTTACTTGATGCCCAGCTCGGTGCACTTGGCGGCGAGGTCCGCGGTGCAGATGTCGGCGGCGGCGTAGATGCCGTCCTTGATCACCGTGGTCTGGATGTTGGTCTTGTCGACGACCACCGGGGCGAAGAGGGTGGACTTGACGCCGTCGGTCTCGCCCTGGGCGCCGAGGTCCTTGCCCTGGAGCAGGTTGACCGCGAACTTGGCGGCCTCGGGGGCCAGCTGGAGCGGCGACTTGTAGATGGTGAAGGTCTGGCTGCCGGCGACGATCCGCTGGATGCCCGCGACCTCGGCGTCCTGGCCGCCGACCGGGATGTTCTTGATGCCGGCGTTCTCCAGGGAGGTGATGATGCCGCCCGCCATGCCGTCGTTGGCGGAGTAGACGGCGCCGATCTTGTCCTTGCCGACGGAGGAGACGGCGGCGGCCATCTTCTCGCCCGCGACCTTCGGGTCCCACTCGCCGGACGCCTCGTAGGCGATCTTGCCGACCTTGCCGTCGAGGGCGGCGTGGGCGCCCTTCTTGAAGAGACCGGCGTTCGGGTCCTTCTCGTCGCCGTTGATCATGACGATCTGGGCGGTGGCGGCCTTGGCGCCGAGGGCGGCGAGGAGGGCCTGGCCCTGGAGCTCGCCGACCTTGTTGTTGTCGTGGCTGACGTAGGCGTCGGCGCCCTGGATCGCGCGGTCGTACGCGACGACCTTGACGCCCTTGCCCTGCGCCTCCTTGACCCAGCCGGCGGACTTGGCGGCGTCGACCGAGCCGAGCGCGATGACCTTCACGCCGTCGGCGATGAGCTGGTCGAACTGCTGCTTCTGCTTCACGACGTCGGAGACGGCGTTGTTGTAGACGACCTCGCAGTCACCGCAGGCGTCCTTGACGGCCTTCTCGAACTGCGGCTTGTCCAGCGCCTCGTACCGGGCGGTCTTGTTCTCCGGCAGGAGGAGACCGATCTTGGTCGAGCTGCCCTTGTCACCGCTGTCGTCGCCGCCGGCCTGGCCGCAGGCGGAGAGCGCGAGGGCCATGGAGACCGCGGCCGTGCCTATGACGACGCGACGGGTCATTGCGTTCATGTGAGGTGCCTCCCTGACGAGGCCGCGACGGTGCGGCCGAGGTGCCACGAAGTCAACTCGGCCGCACCACCGTCGTCAAGAAGTGAAAACTTAACGAGATGACAACGGTGGTTAGCGTTTTCTAAGTGAAGGCAGGAACGGAGGCGGGGGCGGCCGCCGGAAATGCCCCCTCTGTCCCGCTGAGCAGCGTCGAATCGCCCATCTCGCTGAGCACCAGGGCCAGCGCCCCCAGCACCTCCGCACGGCCCCCGAGGGCGCCCTGCACAAGGGAGAGCTGGCGCGCGGCGCTCGGGATGGCGTACCGGCCGACCGAGTCCCGGATCGGGGCGAGCACCAGCTCGCCGGCCTCCGCGAGATCGCCGCCGAGCACGACCCGGCTCGGGTTCAAGAGATTGCAAAGGTTGGCGATACCGCTGCCGATGTGCCGCCCGACGTCGGCGATGACCCGCCGGCAGCCGGGGTCGCCCTCGCGGGCCAGCTGCACCACCCGCTCCATGGTGAGGTCGGGGCCGTGGCTCGGCTGGAGCAGCGGCAGCACGTACCGGGCGGCGGTGAAGGTCTCCAGGCAGCCCCGGTTGCCGCAGCGGCAGACCGGCCCCGACTCGTCCAGGGTGATGTGGCCGATCTCGCCGGCCGTGCCGCCCGGTCCCCGGTAGACCCGCCCGTCGATCACGAGGCCGGCGCCCACGCCGCTCGCCACCTTGATGTACGCCAGGTCCTTGACGCCCCGGCCGCTCCCCCACACCAGCTCGCCGAGCGCGCCGAGGTTGGCGTCGTTGTCGACGTGGACGGGGACCCCGAGACGGGCGGACAGCTCCTCGGCCGGGTTGATGCCGCTCCAGCCCGGCAGGATCGACGTCGAGCCGAGCGTCCCGGAGGAGACGTCGATGGGGCCGGGGACGCCGAGGCCGACGCCGATCACCTTGTCACGGCCGATTCCGGTGGCCACGATGAGCCGGTTGACCAGCTGCTCCGCCCGGTCGAAGCCCTCCGCCGCGGAGGCGTCCACGTCGAGCGGCTCGGCATCCTCGGCGAGGACCTGGTGCGCGAGGTTGCCGACCGCGACCCGCAGGTGGGTGTGACCGAAGTCGACGCCGATGACGATGCCGGCGTCGCCGGAGAGCGAGACGCTGCGGGCCCGCCGGCCGCCCGCCGAGGTGGGGGTGACCTCGACCGTGCCGCCGTCCTTCAGCTCCCGCACGATGTTGGAGACCGTCGCGGCGGACAGCCCCGTCGACCGGGCGATCTCCGCCTGGGTCAGCGAACCGGCCATCCGGACCGCCCGGACGACTCGTTCGAGATTGGCCCTGTGCAGAGACGTCTGCGACCCCGGAGTCTCCATCGACTCTCTCACTCCCACCGTTTTCTCCAACATGTGAACTCTAAGGGGACGCTTTCCGCTTCGCTTCCGTCAAGACCCGGAGCGAGGCCAGGGGATGCGCGGCGGGCACGCGAAAGCCCCCGCACGCGGGCGCGCGGGGGCTTGGGAGCGCTTTCAGCCCTACTTCACGGCACCGGCCGTGAGACCGGCCACCACCTGCCGCTGGAAGACGATGTACGCGGCGAGCACCGGCAGCATCGCCATCACGAGGCCGGCGAAGAGCCCGGACCAGTCGCCCTTGTAGCCCTGGCTGACCGCGAGCTGCACCAGTCCCTGGGAGAGCACCTTGTTGTCGGGGTCGGTGTTGAGCACGGTCGGCAGCAGGTACTGGTTCCACTGCCCCAGGAAGTTGAAGATGCCGACGCTGATCAGGCCCGGCCGGGCCATCGGCAGCATCACCTGGAAGAAGGTGCGGGTGTGCGAGGCGCCGTCGATGAAGGCCGCCTCCGCCACCGAGGTCGGCAGCGTCCGGAAGAACGCCGTCAGGAAGAAGACGGTGAAGGGCAGCGAGTACGCGATGTAGACCAGGATCAGGCCGTGCAGGGTGTTGAGCAGGGCCATGTTCTGCATCACGTAGAAGAGCGGCACCAGCGCCAGGATGATCGGGAAGCTCATCCCTCCGATGAAGAGGAAGTAGAGGAAGCGGTTCCCGGGGAACTCGAAGCGGGCGAGCACGTACGCCGCCATCGAGCCGAACAGCAGGGTGCCGACGAGCGAGCCGCCGACCACCACGATCGTGTTCAGGAAGTACTCGCTCATGTGCGCCTGGGTCCAGGCGCGCGACCAGTTCTCGAAGTGCAGCGCGTCCGGCAGCGACCACGGCGAGGTGAAGATCGCCCGGTCCGTCTTGAAGGAGGTCATCACCGCCCAGAGCAGCGGCATCACCACCATGATCGCCCAGATGATCAGGACGCCGTGCGAGAAGACGTTGAGGACGCCGCCCTCGCGCTTCTCCTTCACGGGGGCCGCGGACTTCGCGATCACCGGGTCCTGGCCGGGCCGGGGGGCGGGGATGGTCGCGTCCCCGGTGGGCGGGGTGTCGGTGGTCTTCATCAGAACTCCAGCCGCTCGCGCCGGCCCAGCTTCATCACGACCGCGGCGAAGGCGAGCGTGACGAGGAGGAGCGCGACACCGATGGTCGTGGCGTAGGCGGCCTGACCGTCCCGGAACGCCTTCTGGTACACGTACAGCGGCATGACGATGGTCGAGTAGTCGGGCCCGCCGCCGCTGGGGCCGACGGTCATGATCTGCACCACCGCGAAGGACTCCGCGCCGAGCGCGAGGATGCCCATGTAGATCCAGCCCGACTGCACCGTGTCCCAGAGCAGCGGCAGGGTGATCTTGAAGAAGGTGGTGAAGCGGCTGGCGCCGTCGAGCAGGGCCGCCTCGTAGAAATCGCGCGGAATGGACGCCATGCCCGCCGAGAAGAGCACCACGAAGAATCCGACCGTGGACCAGACGAGGACCACCATCACGCAGATCAGGGCGAGGTTCGGGTCACCGAGCCAGTCGGGCTGGATGCTGCCGAGCCCGATCGCCTTCAGGAACGAATTGATCGCCCCGCTGTTCGGGTTGTACGCGAACTGGAAGAGCAGCGCGACGATGACGATCGACAGCACCTGCGGGAAGAAATAGACGATCTTGTAGAACGAGGAGCCGCGGACGCCCGCGATCGCCGCGCCCTTCCGCCGTTTCCCGCCCACGTTCAGCATGAACGCCAGGAAGAGGGCGAATCCGACCGTCACCAGGGGAAGGACGACGGCGAAGGTCAGACTGTGCTGGAGCGACTTCCAGAAGATCTCGTCCTCGAACAGTCTGGTGTAGTTGGCGAGTCCGACGAACCCGAATTCGGGACTCAGTCCCGTCCAGTCCGTGAGCGAGTAGTAGATGGACTGGATGAACGGCCAGATGACGAAGAGCGCGTACAGCGCCAGGGGTGCGGCCAGGAACCCCACGATGAAACGGTACTTGCCGTGCTGCATTCCGAACCGACCCCGATCTCCGGCGAAGGACGCGCGCCGCGGCGCCGCGCGCCGAGGGGCCGGGGCCCGCTCCCGGTCGGCGGGAAGGGGCCCCGGCACTGCTCACTGGTGCTTGTAGTGCTTGATGTTCGGGTCCTTGGCCGCCTCGTCGGCGAACTTCTGGATCTTCTTGATCGTCTCGGCGGGGGTGGCGCGGCCGGCCATCATCTCGCCGATGCCGGCGACGCCGATCTTCTCCTTCTGGAGCGCGACGTACCAGTCCTGGAGGCGGGGGTTGACCACGTTGGCGCCGGCCTTCTCCAGGGCCGCCACACCGGACTTGAGGCCCGGGGAGAGCTCGATGCCGTCGGTGCCGCCGTTGAGCGCGCTGAGCGACTTCACGGACTGGGTGAAGTTCTTGGAGGACGCCTCGCTGAGCATGATGCGCAGCTGCTCCATCGCGCCCTCGGGGTTCTTCGCCTTCGCCGGGACGATGAAGGGCTCGCCGCCGGCCGCCCAGAGGGTGCCGAACGGCATCTTGTCGGAGGAGTCCAGGCCGGTCGGGGCGGAGACGGCGAGGCCGAAGTCGGCCGGCATCGTCGGCGCGGCCTCGTTCTCGACCCAGGAGCCGTTGGGGAGGAACAGCGCCTTGCCCTCGGTCCAGGCGGTCTGCGACTGGATGTGGTCGAGGCCGGTGGTGCCCTGGAGGATGTAGCCCTTCTTGAAGAGCTCGAAGTACGCCTCGAAACACGCCTTGACCGCGGGGTGTTCCCACGCCTTCGGTTCCAGGTTGTCGATGGCGTCGAGGACCTCGCGGCCGCCGACCTTGCCGATCATCGGGTAGAGCGAGAAGGGGAGGTAGTACGGGTGCTTGCCCGCGTACGTCCAGGGCGCGATGCCCTTCTTCTTGGCCTTCTCGCAGACGGCCAGCATCTGGTCCCAGGTCTCGGGGTACTCGGCGTCGAGCGAGTCGAGCGCCTTCTGCGAGTACCACACGCCGTAGACGGTGTAGGCGTAGTTGAGCATCCAGCAGGGCTCGCCGTCGAACTGGCCCATCTCGATGATGCCGGGGCGCAGGGTGTCGCGGACCTTCTTGCTCGGGTCGTCGACGGAGGGCGCGTCCAGGAGCGGGGTCAGGTCGGTCAGCTGCTTCTGGCCGACGAGGACGCCCATGTCCATCTGCTCGGCACCGGAGTTGTCGATGAGGTCCGGCGGGGTGCCGCCGTTGAAGCGGGGCTGGAGCGCGGTGGTGATCTTCTGGGTCGGGGTGAACTTGACCTTGGCCTTCGGATGGGCCTGCTCGTAGAGCTTGATCGCGTCCTTCGCGTACTGCTGGCCGAAACCGCCGTCGAAGAGAACGAAATCGAGCTCGGCCGACTCATTCACCGCGAGCGGGTTCTTGTCGGACTTGACGCCCTTCTCGACCTTGTCGTTGCTCTCGCCGCCACCGCTGGCGCAGGCGGAAAGGAAGCCCATGGCCGGGACGGAGACCAGACCGAGAGCGGCGGAACGCTTGATCAGATCACGACGGCCGAGGCCGCCCTCGTTCGAGTGGGCGGAGGTGGATCCCATGCTCAAGTCCTCGCCTTCATTCAGGACTCAGGCGGTGTACCGGTCGCCCGTACTTCGTCTCGCCACCGGCGAAGGGCCCCGCCACCGCGGTCATTTGCAGCAGGTGCAGCTGGGTCGTGCAGGCGTCGGGCCGTCGCCGGAAGGATCCGACGGGCTGGACGCCGACAGGTATAGTCCACTTCCCTCGACGGGAGCAAGATCGAAAGCAGCATTCGTCAGGCATCTTTCCCGAGTTGAGACCTCGGGCTTTTCTCCCGGCCTTCCGCCGGAACACTTCCCGGCCTGCGCGGAATCCATCCCTCCGGAGTGTCTTCACAAGGTGAATGGTCCATGCGAAATCCGGCGAACGGGACCCCCCTCGAAGGAAGTTGCGGATGGCTGGAACCGCACGGGCACCAGCACCGTCTTCCTGTCATGTACGGACTCGCCGCCGGGCGGGCGGAAACGGGGGAAATCCCGCCGAACCGGGCCGAGTTCGGTGGCCGTCCGTACTGTCCCGTTCTCGATATGGATCTGGAGATATACGTGGCCAAGACTTCTGGCCTGAACCGCACGGGCGTGCTCGCCCGTGTCACGGTCGCCGCGGTGACCGCCGCCCTGGTGGGCACCACGACGGCGGCGGTGGCGGCGGAGCCGGTCGGCCCGACGTTCAAGCCCGCGCAGCAGGCGCAGCCCACGGGCTCCGGGAACGCCACCGCGGCCGCGGCGACCGCGGCCTCCGGCACGCAGTACAACAACCTCTTCGGCGTGCACAGCAACGGCGACGTCATCGGTTACACGCCCGTCGGCGGCGGCACCATCCAGCGCATCGCCGGCAAGGCCGGCACGGGCTGGGTGGGCTACAAGCACATGAACCAGGCGGACACCGACGGGCGCCTGGAGGGCAACGCGTACCACTCCGACGGCTGGTACGCCGTCACCAGCGGCGGTCGGCTGCACCACGCCAGCAACGGCCCGGTCCGCGACCTCGGCGGCGGCTGGAACATCTACAACAAGGTCGTCTCGGCCGGCAACACCGGCGGCGCCGGCCCGGACGACATCCTGGCCCGCGACGGCGCCGGCGTGCTCTGGCACTACCTGGGCACCGGCAACGCCGGCCTGACCCAGCGCTACCGCGTCGGCTCCGGGTGGAACGCGTACACCCAGATCGCGGGCAAGGGCGACGTGACCGGCGACGGCCGCGCCGACGTGGTCGCCCGTGACCGGGGCGGCGTCCTGTGGCTGTACAAGGGCACCGGCAACTACCGGGCGCCGTTCTCCTCCCGGATCCGGGTCGGCAGCGGCTGGAACATGTACAACCACCTGTTCTCCTCCGGTGACCTGGACGGCGACGGCCGCGCGGACCTCGTCGCCCGCGACGGCGCCGGCGCGCTGTGGCTGTACAAGGGCAGGGGCAGCTCGTCCTCCCCGTACGGCACCCGCATGAAGATCGGCACGTCGGGCTGGAACAACTTCCGCGCGCTGTTCTGATCGACCGCGTACGACGGAAGGGCCCCGCTCCTCGCGACGAGGAGCGGGGCCCTTCCCGCTTCTCCAGGGGTGCTCCGGGGCGCGTCGGTCAGGGACCGGCGTGCGGGGCGCGGGCCGCCGACGAGCCGTCACGGACGACCTCGCCCGTGAGGTTGCCGTTGGCTCCCGAGCCGAGGAACAGCACCAGCCTGGCGACGTCGTCCGCGTCGGAGAGGCGGCGGGTGGGCGTGCCGGCGGCGAGCTTGTCGGTGATGAACGCGGGAAGGGGCGGACGGCTGTCGGTCAGCGTGAAGCCGGGGGCCACCACGTTGACGAGGATGCCGTCCCTGCCCGCCTCCCAGGCGAGGCTGCGGGCGAGCCCGTAGAGCCCGGACTTGGCCGTCCCGTAGGGGCCGGGGCCGGGCACGCCCTCCTCGGCGACGCTGGAGGAGATCAGGACGATGCGGCCCCAGCCGCGTGCGCGCATGCCCGGCAGGACGGCCCGCACCTGGGCGGCGGCTCCGATCAGGTTGGCGCCGATCATGGCCTGCCACTCCTCGAGCGGCACGTCCTCGAAGCGGACGCTCGGGTCCGGCGGGCCGTCGCCGCCCCAGCGCACGGCGTTGGCGACGAGGACGTCGACCCCGCCCCACTGCTCGACGACCGTGTTCACGGCCTCCTCGACGGTGCCGAGGTCCTCCAGGTCGAGCCGGACCGCGAGCGCCCGCCCTCCCGCGCCCTCGATCCCGGAGACGACCTTCCCGGCCTTCTCCGGGTTGTCGCGGTAGGTGAGGGCGACCCGGGCGCCCTCCTGCGCGTACGCCCGGGCGGTCGCGGCGCCGATACCGGTCGAGGCGCCGGTGACCAGGACCACGCGGTCCTCGAGTGCGGTATCCATCGTGCGGGGTGTCCTCTCTGGCGGCAGTGCGTGCTCTGCGAACGTGCGTCTTCTGCGGACGTCCGGGGGCGGCGGACAGGGGCCCGCTCCGCCCCGCGGCGGCGTCTCAGGCGGCGGGGTTCTCGGCGGGCACGCGGGTGGCCAGGGCCTTGACCCGGTCGAGCGCGGCCGCGCGCGATGCCTCGTGGACGTCCCGGAACCGCGCGAGGAACGGCATGACCGGCGCGTGGGTGAGTTCGGTGTGCACGAACTCCACGTCGTCGAGTCCGAGCACGGCGAAGTAGGCGCGGAGGAACGGCTCCTGGAAGTCGAACGGCTCACGGGGGGTTCCGGGGCCGTACGCGCCGCCGCGCGCGCTCAGGACGACGGCGGACTTGCCGGCGAGCGGGATCCACGGCAGGGTCACCCGGTCCATCCAGGTCTTGAGGGCTCCCGGCACGGTGAAGTTGTACATGGGCGTCCCGATGACCAGGACGTCCGCCGCGATGAGCTCCTCGATGAGGGGGCGGGTCTCGGCCCATGCCCCGGCGAGCTCGGGCGCGGCGGCCACCCCGTCCATCGCCGCGAGGTCCTTGACGCCGTTCAGGGACGACAGGGTGGACAGCCGCACGCGGGCCTCGTCGATCGGCCGCACCGGGTCCGCCACCAGGTCGCGGTAGGTGTACACGCCGTCCGGGTGGGTTGTCTTCCAGTGGCCGGCGAAGGCGACGCCGAGCTCCCTGGAGAACGAGTCGCTTCGGGCACTGGCGTCGAGATGTAAGAGCTGCGGCACAGCGGTCCCTTCCGAGCAAGACGATCTGAAGTCGGGACCAGAGTAGTTCGAGATAATCTCAAGTCAAGACGATTTCGAACGGTTGCTATTCTGCCGGCATGTCCCTCACCACTCCCGCCGACGAGCAGGCGTCGGGCCCCCGGCTCCACAGCGATCTGCACTGGCTCTTCGCCCGGCTCAAGCAGGGCCTCGCCACCGCGGAGACCTCGGCCGTCCGCGAGCACGGCCTGTCCCTGTGGGGATACACGGTGCTGATGGCGATCGTCGACGCGCCCACGAGGAGCCAGCTCGCCCTCGCTCAGGCCGTCTCCGTCGACAAGAGCAAGCTCGTCCTCGTCCTCGACGAACTGGAGGCGGCCGGACTGGTCGCCCGCCGGCCCGACCCGGCGGACCGCCGGGCCCGCATCGTCGAGGCGACCGACGACGGCCGGCGCGTCCTCGACGCCGCACGAGACGACGTCCGGGCGATCGAGGACAGCCTGCTCTCCGACCTGGAGCCGGCGGCCCGTCAGGCACTGCGCACCGTCCTGGGCCGACTCGTCGGCGCCCCGGTCACACGGATCGAGGACGGCCGGGCGTACGACGACGCCTGCGCCCCCCGGCAGGCGTGACGGCCGCCGCACCCGGCCGCGCAGGACCCGTGGGAACAGGCGAGCCCCGCTCCTCGTGACGAGGAGCGGGGCTCGTTCCGTTGCGCTGACCCTTAGCCGCGGATCAGGTTGCGGAGCACGTACTGCATGATGCCGCCGTTGCGGTAGTAGTCCGCCTCGCCGGGGGTGTCGATGCGGACGACCGCGTCGAACTCGACACCGGTGTCGGTGGTGACCTTCACCGTGCTGGGGGTGGTGCCCTCGTTCAGCTCGGTGATGCCCGCGATGGAGAAGGTCTCCTCGCCGGTCAGGCCGAGCGAGTCGGCCGACTGGCCGGCCGGGAACTGGAGCGGGAGGACGCCCATGCCGATGAGGTTCGAGCGGTGGATGCGCTCGTACGACTCGGTGATGACGGCCTTGACGCCGAGGAGCGCGGTGCCCTTGGCGGCCCAGTCGCGGGACGAACCGGAGCCGTACTCCTTGCCGCCCAGGATGACCAGCGGGATGCCGGCGGCCTGGTAGTTCTGCGAGGCGTCGTAGATGAACGACACGGGACCGTCGGCCTGGGTGAAGTCGCGGGTGAAGCCGCCCTCGGTGCCCGGCGCGATCTGGTTGCGCAGGCGGATGTTGGCGAAGGTGCCGCGGATCATGACCTCGTGGTTGCCTCGGCGCGAGCCGTAGGAGTTGAAGTCACGACGCTCCACACCGTGCTCGGTGAGGTACTTGCCGGCCGGGGTGTCGGCCTTGATGGCGCCGGCCGGGGAGATGTGGTCGGTGGTGACCGAGTCGCCGAGCTTCGCGAGCACGCGGGCGCCCGTGATGTCCTTGACCGGGGTGGTCTCCATCGTCATGCCCTCGAAGTACGGGGGCTTGCGGACGTAGGTCGACTCGGCGTCCCACTCGAAGGTGTTGCCGGTCGGGATCGACAGCGCCTGCCACTGGGCGTCGCCGGCGAAGACGTCCTGGTAGGACTTGGCGAACATGTCCTCGCCGATGGCGTTGGCGACGACGTCGTTGACCTCGGCCTCGGAGGGCCAGATGTCCTTGAGGAAGACCGGGTTGCCCTCGGTGTCGACGCCGAGCGCGTCCTTGGTGATGTCCACCTTCATGGAGCCCGCGAGGGCGTACGCGACGACCAGCGGCGGGGAGGCCAGGTAGTTCATCTTGACGTCGGGGTTGATGCGGCCCTCGAAGTTGCGGTTGCCCGAGAGGACCGAGGTCACGGCCAGGTCGTGCTCGTTGACCGCCTTGGAGACCTCCTCCGGCAGCGGGCCGGAGTTGCCGATGCAGGTGGTGCAGCCGTAGCCGACGAGGTTGAAGCCGACCTTGTCGAGGTACGGGGTGAGACCCGCCTTGTCGAAGTAGTCGGTGACGACCTTCGAGCCCGGGGCGAGGGTGGTCTTGACCCACGGCTTGCGGGTCAGGCCCTTCTCCACGGCCTTCTTCGCGACGAGCGCGGCGGCGACCATGACGTACGGGTTCGACGTGTTGGTGCAGGAGGTGATGGCCGCGACCGTCACCGCACCGTGGTCGAGGGTGTAGGTCGAGCCGTCGGGGGCGGTGACCTCGACCGGGTTCGACGGGACCGAGCTGGAGACGGCCGGGGCGTCGGAGGCCGGGAAGGACTCCTGGCCCGCCTCGTCGACCGAGTCGACGTAGTTGCGCACGTCCTGGGCGAACTGCGCGGCGGCGTTCGCGAGGACGATGCGGTCCTGCGGGCGCTTCGGGCCGGCGATGGACGGGACGACCGTGGAGAGGTCGAGCTCCAGCTTCTCGGAGAAGTCCGGCTCGGCCTTCGGGTCCAGCCAGAGGCCCTGCTCCTTGGCGTACGCCTCGACGAGCGCGACCTGCTGCGCGGAGCGGCCGGTGAGCTTGAGGTAGTTCAGGGTCTCGCCGTCGATCGGGAACATCGCGGCGGTGGAGCCGAACTCCGGCGACATGTTGCCGATGGTGGCGCGGTTCGCCAGCGAGGTGGCGGCGACGCCCTCGCCGTAGAACTCGACGATCTTGCCGACGACGCCGTGCTTGCGCAGCATCTCGGTGATCGTGAGGACGAGGTCGGTGGCGGTGGTGCCGGTCGGCAGCTCGCCGGTCAGCTTGAAGCCGACGACGCGCGGGATCAGCATGGAGACCGGCTGGCCGAGCATGGCGGCCTCGGCCTCGATGCCGCCGACGCCCCAGCCGAGCACACCGAGGCCGTTGACCATGGTGGTGTGGGAGTCGGTGCCGACGAGGGTGTCCGGGTACGCCTGGCCGTTGCGGACCATGACGGTGCGGGCCAGGTGCTCGATGTTCACCTGGTGGACGATGCCGGTGCCCGGCGGGACGACCTTGAAGTCGTCGAAGGCGGTCTGGCCCCAGCGCAGGAACTGGTAGCGCTCCTTGTTGCGGCCGTACTCCAGCTCGACGTTCTGCGCGAACGCGTCGTTGGTGCCGAACTTGTCGGCGATGACGGAGTGGTCGATGACCATCTCGGCCGGGGAGAGCGGGTTGATCTTCGCCGGGTCGCCGCCGAGCGCCGCGACGGCCTCGCGCATGGTGGCGAGGTCGACGACACAGGGCACACCGGTGAAGTCCTGCATGATCACGCGCGCCGGCGTGAACTGGATCTCCTGGCTCGGCTGGGCCTGCGAGTCCCAGTTGCCGAGCGCGCGGATGTGGTCGGCGGTGATGTTCGCGCCGTCCTCGGTGCGGAGCAGGTTCTCCAGGAGGACCTTCAGGCTGTAAGGGAGGCGCGCGGAGCCCTCGACCTTGTCCAGCTTGAAGATCTCGTACGACTCGTCGCCCACGCGCAGCGTGCTGCGGGCGTCGAAGCTGTTCGCCGACACGACAGTCTCCTTCATCAATGTGCGCGTACTACCGTCATGCTGCCGCCACGGCTCCTCGCCGATCCGCTAAGGTAAGGCTAAGTTAGGTAACCCTTACCGTTCAGGCGGCCACGGTGCGCCGTAAGCAGTTATCTCGATGTCGAGATAACTCTAGTGCATCCCCGCCGATCGGTCATGCCTGGGCACCCCGCGATCCGGTGTGGCGCCCCCGACACGCGCGCGTACACCCGGAAGAACACCGGCCCACACCGCCCCGGCCGCACCACCCACGCCACCCCGCCCGCCGGCACCACCCACGCCAACCGCCCGCGCCGCCCACCCTTCCGGCGGCGCACGCGTTGCCGGGCTCCGGGGGCGGGCCGACGATCGGGGCATGTTCACCGGCGCGCACGTCATCCTGTACACCCGCGACGCGGAGGCCGACCGGGCCTTCCTCCGGGACGTCGTCGGCTTCCCGCACGTGGACGC
Source organism: Streptomyces sp. NPDC085460 (assembly GCF_044541975.1). Lineage (NCBI taxonomy): Bacteria > Bacillati > Actinomycetota > Actinomycetes > Kitasatosporales > Streptomycetaceae > Streptomyces > Streptomyces sp. NPDC085460. The sequence continues at coordinate 140,069 of NZ_JBITTO010000004.1, forward strand.
CGGGCGGGGCTGGCTGGTGTTCCGGCTGCCGCCGGCCGAGGTCGCGGTGCACCCGACGGAGGACGAGCCGAAGCACGAGGTCTACCTGATGTGCGAGGACCTCACCCGTACCCTCACCGCTCTGGAGGACAAGGGCGCGGAGATCTCACGGGCCATCACCGACCAGGGATGGGGCCTGCTCGCGGCGGTACGGCTGCCGAGCGGCACGGAGCTGCCGCTGTACGAGCCGCGCCACCCCACGGCGCTCGACCTGCCGACGTAAGCCGAACCGGGCATAAGACCCCATACGTAACGACACGTCACCCGTTTGCCGTACCCCAGTGATCGACACATCTCATATCTGAGATAACGTGACGCCATGGCAGACGACTACCTCGTACGCATCGGCAAGCTCATCCGTGACGCGCGGCAGCATCGCGGCTGGACCCAGACGCAGCTCGCCGAGGCCCTGGCCACCAGCCAGAGCGCGGTCAACCGCATCGAGCGCGGCAACCAGAACATCAGCCTGGAGATGATCGCCCGCATCGGCGAGGCGCTCGACAGCGAGATCGTGTCCCTGGGCTACGCCGGACCCATGCACCTCCGCGTCGTCGGCCGCCGCCGGCTCTCCGGCTCCATCGACGTCAAGACCAGCAAGAACGCCTGCGTCGCCCTGCTCTGCGCCACCCTCCTCAACAAGGGCCGCACGGTGCTGCGCCGGGTGGCGCGCATCGAGGAGGTCTTCCGCCTCCTCGAAGTCCTCAACTCCATCGGCGTCCGCACCCGCTGGATCAACGACGGCGTGGACCTGGAGATCGTGCCGCCGGCCGAGCTGGACATGGAGGCCATCGACGCCGAGGCCGCCATCCGCACCCGCTCCATCATCATGTTCCTCGGCCCGCTGCTGCACCGCATGGACCGCTTCCGGCTGCCGTACGCCGGCGGCTGCGACCTCGGTACGCGCACGATCGAGCCGCACATGATCGCGCTGCGCCGCTTCGGCCTGGACATCACCGCCACCGAGGGCCTCTACCACGCGCAGGTGGAGAAGGCGGTGGCCCCGGACCGCCCGATCGTGCTGACCGAGCGCGGCGACACCGTGACCGAGAACGCGCTGCTCGCCGCCGCCCGCCACGACGGCGTCACCGTCATCCGCAACGCCTCCTCCAACTACATGGTCCAGGACCTCTGCTTCTTCCTGGAGGCCCTCGGCGTACGGGTCGACGGCGTCGGCACCACCACCCTCACCGTCCACGGCATCCCGGAGATCGACGTCGACGTCGACTACTCCCCCTCCGAGGACCCGGTCGAGGCGATGAGCCTCCTCGCCGCCGCCGTCGTCACCGAGTCCGAGCTGACCATCCGCCGGGTGCCGATCGAGTTCCTGGAGATCGAGCTCGCGGTCCTGGAGGAGATGGGCCTCGACCACGACCGCTCCGCCGAGTACCCGGCCGACAACGGCCGCACCCGCCTGGTCGACCTGACGGTCCGCCCCTCCAAGCTGGAGGCGCCGATCGACAAGATCCACCCGATGCCCTTCCCGGGCCTCAACATCGACAACGTCCCCTTCTTCGCGGCGATCGCGGCCACCGCCCAGGGCCAGACCCTCATCCACGACTGGGTCTACGACAACCGCGCCATCTACCTCACCGACCTCAACCGCCTCGGCGGCCGCCTCCAGCTCCTGGACCCCCACCGCGTCCTGGTGGAGGGCCCCACCCGCTGGCGCGCCGCCGAGATGATGTGCCCGCCCGCCCTCCGCCCCGCCGTCGTCGTCCTCCTCGCGATGATGGCCGCCGAGGGCACCTCGGTCCTGCGCAACGTGTACGTCATCAACCGCGGTTACGAGGACCTGGCGGAGCGACTGAACTCGATCGGGGCGCAGATCGAGATCTTCCGGGACATCTGAGGCCCCTCCGCCCGAGCCCCCTCCGCGCGGGCCCTGCCGCCGCCGTCCGGCGCGCCGGGGCCCGCGCGGCGTGCGTTGACCTCGCCAACACGCCTGCCTACGGTGGTTCTTGCTGCGCCGGGGGAGCGAGGGGGCTACGCGCGTGCGAGTGGAGCGGGGCGGGGGTCCGGGCGGAGGTCCGGGTGCGGACGTCACGGCGGAGTCGTTGCTGGATGACGCCGTGGGGGCGTTTCTGCGGGCCGAGTTCGATGTCGTGCGGCCGCTGTTGCAGCGGCTGCGGCACGAGTTCGGGGTGCCCGACGGGGATCCGGCCAGGGTGCGGTACGACGTGCTCCTCGGCGCGCTGGCCGCGCGGGCCGGGAACTGGCGGGAGGCGGTACGGCGGTGCCCGGACGCGCCGTACGGGGCGGAGACCGGGATCGTCCACTTCCTCGCGGTGAGCGGCCTCCGCGAGCTCGCCCGCGAGGGGCGGCACACCGACGCGGGCACCGCGGCGGTGGTGATCGTGCTGTGGGCGTACCTCCTGGAGGAGGAGGACCTGGGCGGCTTCCGTGAGCTGCTCGGCGCGCGGCGGGGCACGCCCGTTCCCGACGAGCTGTGGGAGCAGGGGCAGGCGCGGTTGCGCGGGCGGATCGCCGAGCTGCTGCGCGCGCAGGACGCGCGGGCCGGGCGGGACGCCCTCTCCGCCTGGCACACGGCGTGGGAGGCGGAGTGCCGGATCGGCGCGGTCTTCGTCGACGACGTGCCCACGGACGCCGGGCCGCACGCCCTCATCCCGCTCGAAGAGGCCGCCCGGCAGCTCGCCCACCACGGGCACGGTGCCGACCTCCTCGCCGTCTACGCCGCCCGCCACCCCGACGTCGGCGCCTGGACCGGGGACGCCCCCGGGCACCGGGCCTGCGCGCCCTTCCTGCGCCGGGCCCTCGGCGAGCGGGGCCGGGAGCGGGTGCGGGCCGGCGCCTGGGGCGAGGCGCTGGCCGACTTCGGCGCCGCCGTACGGCTCGGGCTCACCCTCGGGGCCGAGGAGCGGGCGGACGTCCTGCGGGCGGGGAAGAACGTGGGCCGGAGCCGTACCGGGCGCGACTACTCCCCCCTCGTACGCATCGACGGGCTCGAACAGGCCCTCGCCCTCCTGCCCCTGGACACCCACCTGGCCGCCGAACTGACCGCCGAACTGGTCCAGCAGGCGGCGCGGACCGCCGACACCGACCCCGCCGAGAGCCGGAGGCGGTACGCGCGCGCCCTGGCCGTGTCCCCGGGCGACCGGGACGCCCTCGCGGGCCTCGCGGGCCTCGACGAGCGGTTACGGGCGAACCTGGACCGGGCGAACCGGGGCACGTACCGGGGGGATCCGATCCCGGCCGACGAGGTGCGGCGGCTGCTCGGCCGCCACGCGGGCGACGCGGCGGCCCGTCGGTGGCTGGAGAACCACTACACGGAGCACGCCGTGACCGCCGCCGTGCGGGGGCGCACGGACGAGGCCCGGGGCGCCGTCCGCGCGCTGCTCCACCTGGAGAGCCCGGCGGGGTCGTACGACGCGGAGCGCGTCGACGACCGGCTCGCGACCCTCCTCGTCGACGCGGCCGGGCGCGTCGGTACGGAGATCCCGCTCCGCGGCACCGGGCGGGAGCGCCGCGCCGAGCTGGAACGGCGGGTCGCCCAGGAGATCGCCGCCGCCCGGGACCGCGGCGCCGTCGCGGCCCGCCGCGCCGAAGCGGAACGCCGGGCCGAGCTGCTGGCGGTGGCGGCGTCGCTCCCGAGCCGGGCTGGGGACGGGGGCGGGGCCGGGGCCGGGAGCGGGGAGGCCGGAAGCGGGGGCGGGGGCGGGCTCGGCGGGCTCGCCGACGAGGCGGTGCTCCGCCTCGCCCTCCACCTCCAGGCGGAGGCGGCCTGGTCGGACGTCATCGGACTGTTCCTCCGGGGCCGGATCCGGACCGGAGCCGACCCGGCCCTCGACCGGCTCGTGCACCTCGCCTACCGGTGCCGGGCGCGGGCCAGGGAGCAGGCCGGGGACACGGCCGGCGCGCTGCGCGACCGCGCGTGCGCCGAAGGGGTCCGCGCCGGGCAGTCGGCGGGGGCGCAGCTCTTCAGGCAGGGGCCCGCAGGCCCCCGCGCTGCCGGTCCTCGCGCCGGCGATTCTGGCTCCACCGACACCCGCTCCCCCGACACCGGTTCCTCCGGCGCCGGTTCCGACTCCGGACAGGACGCCCTCTGGTGAACGACGACAGCGCCGGCGACGCGCCGCCCGCGCTCCCCTGGTTCGGCCCCACGCTCCACGAGCTGCTGCCCGACGCGCCGCTCGGCACCCGGCCCGTGGACCTGCGCAGACGGGCCGCGCCCGAGCTGTCGGCCGCCGCGGCCCGGAAGGACCCGGTCCGGCACGCGCTCGTCCACCGGGCCAACCAGAACTCCCGCACGCCCGTCGACGCGCTCGTCGCCGAGCTGCTCACCCCGAACCTGCCGCACCCCGAACCCGACCCCGTCCCTGATCCCGAGGAGCGCTCGTGACCGGTCCCGGTCCCCTCCCCCCTGACGCCGGCGGCCCGCCGTCCGAGCTCGACAAGCTGCGCCGCAGGGTCGCCGCCCTGTCCGAGAAGCGCGAGGAGGCGGAGGCCCGGCTCCAGGCCCTGCTGGGCTCGCTGCTGTCGCTGGACGACGTCCTCGCCGACACCCGCCTGCGGGCCGGTGTCCTGTACGAGGCGCGGTCCGCGCGCGAGACGGCCTCGGCGGCCCTCGCGCTGGGCGAGCAGATCGAGGCGGCCCATCTGATGCTGCGGGTCGAGTTCGAGCGGCACGACGTGCGTCCGATGGACGTGGTGGGGCGGGCCCTCGACCCGGCGGAGATGCGGGTGGTCGGTACGGAGCCGCACCCGGGCCGTCCGGACGGCACCGTGCTGCGGGAGAAGCTCACCGGCTTCCGGCGGGGTTCCGCCACCCTCCGGCCGGCGCAGGTGGTCGTCTCGGTGCCGGGCCCCGCGCCGGAGCCCGTACCCGGACCCGTACCCGGACCCGGACCGGATCACGTACCCGCCTCCGAGGCCGAAACCGATCCCGACCTCGATCCCGTCTCCGATTCCGTACGGGCTCAGCCGCGGCGCACCACCCGCGCGCAGCGGCGGCTGCTCCGCAAGCCGTCGGTACGGCGGGCACGGCGTCCCCGTCGCGCCGGCTGACTCCGTACGGCACCTGCCTGCATCTCCCCCGCCTCCGCCTCGACGATCAGGAAGCACCCCTCATGCACCGGACCCTCGGCATCGATCTCGGCACCACCAACTCCGTCGCCGCGTGGATGCGTGACGGCGTCCCCGTCGTCCTGCGCAACCGCGACGGCGGCCAGGCCACCCCGTCGGCCGTCGGCGTCGACCCCCTCGGCACCCTGCTCGTCGGGCAGGAGGCGCTCAACTGGCGTTCCGCAGAGCCCGGTTCGGTGATCACGGAGGTGAAGCGGCTGATCGGGCGGCGCTGGGACGACGAGCTCGTCCAGAAGGCGCTGAAGACCCGGCCCGCCGACGCGCCGGCCGTACGGGAGGGTCCCGACGGCTCGGTGCAGGTGCGGCTCGGCACGCACTGGCTCTCCCCCGTGCAGGTCTCGGCCGTGCTGCTGCGGCGGCTCAGGAAGGACGCCGAGGACGCGGCGGGCGTGCCGTTCCGGCGCGCGGTGATCACCGTCCCCGCGTACTTCGCCGAGCCACAGTTCGCGGCGGTGCGCGAGGCCGGCCGGCTCGCCGGGTTCCATGTGGCGCGGATCGTGCAGGAACCGACCGCCGCCGCCCACGCGTTCGGGGTCAGGACGGGCGAGGACGGGCTCAAGGAGTACGCCACGGTGCTCGTCTTCGACCTGGGCGGCGGCACCTTCGACGTGTCGCTCCTGACGCTCGGCCCTGGCCACTTCTCGGTGGCCGGGCTCGGCGGGGACAACCTCCTCGGCGGGGCCGACTTCGACGCGCTGCTCGACGGGCACCTGCGGGAGCGGTTCGACGGGCGGGACCACGACGGGGACGGCGACGCCCACCGCATCCGCGCCGCCGCCGAGCGCGCGAAGATCGAACTGTCCGGGCAGGACGCCTCCGAGGTGGTCCTCTCCCCGCTGGGACGGCAGGGCGGCTCCTGGTCCGGGACGGTACGGCGGGCCGACTTCGAGGAGCTCATCGGCGACCACCTGCGCCGGATGCGGGAGACGGTCGAGACGGTCCTCACCGACTACAGCGCGATGCCCGAGGACGTCCAGCGGGTCCTGCTGGTCGGCGGCTCCACCCTGGTGCCGGCCGTCCGGCGCGAGCTCCAGGAGCTCTTCGGCGCGGCGACGGTGTCGGACGCGGTGGACCCGATGACGGCCGTCGCCCACGGCGCCGCCGTGGAGGCCGGTCTCCTCGACGTGCTGGACTGCCCGTCGGCCGCCTGCACCGCCGAGCGCATCCCCGTCGCCGCCGACGCATGCCCTGCCTGCGCCACCCCGCTGCTCGGCGCGGCCACGGTCGACTGTCCGGGCTGTCACGTGCCGGACCCGCAGTCCACCGCCGCCTGCCCGGTGTGCGCCACGGACCTGTCCGGGCTGCGCGCGGCCGCCCCGACCGTCACCCTCGTCACCTGCGGGGAGTGCGGCCGGGACGACAACCCGGCGACCGCGACCGTGTGCGGGGACTGCGACGCGCCCCTGGACACCGGTGGTCTGAAGTGCCCCGGCTGCGGCATGGTCAACGCGCCCGGTCTCAGCGGCTGTTCGAACTGCGGCAGCGACTTCGGGACCGCGCTGCCGGAGCAGATCACCGCGCAGCACATCGGGATCGAGCTCCAGGACGGCACGGTGAAGGTGCTGTTCCCCGGGGGCACCCCGTACCCGACCGAGTGGCACCGGGTGGACGACCTCGCGATCCGCAGCGACCGCGGCACGTCCGTGCGGTTCAACCTCTGGGAGGGGCAGCACCTGCGCTCCGCCCAGCGCAACGACTTCTGCGGCGGGTTCCTCCACGAGCAGCCCGAGGGGCTGCGGGGCGACCTGCCGCTGACCCTGTACGTGCGGCTCGACGCCGACCGGACCATCGCCCTCAAGTACCGCATCGGCTCCGGCGAGGAGCACGGCGCCGCGCTGCGGCGCAGCATGGTCTCCGCCTCCGTCGGCCGGAAGGCTGCGGCGCTCCGGGCCGGTTACGCCGAGTTCCTGGACACCTGGAGGCAGGAGCTGACCCACGCCGAGCGCGACGCGCTCACCGAGATCACGGACGACCTCGCGGCCCTCGGCCGGGGCGAGCCCGTGAGCGGGTCCCTCGACGGGTTCCTCGACACCGCCCGCGACACCCTGGACCTGTGCACGCGCGCCCGGAGCGCCCAGGCGGGGGCGCGGATCATCTCGCGGGGCGGGCGCGGGCTGCTGGCCGCCGAGCTCCTGGAGGACCTGCGGAGGGCGGGCGAGGCGGTGAAGGAGGCCCGCGACGCCATGGACGTCCCCGCCATGCGGGAGGCTACGGAGCGGGTGGAGGCCCTGTGGCCCGGCATCGACCCGGCGGTGCGCACCGCGCTCTACGCCATCCGCTTCGCCGAGCAGAACTCCTACCCCGCCACGCTGCGCACGGAGGTCCTCGCCGCCCGGGACGCCCTGCGAGGGGCGATGGCCCGCGGCGACCGCGCCGCCCGGGACACCCAGCTGGTCCGCCTCGGCCGCCTCGGCGAGCAGGGCCGGGGGCAGTTCGCGGAGGACCGGGACCTCACGGCGCCGACGAGCGTCCTGCCGTCGCAGCGGTAGGACGCTCGCCAGGGGGACTGCTGCTATCCGCCGCCCGGCATCACCCCGCCGCCCTTGAGGCGTTCGAGGTCGGAGGCGCGGGTCTCGATGACGAAGAGGGCGATCAGGGCGGCGACGACGGCGAAGATCGCCGCCGTGACGAAGCCCGCGGAGACGCCGGAGGTGAGGACCTGGTCGGCGTAGGGCGGGGGGAGTTCGCCGGTGCGGCCGAACTCGGCCTTCTCCAGGGGGCCCGCCTCGGCGAGGAAGGCGGGCACCTGCACCTCGGCCTCGTTCCGGCTGTACGTGCCGAAGACGGTGACGAGGATCGACAGGCCCAGTGAACCACCCACCTGCTGGGTCGCGTTGAGGATGCCCGAGGCGGCGCCGGCCTCCCGCTGTTCGACGTTGGACAGCGCCATGATGGTCAGCGAGACGAACATCAGGCCCATGCCGAGGCCGAAGACGAGGATCGGCCCGAGGATGCTGCCGCTGTAGGTCGAGTGCACGTCGGTGAGCGTCAGCCAGGCGAGTCCCGCCGCGGCGAGGAGCGAACCCGTCACCATGAAGGGCTTCGGACCGTAGCGGGGCAGCAGGCTGGAGGTCAGGCCCGCGCCCACCGCGATGATCGCGCTGACCGGCAGGAAGGCGAGGCCCGTGCGCAACGGGCTGAAGTCCAGGACCTGTTGGACGAACAGGGTCAGGAAGAAGAACATCCCGAAGATCGCCGCCGCGAGGCAGAGCATGATCGCGTAGGTGCCCGAGCGGTTGCGGTCGGCGAACATGTGCAGGGGTGTGATGGGCTGTTGCGAGCGGCGCTCGATCAGGATGAACGCCGTGAGGAGCACCACCGCCGCGACGAACGAGCCGATCGTGAGCACATCACGCCAGCCCTCCTGGGCGGCACGGATGAAGCCGTACACGAGGGCGACCATGCCGAGGGTGGCCGTCAGCGCGCCGGCGAGGTCGAAGTGGCCGGGATGCCGCTCGGACTCCTTGACGTGACGGGGCGTCAGGAGGGCGATGACCACGGCGATGGGCACGTTCACGAAGAAGATCCAGCGCCAGTCGAGCCACTCCACCAGCATGCCGCCGGCGACCAGGCCGATCGCGCCGCCGCCCGCCGAGACGCCCGCGAAAACTCCGAAGGCCCGGTTGCGCTCGGGTCCTTCGTCGAAGTTCGAGGTGATGAGGGCCAGGGACGTCGGTGACGAGATGGCACCGCCGACGCCCTGGAGAGCGCGGGCCGCGAGGAGTTGCCACTCGCTCTGCGCCAATCCGCAGAGCAGGGAGGCGAGTCCGAAGAGCAGGACGCCGAAGATGAAGACCCTGCGCCTGCCGAGGATGTCGCCCGCGCGGCCGCCCAGCAGGAGGAGGCCGCCGAAGGTCAGCGTGTAGGCGTTGACCACCCAGGCCAGGCTTGTCGTCGAGAAGTCCAACGAGCGCTGGATGTCGGGCAGTGCGATGTTGACGATGGTGATGTCGAGGACGACCATCAGCTGGCAGGAGGCGATCACGAAGAGTGCGATGCCCTTGCCGTCGCCCGCCTTGGTGGAATTCGGGTCCACCGCCGGAGTCTTCGGCTTCGGTGTGCTGCTCATGATTCGTTCATGGCGCGCCGCGCCCTCACCTCAGGAGCCGTGGGCCGGTCGGTCCACCTTTCGACCCTAAGCCCGGCCCCCGGTGGCGACCAGTCGATCAAGCACGGCCCCCCGTCCGGCGTGACCTGACACCATCCGGAGCCGGGCGGGGCCCAGTTCGGTACGGCCCCGCTCCGGTACGTACGCCGTGGCCCCCCGGCCCCCGGCCCCCGCCTCCCGGGCGCCCTGCCGCTCCGTACACCGGGTACTCCGGTCCGATTCGGGTCAGAATGCGGTCATGTGGGCTCTCTCCGACGCCCTCGGGCGTCCCGGTCGCCTTCTCCGGACCGGACCAGGTGGTGCGGTGACCCCGTCGCGTCGCGGCCCGGCCTCTTCCCGGTGGCGCGGCCGACCGGTTTCCCGGTGGCCCGGACCGGCTGCTCCGCTCACCCGCGGGATACGCGCGATACGTCAGGGAGGCGGCCCACGGGCCGGGGACGGAGGGCCGGGACCGTGCGGCTGACCCCCTCAGGACACGTCGACGGCTTCGCCCGGGAACGGCTGCCGCCCGCCGCCCAGTGGCCCCGGCTGGTCTTCGGCCTGCCCGGCCTCGCCTACCCCGAACGGCTCAACTGCGCCGCCGAACTCCTCGACGCCACGACCGAACGGTTCGGCGCCGGACGGCCCGCCTTCCACGACGGGGAGGGCGGCACCTGGACCTACGGCGAGCTGCGCGGGCACGTGGACCGGATCGCCCATGTGCTCACCGGGGACCTGGGACTGCGGCCCGGCAACCGGGTCCTGCTGCGCGGGCCGACCACGCCCTGGCTCGCCGCCTGCTGGCTCGCCGTGGTGAAGGCAGGCGGGATAGCCGTCTCCGTCCCGCCGGAACAGCGGGCCGCCGAGCTCGCCTTCGCCGCCGGGACGGCCGCCTGCTCGCTGGCGCTCTGCGCGGCGGACTCCCTCGACGAGCTGCTGGCCGCCCGCGTGCCGGGCCTGACGGTCGTCCCGTACGGCGGTGAGGGGCGCGACGACCTCCTCGCCCTCGCCGCCCGCCGGTCCCCCGACCCCTACCGGGCGGCCGACACCGCCGCCGACGACGTGGCCCTGATCGCCTTCACCTCCGGCACCACCGGCCGCCCCAAGGGGTGCGTCCACTTCCACCGGGACGTCCTGGCCGTCGCCGACACGTTCTCCGCGCACGTCCTGCGGCCCCGCCCCGACGACGTCTTCGCCGGCTCCCCGCAGCTCGCCTTCACCTTCGGCCTCGGCGGGCTCCTCGTGTTCCCGCTGCGGGCCGGCGCCAGCACCGTGCTGCTGGACCGGGCCGGGCCGCAGCAGCTGCTCGCGGAGATCGGCCGGCACCGGGTCTCGGTGCTCTTCAGCGGCCCCGCCGTCTACCGGATGATGCTCCGCCTGCTCGACGGCGGCTCCGGCGCCGACCTCTCCTCGCTGCGGCGCTGCGTCTCGGCCGGCGAGCACCTGCCCGACGCGGTGTGGACCGCCTGGTACGCCAGGACCGGCCTCCGGCTGATCAACGGCATCGGTGCCACCGAACTGCTGCACATCTTCGTCGCGGGGGCCGACGCCGACAGCGGCCCGGGCACCACCGGCCGGCCGGTGCCCGGCTGGCAGGCCGCCGTCCTGGGCCCGGACGGGCGGCCGGTGCCGGACGGGTGCGAGGGACTGCTGGCCGTCCGCGGCCCGGTCGGCTGCCGCTATCTGGCCGACGGCCGGCAGACGGAGTACGTCCGCCACGGCTGGAACCTCACCGGCGACCGGTACGTCCGCGAGCCGGGCGGCCGCTTCCGCTACGTGTCCCGCGCCGACGACATGATCATCTCGGCCGGGCACACCATCGCCGGCGCCCAGGTGGAGGAGGTCCTGCTCACCCATCCGGACGTGGTCGAGACGGCGGTCGTCGGCCGCCCGGACCCGGTGCGCGGCGAGGCCGTCGTCGCCTACGCGGTGGTCCGGAAGGGGGTGCCGCGCGACGCCGCCACCGGGGCCGCGCTGCGCTCCTTCGTCCGCGCCAGGCTCGCCCCGTACAAGTGCCCCCGGGCGGTCGTCTTCGTCGACGCGCTGCCCCGTACCGCCACGGGCAAGCTCCAGCGCCACCTGCTGCGCGACGGGTCGGGCCCGGGGCCCGCCCCGGCCGGAGCCGCCGGTCCACCCCGCACGGCCTAAAGTGATCACGTGGCCGAGCAGCACACCCCCCGTTCCCTGATCGTCTCGCTCTACGGCGCCTACGGCCGACCGTCCGAGGAGACGCCGATGCCGGTCGCCGCGCTGATCCGGCTGCTCGCGGCGGTCGGCGTGGACGCGCCCTCGGTACGTTCCTCGGTGTCCCGGCTGAAGCGGCGCGGGCTGCTGCTCGCCCGCCGCACCCCCGACGGCTCGGCCGGGTACGCGCTCTCCGACGACGCCCGGCGGCTCCTGGAGGACGGTGACCGGCGGATCTACGCCCGTACGGAGCCGTCCCTGGCGGACGGCTGGGTCCTGGCCGTCTTCTCGGTCCCGGAGCAGGAGCGGCACAAGCGGCACCTGCTGCGCTCCCGGCTCGGCCGGCTCGGTTTCGGTTCGGCGGCACCGGGCGTGTGGATCGCGCCGGCCCGGCTGTACGAGGAGACCCGCAACGCCCTGGAACGCCTTGAGCTCTCCCCGTACGTGGACTTCTTCCGCGGCGAGCACCTGGGATACACGGCGACGGCGGAGGCGGTCGCCCGCTGGTGGGACCTGCCCGCGATCGCCCGGCTGCACGAGGAGTTCCTGGCCGGTCACGAGCCGGTCCTCGCGGCCTGGCGGGCGGCGCCCGGCACCGTGGAGGACGCCTACCGCGACTACCTGCTCACCCTGGACGCCTGGCGCCGGCTGCCCTACGCCGACCCGGTGCTGCCGGCCGAGCTGCTGCCCGCCGGATGGCCGGGCCGGAGGTCGGCGGAGGTCTTCGCGGAGCTGCACGCGCTGCTGTGGGAGCGGGGCGCGGAGTACGTCCGGGCGGTGGAGAAGGACCTGTAGGGAGCCGGTCGTGGGGGCGCCACGGGGCCCCGGGCGTCCGAGGGCATCGCCACGGCGGCATCCAAGGGTCCAGGGCCTCGGATCCAGAATTCTGGATCCGTGATCCGTGATCCGTGATCCGTGATCCAGGATCCGTGATCCAAAATTCTGGATCCTGGATCCAATATCCGGGATCCCACCGTGAAGGGGGACCTGCGTCCCTCCCCCGCCGGGACCCCGGTCCCGCGCGGTCGGGAAGAGGGTCCCGGAACCTCGGGAGGGGGGTCTCTGTGGCCGGTAATCGACCCCCCTCTATGGTTGAAACCAGGACGTCTCGGGTCGCCCCGCTCCGTTTCCCCGTCGCCCGTCCGCCACCCCCCGGCCAAGGGAGCCCTCCCCCCATGCCCGAAGTCACCGGCCCCGCACCTGCCGCGCCAGGAGCCTGTTGGCGGATCCGGCTGCCCCGTACCACCGCCGCCGTCCCGGTCGCCCGCGCCCTGGTGCGTAACGCCCTCGGCGAGATCGACCCCGCCGCCACCGACCGGCCGGACCTCGACACGGCCGAGCTGCTCACCGCCGAGCTGGTGGCCAACGCGGTGGAGCACACCTCGGGTGACGGCCCCATCGAGCTGATCATCGAGCTCCTCGCGGCGCCCGGCGGCTGTCAGATCGAGGTGCACGACCCCGATCCCGCCCGGCCCGGCCGGCTGGTCTGCCCGGATCCGGAGGACGAGGTGGACCCCTGGCAGGAGCACGGCCGGGGACTGCTCCTCATCCGGGCGCTGAGCAGCGACTGCGGTCACCGCCCGACCCCCGACGGCAAGGCGGTCTGGTTCACGCTCCCCCGGGTGCCCGCCCAGCGGAGTCGTCGGCGGGCGTGAGCGCGAGGCGGGAGCGGCGGCGCCCGTAGACCGCGTACAGCACGGCCCCGGCCACGAGGAAGCAGGCGAAGACGAGCCAGGTGCGCCAGCCGGTGCCCCAGATGAGGTAGAGGCAGAAGCCGATGCCGAGGACCGGGCTCAGCGGGTACAGCGGCACCTTGAACGAGCGGGCGAGACCGGGCTCGCGGCGGCGCAGCACCATCACCGCGAGGTTGACCACGGCCATGATCGCGAGGGTGCCGATGGTGGTGAGGTCGACGACCACGTCGAGCGGGGCGAAGGCCGCCGGGACGGCGAAGACGCCGGCGACGATCCAGGTGTTGGCGACGGGGGTGGAGGTCTTCGGGGAGACCCGTTCGAGGACCCGGGGCATCAGGCCGTCGCGGGACATCGCCATCAGGATGCGGGTCTGGCCGTACATCACGGCGAGGACCACGGAGGCGATGGCGACCACGGCGCCGAAGGCGATGATCCCGCCGCCGACGGTGGAGCCGGTGACCTGGTCGACGACGAGGGAGAGCGCGGCCGGCTTGTCGGCGACCTCGTCGGCGCCGAGCGCGCCGATCGCGGCGAGGGCGACGGCGCAGTAGAGCACGGTGACGACGCCGATGCAGATGAGGATGGCGAGCGGGATGTTCCGGCGCGGGTTCTTCACCTCCTCGCCGGCGGTGGTGATGGCGTCGAAGCCGATGTACGAGAAGAAGGCGACCGAGGCGCCGGCGGTGATGCCGCTCATGCCCTCGGTGGCGAACGGCGAGAGGTGCCCGGCCTGGAAGGCGGAGAAGCCGATGGCGCAGAAGGCGACCAGGATGCCGATCTTGAGGATCGACATGGCGGCGGTGGCGCGGGCGCTCTCGCGGACGCCGCGGACCAGGAGGGTCGCGGCCATCAGGATGACGACCACGGCGGGCAGGTTGATCACGCCGCCCTCGGAGGGTCCCGCGGCGAGCGCGTCGGGCAGCCGGAGGCCGGTGACGCTGTGCAGCAGCTCGTCGAGGTACTGGCTCCAGCCGACGGCGACCGCGGAGACGGAGACGCCGTACTCCAGGAGCAGGCACCAGCCGACCAGGAAGGCGGCCCGCTCGCCGAGGCTCGCGTAGGCGAAGGAGTAGGAGGAGCCGGAGACCGGGATGGCGCCGCCGAGCTCCGCGAAGGAGAAGGCGGTGAAGACGCAGGTGATCGCGGCGAGGACGAAGGAGACGACGACCGCGGGTCCCGCCTCGGCGACGCTGTCGGCGAGTCCGACGAAGATGCCGGTGCCGACGATCGCCCCGACGCCGAAGCACACGAGCTGGAAGAGGCCCATGGTGCGCTTGAGGCTGTGGCCTTCGAGGTCACCGCCGGATTCGGCGATCAGTTGCTGGGGGGATTTGATCCGCGAGAACATGCGGCGCTTCTCATCTCTGGTCTTGCTGATGTTGCTGATGCTGCGTTGTTGCAGGTGTTGCAGTGGTGTCAGTGGTTGCTGTCACTCACTCCTGCTGCCGGCCCCGTCGTTCCGGCCGTGCATGCGTAAGGGGGCCCGGGCATGTGTGCCCGGACCCCCCTGACGCTGGGACGATCCTATGCTCCGGCGGGACCCGCCATGGTCGCGACGAGGACCGCCTTGATGGTGTGGAGCCGGTTCTCGGCCTCGTCGAAGACGACGGAGTGCGCCGACTCGAAGACCTCGTCGGAGACCTCCAGCTCGGTCAGCCCGTGCCGGTCGTGGACCTCGCGGGCGACCTTCGTGCCCAGGTCGTGGAAGGCGGGCAGGCAGTGCAGGAACTTCACGTCCGGGTTGCCGGTGGCGCGCAGGACGTCCATGGTCACGGCGTACGGGGCGAGGGCGGCGATCCGCTCGTCCCACACCTCCTTGGGCTCGCCCATCGAGACCCAGACGTCGGTGATGACGAAGTCGGCGCCCCGAACGCCGTCGGCGACGGACTCGGTGAGGGTGAGCTTGGCGCCGCTCCCGTCGGCGAGCTCGCGGGCGGCCGCGACGACCTCGGGGGCCGGCCAGTACGCCTCGGGGGCGACGATCCGCACGTCCATGCCGAGCAGGGCGCCGGTGACCAGGTAGGAGTTGCCCATGTTGAAGCGGGCGTCGCCGAGGTAGGCGAAGGTGATGCCGTCCAGCGGCTTCTCGCTGTGCTCGGACATGGTGAGCACGTCGGCGAGCATCTGCGTGGGGTGCCAGTCGTCGGTCAGGCCGTTGAAGACGGGGACGCCGGCGAAGGCGGCCAGCTCCTCCACGGTGGCCTGGCTGTCGCCCCGGTACTCGATGCCGTCGAACATGCGGCCGAGGACGCGGGCGGTGTCCTTGACCGACTCCTTGTGCCCCATCTGCGAGCCGGAGGGGTCGAGGTAGGTGGTGGAGGCGCCCTGGTCCGCGGCGGCGACCTCGAAGGCGCAGCGGGTGCGGGTGGAGGTCTTCTCGAAGATCAGGGCGATGTTCCTGCCGCGCAGCCGCTGCGTCTCCGTGCCCGCCTTCTTGGCGGCCTTCAGCTCGGCGGCGAGGTCGACCAGGCCGCGGAACTCCTCGGCGGTGAAGTCCAGCTCCTTGAGGAAGGGGCGGCCGGAGAGGTGAAGGGCCATGGGGGGCGCTCCTGAGATGCGGTCGGGCGGGTTCGGGAAGACCTTGGAAGTGTATACATAACACAGCATGCTTATACAGCCCTCCGGGTGGGCCTCCGCTCACACCGGATCCAGCCCTCCGGGTGGTCCTCCGCTCACACCGGATCCAACCCTCCGGGTGGTCCTCCGCTCACACCGGATCCCGCACCACCGGGCAGCTCATGCAGCGCGGACCGCCCCGCCCCCGCCCCAGCTCGCTCCCGGGGATCTCGATCACCTCGATGCCCCGCTTCCGCAGGTGCGTGTTGGTCGTCACGTTCCGCTCGTACGCCACCACCACCCCCGGCTCCACCGCGAGCACGTTGCAGCCGTCGTCCCACTGCTCCCGCTCCGCCGCGTGCACGTCCTGCGTCGCCGTCAGCACCCGCACGTCCTGGAGCCCCAGCGCCGCCGCGATCGCGCTGTGCATCTGCTCCGGCGGGTGGTCCGTCACCCGCAGCGCCTGCCCGTCGTCGCCCGGCTCGATCGTGTACGAGCGCAGCATCCCGAGCCCTGCGTACTGGGTGAAGGTGTCCCCGTCCACCATCGTCATCACCGTGTCCAGGTGCATGAACGCCCGCCGCTTCGGCATGTCGAGCGCCACGATCGACCGCGCCGAACCCGCCGCGAACAGCCCCCGCGCCAGCATCTCCACCGCCTGCGGGGTGGTCCGCTCGCTCATCCCGATGAGGACCGCGCCGTTGCCGATGACCAGCACGTCCCCGCCCTCGATCGTCGACGGATAGTCCGCCTGCCCCTCCGACCAGTGGTGGAACGGCCCCGCCTCCGGGCCCGTGAAGAGCGGGTGGTGCTTGTAGATCGCCTCGAAGTGCACCGTCTCCCGCTGCCGCGCCGGCCACCGCATCGCGTTGATCGACACCCCGTCGTAGATCCACGCCGAGGTGTCCCGGGTGAAGAGGTGGTTCGGCAGCGGACCGAGCACGAAGTCGTCGAGGTCGAGCGCGTGGAACCGGACCGACGTCGGCTCCCGGTGCGCCGCCAGGAACTCCCGCTTCGTCATCCCGCCGACCAGCGCCTCCACCAGCGCCCCGGTGTCGAGCGAGTCGAACGCCTCCCGCAGATGGTCGGCGGCCAGCGGCCCGTACTCCTTCTCGTCGAAGACCCGGTCCAGGACCAGCGCCCGCGCCGCCGGCACGTCCAGCGCCTCCCTCAGCAGATCGCCGAAGAGATGCACCTCGACCCCCCGGTCGCGGAGCACGTCCGCGAAGCCGTCGTGCTCCTGACGGGCCCGCCGCACCCAGAGCACGTCGTCGAAGAGCAGGGCGTCCTTGTTGGTCGGGGTCAGCCGCTTGAGCTCCAGATCGGGGCGGTGGAGGATCACGCGGCGGAGCCGGCCGGTCTCGGAGTCGACATGGAATCCCATGCGCCCATCCTGACGGAGCGGACCGCCGGACGCGTGACACGCGCACGGTCGAATTCGGCGGCCGGGACTCGGAAGGGGCGGGGGCAAGGAGGGGGAGGGGGCGGTACGGCGACCGCCCCCTCCCCGCTACAGCCTCGGGTCCACCGGCTCCGACTCCAGGGCCAGCACCGCGAAGACCGCCTCGTGCACCCGCCACAGCGGTTCCCCGGCCGCCAGCCGCTCCAGCGCCTCCAGACCGAGCGCGTACTCGCGCAGCGCCAGCGAACGCTTGTGGCCGAGGTGACGCTGCCGCAGCCGCGCCAGGTTCTCCGGACGGGTGTACTCGGGGCCGTACACGATCCGCAGGTACTCCCGGCCGCGCACCTTCACGCCCGGCTGCACGAGCCGGTCCTTGCCGTCCCGGACCAGCGCGGCGAGCGGCTTCACGACCATGCCCTCGCCGCCGGCGCCGGTCAGCTCCAGCCACCAGTCGGTGCCCGCGCGGACGGACGCCTCGTCGCCGGTGTCGACGACGATCCGCCGCGTCACCTGGAGCAGCCCCGTCGGATCGTGCTCCACCAGCAGGTCCAGCCACCCCAGCTGGGTGTCGTGCGGCACGCCCGCGAACGACCGCCCGCGCCCGGCCAGCACCTGGAACGGCGCGAAGCGCACCCCCTCCAGGCCCTCCGTCGGCCAGCAGTACCGCCGGTACGCCTCGGTGAACGCGCCCGCGTCCACCGCCCGTTCGCGCTGCGCGGCCAGCAGCCCTTCGAGCCCCTCGACCCCCCGCCCGACCGCCGCCTCCAGGGCCCGTACGGCCTCCGGGAGGACGGCGCCGGACGCCGCGCCGACCGCCGCGTACTGGTGGCGCAGCAGCCCGCCCGACTTCAGCGACCACGGCATCAGCTCGCCGTCGAGCAGCAGCCAGTCCGTGTCGAGCTCCTCCCACAGCCCCGCCGCGCCGATCGCCGTCCGCAGCCGGGCGAGGACCTGCTCGGTGGCGGCCTCGTCGTCGAAGAACGGCCGGCCGGTACGGGTGTGCAGCGCGCCCGTCGGGCCGTCCACGCCGAACCGTTCCCGGGCCGCGTCCGCGTCCCGGCAGACCAGCGCGACCGCCCGCGAGCCCATGTGCTTCTCCTCGCACACGACCCGCTCGACGCCGTCCGCCCGGTACTGGGCGAACGCCTCCGCCGGGTGCTCCAGGTAGTCCTCCGCCCGCGCGGTCGGCGTCGGCGCCATCGTCGGCGGCAGGTAGGCGAGCAGCCGGGGATCGACCGCGAACCGGCTCATGACCTCCAGGGCCGCCGCCGCGTTCTCCTCCCGTACCGCGACCCGGCCGAAGTGCCGGGTCTCCACCGTGCGCCGCCCGTGGACGTCGGCCAGGTCGAGCGGGCGCCCCTCGTGCCCGCCCGGCGCCTCCGACGACAGCGGACGCGCCGGCGCGTACCAGACTTTCTCGGCGGGGACGTCGACGAGCTCGCGCTCCGGCCAGCGCAGGGCGGTCATCCGCCCGCCGAACACGGCACCCGTGTCCAGGCAGATCGTGTTGTTGACCCAGGACGTCGTCGGCACCGGCGTGTGCCCGTACACGACCGTCGCCCGGCCCCGGTACTCCTCCGCCCACGGGTACCGCACCGGCAGCCCGAACTCGTCGGTCTCGCCGGTGGTGTCGCCGTACAGGGCGTGCGAGCGGACCCGGCCCGACGTACGGCCGTGGTACTTCTCCGGCAGACCGGCGTGGCACACCACCAGCTTCCCGTCGTCCAGGACGTAGTGGCTCACCAGGCCGTCGATGAACCTCCGTACCTCGTCGCGGAACGCGTCGGGCTCGCGCTCCAGCTGCTCGACGGTCTCGGCGAGACCGTGCGTCAGCTGGACCTTCCTGCCCTTCAGCCAGCGCCCCAGCTTGTTCTCGTGGTTGCCCGGCACGCAGAGCGCGTTCCCGGCCGCCACCATGCCCATCACCCGGCGCAGCACGCCCGGCGAGTCCGGCCCCCGGTCGACCAGGTCGCCGACGAAGACCGCCGTACGCCCCTCCGGGTGCACGCCGTCCACGTAGCCGAGCCGGTCGAGCAGCGTCTCCAGCTCGCTCCGGCAGCCGTGGATGTCGCCGATGATGTCGAACGGGCCGGTGAGGTGCCGCAGATCGTTGAACCGGCGCTCCAGACGCACCTCGGCCGCGTCCACCTCCTCGACCGACCGCAGGACGTGGACCTTGCGGAACCCTTCCCGCTCCAGGCCCTTCAACCCCCGGTGGAGTTCCCGTCGGTGACGGGGAATCACATGATCCGGCATTCCGGCCCGGTCGGCCCGCAGCGCGTTGCGCGCACGGCACACCGACTCGGGCAGGTCGAGCACGATCGCGATCGGCAGCACGTCGTGCTCCCGGGCGAGCTGGACGAGCTGCCGGCGCGCCTCGCGCTGCACGTTGGTGGCGTCGACGACGGTCAGCCGGCCGGCCGCGAGCCGCTTGCCGACGATGTAGTGCAGCAGGTCGAAGGCGTCCCGGGACGCCGACTGGTCGTTCTCGTCGTCCGCGACGAGCCCCCGGCAGAAGTCCGAGGACACCACCTCGGTCGGCTTGAAGTGCCGCCGCGCGAAGGACGACTTGCCGGATCCGGTCGCGCCGACGAGGACGACGAGGGACAGATCGGTGACGGGCAGGACCCGACGCTCCTCGATGGTGGTGACGGTCATGCCCGATCCTCCTCCCGCTTCCTCGTCCGCTGTTCCTCGTCTTGCCCCGCGCGGGTGAAGACGGCCATCTGCGTCGGCGCGCCGACCTCGGGGTCGTCCGGCCCGACGGGCGCGAACTCCACGCCGTACCCGTACCGTGCGGCCACGCCCTCGGCCCATGCGCGGAACTCCGCCCGCGTCCACTCGAAGCGGTGGTCGCCGTGCCGGACGTGCCCGGCGGGCAGCGACTCCCAGCGCACGTTGTACTCGACGTTCGGCGTGGTCACGACGACCGTGCGGGGCCGGGCGGACCCGAACACCGCGAACTCCAGGGCCGGCAGCCTCGGCAGGTCCAGGTGCTCGATGACCTCGCTGAGCACGGCCGCGTCATAGCCGCCGAGCCGCTTGTCCGTGTACGTGAGCGAGCCCTGGAGCAGCCGCACGCGGGCGGACTGCCGCTCCCCCATCCGGTCCAGCCGCATCCGCCGCGCGGCCACGGTCAGCGCGCGGACCGACACGTCCACGCCCACGATCTCCGTGAACCGGACGTCCTTCAGCAGCGCCTGCACCAACTGGCCCTGCCCGCAGCCCAGATCGAGGACCCGGGCGGCTCCGGCCGACCGCAGGGCGGCCAGGATCGCGGTACGCCGCCGCTCGGCGAGCGGCACCGGCCGCTCCTCCGTGTCGCTCGTCTCGTCCACCGCGTTGTCGACGTCCTCGACGTCGAGCCCGTCGGCCTCGGCCAGCCGGACCAGTTCCAGCCGCTCCGACGCCTCCCGGGCCAGGCTCCGGCGGCGCGACAGATAGCGCGTGGTGATCAGCTCGCGTCGCGGATGCGCCGCCAGCCAGCCCTCGCCGGCCCGCAGCAGCTTGTCCACCTCGTCGGGCGCCACCCAGTAGTGCTTGGAGTCGTCGAGGACCGGCAGCAGCACATAGAGCTGGTTCAGCGCGTCCGCGAGCCGCAGCCCGTCACCCGCCAGCACCAGCCGCACGTACCGCGAGTCGCCCCACTCGGGGAACTCCGCGTCCAGCGCGACCGGTTCGGCCTCCACCGTCGTCCAGCCGAGCGGCCCGAACAGCTCCCGGACCAGCTCCGCGCCACCCCGCGCCGGCAGCACCGGCACCTCGATCCGCAGCGGCAGCGGCTCGGCCGCCCGCTCGGGCAGCGCCCGGCACACCCCGTGCAGCGCCGTCTTGAAGACCTGCGCGAGGGCGACCGCGAGCAGCGAGGACGCCGCGTAGGGCCGGTCGTTCACGTACTGCGCGAGGGCCGCGTCCGGGGCGCCGCCCCGGCCCTTGCCCTGGCCGCGGCGCACCAGCGCCACGGGGTCCACCTCCAGGAGCAGCGCCGCGGTGCAATGCTCCGCGGTGGCCTCGGGGTAGAGCACGTGCGCGGTACCGTGCGAGGTCGAGAACGCCTGTGCCCGCTCGGGATGCTTGTGCAGCAGGAATCCGAGATCGGTCGCGGGGCGCTCCAGGGTGCCGGTGGTACTGATCGTCAGGAACACACGTCCGAGTATGAACACCCCCCACCCCACCCACCAGGTATTTTCCCGGTCCGGCGCTGCTGCGAGGATGCTCCCATGGACGAGAGCGCGACGGACGACGACCTGGTGGCCCTCCTGCGCGGAACGGTCCACGCCCACCACCCCGACGAGCGGATCACGATCACGCCCCTAGTCTGCCCGGCCTGTGGCTGGAACCGGTTCGAGGTCGTCGCCGACGAATGCTTCTGTGAAGGCTGCTGCCTCCCGCTCGGTGTCGAGGACGGCGGCGTCCACCCGAACGGCTACCCCTGGCGCCTCACCCCCGCCCACCCCGGCCCCTCCCCCGTCTTCGCCTGCCCCGACGGCCACGACCTTTTCGAAGCCGCCCTCGCCCTCACCACCACCCCGCGTGACGAACCCCGCCGCCTCTCCCTGGCCCTCCGGTGCACGGACGACGGCACCGGCTTCCTCCACATCGACAACGCGACGATCACTCCCAGACCCTGCCCGTGTCCCCCCGGGTCCCACGTCCAGACGCCCCCCGCGGACCCGGGTCTCTAGATGCCCAGCCCCTCGCGCCCCGCCCCCTCGGCCCCCCTCCCCCTCCCCCTCCCCCTGTTCCCCCTGTCCCTCAGCTCCGGCGATGGCGGCGATCGTCGCCGGGCCGACGCGGCAGCAGCCGCCCACGAGGCGGGCGCCGGCCGTGGTCCAGGTGGCGGCGAGGCCGGGGGCTTCGGTCGGGCCGAAGGCCGCCGGGCCCCGCCAGGCGCCGGGGTCGGGCGCCCACTGCTCCCCGCTGTTGGGGTAGGCGACGCCGGGCTTGCCGGTGACCGCCACCGCCGCGGCCACCGCGTCCGCCACCTCGGCCGGGTCGCAGCAGTTCACGCCCACCGCCACCACCTGGTCGTTCCCGGCGGCCACCGCGAAGGCTTCGGCCAGGTCCTGGCCGGCCCTCGTACGGCCGCCCGCCACCGTGTACGAGAGCCACACCGGCACCCCGCACCCGGCGACCGCCCGCAGCAGCGCCTCGGCCTCGTCGCTGTCCGGCACGGTCTCCAGGGCCAGGACGTCCGGGCCCGCCGCCGCGAGCGCCGCCACCCTCGGGCGGTGGAAGCGCTCCAGGGCGCGCACCGACAGCCCGTACCGTCCCCGGTACTCGCTTCCGTCGGCCGCCATCGCCCCGTACGGCCCGACGGAGGCCGCCACCCAGCCCGCCCCCCGGCCGGCCGCGCGGGCCAGCGACACGCTCCGGCTCAGGAGCGCCGTCGTGGCCTCGCGGCCGAGGCCACGACGGGCGAAGCCCTCATAAGTGGCCTGGTAGCTGGAGGTGATCAGCACCCGGGCACCGGCCCGGACGTAGGCGGTGTGGGCCGCCTCGATCTGGTCGGGCGCGTCGGCCAGCAGCCGCGCCGACCAGAGCGCGTCCGACAGGTCGCAGCCCTGGGCCTCCAGTTGGTTGGAGAGCCCGCCGTCGAGGACGAGCACGCCGTCGGAGAGCGCCCGCGCGAACGTCCGGACCGGTGCCATCGGTTCTCACCCCAGCTGCGGTGCGACCTGCGCGGAGATCAGCTCCAGGTGGTCCAGGTCGTCCAGGTCGAGCACCTGGAGATAGACCCGGGAGGAGCCGACCGCCGCGTACCGGCCGAGCTTCTCGACGACCTCGGCGGGCGAGCCCGCGAGGCCGTTGGCCTTCAGTTCCTCCACGTCCCGGCCGATGGCGGCGGCCCGGCGCGCCACCTCGGCGTCGTCCTTGCCGACGCAGACGACCAGCGCGTTGGAGTACACGAGGTCGTCGGCGCGCCGGCCCGCTTCCTCGGCGGCGGCCCGGACGCGCCCGAACTGCCGCTCGGTGTCCGCCAGGGAGGCGAACGGGATGTTGAACTCGTCGGCGTACCGAGCCGCGAGCCGGGGCGTGCGGGTCGCGCCGTGTCCGCCGACGAGCACCGGGATCTTCTGCTGGGCGGGCTTGGGCAGGGCGGGCGAGTCGGCGAGGGTGTAGTACTTCCCCTCGTAGGAGAAGGTCTTGCCGACCTCGGTCTCCCACAG
Organism: Streptomyces sp. NPDC085460; assembly: GCF_044541975.1. Lineage (NCBI taxonomy): Bacteria > Bacillati > Actinomycetota > Actinomycetes > Kitasatosporales > Streptomycetaceae > Streptomyces > Streptomyces sp. NPDC085460. The sequence goes on from NZ_JBITTO010000004.1 coordinate 163,301, forward strand.
GCCCGTGACGACCGCCAGCTGCTCCTCCAGCCGGCCGAACTTCTCCTTCGGGAACGGGATGCCGTACGCGGTGTGCTCTTCCTCGAACCAGCCCGCGCCGAGGCCGAATTCGACGCGCCCGCCGGACATCTGGTCGACCTGGGCGACCTGGATGGCGAGGACGCCCGGCAGCCGGAAGGTGCCGGCGGTCATCAGGGTGCCGAGGCGGATCCGCTTGGTCTCGCGGGCGAGGCCCGCCAGCGTGATCCAGGCGTCCGTCGGCCCGGGCAGTCCGTCGGACGAGCCCATGCGGAGGTAGTGGTCGGAGCGGAAGAAGGCGTCGAAGCCGAGTTCCTCCGTGGCGCGCGCGACCCGGAGGAGGGTGTCGTAGTCGGCGCCCTGCTGGGGTTCGGTGAAGATGCGAAGATCCATACCTCCATCCTGCACCCAGGGGTGCGTGTCAAGCCGCGCGTCAGCGCGCGGTGCCGTCCGGCACGGTCGGGTGAATATCCGTCCCCCCTGGCGGGACGCGTCACCGCTGCCCAGTGACCGTGACCGGGCCTCGTCGTTTGCCGGGGCGGAGCCGGACCGCCCGGCCCGCGTGCCGGCGGCAGCAGCCGGTGCGTCGTTCTTCTCCCGTGATCCCGTCCGCGTCGGCCGGGGCCCGGGGCGAGGAGGCCGCGATGTCCCAGGAAGCCGCGTCGGAGCAGGCGCTGCCCGAGCAGCAGGTGCCGCAGTCCGTTCCCGACCAGCAGGCTCCCGGAGCCCCGAAGGGGCTGCTCCAGCAGATGGAGGAGCTGATGGCGGCGCTCTCCGCCGATCTCTCCCAGCTGGACGCCGACCTCCAGTCCTCGGTGGAGCGGCAGGAGCCGCAGCCGGGGGCAGAGGCGCAGCCCGTGGCGGCGCCGCTGCAGACGCCGCTGTCGGCGCCGTCCGCCGGTCGTCGTGCCGACGGCCCCGGCCACGAGGGCCGTGACCTCGGCGGAAGCGGCGAACCGCGCCGCTGACCCCTCTCCTCCCCCTCTCCTCCCCTCCCCCGCTGTCCGGGCCCGCGACCGTCACCGGTCCCGGGCCCGGTCGCGTCCCCGGTCCAGATGCCGATCCCGGTCCCCTTCCCGGTCCCCGATCCGTTCTTGGTCCCGTTCTTGGTCCCGGTCCCGGTCCCGTTCTTGGTCCCGGTCCCGTTCTTGGTCCCCGCCTCGGCCTCGGTCCCAGTCCTGGTCCCCGCCTCGGTCCCAGTCCTGGTCCCCGCCTCGGTACCGGTCCTGGTCCCCGCCCCGGTCCCGCGTCTGGTCCCCACCCTGGTTCGTCCGCCGTTCCGGCCCCGCCTCCCGCTCCGGTTCCGGCCCCGGGTCCCGCGCGGGCTCGGGGGCCGTGCGGGGGGTCGGGTTCCTGGGGTGCGAGGTGGGCCGCGGGGGGCCGGCGCGGCCCGGGGGCGGGTCGGGAGGGCGGGCCCGCCCCTGTTCGCGGACGTCGAGGCGCCGCAGCATGCCCCGTACCCGGTCACCGGCCTCGTCGGCCGCGTCGATGGCCTCCATGCACTGCCAGTACAGGCCCTCGTCGTCGGTGACCGAGGCCACGCCGACGAGGGCGATGCCGACCTCCCCGAGGAGCTCACCCAGCGCGGTCAGCGCCGAGCGCGGGTCACCGACCTCGGTGAGCCGGGCGGCCCGCGGGCCGGTCGTGCCCCACGCCGGGTACTCCCCGGCCTCGCTGAGCCCCCGCGCCTCGCCTCGGAGCTCCAGCGGTCCGCAGAGCGCGAGGTGACTTCCTATCGCCTGGGCGAGGGCCCGGGCCTGCCAGGCTTCCGCCACGATGTCGTGTGCCGTCCCGCTCTCGGCCAGCGCGTGCAGGCCGGCCAGGACGAGTCGCTCCGCTTCCATCAACTCCGCCCCCGTTCGTGCGACTTGCCGTTCCCTTCAGTCCACTACCCAGAGTGAGGCCGCCTGAGCCCCCGCACCAGAGGAATTCGGAAATCTGTGGACAGGCGGCTCGATCGAGGTAAATCGATCACTCCGAAGAGTGACGATCACCGTCATTACTGTCCGACTCGTCCGTTCCGTCCCGTCTGCGGGCCGGGAAGCGGAGCTCGTTCCTGTCGATCTTGGCGGCGAGGGCGGCGAGCGGGTCGACCCCCAGCACCTGGCAGAACTGGAGGAGGTAGGCGAGGACGTCGGCGACCTCGTCGGCGACCCGGTGGGCGGAGTCCGGGGAATCCATCACCTTCTCCGCCTGCTCGGGCGTCAACCACTGGAAGATCTCCAGGAGTTCGGACGCCTCGACGCTGAGCGCCGCCGCCAGGTTCTTGGGCGTGTGGTACGGCTGCCAGCCGCGCGCCGCCGCGAAATCGGTGAGGCGGCGCTGGAGTCCGGCCACGGACTGGACGTGGCTGGCCACGTCAAGTCCGTGGCCGGCCGCGTCCTGCCCGTGGCCGGGCTCGCCTTCTCCGGCGTTCTTCTGTTCTTCGTGCTCCGTGTCCGTCACGGCGTCAGGTCTACCACTGCCACCCCGGGCATCCGCCGGGCCTGCGCCGCCGTGGCCTCGCCGACCGCGCCGACGAGCCGCATGTGGCCGTCGGCGGTGATGTCCGCGGTCAGGTCGAGGAGGGCGCCCACCTGGCGCGCGTCGAGCCCCCGGTCGAGGTCGTCGGTGAGCAGGGTCAGGCACTGCATGGCCTCGGGGACCTCCGCGATCCGGTCCATCGCGTAGACGCCGGGGCCGGTGAGGAGGGTCAACGCCAGTGCCAGGTAGCGGAGTTCGCCGTCGCCCAGCCGGTCGAGCGGCGTGGCGGGGCGGGCGCCCCGGCCGAGGAGGGCCTGGACGGTGCCGCCGGGCAGCTCGCGCACGCCGATGCCCGTGACGGGACCGGCGCAGCCCGCGGCGGCGACGGCCGCGAGGCGCTGGTGGCGGCGGGGGCAGGCGTTGTGGGTGCGGTGCAGGACCTCGGCGAGGTTGGCGCAGTCACGCAGCAGCCGGCCCTCGCCGGCGAGGACGGGGGCGCGCATTTTCGCGGGTTCGGGGGCGCAGGGGAAGAGCGAGCGGAGGCCGACCACGGTCTGCTCGGCGGCGGCGAGCACCTCGCGCTGCCCCGCGGTGGCCCCGGCGACGCGCAGCGGCAGAAGGGCGGTGCCGAGGAGGTCGTCGGGGAGCGGGGCGCGGGTGACGGGGGTGCTGCCGGCGGTGAGCCAGGCGGCCTGGACGGTGGAGCGGCCGGGGTCCCTGAGGGCGGTGGTGAGGAGGGTGCGGCCGTGGCGGGTGAGGCGTTCGCCGACGATGCGGAGCTCGGGTTCGGCCTGGACGGCGAGGTCGAGCCGGACCGGCCCGGCGGGCCCGTCGACGGTGCAGCCGAGGGAGAAGCCGCGGCGGCCCTGCGCGTCGGGCCGGGCGCTGTCGGGGACGTACGCGGCGGGATCCGGGAACACCTCGCCGAGCGGCTCTCCCGCGCCGAGCCGGGCGAGCGCCTCGTACGCGTGGAGGACGGTGGACTTGCCGCTGCCGCTCGGTCCGGCGAAGAGGGTGACGGGGCCGAGCGCGTGGACGGCGCGCCGCCGCCCGGCGTAGGCCGACAGGCGCAGTTCGCTCACGACGGGCCGCGCGACGGCCCCCGCGACGGCCGGTGCCTCGCGCCCGGGCCTTGCGACGGCCCCCCGCCCCTCGCCCCCGGACCGCCCGACGGTCCGTCCCTCGCCCCCGGACCGCCCGACGGCCCGTCCCTCGCCCCCGGACGGCGCGACGGCTCGCCCCTCGCCCTCGGGCCGCGTCTCCCGGCCGGGGGACGTCGGGGCAGGCGTACGGGTGGACGCGGGTGTAGGGGTGGGGGCCGGCGCGGACGTAGACGCGGGCGTAGGCGCGGATGTACGGGTGGGCGCGGGTCCGGGCCTACGGGTGGGCGCGGGTTCGGGCCTACCGGCGGGCGCGGGGGCCGGCATACGGGTGGGCGCGGTGGCCGGCCTGGGGCCGGAGTCGGGCGTGGCCGCGGGCGTACGGGCTTCGGTGTCAGCAGCGCCCGTACCGGACCCCGTACCCGTACCCGTACCAGACCGCGGGCCCGAAGGCGTACCCGTACGCGAGCCGGACCCCGTACCCGTACCCCTACCCGTCCCTGACCCCCTGCCGGCGTCGGGCGGGGTCGGGGCCTCGGCCGGGGGTGGGGTCGGGCGGGGGTGGGGGACGGTGTCCGGGCGCGGGGTGCGGGCGACGGGCGGGTGGGGGGTGGTCGCGCGGGCGCCGGGCGTGCTGGTGTCGGGCGTTCGCACTCCGGCCGTTCGGGGGTCGGACGCGCGGGCGTCGGGGGTGCGGGGGCCGGGGGTGCGGGCGAGGGCGGGGCCGCCGGTGAGGTCCATGATCGGACCGTACGCAGGGGCGGTGCTGACGAACCGTTACGGCGAGATGACCTTCCTACGATCGGGGGACGCTCGCGCGGGGGGCGCCGACGGGTTCGTCGTCGTCCTCGCCCGCCGGGGCGTCGCCGGTGCTCTCGACCTCGGTCCCGGGCGGGGCGAGCAGGAAGACGTTGCGGTCGACGCGGTGCATGCCGCTGCCGAGGCCGAAGACGACGCCGCTGCTGAAGTCGAGGACCCGCTTGCCGACTTCGGGGTCGGCTCCGGTGAGGTCGAGCAGGACCGGGATCTGGGCGATGAGGTACTCGGCGACCTCGCGGGCGTCGGCGAAGACCTGGACCCGCAGCACGACCATGCGGCGCTGCTCGACGGATTCGTACTGCTCGGGGATCGTGCGGTGGTCGACCCTGGACGGCCATTCGTCACGGCCGCGCAGCGGCAGGACCTGGGCCAGGCCCTCCCACTGCTCGTCGGTGACGTCGTACCTCTCGTACCTACTCATGGCCCCATCCTCCCGCTCCTCACCCGTTCGGCCCAACAACGACACGAACGACACCGCCGAACGGGTCGGGGACCCGGCCGTCGCGCGCGCTCACGCGAAGGTCTTGGCCAGGCGGCGCAGCCCCTCGGTGATCTCGTCGGGCCCGTGAGTGGTGAAGGAGAGACGGAGGGAGGCGTGGTCGGGGGTGCTGGAGAAGAACGGGGCGCCGGGAACGTAGGCGACGTCGTGTCCGACGGCGGTGACGAGGAGGGCACCGGCGTCGTGGCCTTCGGGGAGGGTGGCCCAGACGAACATGCCACCTTCGGGCCGGTTCCAGCGGCTGCCGGCGGGAAGGGCGGCGGGCAGGCCGTCGAGCATGGCGTCCCGGCGGGCCCGGTAGGCGGCGCGCACGCGGGCGACGTGGGCGTCGAGGTCGTTGTCGCGGAGGTACCGGGCGGCGGCGGCCTGGTCGATGGTGGAGGTGTGCAGGTCGGCGGCCTGCTTGGCGATCACGCAGGCACGGCGGAGGGCGGTCGGGGCGCGGAGGAAGCCGAGGCGCAGGCCGGGAGCCATGACCTTGGAGAAGGAGCCGAGGAGGGCGGTGCGGTCGGCGGCGGCGGGAGTGGCGGCGATGTGCGGGACGGGCTCGCCCTCGAAGCGGAGTTCGCCGTACGGGTCGTCCTCGGCGATCCAAAAGCCGTGCCGGGCGGCGGCCTCGGCGACGGCGGCTCGGCGCGCGGCGGGGAGCGTGCGGCCGGTGGGGTTCTGGAAGGTCGGGACGAGGTAGAGCAGGGTGGGATTCTCGCGGGCGGCGATCTCGTCCAGGGCCTCGGGGAGGATGCCGTCGTCGTCGGTGGGCACGGGGACGACGCGGGCGCCGGCGAAGCCGAACGCCTGGAGGGCGGCGAGGTAGCAGGGGTCCTCGACGAGGACGACGCCGCCGGGTTCGAGGAGCGCGGTGGCGAGGAGGGTGAGTGCCTGCTGGGAGCCGGTGGTGACGAGCAGGTCGTCGGCGCCGGTGGGCAGTCCGCGGGCGGTGAGCCGGGCGGCGACGGCGGCGCGGAGGGCGGGGTCGCCCTCGGTGGTGGAGTACTGGAGCACGGAGTGCGGGCTGTCCGTCAGGACGGCCTGGTAGGCGGCCTTGATGCCTTCGGTGTCGAAGAGTTCGGGGGCGGGCAGGCCGCCGGCGAACGAGATGACCTCGGGCCGTGCCGTGAGCGCCAGGATCTCGCGTACCGGGGACGCGGCGACGTTTCCGAGGCGGGAGGCGACGGGGGGCGCGGGCGCGGCGACGGGGGGCGTGGGCGCGGCGGAAGGGGGCACCGGTTGCGCGGCGGAAGGAGGGAGCGGGAGCGGCGCGACGGACGAGGGCACCGGGAGCGCGGCGGACGGGGGCACCGGGAGCGCGGCGGAAGGCATGCGGTTCAGTGTAGGAGCCAACTGTTCGCTGTCCAGGGGTGTCTCACGGTCCGAAAGCCCCGCGCGCGGCGGGTGCGACGCCGCCGGCGGTGAACGTACCGGTGGTGAACGTGCCGGTGTGCGGGACGCGGTGGGCGTCGAGGGCGCGGCGGGTGGCCTCGGCCCGTGCCTCGGCTCCGGGGGCGGCCGGGTCGTGGAGGACGCCGGCGACGCAGCCGCTGTGGGCGATCTGCACGCCGACGGCGCCGGTCCGGCGGGCGAGCGCGACGAGCGCCTCGAACTCCGGCTGTCGCAGGACGCGTTGGGCGCGGCGGGCGCTGGCCGTGGCGACCCGGCCGAGGAGCGCGGCGTCGCCGTCGGTGACGGCGCGGCGGAGCCGGTCGCGGAGGAGGGCGTAGGCGCGGAGGTCGGCCTCGGTCGGCGCGGTGGCGGGCAGGGCGAGGGTGTCGACGGGCGCGCCGCCCCCGAGGAGACAGCCGACGACGAGGAGCGGGGGCAGGGCGGGGCCGAGGACTTCGAGGACGCGGCCCTCGCGCTGGGCGAAGAGGACGGTCCGGGTGTCCGCGTCGAGCATGAGCGGGTCGCTGGCGCGTTCGGCGCGGACGGCGAGCCGGGCGGTGGTACCGGGGTCGAGGCGGAGCCCGTACGCGTCGGCGACGGCCCGTACAGCGGCGAGGACGTCGCTGGTCGAGCTGCCCATGCCGAGGCCGAGCGGCACGGCACCGCTCAGGCGCAGGCTGCCGCCGTGGGCGGGGCGGCCGGTGCGGGCCGCGCAGGCGGCGACGGCGAGCCTGGCGGCGCGGGCGGCCTTGGTGCGGTCGGCGGGGGCGACGGTGACGGCGCCGGGCGGGGTGCCGGGCCGGGAGGTGAAGTCGGCCCGGGTGCCGGGGGCGGCCATGGGGAGCGTGACGAGGCCAGCGCGCGGGACGCCGTCGGCATCGCGGAAGAAGCCCTGGAGGAGTTCGCCGTGGTGGGAGGCGGCGTGACCGGTGCCGGTGGCGGGGGTGGCTCCGGTGGCGGGGTTGATGCCGGCGCCGGAGCCCTGACGGAGGGTCGAGGTCGGGGTCGGGGTCGAGGTCGAGGTCAGGGTCGGGGTCCTGGTGGTCACGAGGGTGATTGTGGCTTCAGGGTCGGGGGCGGTAGGGCGGCGGGGTGGGGGACGGGCACGGGTCGGCGTAGGGGTACGAGTCCGGGTACGGGGCGGCGTAGGGGGTACAAGTCCGGGTCCTGGTCCGGGTCCGAGTCCGAGTCGGCCTACCGGCGCTGGGCCGGGTCACCGTACGCCTACACCTACGGCCCCCGTCCGGCCGCCGCTCATCCGAATGGCCACCACCGCTCCCCCTCCGGCGCGTCCCGCACGAAGACCAGCCCGTCCAGGTCGCCCAGCCGGGCCGGGTCCAAGGGGGCGTAGCCGTACCAGGGCGACGAGCGGGGAGCGGGCGGTACGTCCCCTAGGGCTTCGGCCAGCAGGCGCGTGTCGATCACGTACCGGTCCTCGGGGAGCCCGTACAGGAGTCCTTCGACGGTGTCCGGCGGCGGGTCCTGGACCCCGTGGTGGCGGATCGTGCCGAGGGCGGTGGCGACGAAGGCGTACTCCTCGCCGAGGCGGGAGCCGGTGATCGCCCCGGCGGGCCACCACTCGGCCCGCTGCCCGCCCATCAGCAGGGCGCCCCGGGCGCGCTGGAGGTGGGTGTTGTGGCCGTGGGCGAGGACGGGGCCGCGCTCGGCGAGGGCGAGCAGGTTGGCGGCCATCATGGCGGCCCGGAGGGTGAGCATTCCGCTCAGGCGGGCGGACGAGGTGTCGGCCGTCCAGGAATGGTAGCGCAGCAGTCCCGCGGCGGTACGGGCGTGCAGGCGCGCCCGCTCCCACGCGTCGTGCTCGGCCGGGTCGCGCAGGTCAGGGGCCTGGGCGTCGAGCAGGGCGGTCAGGTCGTCGGTGATCCGGCGCAGGCGTTCGGCGTCGGGCGTCCGCCCCACGGACCGGGACGGGTCGCGCATCGCGGCGGGTTCGGTCCAGCGGGCGTCGTCGCCGAGGAGCCCGTCGAGAGCGGCGGCGGTACAGGGCAGCGGCGGGCTGTCGCACCGGGCGGCGAGGTGGGTGTGGAGCGCGGTGAGGGCCCGCCGGGGGCTGTCGGCGCCGGAGATCTCCAGCGGTCCGTCGAACCCGGCGAACCGCACCCGGTCCGCCGCCGGCCGGTCCTCGTTGAACGCGCGCATCCAGCGCACGAGCGCGCGATTGGCGGGGGATCCGCCGAAGCCGTGGCTGAAGCCGCGGGTCATCACGTCGTCGAGGTCGCTGGCGCCGGTCGTGACGTGGTCGTCGACGATCAGGCCCGCCAGGCAGTCGCTCTCCAGCGCGATGGTCCGGTACCCCTCGTCCTCGACGAGTCGGCGGAAGAGGTCGTTGCGCACGTCGAGGAGGGCGTCCTCGCCGTGGGTGGGCTCGCCGAGGGCGAGGACCCGCGGGCGGGTCCCGAGCAGTTCCAGGAGGCTTGCCTCGTCCACGGTCCGGGCGGCGTCCTTGAGGGAGAGGGGCATGCGGTCCACCTTTCTCGGGCCGGACGGGGCGGTCCCCCGGCTCCGTGGGGTGGAAGCTATACCTGAATGTTCGTTTGAAGGTTGGCGCGGAAGGCAGCGCTCTACTGGCTGCTTACGCCGTCCTGTAGTTTCAAAGCGTGTCCTCTCTGCGACCGGTCGATCTCGCCCAGGAGCACGGTATCTCCCCGCAGACCGTGCGCAATTACGAGCGGGACGGTTTCCTTCCGCCGGCCGAGCGCACCGCCTCCGGGTACCGCCGGTACACCGAACGCCACGCCGCTGCCCTGCGGGCGTATCTCGCCATGGTTCCCGCCCATGGGTACGCCGAGGGCGGCACGATCATGCGGGCGGTCACCGGGGGCCGCCTGGACGACGCCCTGGCGGCCGTCGACCGCAGCCACGCCGAGCTCCTCCGCGACCGGGGCACGCTGGACGCGGTGGGCGAGGTCCTCGCCCACCTCAGGAAACGCGCGGGCGGCACCGACTGGCGCGCCCCGAGAACCACCCAGCCCTTCACCATCGGCGAGCTGGCCCGCCGTCTCGGCGTCAGCGTGGCGACCATCCGCGCGTGGGAGCGGGCGGGCGTCCTCGCCCCCGGCCGCCGCCGTGACACCGACCACCGCTCCTACGACGCCGACGACGTCCGCGACGCCGAACTGGCCCACTTCCTCCGCCGCGGCCACTACTCCCTGGAGCTGATCGCCACGGTCGTCCGGCAGATCCGGACGGCCGGCGACACGCGGGCCCTGGAAGAGGCCCTGGAGGACTGGCGCCGGCGCGTCACGGCCAGGGGCGTGGCGATGCTGAGGGCGGCGGCCCTCCTCTCCGCCTACCTGGCCTGGGAGGACGATCCGTCCTGACCCCTGACTTCGGAGGACCGCCCGTCCTTACCCCTGACGCCCCTGGGGTCATTCCCGGACCGCACCGCCGCCCCCTCCGCTCGGTACGCCCCCTCCGCCCGGTACGCCCCCGGCGTCACGTCGAACTCCTTCCGGAACGCCAGGTGGAAGCCGACCTGGCTGCGGTAGCCCACGCGCCCCGCGATGTCCTGCTGCGCCACCGAGGTGTCCGCGAGCAGCCGCATCGCCTCCTGGAGCCTGCGCACCGTCAGCCGGCGCATCGGCGTCTCGCCCACCAGCTCCTTGAACCGCTGGGAGAACACCGACCGTGACATGCCCGCCGTCCGTGCCAGCGACTCCACCGTCCACGGCTCCGCGTACGCGCCGTGGATCGCCACGAGCGCCCTGCCGATGCCCTCGTGGCGCAGGCCCCGCAGCGCGGGCGTCTCCTCGGTGAGCCGCGCCAGGGCGATCCGCAGCGACAGCGCGAAGACGGTCTCGAAGGCCCGCAGGGCCACGAGCCGCGCCCCGGGGGCGGTTCTCTCGATCTCGTACGGCAGGGCGGCCAGGGTCGCCGTGAGGAGCGGCTCGCCTGCCAGCTGTTGCCGCCGCAGCACGATGATCCGGGGCAGCTCGCCGTAAAGCCCGGGATCGGTCAGGGGGTTGTACCGCAGGCTCGCGCAGAGCATCCGCGTCCCGTAGGGGGGCGTCCCCACCCTGACGCATCCCGACCGGGCCGGATCCGCGCCCGGAAGGCACGGTACGGCGGCGGTGCTCGGCAGCAGGGCCGACAGCGGTGTGGTGTGGCCCCCGTTCCGCTCAGGCGCCGAGAAGGTGTGCGCGGTGCCGTGCGGGAAGATCGCGAGGTCCCCTTCGTACAGCTCGACCGGTGCGGAACCGTCCTCGAAGGAGATCACGCAGCCGCCCCGGACCATGTGGTGGAGGATCGCGCAGCCGTCCTCGTGCCCCCGCACGCCCCAGGCCCCGCCCGCCTCCCACACGCTGTGGAAGACGTCGGTCAGCCACAGCGGTCTCAGCAGCGCGGTCAGCACGTCGTCAGGCACGGACACTCCTTATGCGGACGCTCCTTAAACCGATCCGGCTCCCGCTTCATTGATCGTATCCAGCGCGCCGCGAACGATGAGAGCGAGGGAAAGACCGCTGCGTGAAAGGCGCGACATGACACGAGACATCCGGCAGACAGCCTCCGGGGACCGCAAGCACGTGCTCGTGACCGGGGCCAACGGCTTCCAGGGTGGGGCGGTGGCCCGGCGGCTCGCCGCCGAGGGGCACGCGGTACGCGGGTTGGTACGGGACCGGGCGAAGGCGGCGGCGCTGCCCGCCGGTGTCACCCCCGTCGACGGCGACCTGGCCGACGCCGACGCGCTGCGCGCGGCCTTCGAGGGCGTCACCCACGCTGTCGTCGCGCTGCCGCTGGAGTACGACCCCGGGACCGTGACCCGCTACGCCGGCAACATCGCCGAGGCCGCGCACCGGGCCGGCGTGCGGCGCCTGGTGTTCAACGCCAACACACCGGTCCCGGACGAGCCCACCCCGTACGCCGGCTTCGAGACCCGCCGCCTCGCGGAGCGGATCCTGCTCGCGGGACCGGTGCCGGTGGCCGTCGTCCGTCCCCCGGTCTATCTGGAGAACCTGTTCAGTCCGTGGAACGGCCCGGCCCTCGTCGACCACGGCGTCCTCACCTACCCGCTCCCCGCCGACCGGAAGGTCGCGTGGATGTCCCACGCGGACCTGGCCCGCGTCGCCGCCCGCGCCCTGGACGACGACGTGCCCACGGGACGCGCCTGGCCCGTCGGCGGCGCCGAGCCGCTCACCGGCCCCGAGCTGGCCGCCGTCTTCGCGCGCGTACTCGGCCGGGAGGTGTCCTATCTGCCCCTGGAGGTCCGGGTCTTCGAGGAGGCCCTGGGCCGGGCGCTCACTCCCGGGACCGCCGCCGGCGTGGCCGGCGTCTACCACTACGCGGCCTCCTCCCGGGCGCCCGGCCTGCTCGCCCCGCGCCCCGCCGACACCGAGTCCGTCTTCGGCGTACGCCTCACCCCCGTCGCCGAGTGGATACGGGCGCAGCCCTGGGGCGACCGGGCCTGGTGAGACCGGGCACCGGCCCTCCGGGTAAGAGGGAAGGAGGAGTCAGGGGGAAGGAGGAGTTTGGGGGATCAGGAGCGGTCTGGCGGACGGAGGTCAGGGGCGAGGGATCAGGGGCAGGCGCGTGTCAGAGGCGAGGGATCAGGGGCGGCGGACGGCGATCACGTCGTACTTCTCCTCCGGATCCTGGCCCACGCCGAAGCGGGCGTTGGGCAGGTACAAGCGGTCGCCGAACGCGGCCACGGTCGTCGGCGTGTCGAAGCGGTCGTCGCGGACCCGCCGCAGGACGCGGCCCTCGGTGCCCGCCGCGTTCAGGCGCAGGACGGTGAGGAAGCTGTCCCCGTTCCGGACCCCGTTCTCCACGGCGTACAGCGTCCTGCCTCGCAGCAGCAGGCCGTCGCCGTCGGGCAGTGACTCCCCGCGCAGGTCCACCCGGCGGCTCCCGCCAGACGCGTCGACGCGGAACAGCCCGCCGGTGCTGGACTGGACGACGAGCAGGGCCCTGCCGTCCGGGGTCGGTGTGATGCCGTTGGCGTTGAAGCCCTCGCCGTACGCGAGATCCCCGCTGATCGGGATCCGCACCGCGGCAGCGGGCAGCCGTCCGCCGTGCAGCGGCAGCTTGTAGAGCACCGGGTTGGTGGAGTCGGTGAACCAGGCGGCGTGCTCGGTGAGGACGACGTCGTTGACGAACGCCGGCCCGTCGGCGAGCCGGTAGGAGGCCAGCAGCCGGCCGGTGCGGGTGTCGATGACGCGCGCGTCGCCGCCCGTGCCGCCCGCCACGAACAGCCGTCCGCGCTCGTCGGTCTTCATGCCGAGGGAGGGTGTGCCGGGGCCGTGGCTGAGGAGCGTGCCGCGCCCGGTGCGCAGGTCGGCGCGGTAGACGGATCCGTCGGCCATCGAGCCGACGAACGCGTACGGGCCGGGTCCGACGGCGATGCCCTCGGGCCGGAAGCCCTTGGGGAGCGGGATGACCGCCGGAGATCTCCCGGCCGTCGCCCTCTCCTCGGAACTCGCCCCGGCGGAGCCGCCGTTGGCTAAGGCGAGGGTGGCTGCGGCGACGATCGCGGCGACGGCATTATTCACGCGCATGGTGGATGCCCTTCTGGTGGTACCGGTGTCAGCGGTCGTGGGCGTATCGGGGGTCGCGGACACCCCGGAAGGCGCGGACATCGCGGCGTCTCAGTGGTGTCCTGCGTCGCGGAGGTCCACGGCGAGCTTGTGCCGTGCCGTTCCGTCGGCGATGGAAGCGAGCGCGGAGGCGATGTCCGTGACGGGGATACGGACCGGCCGGCGCGGCTCCAGGAGGCCCTGCTCGTACCAGCGCAGGCACTGGCGCAACGCCCCCGCGGCTGGGGCGATGTCGCGGGTGGCGTACCCCGCGACGTCCTCGCCGATGATGCCGACGTTCCGGACGAGGACGTCGAGCAGGCTCACCTCGGGGATCGTGCCGCTCGCGAAGCCGGTGGTGACGAGTCGCCCTTCCCAGGCCAGCCCGTCGAGCAGTTCCGTGGTGAGCGCCCCGCCGACGAGGTCGAGGGCGAGGTCGGCGCCGCGGCCGCCGGTCACCCCCCAGAGGGCGCCGGGGAGGCCGGGCGGCCGCAGGACGTGATCGGCGGCGGTCGGCGGCAGCGTGCCCGAACGGTCCACCGCGACGACCCGCGCGCCGGCGGCACGGGCGACCTGGAGTGCGGCCGTCCCGACGTTCCCGGTGGCGCCGGTGACCACGACGGTCTCGCCCTCCCGCAGCCCGCCCCGGCGCAGCAGGGAGAGGTGGGCCGTGGCGTACGCCACGGGGAAGGCGGCGGCGGTCAGGTCGTCCATGGCGTCGGGCACGGGCAGTACGTGCGCGGCGTCGACGACGAGCCGGTCGGTGTAAGCGCCCCAGCCGACCAGTGTCATCACGCGCCGACCGGTTGCTAACTCCGTTACATCGGAAGCGACTTCGGCGACGGTCCCGGCCAGTTCGAAGCCCGGAACGAGCGGTTGCGGGGCGCGGATCTGGAAGTCGCCGGAGAGCTGGACGAGTTCGGCGAAGTTGAGTCCGATGGCGGCGACGTCAATACGGACCTGGCCCGGCCCGAGGGGCGGGTCGGGCAGGTCGAGCCACTGGAGCTGTTCGGGACCGCCGTGGTGCGGGGCGGCGAGGACACGCATGGCAGAGGACTCCTGGTGTGCGCAAGGTCGGGACGGTTTGCCGGGGTCGGGTCGTTCGCCGCGACCCGACCACGCCAGAAAACCGAGGGAGACCGGCGGGTGTCCACAGGACAACCAGGTGCTTCGGGCACCACGAGAACGCTCTCCGCCCCGCACCACGGCGGTCCCGAACAGCTCCAGGGGCGGTCACACGTTCAGATAAGCCAGTACGGCCAGCACCCGGCGGTGGTCGTCGGGGGCCTGTGGCAGGTCCAGTTTGGTGAAGATGGCGGCGATGCGCTTGGAGACGGTGGCCTCCGTGACCACGAGGCGGCGGGCGATGGCCGCGTTGGACCGCCCTTCCGCGATGAGGCCCAGCACCTCCTTCTCCTTGGGGCTGAGCCGCTGCAGCGGGTCGTGGTGGCGGCTCAGCAACTGGCGCACCACCTCCGGGTCCACCACCGTGCCCCCGCGGGCCACGGCGTCCAGCGTCGAGATGAACTCCTCGACCTCCCCGATGCGGTCCTTGAGCATGTAGCCCATGCCGGCGCCCTGCCGGTCGGAGGCGATGAGCTCGGAGGCGTACCCCTGGGACACGTACTGGCTGAGTACGAGCACCGCGAGACCGGGGTGGTCGGCCCGCAGTCGCCGGGCGGCGCGCAGTCCGTCGTCCGTGTTGTCGGGGGGCATCCGCACGTCGACGATGACGGCGTCCGGTTCGTGCTCGGCGACCGCGGCGATCAGCGACGGGGCGTCCCCGACCGCGGCGAGTACGGAGTGCCCGAAGCGTTCCAGGAGCCCGACCAGCCCCTCGCGCAGCAGGACGGAATCCTCCGCGATGACCAGCCTCAGTGATGGCACGGGATCTCCACTCGCAGGACGGTCGGTCCGCCGACCGGTGAACTGAGGAACATTCTGCCTTCCAGGACCGCGAGCCGGTCCGAGATGCCGACGATCCCGCTGCCCGCCTCCGCGTCGGCGCCGCCGACGCCGTCGTCCCGGACCTCCACCACGAGATCGCCGCCGCCGAGCCGGCCGCGCACCCGGGCGTGGGCCGCCCGGCTGTGCTTGGCGATGTTGGCGAGGGCCTCGCACACCACGAAGTAGGCGGTGCTCTCCACCTGCGAGGGGAGCCGTCCGGGCAGCGCGATGTCGACCTCCACCGGGATCACCGAGCGTCCGGCCACGTCCCGGACGGCCGGTTCCAGACCACGGTCGGTGAGCACCTGGGGGTGGATGTTGTGGATCAGCTCCCGCAGTTCCTGGAGGGCCTGTCCGGCCTGGGCCCGCGCCTCCCGCACCTCGCGGGCGGCGTGCGAGTCCGGCGGCAGGTCCAGTTCGGCCAGACCGAGTTTCATGGACAGGGTGACGAGCCGCTGTTGCGCTCCGTCGTGGAGGTCGCGTTCGATGCGGCGGCGCTCCAGTTCGAAGGCGTCCACGAGGCGGGCGCGGGACTGCACGACCTGGGCGAGTTCGCTGTCGCGGGGATCGAGGACCGCGAGGGCCATCGCGGCCCGTACGCCCGCCCAGGCCGCGATCGGATAGGCCGCGATGGGCAGCAGCACCGCGCCGACGACCGCTCCGGCCCAGCCGACGGCGGTGCCGGCGGTCGGCTGGAAGGGGGCGCTCATCAGGAACAGCGGAATGCCCAGGGACACGAGGGCGACGCCGATGTCCGTCCACCACAGCACCAGCAGCGCGACCAGGCCGTAGCCGAGTTCCCGCAGGCCGGCCGCGGCACGCAGGCGCGCCCTGAGCCCGCTCCACGACAGCCGTGGCGGCGGGGCGGCGTCCGGGGCCGGCGGCAGGTGCGTCACCAGGCCCAGGCGCCAGAGCTCGTACCGGGACACGCCCCACGCCACGACGACGGCCGTGGCGAGCACCACGACGAGGGCGAGCGGCCCCAGTCCGTCCCACATGAGGTACGTCAGCGCCCCGAGGCCCGCGACACAGGCCCCCACGGCGGCGCTGGAGAGCAGGTATCCCAGCGACCTCCAGGGCCAGGAGGAGGTGAGGAAGCTCAGCGGCCGCCGTGCGAGTGCTTCCAGCGTATTGCGCGCGATCACGCTCCGACCGTAGCGGCCTGCGTGGTCCGCGGGCAGGGGTGCCAGGTCTACCCCGAGTCTCCAGCAGGGGCCCCTGCGGCGGACCGTCCGGAGGGCGTTGGCTTCGACCATGACGCATCCGACCGACGCCGTCCGACCGTCAACCGACACCGCCCGGCTTTCGACCGACACCGCCCGACGTTCAACCGACACCGCCCGACTTTCGACCGACACCGTCCGACGTTCGACTGACACCGTCCAGCTGTGGTCCGCGACCAAGCAGTACGGATCGGGGGCGCAGACCGTCACCGCGCTGAACAACGTCACCACCACCTTCGCTCGCGGCACCTTCACCGCGGTGATGGGTCCCTCCGGGTCCGGCAAGTCCACGCTGCTGCACTGCGCGGCGGGCCTCGACCGGGTCACCGAAGGCAAGGTGATCATCGACGACACCGATCTGAGCGACCTCGACGAGACCGCGCTCACGCTGCTGCGGCGTGATCGTGTCGGATTCGTCTTCCAGGCGTTCAACCTCGTCTCGGCCCTCACCGCCGAACAGAACGTCGCCCTGCCGCTGCGCCTCGCCGGACGCAAGCCCGACCGCCAGGACCTGATCGCGGCCCTCACCGAAGTGGGCCTCGGACACCGCGGCCCCCACCGTCCCAGCGAGCTCTCCGGCGGCGAGCAGCAGCGCGTGGCCATCGCCCGTGCCCTCATCACCCGGCCCGCCGTGCTCTTCGCCGACGAACCCACCGGCGCTCTGGACACCAAGACGTCCCGTGACGTCCTGGCGCTGCTGCGTGACATCGTCGACCGCCACCGGCAGACGGTGGTCATGGTCACCCACGATCCGGCCGCCGCCACCTACGCGGACCGGGTGCTGCTGCTCGCCGACGGCCGGATCGTGGACGAACTGCACGGCCGCAACACCATCGAGACGATCGCCGCCCGCATGGCCGCCCTGGAGTCCGTGACATGCTGAGCCTCGCGACCATCCGCCGGCGCTGGGTGTCCTTCACCGGCACCTTCACCGCCCTGTGCCTCGGCGTGACCATCCTCTGCATGACCGCGCTGGTGCTCACCTCCGCCCGTGCCGAGGCGCCCGAGCGGTACGCCGGCACCCAGGTGCTGGTGCAGAGCCCGGGAGCCGACCAGTCGGACGGCAACTTCACCGAGAACCTGCCCTGGTCGCCCGAGCGGACCGACGAGCTGGTCGACCAGCTGGACGCCGTGCCGGGCGTCGCCGCGGCGGTGCCCGACCGGTCCTTCTACGCCCAGGCCGTGGTCGGCGGCAAGCCCGTCGACGACCCGGGCGGGGAGCTGCGCGGCCACCCCTGGGCCAGTGCCGCGCTGGCACCCGACGAGCTGGCGTCGGGCCGCGCTCCGCGGGCGGACGACGAGGTCGTCCTCCCCGGCTCCCTGGGACTGGCCCCCGGCGCCGCCGTGACCCTGCTCACCGCCGCGGGACCCGCGCCCTACACGGTGTCCGGCACGGTCGCGTCCGACGCCTTCTACCTCACGGACGCCGCCGCCGGCCCCCTGGCCGGCGGAGTACGGGTCATCGGCCTGGTCACCGAGCGGGGCGCCGACGCCGCCGCGGTGGCGAGCGCGGCGCAGAAGATCGTGGGCGAGGGCGACCGGGTGGTCTCCGGCGGCAGCCTGAAGGAACTGGAGGCCAAGACCGCGGCGAAGACCCGCTGGATCGGTATGCAGATCCTGATCGCCATGGCCGGGCTGACCGCGTTCGTCTCCCTCTTCGTGGTCGCCTCGACGTTCGCGTTCAGCATCGTGCAGCGGCGCCGGGAGTTCGGCCTGCTGCGCACCATCGGCGCCACTCCGCGGCAGATCCGCCGCATGATGTACGGCGAGGCGCTCGGCGTGGGCGTCGTGGCGGCGGCGGCCGGTCTGGTCCTCGGCTCCCTGCTCGCCCCGGTGCTCGGCGGGCTCCTGGTGGACGGCGGCCTGGAGCCGCCCGGCTTCACCGTACGCATGCAGGTCCTGCCGCTGATCGGTTCCTTCGCCCTCGGGCTGCTGGTGGCCCTGCTCGGCGTCTGGGCGGCGTCCCGGCGAGCGGCCCGGATCGCCCCGCTGGAGGCACTGCGCGAGGCGGCGCTGGAGAAGCGGCCGATGACGCGCGGCCGGTGGATCGGCGCGATCGGTTTCACCGCCCTCGGGCTGATCCTGGTCGTGGTCGCGGCCGGCAGCTCCTCGGACGAGATGATCAACAACGCGCTGTACGCCGCGATGGCCCTGATCCTCGGCCTGACGCTGTTCGCCCCCGCGGTCATCCCGCTGGTGGTCAAGGCCGTCTGGAGGCCGCTCGGCCGGCTCCGCGGGGCCACGAGCATGGTCGCGAGGGAGAGCTCGCTGACGGCGGTGCGACGTACCGCGTCGACGGCGGCGCCGGTGCTGGTCACCGTGGGCTTCGCCGTGCTGATCGCCGGGATGTTCCAGATCAAGGCGAGCGGATACGCGCTGGAGGAGACGGTCCGGCAGGGCGCGACGTCGGTGGTCACCCCGAAGGGGACCCCGGGGCTCTCGGACGCCGCGGTCGCCACCGTCCCCGGCGGGGCGTCACTGCTGCCCACCGAGCTCTACGTGGGGGGCACCGACCACATCGGCGCGATGGGCGTGAGCGAGGGTGCCTTCGAGAAGGCGCGCGAGAAGATGACCGTCAAGTCCGGTTCGCTGGAGGCGTTCCAGGGCGGGAACACCATGATCGTGCGGTCCTCGACCACGGCCTGGCTCGGCTGGACCGCCGGCAGCACCGTGGACGTCACGTTCGAGGACGGCAGGACCGAGCGGATCAAGGTGGTCGCGGAGATCACGGACGACTCGTCCACGGCCAGTGTGCTCCTCCCCCGGGACACGGTCCGGGCGCACGCGCCCTCCGCGCTCACCCAGGTCGTGTACGCGAGCGGCCCCGGCCGGCCGGAACCGGCGGCCGGACTCGGAGCGGAGTCCCTGACCACATCCGCGTACGCGGCCCGTACGGACGCCGAGGACGACCGTCTGGTACGGATCTTTCTGACGATCCTGATCGGGATGTCACTCGGCTACACCTGCCTCGCCATCGCCAACACCCTGATGATGGCGACCGCCGACCGCTCCGGGGACTTCGCGGTACTGCGCCTGTCCGGCGCGACGCGGCGTCAGGTGCTGCGGATCGTGACCGCCGAGTCGGCGCTCTCCGTGGGCATCGGCGCCGGGCTCGGACTGCTCATCGCACTGGTCACCCTGCTCGGCATCCGATCGGGCCTCTCCTCTCAGCTCGGCACCCAGGTGAACCTCAACCTCCCCTGGCCCACCATCCTGCTCACGGTCGCCCTGTGCCTGGCCCTGGCCCTCGCCTCCAGCGTCCTGCCGGCCCGGATGGCCCTGCGCAGGACGGGTGCCCGGGCCTCCGCAACCCACCCATGACGACCACCCGGGACCGGCGAAGAAGGGGCAGGTCAGCGGCCCTTGTCGGCGGGCTCCAGAATCGCCACGCACTCCACGTGATGCGTCATCGGGAACAGGTCGAACGCCCTCAGCGTCCGGACCCGGTAGCCCGATTCCTGGAAGTAGCCGAGGTCGCGGGCGAGGGCGGCCGGGTCGCAGGCGACGTAGGCGATGCGGCGGGCGCCGAGGCCGGCGAGGTGGCGGACGGTCTGCTTGCCGGCGCCGGCGCGCGGGGGGTCCAGGACGATGAGGTCGACCTCGGTGATGCCGGTGCGCGGGAGGACGGACTCGACCTTGCCCTGCTCGATGCGGACGCGCGGGAAGTCGGCGAGGTTGTGGCGGGCGTCCTCCACCGCGCGCTTGCCGGACTCGATGCCGAGGACGGCGCCCTGGTCGCCGACCCGGTCCGCGAGGGCGCCGGCGAAGAGGCCGACACCGCAGTACAGGTCGAGGGCGGTGTCGCCCTTGCGCGGGAGGAGGCCCTGCATGACGGCCTTCATGAGGGTGTCGGCGGCCTTCGGGTGGACCTGCCAGAAGCCGCCGCTGCCGACGCGGTGGGTGCGCTCGTCGGCGCGCTCGCGGACGAAGGCGCGGCCGTGGACGCGGTGGACTCCGCCGTCCTTCTCGTCGACGCGCATCACGGAGACGGGCTTGTCGAGCTCGACGAGCGGGAGGCGGGCGCCGGGGCGCGGGGTGAGGATGACCTGGCGGTCGTGCGAGCCGGAGGCGGCGATCGCCTCGACGGTGGCCATGCCCTCCCAGGTGCGGGCCTCGATGCCCAGCTCGGAGACGCCCTGGGCCGCGATCATGCAGTGGTCGATGACCTCGACCTCGTGCGAGCGGTGCTTGCGCAGTCCGGCGTGGCCCTCGGCGTCGACGGCGTACTGGACGCGGGTGCGCCACTGCGGGACCTCGCCGGCCGGCAGCTTGTCGCCCTCCGCCGGGACGACCGTGCCGTCCCAGCCGGCCTCCTCCGGGGTGAGGCCCGCGAGCCGCTGGAGCTGCTCGGCGATGACCTCGCCCTTGAGGCGGCGCTGGGCGCCCGGCTTGGCGTGCTGCCAGTCGCAGCCGCCGCACTTGCCGGGGCCGGCGAAGGGGCACGGGGCCTCGATGCGGTCCTTGGACGCGTCCAGGATGTCGACGGCGTCGGCGCGCAGGAAGCGGCTGCTCTCGTCGCCCTCGGTGACGCGGGCCGTGACGCGCTCGCCCGGCAGGGCGTGCCGGACGAAGAGGACCCGGCCCTCCTCCGTACGCGCGATGCAGTGGCCGCCGTGCGCCACCGGGCCGACCTCGACCTCGTACTCCTCCCCGATCAGTGACGTCACAGGGGTGTTCTGCATGATCGGGGGCTCCGTAGCGAAGAAGAGAGATGGGCCGCTGTTCGCACAGCAGCCCACCAGTCTAGTTGCACTTCGCCGGACACTCTCCGCTAGTCGCTCTTCGCGGCCGGTTCCTTCCTGGTCTTCTCGACCGGGCCCCGGCGCACCGAGCCCGGCGCGTTCCAGTCCTGCCGCTTCCGTGCCCGCTTCTTCGCGGCCTCGGAGGACTGGAGCTGGTACGGGACGGAGGTCACCATGACGCCCGGGGTGAAGAGGAGCCGGCCCTTGAGGCGGAGCGCGGACTGGTTGTGCAGCAGGTGCTCGTACCAGTGGCCGACGACGTACTCGGGGATGTAGACCGAGACGGCGTCGCGCGGGCTCTCCTTGCGGAGGTTCTTCACGTACTCGATGACCGGCCGGGTGATCTCGCGGTAGGGCGAGTCGAGGATCTTCAGCGGCACGTTGATGCCGCGCCGCTCCCATTCCTCCTTGAGCGCCTTGGTCTCCGCCGGGTCGACGTTGACGGTGAGCGCCTCCAGTTCGCTGGCGTGGAGGAGCTTCGCGTAGGCGAGGGCCCGGAGGGTGGGCTTGTGGAGCTTGGAGACGAGGACGATCGAGCGGACCCGGGAGGG
Source organism: Streptomyces sp. NPDC085460 (assembly GCF_044541975.1). Taxonomy (NCBI): domain Bacteria; kingdom Bacillati; phylum Actinomycetota; class Actinomycetes; order Kitasatosporales; family Streptomycetaceae; genus Streptomyces; species Streptomyces sp. NPDC085460. The sequence goes on from NZ_JBITTO010000004.1 coordinate 184,570, forward strand.
GCGGACGTACTCGTCGGGGCGCTGCTCGGCGGCGGCGATCTCCGCGGAGACGGAGTCGTAGTGGCGGCGGATCGCGGTCATCGTCACGTAGAAGATCACCATGCCGAGCAGGGCGACCCAGGCGCCGTGGGTGAACTTGGTGGCGAGGACGACGACGAGGACGAGGCCGGTGAAGAAGGCGCCGAAGGCGTTGATCGCGCGGGAGCGGATCATGTGGCGGCGCTTGGCGGGGTCCTTCTGGGTCTTCAGGTGCCGGTTCCAGTGCCGCACCATGCCGATCTGGCTGAGCGTGAAGGAGACGAAGACGCCGACGATGTACAGCTGGATGAGGCGGGTGGAGTCCGCTCCGTAGAGCCAGACGAGGAGGGCGGCGGCGCCGGCGAGGAGCACGATGCCGTTGGAGAAGGCGAGGCGGTCGCCGCGGGTGTGGAGCTGGCGCGGCAGGTAGCGGTCCTGGGCGAGGATCGAGCCGAGGAGCGGGAAGCCGTTGTACGCCGTGTTGGCGGCCAGGAAGAGGACGAGCGCGGTGGCGGCGGCGAGGAGGACGAAGAAGAACGTCCCGTCGCCGAAGACGGCGGCCGCGACCTGCGAGATGACCGGGTCCTGGACATAGCCCTCGCCGACCGGGACGCCGTTGAGGAGCAGGTCCTCGGCGGGCTTCTCCGCCATCCGGACGTCGGTCGCCCCGGCGAGGAAGATGATGCCGCAGAACATGGTGACGGCGAGGCCGCCCATGAGCGCGAGGGTGGTGGCGGCGTTCTTCGACTTCGGCTTGCGGAAGGCGGGGACGCCGTTGGAGATCGCCTCGACGCCGGTGAGGGCGGCGCAGCCGCTGGAGAAGGCGCGCAGCAGCAGGAAGACCAGCGCGAAGCCGGCGAGTCCCGGGTGCTCGGGCTTGATCTCGAAGTCGGCGGTGGGCGCCTTCATGGTGTCGTCGAGGACGAGACCGCGCCAGGCGCCCCAGGCGATCATGCAGAAGACGCCGAAGACGAAGACGTACGTCGGGATCGCGAAGAGGCTGCCCGACTCCTTCACGCCGCGGAGGTTCATCACGGTGAGGAGGACGATCACGCCGACGGCGCAGGCGACCTTGTGCTCGACGACGAAGGGGATCGCGGAGCCGAGGTTCTCGATGCCGGAGGAGATCGACACGGCGACGGTGAGGACGTAGTCGACGAGCAGGGCGCTCGCGACGGTGAGTCCGGCCTTCGGCCCGAGGTTCGTGGTCGCGACCTCGTAGTCGCCGCCGCCGCTCGGGTACGCGTGCACGTTCTGCCGGTACGAGGCGACGACCGTGAACATCAGGACGACGACGGCCAGCGCGATCCACGGGCTGAAGTGATAGGCCGACAGACCGGCGACGGAGAGGACGAGGAGGACCTCGCCCGGTGCGTACGCCACCGAGGACAGCGGGTCGGAGGCGAAGACGGGGAGGGCGACCCGCTTGGGGAGGAGGGTCTCTCCCAGCTTGTCGCTGCGCAGGGCCCGCCCGATCAGGATCCGTTTGGGCACGTCGGTCAGTTTGGACACGCAGAGGATCGTAAGCGTTCGAAAAGAGCCACGCGCACCGGCACCCCCGAACGGCACCGAATCTCCCTGAGTATCACCTCGGATGCGGTCCCGGCCAGCGTTGCCGCTTAAGCTCGGACCGGACAACCCGGCAGGGTGTTGTCCGCCACGGCCCGGGCCGATCGGGCGAGGAAAGTTGTGAGCAGGGTGTTTTCGCAGGTCAGCAAGGCGATCAGGAGTGCGGGGTAGCGGGGACGTGCACATCGTCATCATGGGCTGCGGGCGAGTGGGAGCCGCTCTCGCGCAGACCCTGGAGCAGCAGGGCCACACGGTCGCCGTCGTCGACCAGGACCCGACGGCTTTCCGCCGCCTGGGCTCCGGCTTCGGCGGCCGGCGCGTCACCGGGGTGGGCTTCGACCAGGACACGCTCCGCGAGGCGGGGATCGAGGAGGCCGGTGCCTTCGCCGCGGTGAGCAGCGGCGACAACTCGAACATCATCGCGGCCCGGGTGGCCCGCGAGATGTTCGGCATCGAGAACGTGGCCGCGCGGATCTACGACCCCCGGCGCGCCGAGGTCTACCAGCGCCTGGGCATCCCCACCGTGGCGACGGTCCGCTGGACGGCCGACCAGATGCTGCGCCGGCTGCTTCCCTCGGGCGCGGAGCCGCTGTGGAGCGATCCGAGCGGCGGCGTCCAGCTCGCCGAGGTGCACACCTCCCCGGCGTGGATCGGTCACAAGATCAGCCGGCTCCAGGACGAGACCGGCGTACGGGTCGCCTTCCTCACGCGGCTGGGCGAGGCGGTCATCCCGTCCTCGCAGACGGTGCTCCAGGAGGGGGATCTGGTGCACGTGATGATGCGGACGGACGAGATCGCGAAGGTCGAGGCGGCCTTCGCCGAGGGTCCCGAGGAGGGCGGTCACTGATGCGTGTCGCGATTGCGGGCGCGGGCGCGGTGGGCCGTTCCATCGCGGGCGAGCTCCTGGAGAACGGCCACGAGGTCCTGCTGGTCGACAAGGCGCCGACCGCCATCTCGGTGGAGCGGGTGCCGCAGGCGGAGTGGCTGCTGGCCGACGCCTGTGAGATCACCTCGCTGGACGAGGCGGCGCTCCAGCGCTGCAACGTGGTCATCGCGGCCACCGGTGACGACAAGGTGAACCTGGTCGTCTCGCTGCTGGCGAAGACCGAGTACGGCGTGCCGCGGGTCGTCGCCCGGGTGAACAACCCGAAGAACGAGTGGCTCTTCACCGAGGCGTGGGGCGTGGACGTGGCCGTCTCGACCCCGCGTCTGATGTCGGCCCTGGTGGAGGAGGCGGTGAGCGTCGGCGACCTGGTCCGGCTGCTCCGCTTCAGCCACGGCGACGCCAACCTGGTGGAGCTGACGCTGCCGCCGGAGTCGGCGGTGGCCGGTACGCAGGTGGGCGACGTCGACTGGCCGCAGGACACCTCCCTGGTGACGATCATCCGCGGTTCGCGGGTGCTGACGCCGAGCCCGGAGGAGACCCTGGAGGCCGGTGACGAGCTGCTGTTCGTGGCGGCGCAGGCGCGCGAGGAGCAGCTGGAGGAGCTGCTCCAGGTGCGCCGGGAGCCGGCGGAGTAGCGCCGCCGTACGGCATACGGAGAAGGGCCCGGGACCTTTGAGGTCCCGGGCCCTTCTCCGTACGTCGGCGCTCTCCTAGGAGGCGTCCTGTCCGCCGGCGGCGCGGGCGGCGGCCTCGCGCTCCTTCTCGGCGGCCTCGCGCTCCTTCTCGGCGGCCTCGCGCTCCTTCTCGGCCTTCTCCTCGGCCTCCATCTCGGCGAAGACGTCGATGGGCGGCGGCGCCTTGGCGAGGAACACCCAGGTGAGGTAGACGGCGAGCAGGAAGGGCGGGATCTTCAGGGCGACGAGGACCCAGCCGAGCTGGGTGGTGTCGGCCCACCAGTAGAGCGGGAAGAGGATCGCGCACTTGGCGAGGAGGATCAGGCCCCAGGCCCAGCTGGCCTTGGCGTACGCCTTCTTCCGGCCCGGGTTCCGGGTCCGCCAGGAGAGGTTCTCCTTGAAGACCGGGCCGAGGATGAGGCCGATGAGCGGGACGCCGGCGAGCGTGGTGATGATGTACGCGAGGCCGAGGCCCAGCGTGTAGATCATGCCGGGGAGGTAGAAGTCCTTGGCGTCGCCGGTCATCATCGCGAAGACGACGCCGAAGCCGACGCCGAAGACGCCGCTGAAGGCGTGCTTGACGGTGTCGCGGCGCAGGAGCCGGACGGCGACGAGCGCGAGGGAGATGGCGAGCGCGGCGATGGCCGAGAGCTGCAGGTTCTTGTTGATCGTGTAGATCGTGACGAAGAGCAGTCCGGGCAGGACCGTCTCGACCATGCCCCGGATGCCGCCGAACGCCTCGAAGAGCGCGGCCTCGGTCACCGCCTTGTCGGTCCGGGCGTCCTGGTCCGGGGTCGGCGGTGCGGTGGTCGGCTTGTCGACGGACGTCACCGGCTACTCCTGTCCGAGCGGTCGGAGCTCGTATTTGGGGTTGAAGAGGACCCGCCGGCCGTGGCTCATGGAGATGCGGCCGGAGGCGATCAGCTTGCGGCCCGGTTCGATGCCCACGATGGAGCGCCGGCCCAGCCAGACCACGTCGAGCGGCGCGGTGCCGTCGAAGAGCTCGGCCTCCAGGGCGGGGACACCGGCCCGGGGGCGCAGGGTGACCGTGCGCAAGGTACCAGTCACCTTGACTATCTGGCGGTCGGCGCAGTCGCAGATCCGCGTACAGCCCGAGGCCGCCGAGTCCTCCTGGAGCTCCTCGGACTCCAGGTCCTCCGGCGAGGAGGAGAGCCGGTCGAGCATCCGGCGGAACCGGCCCGCCGGCTTGTCGGTTCGGGGTGCAGCACTCATACCGAAAGCGTACCGGCCGCGGCTCCGGCCGGAAGGTGCCCGGTTCACCGTTCGAAGCGGTACCCCATGCCGGGCTCGGTGACGAAGTGGCGGGGGTGCGAGGGATCGGCCTCCAGCTTGCGGCGCAGCTGCGCCATGTAGACCCGGAGGTAGTTGGTCTCGGTGCCGTACGAGGGTCCCCAGACCTCCTGGAGGAGCTGCTTCTGGCTCACCAGGCGGCCGCCGTTGCGCACCAGGACCTCCAGGAGGTGCCACTCGGTGGGGGTGAGCCGGACGTCCCTGCCGTCGCGGTGCACCTTCTTGGCGGCGAGGTCGACGGTGAAGCCCTCGGTCTCGACCACGACGACGCCGTCCTCGGCGCCGCCGACGGGCTCCGCGCGGCGGACGGCGGCGCGCAGCCGGGCGAGGAGCTCGTCCATGCCGAAGGGCTTGGTGACGTAGTCGTCGGCGCCGGCGTCGAGCGCCTCGACCTTCTCGTCGGAGGTGTGCCGGGCGGAGAGGACGATGATCGGGACCCGGGTCCAGCCGCGCAGTCCCTTGATGACGTCGACGCCGTCGAGGTCGGGCAGGCCGAGGTCGAGGACGACGACGTCGGGGTGGCGTTCGGCGGCGAGCTTGAGGGCGGTGGCGCCGTCGGGGGCGGAGTCGACCTCGTACTTCCGCGCCTTGAGGTTGATCACCAGGGCGCGGACGATCTGCGGCTCGTCGTCGACCACGAGGACCCGGGTCATGTCGGGGGCCTTCCTTCTGCTGTACGGGAGCGGATGCGGGAGCTGGGACGGTGGGCGGTACGTCGGGGCGGTACGTCGGGGCGGTGCGTCGGGGCGGTGCGTCGGGGCGGTGCGTGAGCGGTACGTCGGGGCGGTGCGCGAGCGGTACGTGGGCGGTGCGTGAGCGGCGAGCGGCGGTACGGCTGCGCGGGGCGCGGGCCGCGGGGCTCGGGTTCAGCTCACCACATGGGCCGGGAGGTCCGTGGCGGGCGGCGGGGCTCCTCCGCCGGCGGCCCGCAGGGTGAGGACCATGGTGAGGCCGCCGCCGGGGGTGTCCTCGGCTCCGAGGGTCCCGCCCATGGCCTCGACGAAGCCGCGGGCGACGGCGAGGCCGAGCCCGACGCCGGAGCCGCGCGGGGCGTCGCCGAAGCGCTGGAAGGGCTCGAAGATGCCCTCCTTGGACTCGTCGGGGACCCCGGGGCCCCGGTCCACCACGCGCAGCTCGACGCGGTCGCCCAGCACGCTGGCGGCGACGGTGACGGGAACGCCGTCGGGGCTGTACTTCACGGCGTTCTCGACGATGTTGGCGACGGCCCGCTCCAGCAGGCCCTTGTCGACCTCGACCATGGGCAGGGTCTCGGGGACGTCGGCCTCGGCGCTGCCGTCCGGGACGCCGCCCAGGGCCATGGGGACGACCTCGTCGAGGTCGACGGCGCGGATGAGCGGGGTCACGGTGCCGGTCTGGAGGCGGGACATGTCGAGGAGGTTGCCGACGAGGTGGTCGAGGCGGTCGGCGCCTGCCTCGATGCCTTCGAGGAGTTCGGCCCGGTCCTCCTCCGACCACTCCACGTCGTCGGAGCGGAGCGAGGTGACGGACGCCTTGATGCCGGCCAGCGGGGTGCGCAGGTCGTGGCTGACGGCGGCGAGCAGGGAGGTGCGGATCTTGTTGCCCTCGGCGAGCTTGCGGGCCTCCTCCGCCTCGCCGACCAGCCGCTGCCGGTCCAGGACGACGGCCGCCTGCGCCGCGAAGGCGCCCAGCACCCGCCGGTCCTCGGCCGGCAGGACCCGCCCGCTGAGGGCGAGCGCCAGATGGTCGCCGACGGGCATGTCGACGTCGGCGTCCTCGGGACGGGCGGCGGGGTGGGGGCCCACGGCGGCGGCCCTGGTCCAGGGTTCGGCGCCGTCGGCCCGTTGGAGCAGGGCGACGGACTCCATGGAGAAGGTCTCGCGGACGCGTTCGAGGAGGGCGTCGAGGCTGGTCTCGCCGCGCAGCACGCTGCCGGCCAGGTAGGAGAGCACCTCGGACTCGGCGCGCAGCCGGGCCGCCTGGTGGGTGCGGCGGGCGGCGAGGTCCACGACGGAGGCGACGGCCATGGCGACGCCGAAGAAGACCGCGATGGCGACGATGTTCAGCGGGTCGGCGATGGTGATGCGGTGGATCGGCGGGGTGAAGAACCAGTTGAGCAGCAGCGAGCCGGCGGCGGCCGAGGCGAGCGCCGGCAGGAAGCCGCCGAGCAGCGCCGAGGCGACGGTGAGCGCCAGGAACAGCAGCATGTCGTTGGCGAGCCCGAGGTCCGCGTCGGTGTGGGTGAGGAGCAGGGCGAGCGCGACGGGTCCCGCGACGCCGACGAGCCAGCCGGCGATGAGCCGGGAGCGGCCGAGGCGGGCGCCGCGGGCGACCGGGAGACCCCGGCCCTTGGCGACCTCGCCGTGGGTGACGATGTGGACGTCGAGGTCGGGTCCCGACTCGCGGGCGACGGTCTGGCCGACACCGGGGCCGAGGACGTACTGCCAGGTGCGGCGGCGGCTCGAGCCGAGGACGACCTGGGTGGCGTTGACGCCGCGCGCGAACTCCAGGAGCGCGGTCGGTATGTCGTCGCCGATGACGTGGTGGAAGGTGCCGCCGAGGTCCTCGACGAGGGTCCGCTGGACGGCCAGTTCCTTGGGCGAGGCGGCGGTGAGGCCGTCGCTGCGGGCTATGTAGACGGCGAGGACCTCGCCGCCCGCGCCCTTCTCGGCGAGCCGGGAGGCGCGGCGTATCAGGGTGCGGCCCTCGGGTCCGCCGGTGAGGCCGACGACGATCCGCTCGCGGGCCTGCCAGGTGGAGCGGATGTCGTGCTCGCCGCGGTACTGGCGCAGGTACTCGTCGACCCGGTCGGCGGTCCACAGGAGGGCCAGCTCGCGCAGGGCGGTGAGGTTGCCGGGGCGGAAGTAGTTGGAGAGCGCCGCGTCGACCTTGTCGGGCTTGTAGATGTTGCCGTGGGCCATGCGGCGGCGCAGCGCCTGGGGCGACATGTCGACCAGCTCGATCTGGTCGGCCCGGCGGACGATCTCGTCCGGGACGGTCTCCTTCTGCCGGATCCCGGTGATCGCCTCGACGACGTCGCCGAGCGATTCGAGGTGCTGGATGTTGACGGTCGACACGACGTCGATGCCGGCCGCGAGGAGTTCCTCGACGTCCTGCCAGCGCTTGGCGTTGCGGGAGCCGGGCACGTTGGTGTGCGGCAGTTCGTCGACGAGGGCGACGGCGGGCCGCCGGGCGAGGACGGCGTCCACGTCCATCTCCGTGAACGACGTCCCCCGGTACTCGATCGTCCGGCGCGGGATCGTTTCGAGACCGTGCAGCATGACCTCGGTCCTGGGCCGGTCGTGGTGCTCGACGAACGCGACGACGCAGTCCGTGCCGCGCTCGACGCGGCGGTGTCCCTCCGAGAGCATGGCGTACGTCTTGCCGACGCCCGGCGCGGCTCCCAGGTAGATGCGCAGCTTCCCGCGTCCCATGTACGGCGTCTCCTACGGTTCGAAGCGGTAGCCCATGCCGGGTTCGGTGATCAGATAGCGGGGATGCGACGGGTCCGTCTCCAGCTTGCGCCGCAACTGGGCCATGTAGACCCGCAGATAGTTCGTCTTCGTGCCGTGGCTCGGCCCCCACACCTCCTGGAGCAGCCTGCGCTGGCTGATGAGCCGGCCCGGGTTGCGGATCAGGATCTCCAGGAGGTGCCACTCGGTCGGTGTGAGCCGCACGTCCCGGTCCGCGCGCCGCACCCGCTTCGCCACCAGGTCGACGCTGAAGTCGGCGGTGGCGATCCGGCCGACGCCGGTGTCGGGCGTGGTCGGGGACGCCTCGGCCGTACGCCGGGTGGCGGCCCGCAGGCGGGCCAGGAGTTCGTCCATGCTGAACGGTTTCGTCATGTAGTCGTCGGCGCCGGCGTCGAGGGCGCGGATCTTGTCCTCGGAGCCGCTGCGCGCGGAGAGGACGAGGACGGGGGAACGGCTCCAGCGCCGCAGGGCCTGGATGACCTCGACGCCGTCCATGTCCGGCAGTCCCAGATCGACGATCAGCACGTCCGGCGGTTCGGCGGCGGCGAGCGTGAGGGCGGTGGCGCCGTCCGGCGCCGAGTCCACCACGTATCGGCGCGCCCGCAGGTTGATGACCAGGGCTCGCGCGAGCTTCGAGTCGTCCTCGACCACCAGCACCCGCGTCATCGGCGTGCTGCCTTCCTGTCGTGCGTGCGGTTCGCGTGGTTCGTGCGGCGCGTCGCGCCGCGGGAGCCGGCGGACGCCGGGCTGACCCGGGTCCGCCGGCTCCCATGCCGTGGTGTCACGGACATCAGCCCTTGGTCAATTCCTTGAGCGCGACGTTGAGTTCGAGGACGTTGACGCGGGGTTCCCCGATGAAGCCGAGGATGCGGCCGTCGGTGTGGTCGGCGACGAGCTTGTCGACCTGGGCGACGGTCAGCTTGTTCTTCTCGGCGACGCGGTGGACCTGGAGCTTCGCGTACTCCGGGGAGATGTGCGGGTCGAGGCCCGAGCCGGAGGAGGTGACCGCGTCGACGGGGACGTCAGAGGGATCGACCTCGTGGCCGGCGACCGAGTTGTCCTTGACGACGGCGGCCTTGGCGTCGGTGACCCACTGGATCAGGTCCTCGTTGTCGCCGGAACGGTTCGTCGCGCCGGAGAGGATCAGCTTGTACTGGGTGTTGACGGAGTTGGTGCCCAGGCCGTTGGACGGGCGGGGCTGGAACCACCGCAGGTCGGGGGCGTCCCCGTCGAGGTAGGTCTGGCCGATGAGCGCGGAGCCGACGACCTTGCCGTCCACCTCGATCTCGGAGCCGTTGGCCTTGCCGGGGAAGGCGGCCTGGGCGATGCCGGTGACGGCGAGGGGGTACAGGACGCCGGTGAGGACGGTGAGGACGAGGAGGGCGCGCAGGCCCGCCCACAGGACGCGGCCGGTGTTCGCTGCTGAGTTGTTCATCGTGGGTCAGCCGATTCCGGGGATGAGGGAGAGGAGCATGTCGATGAGCTTGATGCCGATGAACGGGGCGATCAGGCCGCCGAGTCCGTAGAGGCCGAGGTTGCGCCGGAGCATGGAGTCGGCGCTGGAGGGCCGGTAACGGACGCCCTTGAGGGCGAGCGGGACGAGCGCGACGATGATCAGGGCGTTGAAGACGACGGCGGAGAGGATCGCGGACTCCGGCGAGGCCAGGCCCATGATGTTGAGCTTGTCCAGCGACGGGTAGGCGACCGCGAACATGGCGGGGATGATCGCGAAGTACTTGGCGACGTCGTTGGCGATCGAGAAGGTCGTCAACGCGCCCCGGGTGATGAGGAGCTGCTTGCCGATCTCGACGATCTCGATGAGCTTGGTCGGGTTGGAGTCGAGGTCGACCATGTTGCCGGCCTCCTTCGCGGCCGACGTGCCCGTGTTCATCGCCACGCCCACGTCCGCCTGGGCGAGGGCCGGGGCGTCGTTGGTGCCGTCGCCGGTCATCGCGACCAGCTTGCCGCCGGCCTGCTCGCGCTTGATGAGGGCCATCTTGTCCTCGGGCGTGGCCTCGGCGAGGAAGTCGTCGACCCCCGCCTCCTCGGCGATCGCCTTCGCGGTCAGCGGGTTGTCACCCGTGATCATGATGGTCTTGATGCCCATCCGGCGCAGTTCGTCGAACCGCTCCCGCATGCCCTCCTTGACGACGTCCTTGAGGTGGATCACCCCGAGGACGCGCGCGCCCTTGTCGTCCTTGACCGCGACGAGCAGCGGCGTGCCGCCGGCCTCGGAGATGCGGTCGGCGAGGGCGTCGGCGTCGTCCGCGACCTGACCGCCCTGCTCACGGACCCAGGTGACGACCGACCCGGCCGCGCCCTTGCGGGTGGACCTGCCGTCGACGTCGACCCCGGACATGCGGGTCTGGGCGGTGAACTCGATCCAGGTGGCGTGCGCGAGCTCGCCCTGGTGGCGCTCCCGCAGGCCGTACTTCTCCTTGGCGAGGACCACGATCGAGCGGCCCTCGGGGGTCTCGTCGGCGAGCGAGGAGAGCTGGGCGGCGTCCGCAAGCTCCGCCGCCGTCGTCCCGGAGACCGGGACGAACTCCGACGCCTGCCGGTTGCCGAGAGTGATCGTTCCCGTCTTGTCCAGGAGCAGCGTCGACACGTCCCCGGCGGCCTCGACCGCCCGGCCCGACATGGCCAGGACGTTGCGCTGGACCAGGCGGTCCATGCCGGCGATGCCGATGGCGGAGAGCAGCGCGCCGATCGTCGTCGGGATCAGGCACACGAGGAGTGCCGTGAGGACGATGAGGGAGGTCTGCTCGTCGGCGCCCGCGTAGATCGCGAACGGCTTGAGCGTGACGACCGCGAGGAGGAAGACGATGGTGAGGGAGGCGAGGAGGATGTTGAGGGCGATCTCGTTCGGCGTCTTCTGCCGGGCGGCGCCCTCGACGAGGTTGATCATGCGGTCGATGAAGGTCTCGCCGGGCTTCGTCGTGATCTTGACGACGATCCGGTCGGAGAGGACCTTGGTGCCGCCGGTGACCGCGCAGCGGTCGCCGCCGGACTCGCGGATGACAGGGGCCGACTCGCCGGTGATCGCGGACTCGTCGACGCTCGCCACCCCCTCGACGACGTCGCCGTCGCCGGGGATGATGTCGCCGGCCTCGCAGACCACCAGGTCGCCGATGCGCAGTTCGGTGCCGGCCACCTGCTCCTCGCCCGTCTTCGTCAGACGGCGGGCGACGGTGTCGGTCTTGGCCTTGCGCAGGGTGTCGGCCTGAGCCTTGCCCCGGCCCTCCGCGACCGCCTCGGCGAGGTTGGCGAAGATCGTGGTCAGCCACAGCCAGGCCGTGATCGCCCAGCCGAACCAGTCCCCCGGGTTCCTCACCGCGAGGACGGTGGTGACGACCGAGCCGACCAGGACCACGAACATGACCGGGGACTTGACCATCACGCGCGGGTCGAGCTTTCTGATCGCGTCCGGGAAGGACTTGACCAGCTGTTTCGGGTCGAACAGGCCCCCGCCGACCCGCCCCGGGGCCTGGTGGCCCCCGGACAGATCGCCGTGGGGCGCCGTGGCCGCCGTCGTGGTGGACATCGTGTCCTCGTGCTTCTCTACGTCGATGGTCATGCCGCGAGCCCTTCCGCGAGCGGGCCGAGGGCCAGGGCCGGGAAGTAGGTGAGACCGGTGATGATCATGATCGTGCCGACCAGGAGACCCGTGAACAGCGGCTTCTCCGTCCGCAGGGTGCCCGCGGTCTCCGGGACCGGCCGCTGCTCCGCGAGCGAACCCGCGAGCGCCAGGACGAACACCATCGGCAGGAACCGGCCCAACAGCATCGCGATGCCGATCGTGCTGTTGAACCACTGGGTGTCCGCGTTCAGGCCGGCGAAGGCCGAGCCGTTGTTGTTCGCGCCCGAGGTGAACGCGTACAGGATCTCGGAGAAGCCGTGCGCGCCGGAGTTCGTCATCGAGTTCGCCGGCGTGTCCAGGACGAACGACGCCGCCGTGAAGCCGAGGACGAGGGCCGGGGTGACGAGGATGTAGCACGCGGCGAACTTGATCTCGCGGGTGCCGATCTTCTTCCCCAGGTACTCCGGGGTGCGGCCGACCATGAGGCCGGCGATGAACACGGCGATGATCGCCATGATCAGCATGCCGTAGAGACCGGAGCCGACGCCGCCGGGCGCGATCTCGCCGAGCTGCATGCCCAGCAGGTTGATGCCACCGCCGAAGCCGGTGTTGGAGGAGTGGAAGGAGTTCACCGCGCCGGTCGAGGTCAGCGTGGTGGCGACCGAGAAGATCGCGGAGCCGGCGATGCCGAACCGGGTCTCCTTGCCCTCCATCGCGCCGCCGGCCAGCTCGAACGCCGGGCCCTTGCCCGCGAACTCGGTCCACATCATCAGCGCGGTGAAGCCGACCCAGATGACGGCCATGGTGCCGAGGATCGCGTAGCCCTGCTTCAGCGAGCCGACCATCCGGCCGAAGGTGCGGGTCAGCGCGAACGGGATGACGAGGATCAGGTAGACCTCGAAGAGGTTGGAGAGCCCGTTGGGGTTCTCGAAGGGGTGGGCCGAGTTGGCGTTGAAGTAGCCGCCGCCGTTCGTGCCCAGCTCCTTGATGACCTCCTGCGAGGCCACCGCGCCGCCGTTCCACTGCTGCGCACCGCCGGTGAACTGGCCGACCTCGTGGATCCCGGAGAAGTTCTGGATCGCGCCGCAGGCGACGAGCACGAGCGCGCCGATCACCGCCATCGGCAGCAGGATCCGGACGACACCGCGGACCAGGTCGGCCCAGAAGTTGCCCAGCTCACCCGAGCGCGACCGGGCGAAACCGCGGACGAGGGCGACCGCGACCGCCATGCCCACCGCGGCGGACACGAAGTTCTGCACGGCGAGGCCGCCGGTCTGCACGACGTGGCCCATGGCCTGCTCGCCGTAGTACGACTGCCAGTTCGTGTTCGCCACGAACGAGGCGGCCGTGTTGAACGCCTGGTCCGGGTCGATCGACACGAACCCGAGCGAGCCGGGAAGCGACCCCTGCACCCGCTGGAGCAGGTAGAGGAAGAGCACGCTCACCACGGAGAAGGCGAGCACCCCGCGCAGGTACGCCGGCCAGCGCATCTGCGTGTCGGGATTCGCGCCGACCGCCTTGTAGAGCCACTTCTCCGGCTTGTAGTGCTTCTCCGAGGAGTACACGCGCGCCATGTGGTCGCCCAGCGGCCGGTACGACAGGCCCAGAGCGACGATCAACGCCAGAAGCTGGAGCACTCCAGCAAGAACAGGACTCATCTCGGAACTCAGAACCTCTCCGGCTTGACGAGGGCAAGAACGAGATAACCCAGCAGGGCGGCCGCCACGAGCAGACCGACGATGTTCTCGGCACTCACAGCTTCGCCACCCCCTTGGCGATGAACGCCACCAGCGCGAAGACCGCGATCGTGGTGACGACGAAGGCCAGATCGGCCATCGTGGACTCCCGGATTCAGGAAGAAGGAAGAACGGATTCTCGGACGAGATGAGCAAACCTGGTTTCAGCCAGGTCGCGGCTGCCGTTAACGGCCCCCATACGCCCTGCGGCGCGCTCTTGACGCGTCCTCTACGGGGACGGAACTTGCCGCGCGGCCAGCAGGCAGCCCGTACCCGTCGGCCGCGGCCAGGACCAGGACGATCGCCTCGGGGCCGCACGCCACCGACGCCATGGCGTCGAGCGAGAGCGCGGCGAGCCCGGTGACGGCCGTCAGCTGTACCGCGCCCCGAGATCCGAGCGGATGCCCTCGCACGGCACCCGGACCGGACCCGAGCCCCGGGCCGATGCTCGGGTCGGGCGTCGGGCCGGGTCTCGGGGCTCGGCTCAGGTGGTGGAGAGGGTGCTCTCGAGCAGGGGGAGCAGGCGGGACCAGTGCTGCTTCAGGCCGGTGGGGCTGAAGGTGTCGGTGTCGGCCATGGTGAAGCCGTGGACGGTGCCGGGGTAGATCTCGGAGGTGTACGAGACGCCCGCCGCGTCCAGGGTGCGGTTGAGCTCGCCGAGTTCCTCCGGCGTCAGGTCGCTCTCGGCGTGGCCGAGGTGGACCCGGGCGGTGAGGCCGGCGAAGAGGCCGGGCCCGTCGGCGGCGACCGGGCCGTGGAAGGCGGCGACCGCGGCGACTCGACCGGGGTGCTCGGCGGCGGCACGCACCGCCAGGAGGCCGCCGACGCAGTACCCCGTCACCGCGACCGGGCCGGCCTCGACCTCGGGCCGGGTGGTGAGGAACCGGAGGTACGCCTCGGCGTCGCTCCGCGCGTGTGCGGCGGTGTGCGCCTCGATCAGCGGCATCAGCCGGGCGAAGACCTCGGCCCTGGCCTCTTCCCCGATGTACGCGGGGAGTTCCACCACCGGTGCCGGGCCGTGCCGGTAGAAGAGGTGGGGCACGAGCACGTAGTAGCCGTGCCCGGCCAGTTCGAGGGCCAGGTCCCGCAGGACCGGGCGGATGCCGAAGCCGTCCGCGTACATCAGCACCCCCGGGTGCCGGGCACCGTCGTCGGGGAGGGCGGCGAACGCGTCGGCGTGACCGTCCGCGGTGGGGATCCGTAACGTCGTAATGGGCATGTGCGTCTCCTGTCGTGGTCGATGGGTGGAGCTGTGATCGACACGACGGAGGCGGGGCCCGCGCGGCGGCGCGGGGTGCTCGGTCGGAGAGCGGGCCCGTACCGGCCCGTCCGGCGCTCAGTGGAGCACCGGGTCACCGATCCGTGTGTGGCGCGAGGCCGTCCCGGTGGTCATGGTCGGCGAGCCTAGCCCACCGGCCCGGGCGGGACCAGCGTGTGGCCGGTTCAGGCCAGGGCGGTGACCAGCAGGGTGAAGGCGGCGACGATGACGGCGACGCGGACGTAGTGGTAGCGGTCCCAGCGGTTCATCTGCTCCTTCCAGTCGGCGGGCCGGTTCTCGGGGGTCCACGTCTTGCCCCGGTTGTTGATCGGGACCAGCAGCAGGATCGACATGATCACGCTGACGATCAACAGCGCTCCGGCGGTGACGACCAGTCCGACACCTTCCTGGCTCCGGCCGGCGGCCGCCCAGACCGCGACGAGGACGAGCGAGCCGATGTACCAGACGGGCATGACGGCGCCGAGCATCCGGCCGCCGTGGCTGCGGGCCTGCTGACCGCTGTCGTCGGGGAGGGCGGCGAGGATCGGGTTGATGACGAAGGCGACGGAGAACTCCACCCCGACCATCAGGCCGACGATCACGGTGGTGGCGATCTGCAGTGCGTCGAGCATGGCGTACCCCTCCTGGAATGCGGCACCCGCGAGGGAGCTCCGGCGTCCGCGATCGACGTCGACGCCCCCCATCGCGATCTAGCGGCGCTAGGTGATGGTTCAACGCTAGAGCTTCCGCCGCTCGGTTGTCTAGCGGTGCTAGAATCTCGGTATGTCGGTACAGGAACGCAAGGAACGCGAACGGGCCGTCCGCGAGCGCCTCATCGTCGCGACGGCCCGCGAAATCGCCGAGCGGCAGGGCTGGGAGGCGGTCACCACCCGCCGGCTCGCCGAGCGCATCGAGTACAGCCAGCCCGTCCTCTACAGCCACTTCCGGGGCAAGCGCGAGATCATCGGCGCCGTCGCCCTGGAGGGCGCCGCCGAGCTGGCCGCAGCCCTGCGGGCGGCCACCTCCGCGGCGGACGGCCCGCGCGCCCGGGTCGGCGCCCTGACCCGCGCCTACCTCGACTTCGCCGAGCGCAACCCGGCGGTCTACGACGCCATGTTCCAGCTCGACGGCGGCCTGCCGTTCGCGCACGAGGACACCCCGCAACCCCTGAAGGACGGCTTCGCCGCCCTCCTGGAGACGCTGACCGAGGTCGCCGGGGAAGACGTCCCCCCGGGCCTGTTCACCGAGCTGTTCTGGGCGTCCCTCCACGGCCTGGCGACCCTGACCCGCGCGGGACGCCTGCCCGCCGCGGACGCCGAGGCCAGGGCGGAGCTCCTGGTGGACCGGCTCGCGGTGTCCTGAACCCGGCTCGCGGTGTCCTCCACCCGACTCGCGGTGTCCTGAACGCGGCTCGGCGGGTCAGAGCGGGACGACCGTCGTCTCGGTGGCCTTGACGCTGGTCCAGACGGACACGCCGTCGGCGAGACCGAGTTCGGCGGCGGCCTGAGGGGTGATCTCGGCGACGAGGTCGGGTGCCTCGGCGGAGGTGACCAGGACGCGGAGGCGGCTGCCGCTGGTGGTGATCTCGCGTACGGTGCCGGGCCAGACGTTGCGCGGGCTCCCCGCCGGCTTCTCCCGGTGCAGGGACACCGCCTCGGGGGCGACGATCGCGAGGGCCGGCGTGCCGGGCGACGGGGGTTCCGCCGCGACGAGGGTGCCGCCGCCGGCCAGCGAGAGCCCCTCCGGCGTGGCCGTTCCCGGCCAGGCGTTGCGGCCCAGCATCCGGGCCACCCAGGGCGAGCGCGGGTGCCGGGTGACCTCGGCGGGCGTGGCGTCCTGGAGCGCGCCGCCGTCCTGGAGGACCAGGACGCGGTCGGCGAGCGAGACCGCCTCCACCGGGTCGTGGGTGACGATGAGGCAGACCCCGCCGAAGCCGGTGAGGTGCGCGCGCAGGGTGTGGCGCACATGCGCCCGGGTGGTCTGGTCGAGCGCGGCGAGCGGTTCGTCGAGGACCAGCAGCCGGGGGCGTGCGGCCAGCGCGCGGGCGAGGGCCACGCGCTGGGCCTGGCCACCGGAGAGCTGCGCCGGCTTCCGGTGCCCGAGGTGGCCGACGCCGAGGCGGTCGAGCCACGCCTGCGCCTCGCGGCGGGCCTCGGCCCGGGAAACGCCCTGGGCGCGGAGCCCGTACGCGGTGTTGGCGAGGGCCGTCAGGTGCGGGAAGAGGGCGCCGTCCTGCGGCACCCAGGCGACCCGGCGCCGGTGCGGCGGCAGGGCGGTGACGTCCTCGCCGCCGAGGCGGAGCTCGGCGTGGGCGCGGGGGGTGAGGCCGAGCAGGGCGCGCAGCAGGGTCGTCTTCCCGGCGCCGTTGGGGCCGACGACGGCGATGGTGGTGCCGGGGTCCGCGTCGAGCGTGAGCGTGGTGAATCCGGTGACGTCGGCGTGCAGCGCCCAGCGCCCGGTGGACGGCGCGGGCAGCGCGGGACCGGGGGCGGGTGGGGCGGGGACGGCGTCCGGGTCCGGAGCGGGCTCGTCGCGGCGGGGGCGGTCGGCGGGCATCCCGGTCCACCGGCCGCGCAGGGCGATGAGCACGCCCATGGCGATCGCGAGGAGCAGCAGCGACACCGACGTGGCGGCCTCGGGCTCCTCCTGGAGGAGCAGGTAGACCTGGAGCGGCAGCGTCTGGGTCGTACCGGGGAGGTTGCCGGCGAAGGTGATCGTCGCGCCGAACTCGCCCAGCGCCCGCGCCCAGGTGAGCGCCGCGCCGGCGAGCACGCCGGGCGCCACCATCGGCAGGGTGACGGTGAAGAAGACCCGGACCGGGGAGGCGCCGAGGGACGCCGCCGTCTCCTCGTACCGGGGGCGCAGTCCGCCGAGCGCGCCCTCCAGACTGATGACGAGGAAGGGCATGGCGACGAAGGTCGCCGCGAGGACGGCGCCGGAGGTGTGGAACGGCAGGGTGATGCCGAAGGTGGACTCCAGCCACGGGCCGAGGAGTCCGCGGCGGCCGAAGGCGAGGAGCAGGGCGACGCCGCCGACGGTCGGCGGCAGCACCATGGGCAGCAGCACCAGCGAGCGGACGAACGCCTTGCCGGGGAACGGCACCCGGGCGAGCAGCCAGGCCAGCGGCACACCGAGCAGCAGGGAGAGGCCGAGCGCCCAGAAGGAGACGACGAGCGACAGCTTCAGCGCCTGCACGGTGCCGGGCGAGCGGAGGTGGCCGGCGAGCTCGGTCCACTCGGTGCGGACGAGGATGCCGATCAGCGGGAGGGCCAGGAAGGCCACCGCCGCGAGCGCGGGCAGAGCCAGGGCGAGGGGCGGGCGCGCACCGGAGGTTCGTACGCCTGCTCGTTTCATCGAAGGTCCCGGAGAGGTGAGGGCGAAGATCCCGGAGAGGTGAGGACGTGGAGCGGAGGGGCTGTCCGTTCCCCCGATGCGGACAGCCCCTCACGGTCGGGTGATCCCGGACGGTTACGGCTTCTGGAAGCCGGCGTCCTGGAGGATCTTCTGGCCGTCGGGCGAGGACAGCCACGCGACGAACGCGGCGGCGGCCTCCGCGTTCTTCGAGTCCTTCAGCGTGGCGGCCGGGTACTGCGCGATGGCGTTCCGGTCGTCGGGGATCTCGACGGCGTCGACCTTGTCGGCGGCGCTCGCCGCGTCGGTCCTGTAGACGAGGCCGGCGTCGGCCTCGCCGAGCTCGACCTTGCTGAGCACGGCGCGCACGTTGGGCTCCTGGGAGACCGGCTTCACCGTGATGCCCTGCTTGTCGAGGATCTGCTTGCTGTACTTGCCCGCCGGGACCTCGGGCGCGGCGAGGACGACCTTCAGCTTGGTGTCGGCCAGGTCCTTGAGGTCGTCGACCTTGAACGGGTTGCCCTCGCCGGTGGCGATGACGAGCCGGTTCTTCGCGATGATCGCCGGGGTGCCGGTGTCGGCCTTCACCTTGTCCATGCTCTTGGTGTCGGCCGTGACCAGGACGTCGGCGGGCGAGCCCTGCGAGACCTGGGCGACGAGCTCCTGCGAGCCGGCGAAGGAGAAGGTGATCCTCGTGCCGGGGTGCGCCTTCTCGTAGGCGGCGCCCGCCGTCTTGAAGACGTCGGTGAGCGAGGCCGCCGCGAGCACGGTCAGGTCCGCCCGGGGCGCCGCGCCGGCGGAACCGGAAGCGGTGGCGTTCCCGCCGTCCGCCCGGGTGTCGTCGGTGGAACAGGCCGCGAGCGGGACGAGCAGGGCCGCCGTGAGCACGGCGGCGGCCGTACGGCGTCTCGTGAGGGTGCGGGTGAGGGACATGAGGGTCGGAACTCCTCGCAGAGGAACGGAAGAGGGTGTCAGGTGCGGTCGATGTGCACGCTGGTCGACTTCACGCGGGCGGTGGCCTGCATGCCGACTTCCAGTCCCAGCTCTTCCACGGCCTCGCGGGTGAGGAGGGAGACCAGACGGTGCGGGCCGGCCTGGATGGTGACCTGGGCCGCGACGTCGCCGAGCTTGATCGCCGTGACGATCCCCGGGAACGCGTTGCGCGCCGAGGTGTACGAGGCGTCCTCGTCGTCCGCCTGCCCGAGCTCCACGGAGAACGCCGCGAGCGACTTGCCGTCGATGACGCGCCGGCCGCTCTCGTCGCGGTGGGTGGCGACCCGCCCCGCGTCCGCCCAGCGCCGCGCCGTGTCGGGGCTGACGCCCAGGAGACGCGCGGCCTGCCCGATGGTGTAGGACTGCATATGCGACACCGTAGGCCGCGATCGCTCTCATCTGCAACAAGATCGTGGGACCCTCCATCGCGGATGAGAGAGGGGTCGTAGGAAGCCACCAAGGGCGCGGGGTCCCTGGCGCGGGGCCCCGCCGGCGGTCGGCGGTCGGCGGTCGGCGGTCGGCGGTCGGCGGTCAGTAGACGTCGCGTACGTAGCGCTTGTCCGCGGCCAGCTGCCGGACGTACGCGGCCGCCTCCTCTTCGCCCATCCGGCCGTGGCGGGCGACGATCTCCCGGAGGGTCCGGTCGACGTCCTTCGCCATGCGGGCGGCGTCACCGCAGACGGCGAGGTGGGCGCCGTCCTGGAGCCAGGACCAGAGGGCGGCCCCGTGCTCGCGCATGCGGTCCTGCACGTAGACCTTGGCGCGCTGGTCGCGGGAGAAGGCGGTGTCGAGCCGGTCGAGCCGGCCGCTCGCCAGCAGGCCCGCGAGCTCCTCGCGGTAGTAGAAGTCGGTGGCCTCGCGCTGCTCGCCGAAGAAGAGCCAGTTGCGTCCGGTGTGCCCCCGGGCCTGCCGGTCCTCCAGGAAGCCGACGAACGGGGCGACGCCCGTCCCCGGCCCGACCATGATCAGGGGCGCGGCGGGGTCGGCCGGCGGGCGGAAGTGCGCCGAGCGCTGGACGAAGACCTGGACCGGGCCGTCGTCGGCGTGGTCGGCCAGGTAGGCCGAGCACACTCCCGTGCGGTCCCGTCCCCGGTCGTTGGAGTAGCGGACCACGGAGACGGTGAGCCGGACCTCCCCCGGGTGGGCGAGGGGGCTGGAGGAGATCGAGTACAGGCGCGGCTGGAGGCGTTTGAGGACGCCCGTCCACTCGGCGGCGGAGGCGCGTGCCGGGTAGGCGCCGATCAGGTCGGCGGCCTGGAGGCCCCAGCTCCACTTCGCGAGCTCGTCCTTGTTCCCGGGGCGCAGCAGCCGCTTCAGCTCCTGGCTGCCGGCCCGCTCGGCGACGAAGCGGAGCAGGTCCGGCGTGATGCGGGTGATGTCGAGGCGGGTCCGCAGCGCCTCGGCGAGCGGCAGCGGGCCGCCGTCGCCGGCGGCGACGGGCTCGGCGGGGTCGAGCCCGGTGAGGGCCAGCCATTCGGCGACGAGTTCGGTGCTGTTGGCGGGCCACACCCCCAGGGCGTCGCCGGCCTCGTAGGCGAGTGCGCCGCCGCGGGTGTCGAAGGCGAACTGCCGCACCTCCTTCTGCGAGCCGGGCAGGCTCAGGAGACGGTTGCCGACGAGGAGCGTCGGGAACGGCGACGCCTTGGTGTACGACGGCGTGGGCGCGGCGGCCGGCGTGGGAGCGGGCGCGGCCGGTGCGGGCCCCGCCGGAGTCGGAGCCGCAGCCGGAGCGGGCACGCGGGTGGGGGCGGCGAGCAGCGGCAGGAGGGTGTCCAGCCAGGCGGCGGAGGTCTCCTCGTGGTCGGGTTCGCAGTCGGTACGGGGGTGCAGGCGGCCCGCGCCGAGGGCGGCGAGCCGTTCGTCCACGCGGCGGCCGTACCCGCAGAAGTCGTCGTAACTGGAGTCGCCGAAGGCGAGGACGGAGTACCGCACGCCTTCCATGCGGGCCGCGTCGGGTGAGCTGAGGGCCTGCCAGAACGCGCTGCCGTTGTCCGGCGCGTCGCCGTCCCCGAAGGTGCTGGTCACCACGAGGAGGTCGGTGTCGGCGCCGATGTCCGCGGGGGCGATGTCCGCCATGGGGAGGAGGGCCGCTTCCCGGCCGACCTCGGCGCAGCGGGCGGCGACGGTCGCGGCGAACTCCTCGGCGGTGCCCGTCTGGGAGGCCCAGAGGACGAGCAGCCGCCGGGTCGGGGGCGCGGGCTCGCCGGGGCCGTCCTGACGTGCGGGTTCCGGTGAGGGGGCCGGGAGTTGCGCGGGGGTCTCCGCGCGGGAGTACAGGCCGGCCAGGACGCCGTTCACCCAGAGGCTGTGGTCGGGGGCGAGGGGCGCGGAGGCGGGCAGGACGGGTGTCCGGCCGTCGGCGGGCGCGCTCGACAGTCCGGTGAGGTAGCCGGCGAGGTAGCCGCGCTCGGGCTCGGTGAGGGCCGGGGGCGTGAGGTCCGCGACGCCGAGCAGCGCGGCGAGGACGCGTACCGGTTCCCGCGTGGTGACGGTGGTGGTGTCCGGGGCGGGCGTGGCGGCCTCCGTGGCGGCCCCGGTCCTTGTCGGCTCGGCCGGGTCGCCGGCGGAGCGGGCGGGCGGGACGGGCGCGGTCGTCCTCGTGAGGGCGACCGCGCACGCCTTGAACTCGGGCTGGAAGGAGAGCGGGTCGACGGCGTCGCTGGTCACGGCGTTGATGCTCAGGTACTCGCCGAAGAGGTCGTTCCAGTGGAAGGGGGCGAAGCAGTCTCCGCGCCGTACGCGGTCGGTGACGGCGACGGGCAGGACGGCCCGCCCGCGCCGGGAGGCGATCTCCAGGTGGTCGCCCTCGGCGACGCCGAGCGACAGGGCGTCCTCCGGGTGGACCTCGACGAAGGGGCCGGGGTTCAGCTTCGTCAGCTTGGCGACCTTCCCGGTCTTGGTCAGGGTGTGCCACTGATGCTGGAGGCGTCCGGTGTTGAGGACGAACGGGTAGTCGTCGTCGGGCAGTTCGGCGGCGGGCAGGTGCGGGCGGGCGAAGAAGCGGGCCCGGCCGCTCGGGGTGGGGAAGGCGAGGCGGGGCCGACTGCCGTCCGGGCGCTCCAGGAGGGTCTGGCTGACGCCGTCGTTGAGGTAGCGGACCGGGTTGCGGTCGGGGCCGTCGGCCGTGGGGGCCGGCCACTGCACGGGGGTCTCGCGCAGCCGCTCGTACGAGACTCCGCGCAGGTCCCAGCCGGTCTGGGGGTTCCACGCCCGCTTCAGCTCCTCGAAGACCTCCTCGGCGGAGTCGTACGCGAACGCCTCGGCGAAGCCCATCGCGCGGGCGACGCGGGCGATGAGCTCCCAGTCGGGGAGGGCCTGGCCGGGCGGGTCGACGACGCCCCGGACCAGGGTGAGGTTCCGTTCCGAGTTGACCATGACGCCGTCGGACTCCGCCCACAGCGTCGCGGGCAGCACGACGTCGGCGTAGCCGTTGGTCTCGGTCTCGGCGAACACGTCCTGGGTGACGACGAGTTCGGCGGCCTCCAGGGCGGCGATGACGGTCTTGCGGTTGGCGACGGAGGCGACCGGGTTGGTGCAGATGATCCAGCACGCCTTGATGTCGCCGGCCGCCATCCGCTCGAACATCTCGACGGTGCCGCGTCCGACGTCGGTGCGCAGCGAGCCCTCGGGGATGCCCCACAGCTCCTCGGTGAAGGAGCGGTCGGCGTCGACGAGCACCGACCGCTGCCCGGGCAGGCCGGGCCCCATGTAGCCCATCTCGCGGCCGCCCATGGCGTTGGGCTGGCCGGTGAGCGAGAACGGCCCGGCGCCCGGCCGGCAGATCGCACCGGTCGCGAGGTGCAGGTTGACCAGCGCGTTGGTGTTCCACGTGCCGTGCGTGGACTGGTTGAGCCCCATCGTCCAGCAGCTCATCCACGCGCCGGCCTCGCCGATCCACCGGGCGGCCCGCCGGATGTCCTCCTCGGGTATGCCGGTGATCCCGGCGACGCGGGCGGGCGGGTAGTCGGCGAGGAAGGCGGCGGTCTCCTCCCAGCCCTCGGTGTGCGCGGCGACGAACTCCTCGTCCACGTGCCCGTTCTCGGCGAGCAGGTGCAGCAGGCCGTTGAGGAGGGCGAGGTCGGTGCCGGGCCTGATCGGGAGGAAGAGATCGGCCTTGTCGGCGGTGGCGTTGCGCCGCGGGTCGACGACGATCAGCTTCGCCCCGGCCGACTTGACGCGGTCCATCATCCGCAGGAACAGGATGGGATGGCAGTCGGCCATGTTGGAGCCGATCACGAGGAAGACGTCGGCGTGGTCGAAGTCCCGGTAGGAGCCGGGTGGCCCGTCCGCGCCCAGCGACAGCTTGTAGCCGGTGCCGGCGGAGGCCATGCAGAGCCGGGAGTTGGACTCGATCTGGTGGGTCCGCACGAACCCCTTGGCCAGCTTGTTCGCCAGGTACTGCGCCTCCAGGGACATCTGCCCGGAGACGTAGAAGGACAGCGCGTCCGGCCCGTGCTCGTCCAGGATCGCCCGCAGCCGCCGCGCCACGTCCGCGACCGCGGCGTCGACGTCCGTCGCGACCGGCTCCCCGCCCCGCTCGGCGCGCACCAGGGCCGTCGCGGCCCGTCCGGGCGCGGCCATCATGTCGGCGCTGGTGGCCCCCTTCGTACAGAGCCGTCCGGAGTTCGCGGGATGGGCCTTGTCCCCGGTCGCCCTGGTGATCCTGGCGCGCCCGGTCGTCGCGTCCCGCGCGTTGTCGAGGACGATGCCGCAGCCGACCCCGCAGTACGAGCACGCCGTACGGACGGATCCGTCCCCCGTTTCCGCCGACGTCACCGGAACCCCTTCCCTCGTCCGCCCGTGGGTGATCCCCACGCCGACGACGGTAGGCAGCCGGGATTACTGGATGATCACATGCTCGGCACGTCAAGGGTTACACCACCCGCACGAGGGGCCGGGACGGGGGGTGAGGGCTGAGGGTGCCACAGCGGGCGCTCGGGCTCGGGGCCGGGGTGGCTCGGGCTCGGGCCGGGGTGGCTCGGCCTCGGGCCACGGGTGGCTCGGGCTCGGGCCCGGGTGGCGAGCGCTGGTGCGCGGCAGCAGGCGCTCGGGCTCGGGCCCGGGTGGCGAGGATGTCACCTCGGCGCGTCAGGACGGCCCGGCCGGGCAGGCGCCGGGCATGAAGCGAATCTCTGACAAGCGAATCTCTGACAGCGGACAGTCCTACTGGAGGGAGACGGCCTCCCTGCCGTCCTTCCCGTCGCTCACGGAGGCGGCCGGGGCGGACGCGGTGGTCATCGGCGCGGGCATCGCCGGGCTCGCCACGGCGTGGGAGCTCACCCGCGCCGGGCTCGACGTCGTCGTGCTGGAGGCGGGCCGGCTCGCCGGAGGGGTCACGGGTCACACGACGGGAAAGCTCACCGCTCTCCACACCAGCGTGTACCACACGCTGCGGACCGAGCACGGGGACGACGCCGCCCGTCAGTACGCGAGCTCGCAGAGCACCGCGCTTCGACGCGTCATCGAGGTGGCCGACGAACTCGGCATCAGCTGCGACCTGGAACGACGCCCGGCGCTCACCTACTCACGGCGGGCCGAGGACATCGCCGCCCTGCGCGCCGAGGCCGAGGCGGCGCGGGCCGCGGGCCTCGCCGCCTCGTTCGTCACGGAGACCGGCCTGCCCTTCCCCGTGGCCGGCGCCGTCAGGGTCGAGGACCAGGCCCAGTTCCATCCGCTCGCGTACCTGAGCGGTCTCGTCGACGCCATCGTCGCGCGCGGCGGCCGGATCCACGAGGGAACCCGTGTCGTGGACCTCGACCGCGGGGACCCGTGCCGGCTCACCACCGACACCGGCGCCGTCGTCTCGGCCCGGCACGTGGTGGTGGCCACCCACCACCCGGTCTTCGACCACGCGCTGCTCGCCACGAGGCTGACCCAGCACCGCGACCTGGTGATCGCGGGCCCCGTGCCCGCCCCGCAGGACCCGGAGGGCATGTACATCACGGAGGAGGAGGGCAAGCGCTCCGTCCGCACGGCACCGCTCCCGGACGGCCGACGGCTCCTGATCGTCACCGGTGAGGCGTTCAGGCCCGGCACCGGGGAGGACACCGAGGCCGGCTACGCCCGCCTCCGGGAGTGGACCGAGCGGTACTTCCCCGACGTCACGATCACCCACCGCTGGGCGGCGCAGGACAACAGCGCCACGGACACGCTTCCGTTCATCGGCCGCATGCCCACCGCCGGCGAGAACGTCTACGTCGCCACCGGCTTCGCCGGCTGGGGGATGACGGGTGGGGTCATGGCGGCGTCCGTCATCGCCACCCTCGTGCGGGGCGAACGAGAGCCGTGGACCGACCTCTACGCCCCGAGCCGTCTCGGTTCGGCCCTGCGTTCCGCGCCGACGCTCCTCAAGGACCAGTGGGAGACGGGCAAGCACTTCGTCAAGGACCGTCTGGAGACCTTCGGCGACGGCACCGGAGGGCCCGTCCGGGACCTGCGGCCGGGTGAGGGCACCGTGGTCCGCGGGAAGGGCGGACCCTGCGCCGTACACCGCGACGACCGGGGCGGGCTCCACGCCGTGTCCGCCGTCTGCACCCACCTCGGGTGCCTCGTCGCGTTCAACAACGCGGAACGCACATGGGAGTGCCCCTGCCACGGCTCACGCTTCGGCGTCGACGGCGCCGTCCTTCAGGGGCCGGCGCTCACTCCCCTGGAGCCCCGGGACGCCGAGGAGTGGTGAGCGGGCGGGCCACCCGGCCGGCTCACGGGGCCGCGCAGGCCGGGGTCGCGCCCCCAGCGCTCTGCGGGGTCACTCGTCGTGCACCACCCGGAGACTCGTGACCTCGGTGTCGACGGCGTCCGGCACGGCCATGCCCGCCCGCACCCCGGTCCGCAGGTAGCGCAGGACGTCGCCGTTCAGGCGCCCCCCCCCGGCCCCACCACCGGGATGCCCGGCGGGTAGGGGGTCAGCATCTCGGCGGCGATCCGGCCGTCCGCCTTCGGGTGCCTTCGACTGGTCCATGGCGCGCGCCTTCACCGGCGGCCGGTGCGGAGTCTCACGGCCGGCGCTCCACGCCGGAAGGTCCGGCGCCTTCCGCGGGAGGCATGCCGCGCGCGACTTCGTCGGCGGGGCCCGTCTCCCCACCCGTCCGGGGATCCGGCCCGGGCCCGCTGTCGCGCAGCTCGTCGGCGCGGCCCCCCGCGCCGAGCAGACCGGTCGCCTCGATGCGCCCGTCCCGCTCCAGGCGCGGCAGCCAGGCGCGGGCGTGACGTGTGACCACGGGCGGGACACAGGCACGCACGGGTGGGACGGCACGCAGCCGCGCCGGCACGTAGACGGAGGTCCGGCGCCGCTCCACGGCGACGGCGAGCCGCTCCGCGACCTGCCCCGCGGAGGACACCGCGCGCGCCGGCGGCGGCATGTGGGCGCGCAGTTCACGCAGCACGCCGGGGCGGTCCGCGTCGCGGAACAGATCGGTGTCGATCCAGTTGAGGTAGCCGATCCCGACGGCGACACCGCGGGGCGAGAGTTCCGCGCGCAGGGACTGGGCGAAGGACTCGACGCCCGCCTTGGACGCGCAGTAGCCGCTCATGAGCGGGGTCGCTCCCAGCGACGCCAGGGAGGCCACTTGGAGGTAGTAGCCGCGGGTGCGGAGGAGGTCGGGCAGGAAGGACCGTGCCGTGACCGCGCTGCCGACGAGGTTGACCTCGACGACACGGCGCCACACGTACGGATCGGTGTCGGCGAACAAACCTTCCTGGGCGACACCGGCGTTGGCCACCACCACGGACACCGGCCCGAACCGGGAGCGGACCTCCCGGGCCGCGTCGGCCATGGCCGCGTCGTCGGTCACGTCGACCTCCCAGGCGGCGGCCTCGGCACCCGAAGCGGCCGCCACGTCCCGCAGGCGGCCTCCTTCCAGGCCCAGGAGGGCCAAGCGCGCTCCCCGCGCGCCCAAGGACCGGGCCACCGCCGCTCCGAGACCTCGCGCCGCCCCCGTCACCACGACGGTGCGGCCGTGCAGGGGACTGCCGTGGGTCCGCGTCCTCATCCGGCACCTCCCTCCCGCTCCGTACCGGCCCCGCCGCCGCGACGTCGTACGGCCCCGGGAGCGGGTCCTCCCTTCCAGGATGCTCCTGACCGGCGGTCACCCGCCGTCGCGCGCTCGTGACTCAGGGGGCGGGTCCCGGCCCTCCGCCGGGGGTGCGGCCCGTCGTCGCGGGGGACGGCTCGTCCGGTTCCGCCCGCTTGAGGCGTATCCGTCGGGGTAGGGGCGCCACGACCGTGACACCGTTCCGGCCTCGCCGGGGCGTACCGGGGCAGCGCCCCCGGCGTTCGCTAGGAGGATCGTCGTGGCCGTCCGTCATCAGCTCGTCCGACGTCCCCCACGGGCCGTGTGGGCCGTCCTCGCCGATCCGACCAGCTACGGAGAGTGGGTGGCCGGCCCGTCCGAGTCCGTCCCGCTCGACGACACGTGGCCGGCGGTGGATTCCCGGTTGCGCTACAGGATCCGGCTGGGGCCCTGGGCCGTCGAGGGCGTGACGACGGTCCGCCACCAGGAGACCGGCCGGGAACTCGAACTGGAGGCCGCGTTCCCGTCCCTCGGCACGGCGAGGATCTTCCTCCAGCTCAGGCCCTGGGGCGAGGAGACGCTCGTCGTCTGCGACGAGCATCCGCTGCGCGGCCTCGGGGGCACCCTGCACAACTCCGTGAGCGAGGCGGCCCTCCAGCTCAGACACCGCGGCATGCTGGCCCGTCTGGCCGCGGTGGTGGAGCGGCGGCCCGACGAGGTGTCCCGTGCCTGACGCGGTGGTCATCGGCGCCGGACCCAACGGGCTCGTCGCCGCGAACCTGCTGGTCGACGCGGGGTGGAGCGTGGAGGTCCTCGAAGCCCAGAACGAGCCGGGCGGGGCCGCGAGAAGCGACCGCGGGGTGCACGCGGATTACGTCTCGGACCTCTTCAGCGCCTTCTACCCGCTCGCCGCCGCCTCCCCCGTCCTGGCCGGGCTCGACCTCGCCGCCGAGGGGCTGCGCTGGAGCCATGCCCCTCGCGTGCTGGCGCACCCGCTGCCCGACGGGCGGTGTGCCGTGCTCGAACGCCGCGTGGAGGACACCTGCGCCGCGCTGGAGCGGTTCGCCGCCGCCGACGGGCACGCCTGGGAGGCGCTGTACCGGACGTGGAGACGCGTGGAAGCGGATCTGCTGCGAGCCCTCTTCACGCCCTTCCCGCCGGTTCGCGCGGGACTGCGGCTGGCCGCGAGGCTCGGGGGCCCGGAGGGGCTGCGGCTGGCCCGGAGCCTGTCCCTGCCTGTGCGGCGCCTGGGCGAGGAGGAGTTCGAGGGGGAAGGCGGCCGGCTCCTGCTCGCCGGCAACGCGCTCCACGCCGACCTGGCTCCCGAAGCGGCGGGCAGCGGCGGCTTCGGCTGGCTGATGTCGATGCTGGGCCAGAGCCACGGGTTCCCCGTTCCCGTCGGGGGAGCCGAAGCGCTGACGGCGGCGCTCGTGAGCCGTCTCCGGAGCCGGGGCGGAGTCCTGCGGTGCGGGCAGCGCGTCACGTCCGTGGTCATCCGCGGCGGCACGGCCGTGGGCGTGGAGACGGCGGGCGGGGAGAGGGTCGACGCGCGTCGGGCCGTACTGGCCGACACCTCCGCGCCCGCCCTCTACCGGGAGCTCGTCGGCGAGGAGCACCTTCCGTCCCGCCTCCTGCGCGACCTGGACCGCTTCCAGTGGGACTTCGCGACCTTCAAGGTCGACTGGGCGCTGACGGGTCCCGTGCCCTGGGCGGCGCCCGGCGCTGTCGGAGCCGGTACCGTCCACCTCTCCGACGGGGTGGACGGCCTGACCCGCTTCGCCGCGCAGCTCGCCAGGGAGCTCGTCCCCGACGAGCCGTTCGTCCTCTTCGGTCAGATGACCACCGCGGATCCCAGCCGGTCGCCCGCCGGAACGGAATCGGCGTGGGCCTACACCCATCTCCCCCAGCACGTCACCGCGGACGCGGGCCCCGACGGCATCACCGGCCGGTGGGACCCCCGCGAACGAGAGGTCATGGCCGATCGTGTCGAGAACCAGGTCGAACGGTTCGCTCCCGGCTTCCGCTCCCTGATCGCCGCACGCCGTGTCCTCGCTCCTCCGACCCTCCAGGCCATGGACGAGAACCTCCATGGCGGAGCCGTCAACAACGGCACCACGGCGCTCCACCAGCAGACGGTGTTCCGGCCCACCCCCGGCACCGGCCGGCCCGAGACGCCGGTCAAACACCTCTATCTCGCCTCCGCCGCCGCCCATCCCGGTGGCGGGGTCCACGGCGCGCCGGGCGCCAACGCGGCCCGGGCCGCCCTGTGCCCCCGCGCCCTGCGCGCGGCCCTCCACCGCGCCCAGCGGATGTGACGGCCCGGTGGGCCGGGCGCTCCGGTTGCCGCGTTCACCCGGGTGGGTGAGCTTGGAGAGAGGGTCCGACGGGACCGACCCTTCACCGATCGTCTTGTCCTCAGGAGGAGATATGACGCACCCCGAGCAGGACCCGGAGCGGCAGGAAGGTCCGGCGGACGGCGGCGCGGACGGCGCCCCCGGCGTCCACGACGGCGGCGCTGACGGAGGCGCGGACAGTGGGGCCGACGGAGGCGCCGACAGCGGGGCCGACGGAGGCGCGGACAGTGGGGCCGACGGAGGCGCCGACAGCGGGGCCGACGGAGGCGCCGACAGCGGGGCCGACGGAGGCGCCGACAGCGGGGCCGACGGAGGCGCGGACAGTGGGGCCGACGGAGGGGCCGACAGCGGCGCAGACGGAGGCTCCGACAGCGGCGCGGACGGTGGCGCCGACGGAGGCGCGGACAGTGGCGCGGACGGAGGGGCCGACAGTGGCGCCCATGAGGCCGGCGGCGGCGGTTGAGCACCGTTCACCAGACGCTGCGGGACACGGCCGCCGCCGACGCCCGCGGCCGTGTCCTGGAGACCCGTCTGATCGGCGTCAGCCGCGAGAAGTTCGCCCGGGAGGTCTGGGGCCGCACCCCGCTGCTCACCCGCGGAGCCGGTGAATTCTCCGACCTCTTCTCGGCGTCCGCGGTGGACGAGCTGATCTCAGGACGCGGACTGCGCACGCCGTTCCTCCGCGTCGCCAAGGACGGCTCCACGGCCCCCGACTCCTCCTTCACGTCACCCGCAGGAGTCGGCGCGTCGGTCGCCGACCAGCTGGACGACACCGCGTTGTGGCGAAGCTTCGCCGACGGCAGCACCCTGGTCCTCCAGGCACTGCACCGCACCTGGCAGCCGGTCACGGACCTCGTGACGCGGCTCGGCACGGAACTCGGCCACCCCGTACAGGCGAACGCCTACGTCACCCCACCGCAGAACCGCGGCTTCGACGCCCACTACGACGTCCACGACGTCTTCGTCCTCCAGATCACCGGCACCAAGCGCTGGCTCGTCCGCGAGCCGGTGCTCCCGGCTCCGCTGCGCGACCAGCCCTGGACCGCGCACCGCGCCGCGGTCGCCGAGGCCGCGCGGAAGGAGCCGTACGCCGAGGCCGTGCTCGCACCCGGCGACGTCCTCTACCTTCCGCGCGGCTGGCTGCACGCCGCCGAGGCGCTGGGCGCGGTGTCCATCCATCTGACGCTCGGCGTCCACACCTGGACGCGGCACGCGCTGGCCGAGCAACTCGCCCAGGCCGCCCTGGCGTCGCTGCGGGAGGACGCGGAGATGCGCGCGTCCCTCCCCCTGGGCGCGGACGGTCCGGGCGACGACCTCGCCCTCGTACGCCGGCGTCTCGCCGAGGCGCTCACCGAAGCCGACCCCACTCCCCTGTTCCACCGCGCCCGCCGCCGCCAGGCACGCCCCGCCCCCATGGGGCCGCTGGCTCAGCTTCGGGCTCTCGACAGGCTCGCGCCCGACTCGCCGATGCGGCTGCGGGAGGGGCTGGAAGCGCGGCTGGCGGGACGGCGCCTCGCCACCCGGGCCGGGTGGCTCGACCTGTCGGAGGCGGAGCTCCCGCCGGTGCTCCGGATCCTCGACGGCGGCGTCCACCCGGCGGGAGAGCTGGGCCTTCCCCTCGTCGAACGACTGCTCCGGGCAGGCGTACTCGTCCCCGCCGAGCCGTGAGGCCGCGGACACGATGACGACTCCGGCACGGTTCCTCTGTTCCGACGCCGC
Source organism: Streptomyces sp. NPDC085460 (assembly GCF_044541975.1). NCBI lineage: Bacteria > Bacillati > Actinomycetota > Actinomycetes > Kitasatosporales > Streptomycetaceae > Streptomyces > Streptomyces sp. NPDC085460. The sequence goes on from NZ_JBITTO010000004.1 coordinate 215,483, forward strand.
TCGCCTGCGCGGCGACCCTATGGCGGGCACGGCGCCGTACGGTGCGGTCTGGATCCTCGTCGAGTACCGGGCCGGCTGGCCGTTCGACGGCTTCGACGGAATCGCTCTCGCACCCGAGGTCAAGGCACGGGTGAACGCCGCCGCGCGGGCGACGCGCGCCCGTGTGCTGCTGGTCAGGCGCCACGGCCGCGGCCGTCCCGACGAACGGCCCCGGTGGGCCGTCCTCCGCCACGAGCGGGGCGGCGCCCACAGCCAGACGTGGGGAACGTGGGACGGCGACGGGGACCTGGAGGGAATCGTCACCGCCCTGGACGCGCCCGGAGAACCGGGGCACCCACCCGTCGTCCTCGTCTGCACCCACGGCCCGCACGACACCTGCTGTGCTCTGCGCGGCCGTCCGGTGGCAAGGGCGCTGAGCGAGAGCAGGCCGGAGCTGGTGTGGGAGTGCACCCACGTGGGCGGCGACCGCTTCGCCGCCAACGTCGCCGTCGTACCCGACGGCGTCTACTACGGGAACCTCGACGCCCTCTCGGCGGTGACGGTGGTCGAGGAACACCTGTCGGACCGCATCCGGCCGGACCACCTGCGCGGCTACACGGACCTCACCCCGCCCCAGCAGGCGGCCCTCTGCGCCGTCCTCCGCCACGCGGGTCCTTCGGGCCGCCACGACTACGTCGTCGAGGAGACGGTCAGGGACGAGGACCGCTGGCGGGTCCGTGTCACCGGCCGGCTGGCCGGCCTCTCGGCCTTCGAGGTCGAGGTCCACGCCCACCGGTCACGCCCGCACCGGCTGACCTGCCGCGCCCCGGCCCCCGGCTCGGCGGTCTCCTACGACGTCACCTCCCTTCACGTCGGCTGATCGCCTTCCCGTCCTCGCGTGCCTCACGGGGAGGTTCGTCGTGAAGGAGGCCGCGGGGAAATACCCGGCCGCGTCGCGTGAGGTGCGGGGCGACGGGGGTAGTCGCACCATGACACTGACCACCCCCACGACGAGAGGTTTCGCCATGCCTCGAGGTTCCAGCCCGAAGCGCGAGCGCCAGTACGAGCACATCAAGGAGTCCGGCGAGAAACGCGGCATGTCGGAGGGACGTGCCAAGGAGATGGCTTCTCGCACGGTCAACAAGGAGCGGGCGAGGTCGGGAGAGAGCAAGACGTCGAGCCGCAGCTCCACCCAGGGAAAGTCCGCCTCGCAGCGGGGCGGCGAGAAGTCGGGAGGGGGCGGCGGCTCCTCCGGCAAGACCAAGGACGAGCTCTACGAAGAGGCGAAGAAGCGAGACATCCACGGCCGCTCGACCATGACCAAGCAGCAGCTCAAGAACGCCCTCGGCCACTGACCCGCGCGTTCCCCGAAGCGCCTGCCCGTCCTGGCACCTGCCCGACGAAGCGCCTGCCCGACAGAGCACCTGTCCGACAGAGCACCTGTCCGACAAAGGAGGATCCGATGGCCGGCACTCCCGAGCCGGAGCTTCCCGACCCCGTACCGACGACACCCGACGCCGTCACCCCCGATCTGCCGCCGCCGGACGAGGAGGCGCCCGACATTCCCGGCGCCGGAGGCCGGCGGCCCCGCTCCGAGCGAACGGGCGGGTCCGGCGCGTCCCCCGAGGACGGCACCGCCGCCGAGCCGGACGAGGACGCCGACGCGCACGGCGAGGGCCGCCCGGCCGCCGGTCCGGGTACCCCGGCCCCCCAGGAACAGACCGACTGAGCCCACGCGTCGGACCGACCGAGCGCACGCGCCCGGTCGGTCCGACGCGCCGCTCAGGAGCGGACGACGTCCGGGTCACGTCGCATCGGGTTCCTCTTCCTCGTTCTCGATGACGTGCATCGCCGCTTCCTCGGCGCCGGCAGCGCCTCCGTCGATGCCCTCGTCCCGGGCCGTCGACCCCGCGGTGGTGCCGGTACGGACATTCTCGTCCGGCACCCTCAGGCGTCCGGCGCGGCGGCTACCCGCCTCGGTGTCGATCATCTCCCCCTCCCCGCCGGGCAGGTCCCCCACACCGTCCCCTTCGGGCTCCGCGACATCGGGCTCCTCCTGGGACAGCCTGTCGTCCAGGGCTTCGCCCGCCCGCTGCTCCTCCGCCGTCGTACCGTGCTTCGTCACGCCCAACGGCTTCTCGGGGGGCGAATAGCCCTCGTCCAGCATGTCGTCGTAGGTGCGCTCGTCCACGGCGTTCTGCAGGTCCAGCGGCGCCGCGTCCTCCTGCTCCTCGTTGGTCCCCGTGGGCTGATGGGCGTCGTCCGCCCTCTCGTTCTCACTCATCGGGCGCTCCTTCGGAAACGTCGCGCCGCGTCCGGCGGGGGGCGGGTCACCTCGCTGTCCTGCCGTCTCGCTCGCCCCAGGAGCGGCTGCCCGCGGCGCGCCACGCGAAACGGTCGGGGCGGGCGTGGCTGCCGACGGAGTCGGAGGCCACCCGCGACGCACCCGTGCGCGGCGGCGCCCCAGACGGCTGTGCACACCCTTACGCTCTTCGGTTTCGCGACGGAACGGGGCGCCAGTGCGAGGAGTCGGGCTATCCGGCACAGGACGACGCCCTCGACCGTCTCACGCAGATCTACCAGGAGAAGCGCAGCACACCTGCGCAGCACTCCGAGTCGAAGCGCACGCTGGGAGCGCAGCGCTTCGGGGAGTACGCGAGCGCCTGGCTGCCGCGTCAGCGCCACTTCGCGCCCGGCACCATACGCACGATCAAGCAACTGCTCGACAGCCACCGGCGATCCCTTCCAGGGCGTCGTGCCTCCGGAGTACATACCCCATCGGGTCACCATCCCGCCCCTGGACGAGATCCACGCCCTCAAGGTAGTCGGCTCCACCGGTCTCGTCGTCGTCTCGCCTTCGGCACGTTCCTGCTCACCCGTACCCTCCTCGGTGTCCTGGCCGGGCGTTCGCCTCGTGACGTCGACTCCCCCGGTCGCCCGGAAGTCAGCGCCAGCTCGGTGACGGGCCGCCCGGCTCGCCGTACGGCACAGGGCGACCCGTGAAGGCGTCCAGCAACACCCGGTCACCCATAGGCCGGTCGAGTCTGACGGTCAGCTTCTCGCCGTCGAGTCGGCCGGTGCAGGGTCCGTCGTCCACGCCGGCGACGGATGCGGAAAGCACCACGCTGCCGCTCGTCTCCAGCACCGTCACCCTGGGCCCGTCGTCGCACGCTCCGTGATCCGCCTGCACGGTGACAGAACGGCCGTCGGCCGACATGTCGACCAGTCGGCGCAGCGGTGTCAGGTTCCGTGAGGATGTCTGCGGGGCTGGCGCGATGGGAGGTTCGGAGAGTCTCGACGGTGCGACGGCCGCCTGTTTGAGCGGGGTGTCGTATCCCTCCAGGGTGAAGAGCCAGGCGGGGACAGTGGCCGGGCCGCGGTGGGTTGCCAGCGTCATCACGCCCGGTTCCGCCCGCGTAACCGTGAGGTGCGGGCCGGGGCCGCTGGTGCGGTCGAGTGACGCGTATGCCTCCCGTGCGCCGGTCAGGGGTGCCTTGAGGGAGCCGCCACGCTCCCACGTCACCGTCCCGACCCCCGGTGAGACGGCGGGGAGTTCGCCGCGCAGCATGAAGCTCCGGGTCTCGAAGGCACGTCTGTCTGCCTTGCCGCGTAGGCCGTTCTCCGGCGGCTGGACGTGCTCGTCCATCGGGTGGTAACCCCTGCTCCACGCCTTGGCGGCCTGGGAACCGTCCCAGGCGGCGGCCACCTCGCGCGCACGTGGCTGCGATGCCTCGGCCGCGCCCGAGCGGTTGCTGCCCCCGTTTTCCTCGCTGTCGCAGCCAGTGAGTGTCCCGGCGCCGACGACAAGCATGGTCATCGCCAGGAACAGGGGAACGGTGTGCCTGATACGTGTACGCATGGATCTCCCAGGGCTGCCGAGGACGGATGCGGGGGGGCGGGCGCAGTGCGAGATGGTGCGGCACCGCTCCACTCCTCAGATGACCTGGAGGCCGTACGCGGAGAGCACCTTCTGGACGGGGTGGTAATAGGTTTCGCGGTCCGACTGGGCGTCCGTGTCTCCGCAGGGCTGGTCGACGTAGTTACCGCCCGAGGTGATACCCAGGGCCGTGGTTCCCGTGAACAAGGCTCCGCCGCTGTCCCCGAGCTTGTTGCACAGGCTGGTCTTGATCATGCCCTTGAGCGTGATTCCGTCGCTGTAGGTGACGGTCGTGCTCGGCTGGAGGACCATCCCGTCGAGGTCCTGGCTCATGGTCCCCACACGCTTCACCTTCTCCCCGTCATAGGCGTACCGGGAGGTCGTGATCTGACCGGTCGAGGCGTCCCGGTACTGAATGGTTCCGTACGGGATGACGTTGGAGTTGAGGTACTCGACGATGGCGTAGTCGCCATCGCCGCCATAGCTGAACGTGGTCTGACGGCCCAGGTAGACCCCGTTGGAGCGCCGGTCCCAGTCGTAGTAGCCACCCACCATGCAGTGTCCGGCGGTGAGCATGTACGTCTTCCACGAGCCGTTCCGCACGTTGAACGCGGCGCTGCAGGTTCGGCTGCCCGAAGTGATGCCGAGGCCGCCGCGCATGACCTCGACGGTGCTCTGGAGCGTGCCGGGCTTGTTCTCCACGCTCACGGCGTCACCGTGCGTGGCGGCCACCTTCTCTATGCGGGCTCGGTCGGCTGCGGAAACCCCGTCGTAGATGCTGACGACCACCTGGTTGCCGCTCGGGTCGACCCCCCAGGCGGTGTTGGGGATACCCGCCAGACGATCCAAGTCCGCCTGAGCCGAGTTCAGTTCGTCGGCACTATGGGCAACGACCTTCGCGGCCCCACCCGCCTCTCGCACCGACCGCGCGGCGGTCTCGTCGGTGACGGCGACCACCAACCGACCGTTCTCGTAGTAGACGCCCGCCATGCGGTCGTCTCCCAGTTCGGCGGCCAGAGCCGTGGCCCGGGCAGGGTCCATGAGCGGCTCCGGGGCCGCCTGGGCGCCGGGTACGGCAAGCGCCACGAGCATGACACCTGTCGCCATCGTGATTCCCGTGCGGCGTATCTGGCGTCTCAGCATGCGAAGTCCCCCAACAGAACAAACTGATCAGTGGTGTTCGAGGGACGACACTGTCTGCGGTCGATGGCCGGGGGGCGAACAGGAATCGTCCACACATACGGGTGAGTAAGGCTTGGCCGATCCATATCGGTTCTTGGCAGATTCCGAGCTGAGATGGGGCACCTGCCCGCCAGTCCAGACCCGGCCCCTCGAACCCAGGAGGCCCACGTGCCCGCCCCTTCGGTCACCATCACCTGCGAGTTCAGCGGCAGCGTCGTGGCAAAGGGCGCCCCTGATGACCTCTCCGCATCGCTCCTGAGGCACGCCGGCTTCCAGCAGATCGGCGGCGAGTGCGGTCAGCAGTGCCGAGGGGGCGGCGTCGGCGACCTGCGGGCCGTGGGCCGTGGCGGGGTGCATGAGGGTGAGGAGTTCGGTCAGGGACTGCCCGCGCCCAGGGGCAGCGTGTCCTCGGGCAGGATCGGGGTGCGGTGGCTGTGGGAGTCTGCGGCGGCGCTGGTCAGGTCGAACCGGTCGGCGGTGCGCTGGGTGAGCCAGGCTGTGGCCGGCCGGTGGCAAACGGGTTCTCGTACGACGACAGTGGGCGCGCCCGGGGTGTGGTGCAGGCCCGCCGTGCGCCAGCTGCGCGGTGACCCTGCCCGGCCGGCACAGGCTCTCTTACGCGCACCGGTGCGCGACCTCACTCCCAGGCAGATAATTGCGCCATCATGCACAAGTGCAAAGAGCACCCAGTCCGACTCACCCCTGACGGGTGGTCAATAAAGTCAGCTACAGGTCAGCATCAGTACCGCTCGGGATCGCCCCCGGGCGCCGCGATCCGCCAAGATCAACAAACGGTCTCACCTACTGTGACCTGCGTAAAGCCTGCTCAGTCACCTACCTGCTAGTCGCACCAGGAGGTATCCATGAGGATGCTGATCAACGTGCCCGAGACCGTCGTCGCCGATGCCTTGCGCGGGCTGGCCGCCGCGCACCCCGAGTTGACCGTGGACGTCGAGCGGCGGGTGGTGGTGCGGAGGGACGCGCCGGTGGCCGGGAAGGTCGCCCTGGTGTCGGGGGGCGGGTCCGGGCACGAGCCGCTGCACGCGGGGTTCGTGGGGCCGGGGATGCTCGACGGGGCGTGCCCCGGGGAGGTGTTCACGTCGCCCGTGCCGGACCAGATGGTGCGGGCCGCCGCCGCGGTGGACAGCGGGGCGGGGGTGTTGTTCGTGGTGAAGAACTACACCGGGGACGTGCTGAACTTCGAGATGGCCGCCGAGCTCGCCGAGGACGAGGGCATCCAGGTCGCCCGGGTGCTCGTCGACGACGACGTGGCCGTCACCGACAGCCTGTACACGGCGGGGCGGCGCGGGACCGGCGCCACGCTCTTCGTGGAGAAGCTCGCCGGGGCGGCGGCCGAGGAGGGCGCCCCGCTGGAGCGGGTGGAGGCGCTGGCCCGGCGGGTGGTCGCGCGGTCGCGGTCCTTCGGCGTCGCGCTGAGCGCCTGCACCACGCCCGCCAAGGGCAGCCCGACCTTCGATCTTCCGCCCGGGGAGCTGGAGTTGGGCGTCGGCATCCACGGCGAGCCGGGGCGGGAGCGGCGCGGGATGATGACCGCGCGGGAGATCGCCGAGGTCGCCGTCGACGCGGTCCTGGACGACCTGCGGCCCTCGGATCCGGTGCTGCTGCTCGTGAACGGGATGGGCGGGACGCCGCTGCTCGAACTGTACGGGTTCAACGCGGAGGTACGGCGGGTGCTCGACGCGCGCCGGGTGCCGGTGGCGCGGACCCTGGTGGGGAACTACGTGACCTCGCTCGACATGGCCGGGTGCTCGGTGACCGTGTGCGCGGCCGACAAGGAGCTGCTGCGGCTGTGGGACGCGCCGGTGTCGACGGCCGCGCTGCGCTGGGGCCGGTGAGCGGGCGATGACGGAGGCGTACGGTGCCGCGTTCGCGGTGCGCTGGATGGAGACGGTGGCGGCGGCGGTGGACCAGGAGGCGGGCCGGCTGACCGAGCTGGACGCGGCGATCGGCGACGCGGACCACGGCGCCAATCTGCGGCGCGGGTTCGCCGCCGTCGCCGACGCGCTGGCGAAGGAGCCGCCCGCGACACCCGGCGGGGTCCTCGTGGCCGCCGGACGGCAGCTGATCTCCACGGTGGGCGGGGCCTCGGGGCCGCTCTACGGGACGCTGCTGCGCCGGGCCGGCAAGGCGCTCGGCGACGGTGACGCGGTGACGCGGGCCGAGCTCGCGGACGCGCTCGCGGCCGGCGTCGCCGCCGTCGGGCAGCTCGGCGGGGCCGTACCGGGCGACAAGACGATGCTGGACGCGCTGGTCCCGGCCGTGGCGGCGCTGCCCGAGTCCTTCGCGGCGGCGCGCGCCGCGGCCGGCGAGGGCGCGCTCGCGACGGTCCCGCTGCGCGCCCGCAAGGGCCGGGCCAGTTACCTCGGCGAGCGGTCGGTCGGCCACCAGGACCCGGGGGCGACCTCCTCGGCGCTGCTGTTCGCCGCGCTGGCGGAGGCGGCGGAGGAGGCGGCGGAGGGGGCGGCCGGATGAGCGGGGCGAGGGTCGGGATCGTGCTCGTCTCGCACAGTGCCGCCGTGGCGGCGGCGGTCGCGGAGCTGGCCCGGGGGCTCGCCGGCGGCGGCGACCTGGCACCGGTCGCGGCGGCGGGCGGCACGCCCGACGGCGGTCTCGGTACGAGCTCCGAGCTGATCGCCGCGGCGGCGAGGGACGTCGACGCGGGGGCCGGCGTGGCCGTCCTGGTGGACCTGGGCAGCGCGGTCCTGACGGTGAAGGCCCTCCTCGCGGAGGGCGACGAACTCCCGGAGGGCACCCGGCTCGTGGACGCCCCCTTCGTGGAGGGCGCGGTGGCCGCCCTGGTGACGGCGAGCGCCGGCGGCGGCCTGGACGCGGTGACGGCCGCGGCGTCGGAGGCGTACGCCTACCGCAAGGTCTGAGACGGGGAGAGGGGGCCGCCCCGGCTGGGTTCCACGCCGCCGGGGCGCCCTCGTCCGAGCAGCAGCAAGCACTAGGACGCGTTCCACGCTAGTGCGAGGGTCTGACAACGGGTCCCGCGCCACCGGGCCCGGCGAGGATGTCCGAGCGCGAGTGACCGACCCCGCATTGTGATGAAGCAGGTCAACACACTAATGTCACAGCGCCTTGGTGTTCGGGAAACCGGTGCAGTACCGGTGCGGCCCTCGCCACTGTGATCGGGAGGTCCGGCTCCTTCCCCTCGGGGAAGCCACTGCTCCGCCGCGGGAGACCGTCGCGGGGTGGGAAGGCGGAGTCGGGCGTCATGACCGTCAGCCAGGAGACCGGCCAGGGCGCGTTGTCCATCCACGAGGTGCTGGAGAGGGTCTCCCGATCATGCATATCGCCGAGGGGTATCTGCCCCCCGTCCATGCGGCCGCCTGGGGCGTCGCATCGGCTCCGTTCGTCGTCCACGGCGTCCGGGCGCTCACCCGCGAGGTGCGCGCCAACCCCGAGTCCACGCTGTTGCTCGGCGCCGCCGGCGCCTTCACGTTCGTCCTGTCCGCGCTCAAACTGCCGTCCGTGACGGGCAGTTGTTCCCATCCTACGGGTACGGGTCTGGGCGCCATACTGTTCCGGCCGCCGATCATGGCGGTGCTCGGCACCATCACGCTCCTGTTCCAGGCGCTGCTGCTCGCCCACGGCGGGCTGACCACGCTGGGGGCGAACGTCTTCTCGATGGCGATCGTCGGCCCCTGGGCGGGATACGGCGCCTACGTGCTGCTGAAGCGGTCCGGGGCGCCCCTGATGGTGAGCGTCTTCTTCGGCGCGTTCGTCGCCGACCTGTCCACCTACTGCGTGACCAGCGTCCAGCTGGCCGTCGCCTTCCCCGACCCGGGCAGCGGCATCGCCGGTTCGCTGGCGAAGTTCGGCTCCATCTTCGCGGTGACGCAGATCCCGCTCGCCGTGAGCGAGGGGCTGCTGACCGTCCTCGTGGTGCGGCTGCTCATGCAGGCCAGCAAGAGTGACCTGCTGCGTCTGGGCGTGCTCGCCCGGACGGAGCCGAAGCGACGCGAGGAGGCGGCGGCGTGATGAGCCGGAACGCGAAGATCAACACCCTGCTGCTCGCGCTCGTGGCGGTGCTCGCCGTCGTGCCGCTGGCGCTCGGGCTCGGCGACCACAAGGAGGAGCCGTTCGCCGGCGCCGACGCGGAGGCCGAGACGGCGATCACCGAGATCAAGCCGGACTACGAGCCGTGGTTCAGCCCGCTGTACGAGCCGCCGTCCGGCGAGATCGAGTCGGCGCTTTTCGCCCTCCAGGCGGCGCTGGGCGCCGGTGTCCTCGCGTACTACTTCGGGGTGCGGCGCGGCCGTCGGCAGGGCGAGGAGCGGGCGGCGGCCCGCGAGGAGAGCGGCGCACCCGGCGCGGAGGCGTAACCGCCGATGCTGCCGATCGACGCGGCGGCGCACAGCAGCCGCTGGCGCCGCCGCCATCCGGCGGAGAAGGCGGCGCTCGGTCTCGGTCTGACCCTGTGCGCGGTGTGTCTGCCGCCGTGGCCGGGCGCGCCCCTGGTCGCGGCGGCCACGCTCGCCGTGCTGCTCGGCCCGGCCGGTGTGCCGGGCCGGCAGCTGTGGCGGGCGTTCCGGATCCCGCTGGGCTTCTGCGTCACCGGGGCCGTCCCGCTGCTGTTCGCGGTGGGCGGCCCCGGCGGCGTCGTGGCCTGGGCCCCGGACGGGCCGGCGCACGCCGGGGAGCTGCTGCTGCGGACGGCCTCGGCCTCACTGGGGGTGCTGCTGTTCGCGTTCACCACACCGGTGTCGGACGTGCTGCCGCGCCTGGTCAGGGCCGGGGTGCCGGCGCCGGTGGTGGACGTGGCCCTGGTGATGTACCGGATCGTGTTCCTGCTGCTCGACGCGCAGGCCAAGGTGCGGCAGGCGCAGGCGGCGCGGCTCGGGGCGACGACCCGGGCGGCCGTCTGGCGGTCGCTGGCCGGGCTCGGCGCGACCTCGTTCGTCCGCGCCTTCGACCGGGCGCGGCGGCTCCAGACCGGTCTCGCCGGGCGCGGCTACGACGGGACGCTGCGGGTGCTGCTGCCCGGGGCCCCGGTCTCGCGACCGTTCCTCGCGGCGACGGCCGGTCTGCTCGGGGGGCTCGTCGCCCTCACCCTCGTACTGGAAAGGTTCCTGCCATGACGGTCCCCGTCCCGGTGGTGGAGTTGGTGGGCGCGGGTTTCGCGTACGAGGACGGTCCCGCCGTCCTCACCGATGTCGGGTTCGCGGTGACGGAGGGCCGGGCGATCGCGCTGCTCGGGCGGAACGGCGGCGGGAAGACCACGCTGCTGCGGCTGCTCAGCGGCGGGCTCCGCTGCGGGGAGGGAGCGCTGCTCCTGGACGGTGCGGAGGTGGCGTACGACCGGAAGGGGCTGACCCGGCTGCGGACGTCGGTGCAGCTGGTGGTGCAGGATCCGGACGACCAGCTGTTCGCCGCCTCGGTGGCGCAGGACGTGTCGTTCGGGCCGATGAACCTGGGGCTGCCGGAGGAGGAGGTGCGGCTCCGGGTGGACGAGGCGCTGGAGGCGCTGGACATCACCGCGCTCGCGGACCGGCCGACGCACCTGCTGTCGTACGGGCAGCGGAAGCGGGCGGCGATCGCGGGCGCGGTCGCGATGCGCCCCCGGGTGCTGATCATGGACGAGCCGACGGCGGGCCTGGACCCGCACGGGCAGGAGCGGCTGCTCGACACCCTGGAGCGGCTGCGGGCGGCGGGCACCACGGTGGTCATGGCCACGCACGACGTGGACCTGGCGCTGCGGTGGGCCGACGAGGCCGCCGTGCTCTCCCCCGCCGGACTGCGCACGGGCCCGGCGGGCGAGCTGCTCGCGGACGAGGCCCTGCTCGGCGCGGCCCGGCTGCGGCGGCCGTGGGCGGTCTCGGTCGAGCGGCTGCTCCGGTCGCGGGGGCTGCTGCCGGAGGGCGTACCGGGCCCCCGGACGGCGGAGGACCTGGACGCGCTGCTGGAGCGGGTGGGCTGAGCGCGCGTACCGGGCCCCCGGACGGCGTGGGCTGAGCGTCGGAGGCGTTCAGTCGTCGGCGGCCACGAGCAGGGTGAGGCGGCGGGCCGCGCGGTCGACGAGGACGAGTTCGTGGAACTCGCCGTGGACGCTCGCCCAGTCGTGGTACGCGTCCTTCCCGAGGCCGTTCAGGTGGTGGACGGAGTCCGCCGCCGCCAGCGGCTCGTACGCCTCGCGGCGCAGCGCTTCGGCGAGCGCGTCCGGGAGGGGGCCGTACCGCTCGGCCCAGGTCTCCAGGAGCCGGGTCGCCCCGTCCCGGCCGATGGACTCGTACGCCTCGGGGGTGACGAGGCGGAGCCAGTACGGGCCGTGGCGGGTGCCCCCGGGGTCCACTCCGCCGCCGGCGTAGTCGTCGCGGAACTGCTCGTGGGCGACGAGCGCGGCGAGGAGGGCCCGGTCGGGGACGGACGGGTCGGGGACGGACGGGTCGGGGACGGACGGGTCGGGGAGACGGAATCGCTTCACGTCGAGCCACCGGTACGCGTGCGCGTGCGGCTCGGCGAAGGCGAAGTGCCGGAAGTTCACGAAGGCGGCGCCGTCGTGGGTGAGTGTCGCTTCCACGGCGTGAGCGTAGGCGAAGTGAGTCAAGCCTTCCTACCGCGTAGTAACCATCACACCCCCACCCTTCTGCAACTAGTTGCATAAGGGGTGGCGGGTCGCCTACAAAAGGGTGCGACGATCCCTGCGCGAGGAGGCGCCCCCGTGACCGCGACGACCCCGTACCCGCATCTGCTCAGCCCGCTCGACCTCGGCTTCACCACCCTGCCCAACCGGGTGATCATGGGGTCGATGCACGTCGGCCTGGAGGAGACCGAGCACGGCTTCGAGCGGATGGCCGCCTTCTACGCCGAGCGGGCCCGCGGCGGCGTCGGCCTCATCGTCACCGGCGGCATCGCGCCCAACGAGGCCGGCCGGCCGTGGGACGGCGGCGCCAAGCTGACCACCGCGGAGGAGGTCGCCGAGCACCGGCTGATCACCGGCGCCGTGCACGCCGAGGGCGGCCGGATCGCGATGCAGATCCTGCACTTCGGCCGGTACGCCTACCACCCCGCCCTGGTCGCGCCGAGCCCGATCCAGGCGCCCGTCAGCCCCTTCGTCCCGAACGAGCTGACCGACGCCGAGGTCGAGCGGACCGTCGAGGACTACGCCCGCTGCGCCGAGCTGGCCAAGGAGGCCGGATACGACGGCGTCGAGGTCATGGGCTCCGAGGGCTACCTCATCAACGAGTTCATCGCCGCCGCCACCAACCACCGCACCGACCGCTGGGGCGGCTCGTACGAGAACCGGGTCCGCTTCCCGCTGGAGATCGTCCGCCGCATCCGCGAGCGCGTCGGCGCCGACTTCATCGTCGTCTACCGGCTCTCCATGCTGGACCTCGTCCCCGGCGGCTCCACCCTGGAGGAGGTCGTCCGGCTCGCCAAGGAGATCGAGGCCGCGGGCGCGACGATCATCAACACCGGCATCGGCTGGCACGAGGCCCGCATCCCCACCATCGCCACCTCCGTCCCGCGCGGCGCCTACACCTGGGTGACCAAGAAGCTGATGGGCGCCGTGTCGGTGCCGCTGGTCACCAGCAACCGCATCAACACCCCCGAGGTCGCCGAGGAGATCCTCGCCGACGGCCGCGCCGACCTCGTCTCGCTCGCCCGCCCCTTCCTCGCCGACCCCCACTTCGTGCGGAAGGCGTCCGCCGGGCGCTCCGAGACCATCAACACCTGCATCGGCTGCAACCAGGCGTGCCTCGACCACACCTTCAACCTCAAGATCACCTCCTGCCTGGTCAACCCGCGCGCCTGCCACGAGACCGAACTGGTCCTCTCCCCCACCCGGCTCGCCAAGCGGATCGCCGTCGTCGGCGCCGGACCCGCCGGCCTCTCCTGCGCCGTGTCGGCGGCCGAACGCGGCCACTCCGTCACCCTCTTCGACGCCGCCGCCGAGATCGGCGGACAGCTCAACGTCGCCAAGCGGGTCCCCGGCAAGGAGGAGTTCGACGAGACCCTGCGCTACTTCCGCGTCCAGCTCGCCGAGCACGGCATCGACGTCCGCCTCGGCACCCACGTCACCGCCGCCGACCTCGACGGCTACGACGAGGTCGTCGTCGCCACCGGCGTCACCCCCCGCGCCCCCGGCATCGAGGGCCAGGACCACCCCAGCGTCGTCAGCTACCTCGACGTGCTGCGCGACGGCGCTCCGGTCGGCGAGCGGGTCGCGATCATCGGCGCCGGCGGCATCGGCTTCGACGTCGCCGAGTTCCTGACCGACGGCGGCGAAGGCGCGAGCCAGGACCCCGAGACGTACTTCCGCCAGTGGGGCGTCGACACCTCCTACGAGAACCGGGGCGGACTGCGCACGCCCGAGCGGAACGCGCCGCCGCGCCAGGTGCACCTGCTCCAGCGCAAGACCACCAAGGTCGGAGCCGGACTCGGCAAGACCACCGGCTGGATCCACCGCACCGAGCTCAAGCACCGCGGCGTCGCCATGGTCGCCGGCGTGAGCTACGACCGGATCGACGACGAGGGCCTGCACCTCACCGTCGACGGCGAGGCTCAGCTGCTGCCGGTCGACACCATCGTCCTCTGCTCCGGCCAGGAGCCCCGGCGGAGCCTGTACGAGGAGCTGGTCGCCGCCGGCCGCACGGCGCACCTCATCGGCGGGGCCGACGTCGCCGCCGAACTCGACGCGAAGCGCGCCATCGACCAGGGCACCCGGCTCGCCGCCGCCCTGTGACCCGCTGACCCGTCCGTACGGCGCGCGACCCGAACCTAGGATGCGAGCATGTCCCTCCCGCACGCGATCCTCACCGCGCTGCTCGAAAAGCCGTCCTCCGGCCTCGAACTGACGCGCCGCTTCGACAAGTCGATCGGCTACTTCTGGTCGGCCACGCACCAGCAGATCTACCGCGAGCTGGGACGCCTGGAGGAGGCGGGGCAGATCCGCGCCCTGCCCTCGCCCGTACCCGTCCGAGGGCAACGCAAGGAGTACGAAGTGCTGCCCGCGGGCCGGGAGTTCCTGCGGGAGTGGGTCGGCGCGGCCGAGGACCCGAAGCCGCTGCGGTCCGCGCTGCTGCTGCGGATGCGGGCCGCGGCCGTGGTCGGCTCGGCCGGACTGCGCGCCGAGCTGGAGCGCCACCTCGCCCTGCACCGGGACCAGCTCGACGAGTACCGCGCCATCGAGGAGCGGGACTTCCCGGCCGAGCGGCGCCTGACCGAGCCCGACCGGCTGCGCCACCTCGTCCTGCGCGGCGGGATCGAGCTGGAACGCTTCTGGGTGGAGTGGGTGACCTCGGCGCTCGACGAACTGGGGCCCGAGGCGGGCCCCGGGGGGTGACGCCGGGCCGGAAGGCGGCGAGGGCGTGACGCCGGGGCCTCGTCCGGAAGGGCGGAGGAAGTACGCCGGGGCCTCGTCCGGAACGGCGGAGGAAGTACGCCGGGGCCTCGTCCGGAACGGCGGCGAGGGAGGACGCCGGGGCCTGAAGCAGCCCGGGCGGCACGCCGTTCGCGCCCCCGCCCCGCGCCCTTCCGCCCCCGCCGCGCGCCGGTGCGCTCCCTCCCCGCCGTGGATACTGGTCGGTACCACGTCTTGTCCACGACACGAAAGGGCGGGTATGGCCGACGACTTGGGGCACCGCGGGACACGTCACGCGGTGGTCATCGGGGGAAGTCTCGCCGGACTCCTGGCGGCGCGGGTCCTCGCCGAACACGCGGAACGGGTCACCGTCGTCGAGCGCGACCGGCTGCCGGAGGGGCCGGACGCCCGGCCCGGAGTGCCGCAGGGCCGGCACCTGCACGTGCTCATCGAGGGCGGCCAGCAGGCGATCGACGAACTGCTGCCCGGCTTCATGGACGAACTGCGGGAGCTCGGCGCGCCCAAGGTGGCGATGCCGACCGACATGGTCCAGTGGCAGGCCGGCCAGTGGTTCACCCGGCTGCCCGCCTCCGCGCACTTCTACAGCGGCCCCCGGCCGCAGCTGGAATGGCTGGTGCGGCGGCGCGTGCTGGCCGATCCCCGCATCACGCTCGTGGAGGGCACCGAGACGGTGGGCCTGACCGGCACCGCCGCGCGGGTCACCGGCGTCCGTCTGCGGGAGCGCGGCGCGGGCACGGGGCAGGAGCCCCGTACGCTCGCCGCCGACCTGGTGGTGGACGCCTCGGGCCGGTCCACGAAGGCGGCGGACTGGCTGGCCGCGATCGGCGCCGAGGCACCGCACGAGGAGACCCTCGACACCGGTCTCGCCTACAGCTCGCGGATCTACAAGGCGACGGACGCCGTGCCGGCCACGGACGCGCTCGGCTACTACATCGTGCCCGGCCCCCGGCAGCCGTACGGCGGAGTGATCGTCCCGCTCGGCGACGGGCACCACATGGTCACCTTCTCGGGTCTGCGCGGCGACGAACCCCCCACCGACGAGGGCGAGTTCGAGGAGTACGCGAAGCGGTTCCCGCACCCGGTGATCAGCGAGTGGGTGGCCGGCGCGGAGCCGGTCACACCGGCGCACGGCTTCCGGCAGACCGCCAACATCCGCCGCCGGTACGACCGTCCGGGCCGCCGCCCGGCGGGCTTCCTCGCCACCGGCGACGCCCTGTGCGCGTTCAACCCGATCTACGGGCAGGGCATGGCGACCGCCGCGCTCGGCGCCGTGGCGCTGCGCCGGGCGCTCGCGGACACCCGGCGGGTGCCGTCCACCCGGCGGGTGCAGCGGGCGCTGCTCGACGCGTCCCGGCAGGCGTGGGACATCTCGGCGGGCGCGGACAAGAAGATGCCGGGCGCGACGGGCGACGCGGCCCGGTCGAAGCCGACGGACCGGGTGACCGGGTGGTACCTGGCGCGGGTGCAGGAACGGGCGGCGGGCGACGCCGTCGTCGGCGTGCCGTTCCGCGCGGTGCTGACGCTGTCGGCTCCGCTGACCAGCCTGTTCGCCCCGTCGGTGCTGCGGGCCGCGCTGTTCTCGCCGGTACCGGAGACCCCGGCGGAGCCTCCGCTGCGCCTCGGCGGCTGACGAGGGGGCGACAGGGCGACGGGGGCCCACCAGGGCGACGGCGGCTCCGGGGTCAGACCCCCGGGGCCGCCGTGACCATGCCGGCGGCGATCGCGGCGCCGAGGCTCGCGTAGTCGTCGGCGTTCTGCCCCGCGTAGGCGAGGGAGAAGTCGGCGACCGCGCGGTCGAAGACGTCGGAGGAGCCCAGGTAGGCGGCGATGGCGATGCGGTCGCCCGAGCGGGCGTGGGCGCGGGCCAGGGCGCGCCCGCACAGCCGGGCGTACTCCCGCAGCATCGAGGGGGTCATCGTCTCGACCTCGGCGGAGCCCTTCATGTCGCGCAGCTGGCGCCAGTAGAAGTGGCGCTCCTCGGGGCCGGTCATCCAGCCGAGGAAGATGTCGCTGGCGGCCTGGGTGAGGCGCTGGCCGCAGACGACGCGCCGGCCCTGGTGGGGGTAGGCGGTGGGCGGCAGGTACGCCTCCAGGACCGAGCGGCCCGCCTCCTTGATCTGGAGGATGAGCGGGTCGCGTTCGTCCCGGCCTTCGAGGAGGACGACGAAGCAGCGGGTGCCGACGCTGCCGACGCCGACGACCTTGCGGGCGGCGTCGCGGAAGCGGTAGCGGTCGAGGAGGAGGCGGCGCTCCTCGGAGAGCGAGCTGCGGTAGTCGCTGAAGATCTTGCCGAGGGTGACCCGGTCCAGATCGGCGACCCGCTCCAGGAGCGGCGGGTCCTCGGCGATCCGCCGGCCGCCGTCGCCGTCGGGGACGGTGAGCTTGTCGAGGGCCTGGAGGCTGGTGCGGCGGCGGGCCTTGGCGAGGCCGCGGGCCACCCGCTCGCGTTCGCGGCGGCGGACGAGGCCGGCCAGCTCGTCGGCGTCGATCCGCTCGTACCAGACGGTGAGCTCACCGAGCCCGGCGAGGCGCCGCATGGTGGTCCGGTACGACTCGGCGGCGACGAGCGCGGCGCGGTGGGCCTTGCTCCGGGAGCCGCCGTTCTGGAGTGCGGCGACGGTGACGCTGGCGGCAAGGCGCTTGACGTCCCACTCGAAGGGTCCGGGCAGGGTCTCGTCGAAGTCGTTGACGTCGAAGAGGAGCGCCCGTTCGGGTGAGGCGTAGACGCCGAAGTTGAGCAGGTGGGCGTCGCCGCAGAGCTGGACGGTGAGCCCGGTGTTGCGGGTGGCGGCGAGGTCGGCGGCCATGACGGCGGCGGCGCCGCGCAGGAACGCGAAGGGCGAGGCGGCCATCCTGCCGTACCGCACGGGCGCGAGGTCGGGCAGCCGGTCGGCGGCCTGGCGCTCCAGGACGGTCAGCGGGTCGGGGCGCTGGGAGCTCGGTATCCAGCGCCCGTGCGAGGAGCGCGGGACCCGCTTGCGGGCCGCGCGGCCACGGTGGGCGTGCTCCGAGGGCGTCGTCATCCGGCCTCACCCCTGTTCCGCCGCCGGCATCGGCCGGTCCTGTCGCCTGGTCCCCATTACAGGGTGCGGCGCGGGTTTCGGCCACTCTGCACGGCCGCCCTAGCGAAATGGTTTAGACCAATGATAGGAATTGATCACCCATACGGCCCACGCTGTCACGCTGAGCGAAGAAGGGGTTGATCATGGCCGTACCCGAAGCCGTACCCGATTCCCGGCCCGATTCCCAGTTCGGGCTCCGGCCCGTCCACCGGCCCGATTCCCGGCCCGAGTCCGATCCCCCCGACGGGGAGGTCCCGCGCTATCTGAAGGTCGCCGCCGCCCTGAGGGACGATCTCGCCCGCAGGGCTCTGGTCCCCGGCGGCCGGCTCCCCTCGGAGCGTTCCCTGGCGCAGCGGTACCACGTGAACCGCCAGACCGTCCGCAGCGCGCTCCAACTGCTGCGCGAGGAGCGGCTGGTGGTCACCGACCGGCGCGGCACCTTCGCCGCGGCCGGGGCGGAGCCCGAAGGGGCCGCGCCGCCCGGACCGCCACCGGCGCCGTGCGCCGCGCGGCCCGTCTTCCCGGGCGGTCCGCGCGCGGCGGAGGCCCTGGTGCGGGCCTCGCTCGGCTGGGAGCCACCGCCCGCGGGGCTCGCCTCGCGGCTCCACCTGGCGCCGGGCGAGCCGACGCTGGTCCACCGTCACCGGGTGCTGGCCCCGCAGGGCCGGGAGCTCCAGCGGGCGGTGTCCTGGTTCTCCCGGCCGGCCCTGGACGAGATCCCGCAGCTGGCCCGCTACCGGCGGGCCCGGCCCTGCGTCAGCCAGCCCGATCTGCGGCTGCTCTACCACTGGATGCACCAGGCGGGGCTGCGGGCCACCCACCGGGAGTCGGTCCGGGTGCCGGCCGGCGCCGCGGGGACGACGGCGGGCGGCGCGGCCCGGCTGAGCGTCCACCGGGTGGTGAGCGATCAGCACGGGCACGTCCTGGAGGTCACGGACATCGACTTCTCGGCCCAGGAGGCGGCCTGGACGTACGAGTACAGCCTCTGACCGCCCGGACCCGCGGCCGTCAGACGATCCCCTCCGCGATGTCCGCCTCCTCGCGGGCGCTGCCGCCGTACGGCGTCGGCGTGCCGTACGAGCGCCGGGCGACGTACCACCAGACGGTCGCCAGGAGCAGGACGACGGCGAGGGCGATCACCGCGTAGTTCATGGTGTCGACGGTCACCGGACTCTTCTGGGGCAGGCAGAAGAGGACGGTCACCACCGCGACCCAGCCGACCGCGACCATGCCGATCGGCCGGCTCCAGCGGCCGAGGCTCCACGGGCCGGGCGTGAAGGCGCGCCCGGCCCGCAGCCGCAGGTAGATCGGGATGGCGTAGGCGGGGGTGATGCCGATGACGTTGATCGCGGTGACCGCGCCGTACGCGGTGGCCGAGTACAGCGACGGCAGGGCGATCACGGCGGCGGCGCCGACGGAGAGCCAGACGGCCGGGACGGGGGTCCGGGTGCGGCGGCTGACCTTCCGCCAGGTGGCGGAGGCGGGCAAAGCGTTGTCGCGGCTGAACGCGAAGACCATGCGGCTCGCGGCGGCGACCTCGGCGTTGCCGCAGAACAGCTGGGCGACGATGACGACCAGGAGCAGGGCGGTGGCGCCGCCGGTGCCGAGGGCGTCGAGGAAGATCTGGGCGGGCGGGACGCCGGTGGCGGTGCCGACGGTGCCCGCGTAGTCCTGGATGGCGAAGGTGAGCCCGGCGAGGAGCGCGAAGCCGGCGATCCAGGAGACCCAGATGGCCCGGACGATGCCCCTGGCCGCCGTGACGGAGGCGTTGGCGGTCTCCTCGGAGAGGTGGGCGGAGGCGTCGTAGCCGGAGAAGGTGTACTGGGCGAGGAGCAGCCCGATCGCGGCGACGTAGAACGGGTTGGCCCAGCCGGTGTCGTTGACGAACTCGGTGAGGACGAAGCCGGCCGACTGGTGGCGGTCGGGGACGATCGCGAGCGCGCCGACGATCACGGCGACGCCGGCCAGGTGCCACCACACGCTGATCGAGTTGAGCACGCTGACGAGGCGGACGCCGAAGAGGTTGAGGACGGCGTGGAGCAGCAGGATCACCAGGAAGATCAGGAAGGTGGAGCCGGGGGTGGGCGTGAAGCCCCACTGGAGGTTGAGGAAGGCGCCGGTGAAGAGGGCGGCGCCGTAGTCGATGCCGGCGATGGCGCCGAGCAGACCGAGCAGGTTGAGCCAGCCGGTGTACCAGCCCCAGCGGCGCCCGCCGAGCCGGTCGGCCATGTAGTAGAGCGCCCCGGAGGTGGGGTAGGCGCTGGTGACCTCGGCGAGGGCGAGGCCGACGCAGAGGACGAAGAGGCCGACGCCGGCCCAGCCCCAGAGCATGACGGCCGGGCCGCCGGTGCCGAGCCCGAAGCCGTACAGGGTCATGCAGCCGGAGAGCACGGAGATGACCGAGAAGCTGATGGCGAAGTTGCCGAAGCCGCCCATCCGGCGGGCCAGCACCGGCTGGTAGCCCAGCTCGCGCAGCCGGGCCTCCTCGTCGGGTAACGCGTCGGCGGACGGCTTGCGGGGCGCGTCCGTGGGGGCGGTGCGGGACATCGGGGAACCTCCGGGGGACGGGAAGGGACGGAGCGGAACGGACTGGGCTGGGCTGGGCTGGGCTGGGCTGTCGGAAGGCGACCGGAGAGGCAACCTCGGTCCGCCGCCGGGGCGTCGCCGGCTCAGTCGGCGAGGCAGCGGGCGCGGGCGCGCAGGAAGACCTCCTCGGCGAGGGCGCGGTCGTCCGGGCGCGGGGTGCGGTCGGCCCAGGGCACGGGCGTGTAGTACGGGCCGAGGGCCTCGAAGACGCGGGCCGCGTCGGGGAAGCGCAGCGCGCCGTAGAGCGCGTGCGCCAGGTGGTTGAGGTCCGGCTGGGACGCCTCGGGCACGGCGCAGAAGAGGAACCAGGAATCCATCGCCCGGCGCGCCTCGCGCACCGCGTCCTCGGCGACCCAGTGCAGGTCGAGCGCGTGCTGGTGGCCCTTGTCGCGCCGGTAGCGTTCGACCCGCACGTAGAGCGGAAGGGCGTGCAGGGCGGAGCCCCGGGGAGCCGTGGAGGCCGCCCACTGGGCGAAGTTGACGGCCTCGGACAGCGGCCCGTCGCGGCGCGCGTAGAGGTACTGGAGCATGCGGTGGTACGCCTCGCGGTTGTACGGGTCCCGCTTCTCGGCCTCGGCGAGCAGCCCCCAGGGGCCGGGCGGCAGCATCGGCGCGGGCGGCGGGACGCGGTGGTCGGGGCCCGGCCGGCGGGCGTCGAGGGCGGCGAGGGCGAGGAGCCCGATCCAGGGCACCGGGTCGGCGGGGGCGTGGTCGGCGGCCACCCGGCAGGCGTCCCACGCCTCCCGGAGGAGCACGCGGGTGCCGGCGTGCGCCGCGCGGTGGGCGCGGACCGCGCGTTCGACGGCGACCCGGCCGTGCATCACGGCCGCGGCGGGGCTCGCGGGCTCCTCGGCGCGCCAGGCGTGGACGACGTCGGTGCCGGCGGCGACGGTGGCGAGGATCTGCGTGCGGCGGGTCCACTCGTCCCAGCGCTCCCCGTCGGCCGTCTCCTCCAGGAGCCGTGCCATCTCGCCCCAGCGGCCGGTGCGCAGGTCCTGGAGCGCGTGGCGCAGGGCGTGGTCGTGGCCCGCCGGGTGGAAGACGGGCCGGAAGCCGCCGCCGGGCATCAGCGGACGGTGCCGGGCGGGGCGGGCCGGGCGGTGGGCGTGGTCATCGGTCCTCGGTCGGGCGCGGGCGGTCGGCGAACGGCCCGCGGTCCGTCGGCGAGCGGCGCCCACTATAGGCGCGACCGAAGGTGATCGTCCGGATCATCTTCTTGACCGCAACTATCAGGCCAGCGACCGCCTTTGACGTGTCGCCGGGTGGGGGCCGCCGACCTGAC
This sequence comes from Streptomyces sp. NPDC085460, assembly GCF_044541975.1. Lineage (NCBI taxonomy): Bacteria > Bacillati > Actinomycetota > Actinomycetes > Kitasatosporales > Streptomycetaceae > Streptomyces > Streptomyces sp. NPDC085460. Next base: position 236,800 of record NZ_JBITTO010000004.1, read on the forward strand.
GGCTTCGTCCGGGAGGACTTGACGGGCCGCCGTCCGCCCGCGAACCTGACCCCTTTCCGTGACCGGACGATCACCCGGCGGCGGCCCGGCGGGCCTCCCCCGGGCGCGTCCGGCGGACCCCAGGACGGGAGCAGGTTCATGACGGGCGGCCCGGTACTCGCCGTCGACCAAGGCACCTCCGGCACGAAGGCGCTCGTCCTGTGCCCCCTGCGCGGTGTCCTCGGCACCGGCACCGCGCCGGTCAGACCGCGCCATCTGCCGGGCGGACGGGTCGAGGTGGACCCCGGCGAGCTGTACGGTTCCGTGGTCGCGGCGGGCCGCGCGGCACTCGCCGAGGCGGGCGTCCCGGTGGTCGCCGTGGGCCTCGCCAACCAGGGCGAGACGGTCCTCGCCTGGGACCCGGCCACCGGCGAACCCCTCACCGACGCGCTGGTCTGGCAGGACCGCAGAGCGGCCGGCCTGTGCGCGGAACTGGCGCCCCACGAGGAGGAGCTGACCGCGCTGACGGGCCTGCCCGTCGATCCCTACTTCGCCGCGCCGAAGATGGCCTGGATCCGTCGGCACGCGACCGGCGCCGGGGTGGTGACGACGAGCGACGCCTGGCTCGTCCACCGGCTGACGGGCGCCTTCGTCACCGACGCGGCCACCGCGGGCCGCACCGGGCTTCTCGATCCGACCGCCGTCGCCTGGTCCGCGCCCGCCCTCGACCTCTACGGGCTCGGCGGCGAGCGGCTGCCCCGGATCGTCGACTGCGACGAACCGGTCGGCACCACCACGGCGTTCGGCCCCCGCCTCCCCCTCACCGGGCTCGTCGTCGACCAGCAGGCCGCCCTCCTCGCGCAGAGCGCCACCGCGCCGGCCGCCGCCAAGTGCACCTACGGCACCGGGGCGTTCCTGCTCGCCCGCACCGGGCCCGTCCCCCGCCGCACCACCACCGGACTCGTCGGCTGCGTGGCCTGGCGGCTGCGGGGCCGTACCGAGCACTGCCTCGACGGGCAGGTGTACACGGTCGCGTCCGCCGTCCGCTGGCTCACCGACCTCGGGGTCGTCTCCGGCGCGGGAGACCTGGACGCCGTCGGCGGCTCGGTGCCCGACAGCGGCGGCGTCACCTTCGTCCCCGCCCTCGCCGGGCTCGCCGCCCCCTGGTGGCGCGGCGAGGCCCGTGGCACCCTCACCGGCCTCGGGCTCGACACCGGCCGCGGGCAGCTGGTGCGGGCCCTGGTCGAGGGCATCGCCGCGCAGGTCGTCGAGCTCGCCGCGGCGGCCGCCACCGACCGGGGCGCCCCGCTCGACTCCCTGCGCGCCGACGGCGGCCTGACCCGCTCGGCCCTCCTCATGCAGACCCAGGCGGACCTGCTCCAGCTGCCGGTGGAGGTGGCCGTGCTGCCGGACGCCACGGCCCTCGGCGTCGGCGCGACGGCCCGCCTCGGGCACGAACCGGGGCTCACCGTGCCGGAGGCCGTACCGCCCTGGAAGCCGTCCGCCGTGTACGAACCCGCCATCTCGGCGGACGAGGCGGCGGAACGCCTCGGCCGCTTCCGCGCCGAAGTCGCGGCCCTGCTGACCCGCCCCGCGCCCCACGGCGGGGACCCCCGCCCGGGGACGCCGGGGACGCCGGGGACGCCGGCGTGACCCGGAGCGGGCGACGCCCGGCGGGCGGCACGGAGGACACCCGCTCCGGGCGCGCCGGCGGACGCGGGGCGCTGCCGGGCCGGGCGGGGCGCGCGCGGGACGGCGGCGCGGCCTCACAGGGAGGGACCGGGTCCGCCGGGGACGGCCCCGGGCACGACGGACGACGCGGGGCGCTGCCGGGACCGGCCGGGGAAGTGACGGGACCGGCCGGGGAAGTGACGGGACGGGCCGGGGAGGTGACCGGACGGGCCGGGGAGGTGTTCGACGTCGTCGTCGTGGGGGCCGGGGTCGTGGGGTGTGCGATCGCCCGCGCGCTCGCGCGCTACCGGCTGCGGGTCGCGCTCGTCGAGGCCGCGGACGACGTCGGCGAGGGGACCTCCAAGGCCAACACCGCGATCCTCCACACCGGCTTCGACGCCACTCCCGGCACCCTGGAGGCCGGTCTCGTCCGCGCGGGCCACCGGCTCCTCTCCGGCTACGCCGCCGAGGCAGGGATCCCCGTCGAGCCCGTCGGCGCCCTGCTCGTCGCCTGGGACGAGGAGCAGCGGGCCGCGCTCCCCGGCCTCGCCGCCAAGGCCGCCCGCAACGGCCACCACGCCACCCGGATCCTCGGCGCGGCCGAACTCCGCCGCCGCGAACCCCACCTCGGCCCCGGCGCGCTCGCCGCGCTCGCCGTGCCCGGCGAGTCGGTGATCTGCCCCTGGACCACCACCCTCGCCTACGCCACCCAGGCGGTCCGCTCCGGCGTCCGCCTGCTGCGCGGCCGCCGGGTGACGGGCGTCGACACCGCCCCCGGAGGTCCCCACCGGCTGACGACGACCCGCGGCCCGCTCACCGCCCGGTACCTGGTCAACGCCTGCGGACTGTACGCCGACCGCTTCGACGCGCTGCTCGGCGTCCGGGACTTCACCGTCACGCCCCGGCGCGGCCAGCTGCTCGTGTACGACAAGGCCGCCCGCGCGCTCGTACGGCACATCCTGCTGCCCGTCCCCGGCCCGCTCGGCAAGGGCGTCCTCGTCGCGCCCACCGTGTACGGGAACGTGCTGCTCGGCCCGACCGCCGAGGACCTCGGCGACCGCACCGCGACCGGCACCACCGCCGGCGGTCTCGCCGGGCTGCGGGAGCGGGGCGCCCGGATCCTGCCGGCGCTCGTCGAGGAGGAGGTGACGGCCGCCTACGCCGGGCTGCGGGCCGCCACCGGCCAGGAGGACTACAAGTGCGTCGCCCGCCCCGCGCTCCGGTACGTCACGGTCGGCGGGATCCGCTCCACCGGCCTTTCCGCGTCCCTCGCGCTCGCCGAACACGTCCTCGGGCTGCTCGCCGAGTGCGGACTGCGGACCGGTCCTGAGCGCCCGCTCGCGCCGGTGCGGATGCCGAACCTCGGCGAGGCGTTCCCCCGCCCGTACCGGGACGCCGGCGCCATCGCCCGCGACCCCGCCTTCGGCACGGTCGTCTGCCACTGCGAGCACGTCACCCGGGGCGAGGTGCGGGCCGCGCTCTCCTCGGACATCCCGCCGGCCGGTCTCGACGGGCTGCGCCGCCGCACCCGCGCCGGCGCCGGACGCTGCCAGGGCGGCCACTGCCGGCCCGCCCTGCGCGCCCTCTTCGAGGAGTACGGGACGTACGGGATGTATGGGGCTCACGGGACGTACGGGAAGGGGGACGAGGACCGGTGAACCGGCAGCCCACACAGGAACGGAACGCCCGCGCGGTCGACGTGCTGGTCGTCGGCGCGGGCCCGGCGGGGCTCGCCGCGGCGGCCCGGCTCGCTGCGGCGGGCGCCGGCCGGGTCGAGGTCCTGGAGCGGGAGCCGGAGGCGGGCGGCGCGCCCCGCCACTGCGTCCGCCCCGGGTTCGGCGCGGACGCGCGGGGCCGCGCCCTGGACGGCCCCGGTTACGCCCGGCGGACGGTCCGCGCGGCCTTGCGGGCGGGCGCCGTGCTGCGTACCGGCGTGTCGGTCACCGGCTGGGCGGGCCCGCTCCGCCTGGAGACGACCGCGCCCACCGGCCTTGAGACGATCGCCGCCCGGGCGGTGGTCCTGGCGACCGGAGCGCGCGAACGGGCCCGCCCGGCCCGGCTGCTGCCGGGGACCCGCCCCGAGGGCGTGCTGACGACCGGTGAGCTCCAGCGGACGGTGGCCCTCTTCGGGCCGCGCCCGGAGCGGATCGGGCGGCGCGCCGTGGTCGTCGGCGGCGGTCCGGAGGCCGGACACGCCGTCCGGTCGCTGCGGAGCGCGGGCGTCACGGTCGCGGCCGTGGTGTGCGAGGAGGCGCGGCCGCCGGCCGGAGTCGGGGGCGTCCCCGTGCTCACCCGGACGGTGGTGACGGAGGTGACGGGGCGGGGCAGGCCGACCGGGGTGACGGTACGCGGCCGGGACGGGCGGACGCGCACGGTCCGGTGCGACGCGCTCGTGCTCACCGGCGACTGGATCCCCGAGCACGAACTGGCCCGCTCGGGCGGCCTGCCGCTCACCCCCGGCACCCGGGCCCCCTGTGTGGACGCGGCCCTGCGGACCGGCGTGCCGGGCGTGTTCGCGGCGGGCGGCCTCCTGCACGGCGGCACCCCGGCGCTCCGCGCCGCCGCCGGGGGCCGCGCGGTCGCCGACGCGGTCCTGACCCACCTGGCCGGTCCCGCCGGCCGGGCCGGACCGCCGCCGGAGCCGGCGAACCTCACGGGCCTCGCCCCGGCGCCGCCTCCGCCCGGGGCGCCGACCGCGCCCCGTACCGGCGGGTCCTGACCGCCGGCCAGGACCTGCCGGTCCCTCAGCGCGCGCGTGGGCGCGGCGGCGCGGGCAGACTGGCGGCATGACGGCCACACGCAGCGCGGGTCTGCTGCTCTTCCGGCGGACGGGCGGCGGGATCGAGGTGCTCATCGGGCACATGGGCGGGCCGTTCTGGGCGCGCCGGGAGGAGGCCGCCTGGTCGGTGCCGAAGGGCGAGTACGGGCCGGAGGAGGCACCGGAGGACGCGGCCCGGCGCGAGTTCCGGGAGGAGCTGGGACTGCCCGTCCCGGACGGCGACTGGCTCGACCTCGGGGAGGTCCGGCAGGCGGGCGGCAAGACCGTCACCGTGTGGGCGGTGGAGGGCGACCTCGATCCGGCGGCCGTCGTGCCCGGCACGTTCACCATGGAATGGCCGCCCCGTTCGGGCACCACGGCCGAGTTCCCGGAGGTGGACCGGGTGGGCTGGTTCACCCCGGAGGCGGCGGAGCCGCTGCTCGTCACGGGCCAGCGGGCGTTCCTGGAGCGGCTCGTCACGCGGGTGCGCGGGCGGGCCTGAGGGGCATTGTCAGACCCGTACGAGAGGGTGGGGTGCGTCAAGCCGTCGAGAGGGAGCCCGACATGACCACCATCACCGCCACCGAGCGCGCCGCGGCCCAGGCGTATCTCCGCCTCCTCGAATCCACTCAGGCCGTGCTGACGGATCCGCGCCTCGCCCCGTACGCGGGGGTGATGCTGACGAACCCCATGGCGGAGGCCGACGAGGCGCTGCGCGCGGCCGGCCTCTCGGGGAACGAGGACCGGCTGCTCCGCCTCGTCTCCACCCTGCGCGCCTCCCCCACGCCACCTCCCGGCGGCCCGACCCCCGGCGCGACGATCCCCACGGCGGACTGGGGCCGCCGCGCCTGAACCGGCGCCCCACGCCTGAACCCCCGGCCCACGCCTGAACGGGCGCCCCCGCGCCTGAACCCCCGGCCCACGCCTGAACGAGCGCCCCCGCGCCTTGAACGGCCGCCCCGCGCCGGCCCCGCGCACGCGACGGCCGCGCCGGGCCGGCGGACGGGGGTGGGCGGGGGGGCGGGCGGCCGGCCGGCAAGGGCCAAACGGACGGCGAGCGGCCGGGGGGCGGCGCGGCCGGACGCACGGCGGGGGCCGGAGGGCAGCGCCCGGGTGAGCGGCGGGGGCCGGACAGACGGCCGGCGGCCGGGGGCAGCGCGGCCGGGCGAGCGGCGGAGCCCGGAGGGCAGCGCCCGGGCGAGCGGCGGGGGCCGGACAGACGACGAGCGGCCGGGGGGCAGCGCGGCCGGACGCACGGCGGAGCCCGGAGGGCAGCGCCCGGACAGCCGGCGGGGGCCGGACGGACGGCGAGCGGCCGGGGGGGGCAGCACGGCCGGACGCACGGCGGAGCCCAGAGGGCAGCGCCGGGCGAGCGGCGGGGGCCGGACGGACGGCGAGCGCCCGGGGGCGGCGTGGCCGGGCGGACGGGGGCGGCGCGGCCGCGCGGACGGGGGGGCAGTCGGGTGGTGGGGGTGGCGTTCGTACGACCACCCGACCGGCGGCACGACGCGCCGCTCGACGTCGCGTTCTTTGGGCCGGGTGGCGGACTCCGTCCGGCGCGCTTGCCCGCCGCGTTCCTACGGTGGCTGAATGATCGTCACGTCAGCCCTTCGCCATGCCGCCGCGGGCTCCGCCGCGATGCTGCTCGTGCTCTCCGCCCCCGTGGCCGGCGCCGCGACCCCGCCCCGTGCCCCGGCCGCCGCCCCCGCTCTCGGAGCGGGCTCCGTCACCGAACCGACCCCTCCCGCGCGGCGGTTCGTCGACCAGACCCGGCTCGACCGGGCCGGGACCCAGGTGCAGCCCCTGGCCGGCGCGCCGGACGTGCCCTCCGTCTCGGCGCTGTCGTGGGTGGTGGCCGACGCGGGGACCGGCGAGGTGCTCGCCGCGCGTTCGGCGCACCGGAAACTGCCGCCGGCCAGCACGCTCAAGACCCTGTTCGCGCTGACCGCGCTGCCGTACCACGAGGGGTCCGAGCAGCACACGGTGGCCGACGAGGAACTGATGGGGATCGGCGAGGGCAGCAGCCTCGTCGGCATCAAGGAGGGGTACACCTACCGCGTCTCCGACCTGTGGAACGGCGTCTTCCTGAGCTCCGGCAACGACGCCGTGCGCGTCCTCGCGTCGATGAGCGGCGGCTGGGAGTCGGTGGCCCGCCAGATGCAGGACAAGGCCCGCTCGCTGGGGGCCAAGGACACGCACGTGGTCTCCCCGGACGGGTACGACGCGCCGGGCCAGGTCTCGTCCGCGTACGATCTGGCCGTCTTCGGCCGCGCCGGTGTCCAGGACCCGGAGTTCACCCGCTACTGCTCGACCGCGTACGCCGACTTCCCGGCGGGCTCGTGGTCGTACGGCATCGCCAACACCAACCGTCTCGTCACCGGCGAGGACGGCATCGGCCGCTACCCGGGCATCATCGGCATCAAGAACGGCTACACCAGCAACGCGGGCAACACGCTCGTCGCCGCCGCCCGGCGGGGCGAGCGCACCCTCGTCGTGTCGGTGATGAACCCTCAGTCGGGCGGCGGGCTCGCCGTGTACGAGGAGGCCCGCGACCTCCTCGACTGGGGCTTCGAGGCGGCGGGCAAGGTCCGGCCGGTCGGCTCGCTGCTGCCGCCGAAGTCGCCGAAGCCGGAACCCGAGCCCGAGACGCTGCCCGAACCGAACGCGGAACCGACGGCGGAACCGACGGCGGAACCGAAGGCGGAGACCGAGCCGGTGGACGCTCGGGCGGTGTCGGTACGCGGCGGGGCCGGCGCGCCGGGCGCCGCGCAGGCCGCCTCCGCGGCCCGGACCGCCGCCACGGTGGAACCCTCGGCCCAGGGCCCGTCGGTGACGCTGCCGCTGGCGCTCGTCGTCTCGGCCTGCGCGGCGGCGCTCGTCGTGTGGAGCTGGCGCCGCCGGGTGCGCGCCTGACGGCCCTCCCCGGGGTACGACGCCGGATCAGGTCGCGTCCGCCACGCCCCCGGCCGGGTGCCGGCCCGCGCCGGGGGCGGCCGTCGGCGTGCGGGAACGCCGGTGCGCGGCCACCCGCTCCCGGGTGGCGCAGCGGCGGGAGCAGTAGCGGCGCTCGGGCCCGCTGCCGTGGGCGACGAACACGTTCCCGCACGCCGGGGAGGCGCAGGTCCGGCCCGGCGGGGCCTGCCGGTCCCAGAGGAGGAAGGTGAGCGCCAGACAGCCGGAGGCGAGGAACCACGGGGTCCAGGGCGCGACGTCGTCGGCGTCCGCGTGCGGGTGCCAGGGGGCGCTGCCGCCGTGCGAGGTGAGCCGGAGGGGGCCGGTGTGGGCGGCGAGCAGGGAGTTGAGGAGCGCGGCGGCCTCGTCGGCGGAGCCGGCGGCGAACACCTCCCGCAGGTGCGCGGCGGCGCCCCGCAGCAGGGTGACCTCCTCGTCGGTCACGGCGGCCGGCGGGGGCTCGCCGTGCGCGAGGAGCACGGCGGTGACCTCGCGGGGGCCGGCCGTCGGGTCGGCCAGCGCGTTCACGAGGGCCGCGGTGCGCAGGGCCATGGCGACGGCGGAGTGCCGGGTGGACCGGTCGGGAAGGACGGGCATCGGCCGAATGTAACGCATATTGCGAGGTTTTGAGTTACCTCCGTAGCCTCGGGCGCCATGCGCACCCGTCCGCGAACCGCCCGTCTCCCGTCCGCCGCCGCCCATCTCCCGTCCGCCGCCGCCCATCTGACGGGGGCGCTGGCGGCCAGGACCGGGGACGAGATGTCCGGTCCGGCCCTCGCCCTCGCCGGGTTCGCCGCCGTCGGCTCGACCTCGGGGGCGGGGACGCTGCTCGCCTGCGTGACGGTCTCGGCGGCGGTGGGCGGCCCCCTGCTCGGCGCGCTCCTGGACCGGGTCCGCCGGCCGGGCCGGCTCCTGGCCGCGGCGCTCTCCCTCCACGCGGCGGGGCTCGGGGCGATCCTGCTGGGGCTCGGCCGGCTGCCGTTCGCGGTGACGGCGCTGCTCGCGGTGGTCGCCGGGCTGGCGGGTCCGGCGCTCTCGGGCGGCTGGACCGCGCAGCTGCCCCGGATCGCGCCCGCCGACCGGATGCCCCGTCTGCACGGGCTCGACGCGCTGACGTTCTCCCTCGCGGCGCTGGCCGGTCCCGCGCTCGCCGGCGGCGCCGCGCTGCTCTTCGGGGCGCCGACGGCGGTCGTCCTCGCGGCGGCCCTGGTCGCGACGGCGGTACCGGTCGCCTGGTCGCTGCCCGCCGCCGCGCCGGACCACCGCCCGCCCGGTCGGCGGCCTCCGGGCCGCCGGGGCGGGGGCGGCGTCGTGGCCGTGTTCCGGCGGGGCCCGCTGCTGCGGGCGACGGTCACCTCGGTCGGCTGCGCCACCGCGCAGGGTGTGGTCGCCGCCTGTCTCCCGGTGCTCGGGGCGCGGGCGCTGGGGGGTTCGGGGCGGGGCGCGCTGCTGCTCTCGGTGGCGGCGGCCACCGCCCTCGCGGCGACCGCGCTGCACGCCAGGTGGCCCCGCGCGGTGCCGCCGGGGCGGGTGCTGTGGGGCGGAGCCCTGGTGCAGGCGGGCGCGTGGGCGCTGGCCGCGACGGGCGGGCCGGTGGGCCTCGTGGCGGCGTTCGCGGTGGCGGGCGCAGCCGAGGGCCCGCAGCTGACCGCCCTGTTCGCCGTCCGGCACGAGGAGACCCCGCACGGGCTGCGCGGCCGGGTGTTCACCACCGGCGCCGGCCTGAAGATCACCGGCTTCGCGGTGGGCGCGGCGGTGGCGGGGCCGGTGGCGGCCCGGTCCGTTCCGGCGGCGCTGCTGCTCGCGGCGGTGGTCTGCGCCGTGTCGGCGCTGCCGTACGCGCGGGACCGGGACGGAGTCAGAGCGGCGACCGAGGAACCCGGGCGGCGGTCCGCGGGGCGACGTACCGTTCGGCGGCGCGGAGGGCTTCCGGGGTCGAGCGGACGCCCATGAGCACGCACAGCGTGTACGCGGTGTCCTCGAAGCGGCGGCGGAGGGAGAGGTCGCCGGGGGCGCCCTGGACGGTGCGTTCCTGGGCGCGGTAGTGCCGGAGGAGCCGTTCGACGGTGTTGCGGTCGGGCAGCAGCATGGGTTCCTCCGTGGCGGCCCCCGTCTCGTGCGTCGCTTCATGGTGCGCGTGACGGCCCACCCGCGCGACCCCTGCGGTCACGCTCGGTCACGCCGGGTGGGTCGAGGTGCGGGGACCGCCCGAATGGCGGAGGGTCGAAGACATGAACCCGAGTACGCGACTCAGGGTGGTCGTCACGGGCGCCACCGGCAACGTGGGTACGAGCGTGGTGCGGGCACTGGCCCGCGACGAGCAGGTCGGTTCCGTCCTGGGGCTCGCCCGCCGGCTGCCGGAGCTGCGGCTGCCGGGCGTGGAGTGGGCCGCCGTGGACCTGTCCGACGACGGCGACGAACCCCGGCTCGCCCACTACGTGGCCGACGCCGACGCGGTCGTCCACCTGGCGTGGCGCTTCCAGCCGACGCACGACCCCGTGGCGACCTGGCACACCAATGTGCAGGGCACGCTGCGGGTCTGCGCCGCGGTCGCGGACGCCCATGTGCCGGCGCTTGTCTGCGCCTCCTCGGTGGGGGCGTACTCCCCCGGCCCGGAGAGCGGCGCGCCGGTCTCCGAGGCATGGCCGACGCACGGCTGGCCGGGCGCCGCCTACAGCCGGGAGAAGGCGTATGTGGAGCGGGTCCTGGACACCTTCGAGCGCGACCATCCGCAGACGCGGGTGGTCCGGATGCGGCCGGCGTTCCTGTTCAAGGAGGAGGCGGCGAGCGAGCAGCGCCGGATCTTCGCCGGCCGCTTCCTGCCCGGGCAGCTGGTCCGGCCCGACCTGCTGCCGGTGCTGCCGGAGTTCGAGGGGCTGCGCTTCCAGGTCCTGCACACCGACGACGCCGCCGACGCCTATCTGCGGGCCGTGCTGAGGGATGTGCGGGGCGCGTTCAACCTGGCGGCGGAGCCGGTGGTGGACGCGGCGCTGCTCGGCGAGCTGTTCGGGGCGCGGCCGGTGCGGGTCCCGGCGGGCGCGGTGCGGGGCGCTCTCGCCGCCGCCTGGCACCTGCGGCTCGCCCCCGCCTCCCCCGGCCTGTTCGACCTGCTCCGCCACGCTCCGGTGATGTCCGTCGCCCGTGCGCGCGAGGAGCTGGAGTGGACCCCCAGGGCGAGCTCGGTGGAGGCCCTGGAGGCGTTCCTGCGCGGGGTGCGCTCCGGCGCGGGCGACGACACGGCGCCGCTGGCCGGCCGCCGCGCCGCCTGATCCCCAGCCCTGGTGCGGCGGGGTTCCCTCGTACGGCGGGCCGTCAGCGGACCGTCGTACCCGCCGCGTCCCAGTCGACGATCCGGATCGCCGCGCCGGCCGCCTCCCGCCCCGTGCAGTGGGCGCGGTGGCGGCGCAGCACGGCGTCCACGTCGAGGTGGCGGGCGAACGCCGGGTGGGCGGCGAGCCGTTGGGCGTACGCCCAGAGCGCGCGGTGCCCGGCGACGCGGTGCAGGGCCGCGGCGTCCAGGTGCCAGCGGTGGACGGTGTCGAGACGCACCAGCGCGCCCCACACGTGCACGTCGGCGAGGGTCGGGGCGGACCCGAGGAGGTACGGCCGGCCGGTGAGCCGCGCGTCGAGGGCGGCGAGGGCGCCGAAGAGCGTGCCGAGAGCCCGCTCCGCCTCGCGCCGGGCGCCGGCCTCCGGGTCGAGGCCGAGCGAGCCGGCGCGCTGTGCGGCCCGGTGGACGCCGTCCGCGCAGAGCGCGGCGAGGGCCTCGATCTCCTCGCGGTGCTCCTCCGGCAGCAGTTCGGGCCCGTCGCCCCGGAAGCGGAGGGCGAGGTCGCGGAGGATGTCGGGGGCGTGGGTGCTGACGATCCGCCCGGTCCAGGTGTCGGCGAGGACGGGTGCGGCGGCGGGCCCCGTGTAGAGGTGGGCGCTGGCCTCGTAGAGCGGGCGCAGCCGGGCGTACGAGCCGTCGGCGGCGTCGGGGAGTTCGGGGAGGAGCCGCAGCGGGAGGGTGGCGTCGAGACCGAGGAGTCCGTGGGTGACGGCGATGCCCAGACAGACGGGGTCGGCCGGGGCGAGGTGGAGCCGGTAGCGGTGCGGCACGGCGTAGTGGCCGCTGTCGGCGCTGCGGCCGATCCGGCCCCGGAAGGCGGGCGCGGCGGAGCCGGCGGGCAGCAGGGAGGAGGGGACGACGACGGGCATGGTGCTCCCAGGGTGGCTCGGCGCTGGGTCCGCGCGGGCTTCGCCGAGGCGTACGGGAACGCCCGCGCGGCGGCAGCGGAGTGACGGGAAGGGGGAGAGGGAGAGGGAGGCCGAAGGGGGAAAGGGGCGGCCGTGGCGCGAACGTGCGCGGTCAGGCCGCGCTGCAGACGCGCAGCAGGTCGATATGGCGGCGCGAGGTGAGGGCCAGGAGGCGCGGCAGGGGACGCGGCGAGGGGCGGGCCGTCCGGCCGTCGAACCCGTCGCCGTGCAGCATGCGATTCCCTACCCGTCCGCTCGGATTCCCTGCCCCGAGTGTCGGACCGGCGGCGGACGCCGTCAAGGGCGCGGACAGGACCGGCCGGTGGCGTTCCCGCCCGGCCGTCCGGCCGCGGCCACCCGGCCGGACGCGGCGCGGAGACACCCCGCACCGGCGTGTGCGGGACCCGGGCGACCGGTGCCGGGCACCCCTCGGAGCCGTACGGAATAATGCGCCGCATGCGCATTTCAGCCAGGGCCGATTACGCCGTGCGGGCCGCCCTCCAGCTCGCGGCCGCCGAGGACGGCGGGCCGTTGAAGGCGGAGGCGATCGCCGAGGGGCAGGGCATCTCGCACAAGTTCCTGGAGGGGATCCTCGGCGACATGCGCAAGGGCGGCCTCGTGGAGAGCCAGCGCGGCGGGCGCGGCGGCTACTGGCTGGCGCGGCCCGCGGAGACCATCTCGGTCGCGGATGTCATCCGCTGCGTGGACGGGCCGCTGGTGTCGGTGCGCGGCCAGCGCCCGCCGGACCTGTCGTACACGGGCCCCGCCGAGTCGCTGCTGCCGCTGTGGATCGCGCTGCGGTCCGGCGTCCGAGAGGTGCTGGGCGTCTCGCTCGCGGAGGTCGCCTCGGCCCGCCTGCCCGCCGAGATCGCCGCACGGGCGGACGACCCGGAGGCGTGGACGAACCCCTGAGGGGTGCCCCCGCGTGCCTCGCGGTGCCGTCACCGGCACCCGGCGCCGAGCCGACCCGCCGCTCAACCCTGGGCCTCCCGCGCCGACTTGACGCCGTCCCGCCCACCGAAACACCCCGATCCACATAGCGGACACCCCTTGGGGCCCACGGGCTCCCTCTGCCACTATCCCTAGTGATCCAGTGGGATTACATCGGCGGCATGCCGCTGTGCCGTTGAAGCGACGGGGAAGCAGGTGGGGTGGGATGAGCACGCAGCAGACGGCGCCGAGGGACGACACGCTCTGGCGGCGGGTCGTCCGGGAGCTCGCCGACGATCTGGCCGTCGACGCGCACGCCCGCGACCGGGCCGGCGAGACCCCCCTCGACGAGGTCGAACGACTCCAGGAGGCCGGGCTCCCCGCCTTCCTCACCGCCGCCGACCCGGCGCTCTCCGGCGGACACGGCGCCGATCTGCGTACCGCGTGTTCCGCCGTACGGGAGCTGTCCGCCGCCGACAGTTCGGTCGGCGAACTCCTGGCCCACCACTACGCCCTGTCCTGGACGAGCCGCTTCCTCGCCGGCCCCGGCGGCCGGGCCGCCGGAACCTTCCCGCGCCTCGACGCCCGTACGGCGGCCGAGGGGTGGCTCCTCGCCGGGGCGACCGAGCCCGTGCCGCCCGGCGCGGCGAGCGCTGCCGCAGCCGGTGCCGCCACGGCCTCCGGCCTCACCCTCACCCGGGTCGACCGGGGCGGCTGGCTGCTCGACGGCCGGCGCGCCTTCGACTCCGCCGTGACCGTCGCCGACCGGCTCGTGGTCGCCGCCCGCCCGGCCGGCACCGGCGATCTGCTGGTGGTCCTGGTGGACCCGGCCCACCCGGGCGTGTCCGCCGAGGCCGCGGCCGACCGGGTCGGGCAGCGGCTGACCGGCGCCGGCACGGTCTCCTTCGACCACGTGCCCGTCCCCCGGGCCCGGGTGCTCGGCCGCCTCCCGGCCGACGAGCACACCGTGGCGCCGTTCACCACGCTCGCGCCGCTGGTGCTCCGGCTGCTCCTCGTGCACGTGGCGCTCGGCATCGCGGAGGGCGCGCTCGCCGAGGCCCGCGACGTGAACCGGTCGGCCGCCCCCGAGCACGGCCGCGCACCCGAGGACGGCGTGCGCGCCCACGCCCTCCCGGACCAGGGGGACGACCCGTACCTGCTGCTCTCTTACGGGGAGCTGGCGACCGCCGCGCACACCGCGGCCGCCGTCGCCGAACGCGCCACCGACGCCCTCGCCGGCGGACTGCGCGCCGGCTGGTCCCTCGGCGTCGAGGAACGCGCCGACCTCGCGGTCCTCGTCGCCGCCGCCGAGACCGTCACCGGCCGGGCGGCGGTCCGGCTGACCAGCCGGATCCTGGAACTCGTCGACGGCGCCCCGCCGGCCGCGCCGGGCGCCGGGGGCGGCGGCCCCGGCTTCGACCGCTTCTGGCGCAACGCCCGTGCCCTCACGGCCCGCACCCGCCCCTCCCACCGGCTCCGCGACATCGGCGACCACTACCTCAACGGCACCCACGCCCGCCTGGCCCGCAGCGCCTGAGCGAGCCCCGCACCAGGTCGGGCGGGGGGGGCTGGGCCCTGGGACGGACGGACCGGCATGTCGGGACCTCCGACCCTCATCCGGAACGGCCCATGGGCCCAAGCTGGAGGGAGAGCACGGGCCGGCCGCCGGGCCGGGCCCGCCGCCACGACCAGGGAGGACGTCAGATGAGTCGCGAGGCCCACGAGACCGGAGCAGGCACCGGCGAGGCGCGGGAGTCCCGAGCGGGCCGGGAGATCGTGGCCGGGGTGGACGGTTCGCCGGAGAGCCTGGCCGCCGCCGACTGGGCCGCGCGCGAGGCGCGGCACCGGGGCGTTCCGCTGCGGCTCGCGCACGCCTGGCGGTGGGAACCGCTCGACCTGCCGCTCGTCCAGGACCGCGCGTCGCAGGAGCGGGCCGCCGAGGAGGTGGTCCGCGCGGCGGAGGCGGAGATCGCGGAACGGCACCCGGAGGTGCCGGTCGCCTCCGAGGTGCTGGCCGACACACCGGTCTCCGCGCTGCTCGGCACGATCGACGACGCCGAGATGCTGGTCATCGGCTCGCGCGGACACGGCGCGGTGGCCGGCTTCCTGCTCGGCTCGTACGGGCAGCAGGTCATCGCCGCCGCGACCCGCCCGGTGGTCGCCGTGCGCGCCCGCGACGACCGGGCCGCCGAACCGCCCACCGGGGAGATCCTGGTGGGCCAGCAGGGCGGCCCGGAGGACAGCGAGGCGGTCCTGCGGTTCGCCTTCGAGACCGCGGCCGCCCGGGGCGCCGCCATCCGCGCGGTGCGGGCCTGGAGCCTGCCGCCGCTCTTCGCGTACAGCCCGACGTCGCTGCGGCTCGCCGACGACGCCGGCGGCCTCGTGCCCTTCGAGGAGAAGGCGCTCCGCGAGGCGCTGGCGCCGTGGCGCGAGCGGTACCCGTACGTGCCGGTGACCGAGCACGTCGAACTCGGCAGCGCCGGCCAGGTCCTGCTCACCACCTCCGGCGCGGCGCAGCTCCTGGTGGTGGGCCGCCGGGCGAAGCGCGGGGCGCTCGGGCAGCGGATCGGCTCGGTGGCGCACGCGGCGCTCCATCTGGCGCCGTGCCCGGTGGCGGTGATCCCGCAGGGCGGCTGAGCGGGTACGCGTCCGGCGAGCGCGTCAAGTCGGTGCGGCGGGTTGACTCACGGAGTTGACCCGCCGGGTTGACGTGGGGTGTCGGGGCGGCGGAGCACGGAAAGCCTTGACCCCGTCGCCCCGGTGGCCCGAACGGCGGGCCACCGGACCGGAGGGCGACGCAGGCGAGAGAGCGGAGCCCCATGCGGTACGACGACCCCGACCCTTCCGACCCCCGCGCCCACCCCCGCCCCGACCCGTCCACCCCCCTCGGACACCCCCGCCCCGACCCGTCCGCCCCTCTCGGACACACCCGCCCCGACACGCCCCCACCCGGCGCCCCGACGCCCGGCACGCCCGCGTCCCGCACCCCCTCGCCCGACGCCCCCGACGCCCCCGACGCCCCCGACGCCCCGGAGACCCAGGACACCCACGACGCCGACGAGCCCGGCGTCCCCGCCTCCGCCCCCTCGGCCCCCGCCCCCGCCCCCTCCCCCGCCTCCGGCCGTCACCGCCGCGGCGGGCCGGCCCGCCGCCGCGCGCTCCACCGCGTGCTCCGCCGCCCGTCCTTCCCGGCGGCCGTCCTCGCCGCGGGCACGACCGCCGCCGCCGTCACCGTCCTTCTCGGTCTGTACGCGGCCACCCCGCCCTCCTCCCCCGCTCCCCGCGCGGCCGGGCCCTCCGCGCCCGGGGTCCGGCCCCCCGCCCTTCCCACTCCGGCCCCCGCCTCGCCCGGCGCCCGCGCCAAGGCCCGCCTCGACCCGGCCGCGTTCCCGGGCGACGGCGCCGGCAGGCCGGACGGCGGGCTCGCCCCGCAGACGGGATCCGTCGTCGCCGCCCCGGTCAGCGCGCCGGCCCGCGCGTCCCGCTACGTCCAGGACGTCGTCGCGCTGGCCAACGCCGAACGGGACCGGGCCGGCTGCGACCCGCTGCGGACCGAGGCGCGGCTCGCCAAGGCCGCCCAGGCGCACGCCGACGACATGGCCGCCCGCGACTACTACGCCCACGCCAGCCCGGAGGGGCGCGACGGCGGCGACCGGATCACGGCCTCCGGCTACACCTGGTCGGCGTGGGGCGAGAACATCCACAAGGGGCCCAAGACCCCGGAACTGGCCATGGACGGCTGGTTGGAGAGCCCGGCCCACCGGGCGAACATCGTCAACTGCGGCTTCCGTGACATCGGGGTCGGTGTCGCCCTGACCGCCGACGGGCCGTGGTGGGTACAGGACTTCGGGACCGAGGGCTGACGTCCGCTCAGTTCGCGGGCGCGGCCAGCTTCTGCACCCAGACCGTGCCGTCAGGGCCGGGCACCGCCGCCACGCCGGTGTCGCGGTAGGAGCAGTCGAGCAGGTTGCGCTCGTGGCCGGCGTCGTCCCGCCAGCTCTCCACGACGGTCGCGGGGTCCCGCTGGCCCTGGGCCAGGTTCTCCGCCCAGGCCGACCAGTCGTAGCCGGCCTCGGTCATGCGGCTGTCCGCGAACTCGCCCTCGGGGCTGGCGTGCCCGTAATAGCCGCGGGCCGTCATGTCCTGGGCGTAGGCGCGGGCGGCGGCCGTCAGCCGGGCGTCGGTGCGCAGCGGTCCGCATCCCGCCTCCGCCCGCAGCCGGTTGACCAGCTCCGTCACCCGCTCGCCCGGGTCGGCCGGGGGCGGTGGGGTGGTTCGGGTCGGGGTCGGGGGCGCGGTGGTGGGCGTGCGGGTGGGCGCGGGGCGGGTGGCGGCCGGGGTGGTGGTGCTCGGCGCGGGCTCGGGTGTGGGCGGCGGGGTGGTCACGGGGGGTGCGGCGGCCGGCGGGGGCGGCGTGGGGCGGGGGTCGCTCGCTTCGGGGAGGGTCAGCACGAGCACGCCGAGCACGGCGACGGCGGCGACACCGGCCGTTCCCGCCCGGCGCCCGAGGGTCCAGTAGGGGGCGGCGTGCCCGCCGGATCCGCCCGTGGCCGGCGCGCCGGGCAGGGCCTGCGGGTCGGGCAGGGCCGGCTGCCCCGCTGTCGCACCGGCCGGGCCCGTCGCGTCGACAGCGCCCGTCGCGTCGACAGCGCCCATCACCTCGCCCGCCCCCGACGACTCGGCCAGGCCCGTCACCTCGGCCGCCCCCGACGGCTCGACCAGGCCCGTCGGTTCGGCCGCGGCCAGGGGTTCCGCCGTACCGGCCGGTTCCGCCGCGTACGCCGGGTGCGTTCCGGCGTCGAGGAGGGCTGCGGTGACGGGCGGGACCAGGCCGATGCCGACCAGCAGGCCCTCGACGGGGGCGAGGCCGCGGCGGGCGCGGCCGGTCGCGCAGGTGCGGCACTCGCGCAGGTGGCGGGCGAGCCGCTTGCGCCACAGCGGGGACGGCCGGCCGTCCCACGCGGTGAGGACGGTTTCGAGGCCGGGGCAGCGGGGGCGGGCGTCGAGGGCTCCGACGACGGCCCGGCCGGTCTCCAGGCGCTCCTTCATCCGCTGGACGCGGACGGCGGCGTGGGCCGGGTCGAGGGCGAGGGCCTCGGCGAGTTCGGCGCGGGTGAGTTCGCCGGCGGCCTCCAGCCACCACAGCGAGAGGAGTTCGCGGTCGTCCCCGTCGAGCCAGCGGGTGGCCCGGGCGACGTCGCGGCGCTGTCCGGTGAGGCCGAGGCGGAGGATGGTGAGGTCGGTGAAGTCGCCGGCCGGGTCGGCGAGGTCGACGGCCCGGTCGAGGCCGGGGACGGGTGCCTGCCAGCGTTCCCGCCAGCGGCGGCGGACGCCGTTCATGGCGATGGCGACGAGCCAGGACCGGAAGCGGGCCGGGTCCCGCAGCGCGGGCAGCCCGTCGAGGGCGCGGACCAGGGTCTCCTGGACGACGTCGTCGGTGTCGGCGTGCCCGTCGAGGGCGCGCCCCACCACGTTGTGGACGAGCGGCAGGCAGGCGCGTACCAGTTCGTCCCTGGCGTGCGGATCGCCCGCGCGCGCCGCCTCCACCAGGGCGGTGGTGCGCTGCTCGTCGCTGTGCATGGATGGTGCTCCCTTGTCCCCGGTCCGCGTCCCCGTCCTGGTGGAGACCCGAGGGGCCGGGTAGGGATAACACTTTTTTCGCTCGGGGGTCCGGCCGGTGGCCGCCGTGACGGCCGGCCGGCGGACCGGGGCGCTAGCCGGTCGGGTGCGGCAGGCGTGGGACCGTGGCCCCGTGGCCCTCCCGGACGGCTTCCACGACGGCGTCGTGGAGTTCTCGGCTCTCCTCCTCCGAGGAGCAGGGGACGGGACTGCCCGACATGGTGAACCAGTCGGAGGCGCCGCTGTACTGCACGGCCACACGTGCCTCACCGTCGACGAAGGTCGTGTGCACGGTCAGGTCGCCCGTGACGATTCCGCCCTCGACGGTCAGCACCCCACCACGCCCGGTGTAGACACCGGCGGTCGTCCAAGATGCCCAGCTCATGCCCTCCAGGGTCACACCCGGATGGCCTACGCGCCACCGACGGGACAGCCCCGGCCGGAATCGTTCCGGCCGGGGCGGTTCCGCGTCGGCCGCCGGATCAGGCGAGGGCGGCGACGGCCTCGTTGAAGGTGGCGGACGGGCGCATCACGGCCGCGGCCTTGGCCGGGTCGGGCTGGAAGTAGCCGCCGATCTCGGCCGGGGAGCCCTGGACGGCGTTCAGCTCGTCGACGATCTTCCGCTCGTTCGCCGCGAGGGTCTCGGCGAGCGGGGCGAACGCCTTGGCGAGCTCGGCGTCGTCGGTCTGCGCGGCGAGCTCCTGGGCCCAGTACAGGGACAGGTAGAAGTGGCTGCCGCGGTTGTCGATGCCGCCGAGGCGACGGGTCGGCGACTTGTCCTCGTTGAGGAAGGTGCCGGTGGCGCGGTCCAGGGTGTCCGCGAGGACCTGGGCGCGGGCGTTGCCCGTGGTGGTGGCCAGGTGCTCGAAGGAGGCGGCCAGCGCGAAGAACTCGCCGAGGGAGTCCCAGCGGAGGTAGTTCTCCTTGACGAGCTGCTGGACGTGCTTCGGGGCGGAGCCGCCGGCGCCGGTCTCGAAGAGGCCGCCGCCCGCCATGAGCGGGACGACCGACAGCATCTTGGCGCTGGTGCCCAGCTCCAGGATGGGGAAGAGGTCGGTCAGGTAGTCGCGCAGGACGTTGCCGGTGACGGAGATGGTGTTCTCGCCGCGGCGGATGCGCTCCAGGGAGAACTTCGTCGCCTCGACCGGGGAGAGGATCTTGATCTCCAGGCCCTCGGTGTCGTGCTCCGGCAGGTACTGCTCGACCTTGGCGATGAGCCGGGCGTCGTGGGCGCGCTCGGCGTCGAGCCAGAAGACGGCCGGGTCGCCGGTGGCGCGGGCGCGGGTGACGGCGAGCTTGACCCAGTCCTGGATCGGGAGGTCCTTGGTCTGGCAGGCGCGGAAGATGTCGCCCTCGGCGACCTCCTGCTCCAGGACCGTGGCGCCCGAGGCGTCGACGAGGCGGACGGTGCCGGCGGCGCCGATCTCGAAGGTCTTGTCGTGGGAGCCGTACTCCTCGGCCTTCTGCGCCATGAGGCCGACGTTCGGGACGGAGCCCATGGTCGACGGGTCGAAGGCGCCGTGGGCCTTGCAGTCCTCGATGACGGCCTGGTAGACGCCGGCGTAGGAGCTGTCCGGGAGGACGGCGAGGGTGTCGGCCTCCTGGCCGTCCGGGCCCCACATGTGGCCGGAGGTGCGGATCATGGCCGGCATCGAGGCGTCGACGATGACGTCGGACGGCACGTGCAGGTTGGTGATGCCCTTGTCGGAGTCGACCATCGCGAGGGCCGGGCCCTCGGCGATCTCGGCGTCGAAGGACGCCTTGATCTCGGCGCCGTTCGGGAGGGCGTCGAGGCCCTTGAGGACGGTGCCGAGGCCGTCGTTGGCGGAGAGGCCGGCGCCCGCGAGGACCTCGCCGTACTGCGCGAAGGTCTTCGGGAAGAAGGCGCGCACGACGTGGCCGAAGACGATCGGGTCGGAGACCTTCATCATCGTGGCCTTGAGGTGCACGGAGAAGAGGACGTCCTCGGCCTTGGCGCGGGCGACCTGCTCCGAGAGGAAGGTGCGCAGGGCGGCGGCGCGCATCACGGAGGCGTCGACGACCTCGCCGGCGAGGACCGGTACGGACTCGCGCAGCACGGTGGTGGTGCCGTCGGCGGCCACGTGCTCGATGCGGAGGCTGCCGGCCTCGGCGATCACGGTGGACTTCTCGGTGGACCGGAAGTCGTTCTGCCCCATGGTGGCGACCTCGGTCTTGGACTCGGAGGTCCAGGCGCCCATGCGGTGGGGGTGGTTCTTGGCGTAGTTCTTGACCGAGCCGGGGGCGCGGCGGTCCGAGTTGCCCTCGCGCAGGACCGGGTTCACGGCCGAGCCCTTGACCTTGTCGTAGCGGGCGCGGACGTCCTTGTCCTGGTCCGTCTTCGGGTCGTCCGGGTAGTCCGGGAGGGCGTAGCCCTGCGCCTGGAGCTCGGCGACCGCGGCCTTCAGCTGCGGGATCGAGGCCGAGATGTTCGGCAGCTTGATGATGTTGGCCTCGGGGGTCTTGGCCAGTTCGCCGAGCTCGGCGAGGGCGTCGTTGATGCGCTGGCCCTCCTCCAGGAACTCGGGGAAGCTCGCGATGATGCGGCCCGCGAGCGAGATGTCACGCGTCTCGACCGTGACGCCGGCCGTGGAGGCATACGCCTGGATCACGGGCAGGAACGAGTACGTCGCCAGGGCAGGCGCCTCGTCGGTGTGGGTGTAGATGATGGTCGAGTCAGTCACCAGGTGCTCCGCTCCACGTCTGCGTATGCGAGATTGCTCGACATCAAGATATCTCGTGATCGTGGTTCTCCGTAAAGGGCCCCACGAGCTCGCCTTGGTCGGGGGCTCCGGAGTCCTCCACGAAGGGCCCGCCGAGCCGGTACGAGGCGGGTCCGCCGTCCAGCTCGACGTGGCGGACGAGGAGGAGCAGGGCGAGGCCGCAGGCGGCGCCGACTCCGGCGGCGAGGGCCTGGCCGCAGCGGTGGGCGAGGCGGAGTTCGGCGGGGTCGTACGGGGCGCTGGCGGGCAGTCCGAGGGTGTCGCCGAGCAGCAGGAATCCGGCCGCGAGGCCGCCGGCGGCGATCAGGGCGAGGGTCAGGGTGGCCGGGAGTCCGCGGGCGGTGGTGCCGCGCCGGGTGCCGGGGCGGACCTTGCCGCGGCGGGCGACGAGGGCGATCAGGCCGCACTGGACGGCGAGGGCGAGCAGGGCGGCGGCGATGACGTCGCCGGGGCGGTGGTCGCCGTCGGCGACGGAGTACGCGCCGACGGCGACGGCCCAGAGGGTGGCGGCGCCGGTGACGAGCTCCCGGGAGCGGCGGGGCACCACCAGGGGCAGGGCGAAGGCGACGCCGAAGGCGAGGGTGGCGGTGGCGCTGGGGAAGCCGCTGGGGGCGAGCGCCCCCGCTCCTGCGGCGAGCCGGGGGCGGGGGGCGTACAGCTGGAGCAGGCCGGTGACGGCGAGCGAGACGGCGACGGCCCCGGCGGCGGCGCCGGTGAGCGCGTGCCGCCTGCGCAGGACGCCGATCCCGACGAGGAGGAGGCAGGCGAGGACGAGGGAGAGCGTGACGGCCCCGTCCAGCGAGGGGTGGTCGCGCAGGAAGGCGGCGACGCGGGTGTCGGCGCGGCGGCCGGTGACGGCGGCGTCGCCCCAGCGGCGGCCGGTCGCGGTCAGCACGAGGCCCGCGTAGACGAGGGTGAGCAGCAGGACGGCCCCGAGGCAGGCGCGCCGGGTCCGGGTGCGGACCCGGGTGCTGAAGGAGTCCGCGGCCTCGCCCGCCACGGCGGCGTACCACCAGGTGTCACCGGCTCTGCGCGGCTTCGGGGAGCCGCCTATTCGCCTGTCGTAGGAAGCCATGCCCCGATTCGAACCCAGGCGTGGCCGGGGCGCCCGCTGGGATCGTCCGAACGACTCGCGGGGGCGGAATTCGGCCGCGGGCGGGCCGGGAGGGGTGTCAGGAGGAGGCGCGGACGACGAGTTCGGTGGGGAGCATGCGGCGGGGCTGGTCGTCGGGCTCGCTCGGGCCGGCGATCTCGGCCAGGAGGAGCTGGGCCATGGTGCGGCCCATCTCCTCGATGGGCTGGCGGACGCTGGTGAGCGGCGGGTCCATGAGGCGGGCGACGGCGGAGTCGTCGACGCCGACGAGGGCGACGTCGTCGGGGACCCGGCGGCCGGCCTCGCGGAGCACGGCGCGGGCGCCGGCCGCCATCACGTCGGAGGCGGCGAAGACGGCGTCCAGGTCGGGGGCGCGGTCGAGGAGTTCGCGCATGGCGCGGCGGCCGCCCTCCTCGGTGAAGTCGCCGGTGGCGACGAGGGCGTCGTCGGCGGCGAGGCCGGCTTCGGCCAGGCCCTCGCGGTAGCCGTCGAGGCGGCAGCGGGCGCCGTACATGTCGAGGGGGCCGGTGATGGTGGCGACGCGGGTGCGGCCGCCGGCGGCGAGGTGGGCGACGGCGGTGCGGCCGGCGCCGGTGTTGTCGGAGTCGACGAAGGCGACGGGCTCGTCCTCGCGGCGGCGGCCGTTGAGCACGGCGGGCAGGCCGAGGGCGCGGACCTGGTCGGGCAGCGGGTCGTCGGCGTGCACGGAGACGAGGAGCACGCCGTCGACGCGCTGGGCGGCGAGGTACTGCTCGAAGCGCTGCCGCTCCTGGTCGCTGCGAATCAGGGTGAGCAGCAACTGTTTGTCGGCGGCGGCGAGTTCGCTGCTGACGCCGCGGATGATGTCGAGGAAGTACGGTTCAGCGAAGAGCCGGGCCTCGGTCTCGGGGACGACGAGGGCGACGGCGTCGGTGCGGCTGCCGGCGAGGGCGCGGGCGGCCCGGTTGGGGACGTAGCCGAGTTCGGCGACGGCCTTCTCGACGGCCGCCTTGGCCTGTTCGCTCACCTTGGGCGAGCCGTTGATGACCCGGGAGACCGTGCCGCGGCCGACTCCGGCACGGGCCGCGACCTCCTCCAGGGTGGGCCTGCCGGTCTGCCGCCCGCTCACCGCCATGCGCCGCTTCTCCCCTCGGCCCCGGGACGCCGCCCGCCCGTGCTGTGCGGCGAACCTATCAGGCGGGCGGGCGGCTTCCGGCGGGTCGGCCCCGAGGGCGCGCACCGTCTGTGGCGGTGCGGTTTCGGGGGGTATCTCCGCAGGTCAACCGTGCTTTATGTGCATTTGACACTCTTTCGGCGTACGGTCGTGGGGATCCCCTTGTCCCCGACGCCCCGGGAGAGCGTGTGCCCCGCCCCAGGACCGACCATGCCCCGACGCCCGCCGCCGCGGGCCGCCCACGGTGGCGGACGGCCGCGATCGCCGCGGGCGTGGTGGCCGTCGCGGCGGGCGGGCTGTACGTGGCCGGTCTGGTGACGACCGGCGACGACATATCCGCCGGCACCCGGGCCGGCGGTGTGGACATCGGCGGGCTGAGCAAGGCGGAGGCCGCCGAGCGGCTTCGGGCGCAGGCTCCGGCGGCGTGGACGGCGCCGATCGCGGTGAAGGTCGGCGAGCGCACGGAGAACGTCAGCCCGGCCGAGGCCGGGCTGACCGTGGACGCGGAGGCGACGGCCGAGCGGGCCGCCGATCCGTCCCGGGACCCGTTCACCGTCATCGGCCGGCTCTTCTCCTCCGGCGACCGCGAGATCGAGCCGGTCCTCGCCCACGACGCGGCGAAGACCGGTGCCGCCGTCGCCGCGCTCGCGCAGGAGAACGACCGGACCGTCACGGAGGGCGCGGTCTCCTTCAAGGACGGCGAGGCGGTCTCCACCCGGCCGGTCGCCGGCCAGAAGCTCGACACCGCCAAGGCCGCCGAGGCCCTGCGCGCCGCCTACCCGGCGGCCCCCGGCGCCGCCGCCGTGACCCTGCCGGTCTCGGTGACCCAGCCGAAGCTGGCCGCGTCCGAGCTGACCCGCTTCCTCGACGCGTACGCGAAGCCCGCCGTCTCGGGCCCGGTGACGCTGACCGTGGGCGAGCAGCGGCTGCGGATCTCCCCGGAGACCCTGGGCGACCACCTGACCGTGAAGAACGAGAACGGCCGGCTGAGCGGCTCCCTCGACTCCGCCGCGCTGCTGCGCGACCCGGACGTGGCCCGCCCGCTCGCCGCCATGACGGGCGCTCCGGTGGAGGGCACCCTGGGCGTGCGGGACGGGAAGGTCGTCGTTGTGAAGGAGGGCAAGCCGGGCCGCGAGGTGACCGAGCGGGCGCTCGGCGCCGCGGTGGACCCGCTCCTCACCCGTACCGGCGAGGCGGCCCGTACCGCCGCCGTGGCCACCAAGGTCACCCAGCCGCAGGTGAGCAGCGCCACCCTCGACTCGCTCGGCATCAAGGAGCAGATGTCGAGCTTCACCGTGAACTTCCCGACGGCCCCCTACCGGACGACCAACATCGGCCGGGCCGCCGAGCTGATCAACGGCTCGCTTGTACAGCCGGGCGAGGTGTGGAGCTTCAACGAGACGGTGGGCGAGCGCACCGAGGAGAACGGTTTCGTCGACGGGACGATGATCCTCGACGGCCGCTACCAAGAGGCCCCGGGCGGCGGTGTCTCCGCGGTGGCGACCACCGTCTTCAACGCGGTCTTCTTCGCGGGCGTCCAGCCGGTCGAGTACGGCGCCCACTCCTTCTACATCGAGCGCTACCCGGCGGGACGCGAGGCGACCGTGGCCTGGGGCAGCCTGGACCAGAAGTTCCGCAACGACTCCGGCAAGCCGATCTACATCGCCGCGAGCGCCACCGACTCCTCGGTGACCATCACCTTCTACGGGACGAAGAAGTACGACTCGGTGGAGGCGGTGGCCGGGCCGCGGACCAACGTCACCGAGCCGAAGAAGCGCGAGGCCACCGGCGAGAAGTGCGTGCCGCAGGCGCCGCTGGAGGGCTTCGACATCGCGGTCGACCGGGTCTTCAAGAACGGCGGCGAGGAAGTGAAGCGGCAGACCTTCAAGACCCACTACACCCCGCGCGACGAGGTCGTCTGCAAGGACTGACCGGCGGACGCGGAAGGGTGTCCTCCTCGGGCCGTCGGGGCATGCATGCCTGGGTGCGGCCGGACCGGGCCGCGCCGACCCCCGTGGGAGGCGTGCCGTGGCGGAGCGCACCGAGGTTCCCCCGTTCGCCCGGCTGCTGGCCGGGGCGGTCCAGGGCGGCGTGTGCCCGGGGGCCGTGTGGGCGGTCGGCGACCGGTGCGGCACCCGTTCGGCGGGCGCGGTCGGGGTCCTCGACCCGGCGCGGCCGGAGGAGCCGGTCCGTCCGGACACCCTCTTCGACGTGGCGAGCCTCACCAAGATCCTGACGGTCTGGGCGGTGACGGGCACGCTGGTCGACGCCGGGAAGCTGGACCTGTCGGAGCCGCTCGGCTCCTCCTGGCCGGCGGCGGCCGGACGCCCGGTCGGCTCGGTGACCGCGTACCAGCTGCTCACCCACACGGCGGGGATGCCGCTGCGGGCCAATCTGCGCTTCCTGTACGGCTCCGACCCGCAGGACGTCAGGGACGGGGTCCTCGCCGAGCCGCTGCGGCATCCGCCGGGCGCGGCCGTGGCGTACACCGACCGGGCGGCGCTCGTCCTCGGCTGGCTGGCCGAGCACCTGACCGGCCGGCCGCTGGCCGAGCTCGCGCGGGAGCGGGTCTGGGGGCCGCTCGGGATGCGCGAGACCCACTGGAGTCCGCTGCCCGCGGAGGCGGCGGCGCGCTGCGCGCCCACGGAGTACGACGAGGAGACCGGCCGTCATCTGAAGGGCACGGTCCATGACTTCTCCGCCCGGCTCCTCGGCGGGGCCTGCGGGATCGCCGGCGTCTTCACCACGGCCGGCGACACCGGCCGCTTCCTGCGCGGGGTCCTCGCCCCGCCCCCCGGCACCTTCTCGGCCGCCTGGACGGCCGCGTCCCTGCGCGTCGGCACGGGCGCGCTCGTCCCGCCGCGCGGGCTGCTCTGGCACCCGGCGCCGGGCACCGGACCCGGCGACGACGTGTGGGCCCACTTCGGGTTCACCGGCACGGCGATGTGGGTCTCCCCCGCCCGCGCCCGCTGGGCGGTCCTGCTGACCAACCGGCTGTACGTGACGCGGGACCCGGCTCCGCTGGCGCGGGTCCGCGAGGCGTTCCGGGCGTACGCGTTCGCCTGAGTCCGGGTGTCGGTGCCGGGCCCTACGGTGCTGCCGTGGCGAACTCCTATACGACGCTGTGGACCGACGCCCTCTGCCGGGAACTGAAGCGCTCCGGGGAGGAGGGCCTGCGGCTGACGATCCTCTTCGGCGGGCCCTTCGGCTCGCAGCCCAGCTTCCTGCGGGCCGGGGTGCGGCCCGGCGACACCGTGTACCCGGTGCGGGCGCACCGCACCCGGCTCCATGTCCTCGGGGCGATGGAGGTGTCCCGCGTCCTGACGCACGAGGAGGCGGGGGCGGAGCTGCACGACGACGACTACGCGAAGCTCCTGTACTGGCGGCGGCTCAAGACCGGCTTCGTGTCGGAGGTGCTGATCGGCCCGCCGGGCTCCCCGCTCTCCTTCGACACGGTGGTGCCCGGCGACCTCCTGGAGCGGCTGACCTTCACCGCCCGCCGGGGCGAGCGGACCCTGAAGTACGTGGAGGACGGGCGGCTGCTCCGCTCGAACAGCCTCCAGGGGATCTACCGGCTCGCGCCCGCGTCGGCGGCCGAGCTGCGGCGGCTCGTCGCCGACCGCTTCGCCTGACCCTCACCCCCGGGTGTGAGCTCGCGGACAGACGTTCGGGCCCCCTTGTGGGGGGCGAGGAGCAGCGGGTTACCATATGAGCGCCGTCTAGCTCGAAAGATAAATCTTGTGACTGTCAATGATGACTCGTTCACCAGCTGGAAGAACCGTGAGGAGATCGCGGAGTCGATGATCCCGATCATCGGGAAGCTGCACCGTGAGCAGGACGTCACCGTCCTCGTTCACAGCCGCTCCCTGGTGAACAAGTCGGTCGTCAGCATCCTCAAGACGCACCGCTTCGCCCGCCAGATCGCCGGCGAGGAGCTCTCGGTCACCGAGACGCTGCCTTTCCTGCAGACGCTCACCACCCTCGACCTCGGCCCCTCGCAGATCGACATCGGCATGCTCGCCGCCGAGTACAAGGCCGACTCGCGCGGCCTGACGGTCGCCGAGTTCACCGCGGAGGCCGTCGCCGGCGCCACGGGGGCGAACAAGATCGAGCGCCGTGACGGCCGGGACGTCGTCCTCTACGGCTTCGGCCGCATCGGCCGCCTGGTCGCCCGCCTCCTCATCGAGAAGGCCGGTTCGGGCAACGGCCTGCGCCTGCGCGCCATCGTCGTGCGCGGCGGCGGCGAGGCCGACCTCGTCAAGCGCGCCTCCCTGCTGCGCCGGGACTCGATCCACGGCCAGTTCCAGGGCACGATCACGGTCGACGAGGCGAACAGCACCATCGTCGCCAACGGCAACACGATCAAGGTCATCTACGCCAACGACCCCTCCGAGGTCGACTACACGGCGTACGGCATCGAGAACGCCATCCTGATCGACAACACCGGCAAGTGGCGGGACCGCGAGGGCCTCTCCAAGCACCTGCGCCCCGGCATCGACAAGGTCGTCCTGACCGCGCCCGGCAAGGGTGACGTGCCGAACATCGTGCACGGCGTCAACCACGACACGATCAAGCCGGACGAGAAGATCCTGTCCTGCGCCTCCTGCACCACCAACGCCATCGTCCCGCCGCTCAAGGCGATGGACGACGAGTACGGCGTGCTGCGCGGTCACGTGGAGACCGTCCACTCGTTCACGAACGACCAGAACCTGCTGGACAACTACCACAAGGCCGACCGCCGCGGCCGTTCCGCGCCGCTCAACATGGTGATCACCGAGACCGGCGCCGCCTCGGCCGTCGCCAAGGCGCTGCCGGAGCTCAAGGCCCCGATCACGGGCAGCTCGATCCGCGTCCCCGTCCCGGACGTCTCGATCGCCATCCTCAGCCTGCGCCTGGGCCGCGAGACCACCCGCGACGAGGTCCTGGAGTACCTGCGCGACGTCTCGCTGCACTCGCCGCTGAAGCGCCAGATCGACTTCACCACGGCTCCCGACGCCGTCTCGATGGACTTCGTGGGCTCGCGCCACGCCTCCATCGTGGACGCCGGCGCGACCAAGGTCGACGGCGACAACGCGATCCTGTACCTGTGGTACGACAACGAGTTCGGCTACTCCTGCCAGGTCATCCGCGTCGTCCAGCACGTCTCGGGCGTCGAGTACCCGACCTTCCCGGCCCCGGCGGTCTGATCCCCGCCCCCGCCACGCGAAACGGCGCGCCGCACTCCCCGCCGGGAGTGCGGCGCGCCGCGTTCTCGGTACCGGTCAGCCCTTGCGTACGGGGCGGAGGGCGCCCGTCGCCGGCTCGACCGGCTCGTCCCGGGCCTCGGCCCAGAGCGAGCGCACATGGCCGAGGTGGCGCATCATGCACGCCTCGGCGCCCGCCCGGTCACGGGCGATCATGAGGTCGAGCAGTTCGACGTGCTCCTCGGCGGAGGAGACCAGCTTGCCCGCCTCGTCGAGGCCGGTCAGCCCGTAGAGCCGGGACCGCTTGCGCAGGTCCCCCACGGTCTCCACCAGCCGGTCGTTGCCGCACAGGCCGAGCAGGGTGAGGTGGAACTGCCGGTCGGCCTCCAGGTAGCCGATGAGGTTGTGCTCGCGGGCGTTGACGACGATCTCCTCGGCCAGCGGACGCAGCGCCTCCAGCTCCTCGGTCGTCGCGGTCTCGGTGACCCGGCCGACCGTCGGCACCTCGATGAGCATGCGCAGCTCGGTGCACTGGTCGAGCTCGCGCTCGCTGACCTCGGTGATACGGAAGCCCTTGTTGCGCACCGGCTCGACCAGGCCCTCGCGGGCGAGGTCGAGCATGGCCTCGCGCACCGGGGTGGCCGACACCCCGAGCTCGGCCGCGAGGCCCGGGGCCGAGTAGACGGTCCCGGGCTTCAGCTCGCCGGCGGTGAGAGCCGCGCGCAGCGCGTGGCCCACCTGGTCGCGAAGCCGCTCCTGGGCCTTGATGAGACTGTGCTGCTTCAGGTCACCCACGCCGTATCCTCCGAGAATCCGCAGGCGCCCAGCGTACAATGTCACGTTTCTCAGGCGGTGGCCGCCCGGTGGACCGCGACGGCCACGGCGAGATCCTGCCAGGCCATGCCCACGCTCTTGAAGAGGCGGGGAGCGGGTCCCGGGGCGGGCAGCCGAGGGCCCCGGACGAGATCGGCGAGGGTGCCGGTGACATGGCCGGGGCCGATCGCCCCCTCCGCCTCGGGGACCAGCAGGTCACCGGCCTCCCGCAGGGCCGCCGTCCGCGCCTCGACCCACACCTCGGAGCGGCGGACCAGGGCGGTGTCGGTCTCACGGGCGTCCGGTTCGTGCGAGCCGACCGCGACGACCACCGTCCCCGGCGCCACCCGGCGCCCGTCGAACAGAGGTTCGCGCGCGGTGGTGCAGCAGACCACCAGGTCCGCCCCGGCCACCTCGGCGGCGGTGCCGGCGCGGGCCTCGGGGACGCCGGCCGCCCGGGCGTACGCGGCGAGCCCCTCGGCCCGCCCGGGGTCGCGGCCGACGACGGTGACGGAGGCGAGCTTCCGCACCGCGAGGAGCGCGTCGACGTGCCCGTACGCCTGGGGCCCCGACCCGAACACGACCACCCGCAGCGGCCGCTCCCCCGAGGTGAGGTGGCGGACCGCCAGGGCGGAGACGGCCGGGGTGCGCAGCGCGGTGAGCGCGGCGCCGTCGAGCAGGGCGCGGGGCCTCAGGGTGGCGCCGTCGAGCAGGAGGTAGGCGCCGGTGATGCGGGGCAGTCCGAGGGCCGCGTTGCCGGGCGCCACCCCGGCGATCTTGACCCCGGCCCAGCTCCCCGCGGCGGCGGGCATGAGGAGCAGCTCGCCGGCCGGGACGGGGACGGCGGAGCGGGGCGGGCAGGTCTCGGGGTCGAGGCCGTCCCGCAGGACGCCGGCGAGCGCCTCGACGGCCGCCGCCGGGGTGAGGGCCCGGGCGACGGCGCCGCCGTCAAGGTACGGAAGCGCGGTCACAGGAGGAACCCCGCGCCGAGGGTGTCGTCCGGGTCCAGGGTGAAGCGCGCCTCGCCGGTGCGGTGGGCGGTGCCGGTGACCTCGGTGACGAGCCCGGTGGCCGGGTCGCCGCCGGGGACCGCGCGGCCGGTGAAGACGGTGCCGGCGATCGACTCGTGGGTGAGGACCTGGCCCTCCTTCAGCAGGCCCTCGTCGGTGAGGAGGGCGAGCCGGGCGGAGGTGCCGGAGCCGCACGGGGAGCGGTCGACCTGGCCGTCGGCGAAGACCGTGACGTTCCGCTGGCGCGGCCCCTCGGCGGTGTCGGGCAGCTCCTCGTACAGGATGACGCCGTAGACGCCGGACAGCAGCGGCCCTTCGGGGTGCCAGGTGGCGGGGTGTCCGGCGAGCGCGGTGCGGATCTCCCGTCCCACCCGGGTGAGTTCGGGCAGGGTCGCCCTGTCCACGGTGAGACCGAGGTCGCGGGCGGAGACGGAGGCGTAGCAGGCGCCGGCGTGGGCGAGGTCGACCTCGACGATGCCGAGGCCGGTGGCGACGGGGACCTTGCGGGCGGTGACCCGGGCGGGCACGTTGCGGAAGGTGACGCCGGTGGTGCGGCCGCCGGACCGGTGCACCGTGGCGGTGACCCGCCCGGAGGGCACGTCCACCCGGACGGGCACGTCCCGGTCGCCGGCGCCGGCGGGGACGCGTCCGGTGTCGACGGCCCAGGCGGCGAGGGCGATGGTGCCGTGGCCGCAGGCGGTGGAGAAGCCGTCCTTGTGCCAGAAGAGGACGCCGAGGTGGGCGCCGTCGTCGTCGGGCGGGACGACGAAGCCGCCGTACATGCCGGCGTGCCCGCGCGGCTCCTGGACCAGGAGGCGGCGCAACGCGTCCAGGGGGCCGGGGCGGGGGGCGGTGCCGGAGCCGCCGGAGCCGATGGCGGTGGCGCACCGCTCGGCGACGGTGTCTCCGGGGGCGGGCGGGAGTCCTTCGGCGACGATCCGGAAGGGTTCGCCCGCGGTGTGGTAGTCGGTGACGCGGATACCGTCCGAGTCGGTGACGCGGATCCCGTCCGCGGGGAGCGCGGTCACAGCAGGAATCCGGCGGGGAAGGGGTCGGTGGGGTCGAGGAAGTACTGGGCGGTGCCGGTGATCCAGGCCCGTCCGGTGACGGTGGGGACGACGGCGGGCCGGCCGCCGACGGTGGTCCCGGCGACGAGCCGGCCGGTGAACTCGGTGCCGATGAAGGACTCGTTGACGAAGTCGGTGTCCAGGGCGAGCAGGCCGCGGGCGTGCAGCTGGGCCATGCGGGCGCTGGTGCCGGTGCCGCACGGGGAGCGGTCGAACCAGCCGGGGTGGATGGCCATGGCGTGCCGGGAGCGGGTGGCGTCGGAGCCGGGGGCGGCGAGGTAGACGTGCTTGACTCCGGCGACGGCCGGGTCCTCGGGGTGGACGGGCCGGTCGTCGCTCGCGTTGATGGCGTCCATGATCGCCAGCCCCGCGGTGAGCAGTTCCTGCTTGTGGGCGCGGTCGAAGGGGAGGCCGAGGGCGTCGAGTTCCACGAAGGCGTAGAAGTTGCCGCCGTAGGCGAGGTCGTAGGTGACGGTGCCGTGGCCGGGGACGTCGGCCTTGAGGTCGAGACCGACGGCGAAGGCGGGGACGTTGGTGAGGGTGACGGAGCGGGCGGCGCCGTCCTCGACGCGGACGGCGGCGGTGACGAGGCCGGCCGGGGTGTCGAGGCGGACGGTGGTGACGGGTTCGGTGACCGGCACCATGCCGGTCTCGACGAGGACGGTGGCGACGCCGATGGTGCCGTGGCCGCACATCGGGAGCAGTCCGGAGACCTCGACGAAGAGGACTCCGTAGTCGGCGTCGGGCCGGGTCGGGGGCTGGAGGATCGCGCCGCTCATGGCGGCGTGGCCGCGCGGCTCGTACATGAGCAGGGTGCGCAGGGAGTCGCGGTGCTCGATGAAGTGGAGCCGCTTCTCGGCCATGGTGGCGCCGGGGATCACCCCCACTCCGCCGGTGATCACCCGGGTGGGCATGCCCTCGGTGTGGGAGTCCACCGCGTGGTAGACGTGTCGGGTGCGCATGGGCTGGTCTTCCCCCTGGATCTAGCGGAGGCCCTCGGCCAGGACCTTCTCGGTGGCGGCGCGGACGGCGGTCTCGACAGCGCCGGTGAGCGGGAGGCGCGGCGGGCGGGTGGGTCCGCCGGGGCGTCCGGCGAGGTCCATCGAGAGCTTGATGGCCTGGACGAACTCGGTCTTGGAGTCCCAGCGGTAGAGGCTGTGCAGCGCCTTGTAGAGCGGGAGCGCGGTGCTGAGGTCGCCGGCGACGGCGGCGCGGTAGAGGGTGGCGGCGGACTCGGGGAGGGCGTTGGGGTAGCCGGCGATCCAGCCGACGGCGCCCGCGACGGCCAGCTCCAGGAGGACGTCGTCGGCGCCGATGAGGAGGTCGAGTCCGGGGGCGAGTTCGGCGATCTCGTAGGCGCGGCGGACGTCGCCGCTGAACTCCTTGACGGCGACGATGTGCCCGTCGGCGTGGAGCCGGGCGAGGAGGGCCGGGGTGAGGTCGACCTTGGTGTCGATGGGGTTGTTGTAGGCGACGATCGGCAGCCCCGCGCGGGCGACCTCGGCGTAGTGGGCGCGGACCGCTTCCTCGTCGGCGCGGTAGGCGTTCGGCGGCAGGAGGAGGACGGATCCCGCGCCGGCCTCGGCGGCCTGTTCGGCCCAGCGGCGGGACTCGGCGGAGCCGTAGGCGGCGACGCCGGGCATGACGCGGGAGCCGTCGCCGGCGGCCTCGACGGCGGTGCGGACGACGGCGGCGCGCTCGTCGTCGGTGAGGGTCTGGTACTCGCCGAGCGAGCCGTTGGGCACGACGCCGTCGCAGCCGTGGGCGAGGAGCCAGCGGACGTGGTCGGCGTAGGCGTCGAGGTCGACGGAGAGGTCGTCGCGCAGCGGGAGGGTGGTGGCGACCATGATGCCGTGCCAGGGGCGGGTGCGGGTGTCGGTCATCGTGAGAGCTCCTTTGTAGTGTGTGACATTTTACTAGGGGGTGTGCGGCGGCCACAAGAGTGCGGTCGCCACCGGAGGGGTCCAGGGCGTGTCCGGCGGATCAGCCGGACGGGCCCTGGTCGACGGGGAGCCCGGCGAGTTCGCCGAGGCGGACCGGGCAGGCCAGGGGACGCCGGTCGGGGGTCGGTCCGCCGCCGGCGAGCGCGGCGACGGCCGGACCGCACATCCGGCCCTGGCACCAGCCCATCCCGGCCCGGGTCAGCAGCTTCACCGTGCGCGCGTCGGTCGCGCCCAGCTCCTCCACCGCCTCGCGGACGCGCCCCGCGGGCACCTCCTCGCAGCGGCAGACCGCGGTCTCCTCGCGGAGCCAGCCGGTCCAGCCGGGTCCCGGCCGGTGGGCGGCGCCCATGGCGTCGGCGAAGGCCCGCAGCCGCGCGCGGCGCCGCGCCAGGGCGGCGGGAACGGCCCGCCCGGCGATCGAGTGGGCGGCGATCTCGCCCTCGGTCAGGGCGAGTTGCGCCCCGCCGACACCGCCCGTCTCCCCCGCCGCCCAGACGCCCGGCACCGACGTGCGCAGCCCGGGGGTGAGGACGAGGGCGACGGTGCCGTCGGCGGCCGTGCGGGTGGCGCAGCCGAGCGCGGTGGCGAGGGAGAGCTCGGGGACCAGGCCGTGGCCGACGGCGAGCGCGTCACAGGGGACGCGGCGCCCGGTGCCGGGCACGGGCCGCCACGCGTGGTCGAGCCGGGCCACGGTGACCGCCTCGACCCGGTCGGTGCCGTGCGCCTCGACGACGGCGTGCCGGAGCAGCGGGCGTACCTGGTGGCGGAGCAGCGCCCCGCCGTAGAGGGCGCCTTCGGCGAGCTTGGCGGGGTTGCGCAGCAGGGTGCCGGTGTGGCGGGCGTACCCGGCGTACCCGGCGGCCTCGACGACGGCGGGGACCCGCGCGCCCGCGGCGGCCAGCGAGGCGGCGACGGCGAGCAGCAGCGGACCGCTGCCCGCGACCACGACACGGCGGCCGGGCAGCACGAGCCCGCTCTTGAGCATGGCCTGCGCTCCGCCGGCGCCGACGACCCCGGGCAAGGTCCAGCCGGGGAAGGGCAGCTGGCGTTCGTACGCCCCGGTGGCGAGCAGCACCGCGCGGGCGCGTACGGGCTCGGCGGCGGAGTCGGTCCGGGCGTGGACGGTCCAGTCGGTTCCGGAGCCGGTCACGCCCCAGACCTGATGGTCCGCCAGATACTGCACGCGGCCCGCCCGTTCGTGCGCCCGCAGCTCGGCCTCGCGGTCCGCGAAGGCCGCCCAGTCGTGGTGCAGGGCCTGGGGCCGGACGGCCCCGAGGGCGGGGTCGGGGTGGCGGTAGTACTGGCCTCCGGGGCGGGAGCCGGCGTCGAGGAGGATGACGGTGCGGCCGAGCGCGGCGGCGGTGACGGCGGCGGCGAGGCCGGCGGGCCCGGCGCCGACGACGGCGAGGTCCGCGGGCTCGGGCCGGGGGTCACACGGCGAGGTCGTCATGGCCGGTTCCCTCCTGGCTGGTGACGAGACCGCCGGGGCGGGCGGGGACGAGGCAGGCCCGGCGGTTCGGGGCGCCGTCGACGGTGACGAGACAGTCGAAGCACTGGCCGATCCCGCAGAAGGCGCCACGGGGCTCACCGCCGTGCCGGGTGGTGCGCCAGGCGAGGATCCCCGCGCCCCAGAGGGCCGCGGCGACGGTCTGCCCGGCGGCGGCCGGGATCTCCCGCCCGTCGAAGCGGAAGGTGAAGGTCTCCTGGGGCGCGCCTCCGACGAGGGCGCGCGGGGTGCGACGGCTCAAGCGGCTCAACTCTGCTGCTCCTGCGGGGGAACGGGGTCTGCGGGGCCGGCTTCTGCGGGGCCGGTGTCTGCGGTACGGGATTCTGCGGTACCGGTGTCCGCGGTACGGGATTCTGCGGTACCGGTGTCCGCGGTACGGGATTCCGCGGTACCGGCGGGGTCCGCGGGGCCGAAGTCGCGCTCGGGGCGGAAGGGTGCCGGGTCGAGCGGGGGCGCGGCGCCGGTGAGGGCGGCGGCGAGGAGGGCGCCGGTGGCGGGGGCGAGGCCGATGCCCGCGCCCTCGTGGCCGCAGGCGTGGTGGAGGCCGGGGACCCGGGGGTCGGCGCCGATCGCCGGGAGGTGGTCCGGCAGGTAGGGGCGGAAGCCGTGGTAGGCGCGGAGCACCTGGACGTCGGCGAGGACCGGGAAGAGCGCGGCGGCCTGGGCGGCGAGCCGGCGCAGGGCCTCGGTGGAGAGGCCGCGGTCGAAGCCCACGCGTTCGCGGGTGGCGCCGATGAGGACGGGGCCGCCGGGGGTGCCCTCGACGACGGCCGAGGACTGGAGCGCGGCGGAGCCGCTCGCCACGTCGGCGATGTAGTCGGCGGCATAGACCTTGTGCCGGACGATCCGCGGCAGGGGTTCGGTGACGAGGACGAAGCCGCGGCGGGGCAGGACGGGGAGGTGGACGCCGGCCATCCGGGCGAGCTCGCCGCCCCAGGTGCCGGCGGCGTTCACGACGGCGGGGGCGAGGAGTTCGCGGCGCGCGGTGCGCACGCCCCGGACGGCGCCGGACGGGCCGAGGAGGATCCCGGTGACCTCCTCGCCGAGGTGGAGCGCGGCGCCGGAGGCGGCGAGCAGCCGGGCGGCGGCCTGGGCGGGCTGGACCTGGGCGTCCTGCGGGTAGTGGAAGCCGCCGGCGAGGCCGGGGGCGAGGTGGGGTTCGAGGTCGGCGAGCCGGTCGGCGGGGATCTCGGCGGCGGTGACGCCGGCCGCCCGCTGGCCCTCCGCGAAGACGCGGAGGGCCTTGAGGGCGGGCTCGTCGGGCGCCACGACGAGCCCGCCCTTGGGCTCGTACTCGGTCTCCGGCGGGAGTGTCGCGGAGAGGTCGCGCCAGAGTCTCGTGGACAGCAGCGCGAGGTCGAGCTCGGGGCCCGCCTCCTTGTCGGAGACGAGCAGATTGCCTTCCCCGGCACCGGTGGTGCCGCCCGCGACGGGACCGCGGTCGACCACGGCGACGGTGAGTCCGGAGCGGGCCGCGTAGTAGGCGCAGGCGGCGCCGACGGCGCCGGCTCCGACGATCACCACGTCCGGGGAGTGTCTGTTGGGCACGGCAGTAATATGTCACATTCTTCAGGCGGTGCCCAGACCCTTTCGGGCCCGGGCACCGGAACCTTCGGCGGGCGCGTGCGGAGGGACCGTCAGCTGCGCAGCGGGCCCTCGCAGCGGAAGGCCGAGGTGCCCGCGACCCGATTGGACCAGATGTCCACCGGACCGAAGGAACAGTTCATGTCGGCCAGGTTGTTGGTGGCGGCGCCCGCCCGGTCGAGGATGAAGTAGTCGACGGTCTCGGACATGTCCTTGAAGACCTTGTCGGGGTCGTTCGCGTCCGCCAGGTTGGCGGTGATCCGGCCGGTGCAGACGAAGCGGCGCTTGCCGTACTCGCCCGCCTCGGCGCAGTCGGGGGTGTTCTGGGTGGCCGCGGCGAAGGCGGAGCGGACGGCGGCCACGTCCCAGTCCTTCAGGTACCCGTTGGCGGTGTAGGTGGTGTTCGGGACGAAGAGCCGGTCGACCTGGGCGATCTGGGCGTCGAGGAAGCGGTCGTAGCCCTGCTGGAGACCGGTGTCGGCGCTCAGCCGCCCGCGCCAGGCGTCGTACCCGGTGACGTCGTTCGCGCGCAGCCGGTCGTACATCTCGCGGATGAGCGAGGGGCGTTCGGTCCACAGGTACTCGAAGAAGGTGCCCGCGTAGTTGTAGAAGCGGAAGCCGTCGCCCGCGTAGGTGGCGTGCAGGATCTGCCGGACGCTCATACGGGGGCCGCCGGCCGCGGTGTCGTTGATGACCCCCCGCACCAGGGACTTGCGGACGGCGATGCCGTCGTCCCGGGTGGCGCCGTCGAAGAACTCGGCGGTGCCCTCGTCCATGAAGGTGGTGCGGTCGCCCTGGTACCAGGGGCCCTGGCCGAAGAAGCCCGGGACGGCGAAGCGGCCGTTGAGGTAGTGCACGTACTCGTGGCGGAACAGCTCTTCGAGGGTGAGCGAGGAGTCCTGCGGGACGCGCCGCTGGTAGGTGTAGAAGGTGGCGCCGTTCTCGATGTAGATGCCGCCGTTGTTCGTGTCGTACCCGGTGAGGACCGGGTGGTAGTTCTCGTAGTCGGCGCGCGAGCCGTACAGGACGATGTTCAGCGTCGTGTTGGGGTCGCCGGCGAGCGGCTGCTCGCTGCCGACCACCCGGTGGAACTGCGCCTTGACCTGCTTGCTCGCGTAGTAGAGCTGGTCGACGGTGGCCCGGTCGAGACCGGTGCGGACCTTGAGGGCGCCGTTGTCGTAGGTGTACGTGTACGGGAAGATCCGGGCCTCGATGTCGGCCTTGCAGACGCCGTACGGGGCGCAGGCGCCGTAGAAGTTCAGCCAGGAGACGATCTTGGCCCAGGGCTGGCTGCCGGAGCCGAAGGCGGACTCGACGGGGCCGATCAGGGTGCCGAGGTCCGCGACGATCCCGTCCCGCAGCCCGGCGACCTCGCCGAACCGGCCGTACTCGCTCAGCGCGTCGCGGACGACCCAGGCGTTGGCGGTGCCCTTGAGGTGGGTGTATCCGGCGAACGCCTTGAACACGGCCCGGTAGGCCGGATCGGCGGCGACGGCGGCGTGGAAGGCCGCGTCCTGGTTGCCGGAGTAGATGCCCAGGTAGTTGACGGAGAGGGCGGCGAGCGCGGCACCGGCCCAGACCGGGTCCTTGTGCGTGGCGGTGTGCGCCGGGTCCATCGCGGCCAGGACCTTGGTGATGAGCCCCAGCTGGTGCTGCCGCAGGCCGGGGGCGCTGCCGGCGTAGAGCGCCTCGCGGAGGGTGCGGGCGTTGCTCGGGGTGACGTCGAAGGTGCGTGCGGCGGAGCCGAAGGCGGCGATGGCGCGGCGGATCGCGTCGACGGTCGGGGCGTCGGTGATGTCGATCTCGGTGCGCGAGAAGTCGTGGTAGGCGACCGCGTGGAGGTAGGTGAACAGCTCTTCCAGGTGCGAGGAGTTGCGGCCGTCGTGGGCGGCGGCCAGGCCGGAGATCCGCTGGGCGACGGCCTGGACGTGGGCGTCGGACATGACCGGGGCGAGGCGGGCGTCCCAGGTCCAGATGAGGCCGCCCAGACAGCCGTCGGCGGTGACGGCGGGGTCCGCGATGAAGTCGGCGAAGGCGGCCGGGGAGAGTCCGGTGACGCCGTCGAGGGTGCACGGCACGCCGGCGGTCGTGGCGGTGGCGGCGGGCGCCGCCTGGGCGTTCTGCTTCTTGGCGGCGGGCTGCGCGCCCTTCTTCGCCTGGCCGGGGACGCGGGCCCGGGTGTCGCCGGTGCCTCCGGGCGCCGGTGCCGGGGCGGGTGCGGCGGTCCGGGCGGTGGCGAAGCGCTCGACCTCGTCAAAGGGGTTCGGCTCGGCGGCGGCCGTGGGCGCGAAGGCGCCGGGGACGGCGGTGGCGGCGCTCGCGGCGGGGGCCTCGGCTGCCTGGGGCGCCGCCTGGCCGGCGGAGGCCAGGAGGGTCACGGCTATCGCGGTGGTGAGGAGGGAGGAGCGCACGACTCTGTGGTGGGACACAAGGTCTCCTGCGAGGGGTGGGGATGCGGGGGTGCGCGGCCGATCGGACGGACCTGAACGGAAGTTGACGGGGAGCCGTCCACCACGCGAGGTGTAACATAGTAATGTGAAATTGCACTGACAACCCCTGTGCACGGGTCAGTTGCGCCACCGGGCGTCCGCCTCCGTGAAGGGAACGGGGGAGGCGGACGCCCGGTTTCCCGACCGGGAGCCGAACCCGCTGGTCAGACCGGGGAGTTCGGTACGGGGACGAGCCCGGGCGCCGTCGGCTTCAGCCCCTTCACGGCACTCTCCGCCCGCTCCCGCGCCACCGCGGCCCGGGCCGCGTCGCCGATCGCGTCGGCCAGGCGGGCCCGGCCCAGCCAGTTGTACGGGCTGTCCGGGCGCAGCCCGTCCCGCTCGCTCAGCAGCAGCCGGGCCCGGTCGTGGTGGCCCGCGGCGAGCGCCGACTCCAGCAGGGTCCGCTGGACGGCGTCCCGCTGCGCGTGGCTGCCGCCGAAGACCTGGATCCTGCGCCGTACCGGCCACAGCAGCTCGACCACGGCCGCGTGGTCACCGCGCCCCTGCGCCACCAGCGCCTCGCAGACCGGGAGTCCGGCCTCCGCCGTCATGGCGTGGTTGGACAGGGTCCGCCGGGCCGTGTCGGCGGCGCCCTCGGCGAGCCACCGCCGGCGGTCGGCGACCAGCGCCTCCGCCTCCGCGAGCCGGCCGGCCCCCACGTAGGCCATCACCGCGTGGGCGTCGTTGAAGGCGTAGAACGGCGGGTCGGCCCGCTCGGCCCAGGCGTCGGCGAGCCGCGCCCACCGCTCCGGCTCCTCGCGGCCGGCGAGCCGCAGCCGCCACAGCAGCGCGGCGGCGTCGAGGAGTTCCATCGCGAGCCCCGCCGACTCCTCGTGCCGGACGGCCGCGTCGTACACGCGCAGCGCGGTCTCCTCCGCCCCCGCCTCCAGGGCGTACAGGGCGTAGTGCCACCAGTTGTGCACGGTCAGGTAGTTGCCGCGGGTCCAGTCGTCCGCCCGCGCGTCGAGGAAGGCCACCCCCTCGGCGACCCTGCCCTGCATCTCGTAGGTGTGGGTGACGGCGTGCACCGCCCACACGTCCCTGGGATGCCGCTCGACCGCCGCGAGCCCGGTCTCCTCGGCCCGCCCGTAATGGCCGGACTCCTCAAGCCCGAAGGCGTACATGCCGAGCAGCGGCCCCCGGTGCTCGTCCGCCCTCCCCCACGCCGACAGGGCCCCGCCGATCCGGTCCCGCAGCCGGACGGCGTCCCCGGTGAGGAAGTCCAGCTGGTGCCCGGCGAACAGCGCGAGCACGTCCCTCGGGTACGCCAGGGACAGCTCCTCCAGGAGGCCGGCCGCCCCGTGCAGGTCGCCGGCGAGCAGGGCGCCGGCGGCGGCCAGGTGGAGCCGTTCGCGCGCGGGCAGCGCGCTCGTGTCGCGGCCCGCGAGGTAGCCGTCGAAGCGGGTGCGGGCCTTGGCGGCGCCGGTGTGCTCGGTGCCGAGCACACCCAGGTAGACGGCGAACGCCTGGGCGTCGGGCGACTCGGGGCTCGCCGCGAGGGCGTCCTCGACGGCCGAGGTCACCTCGGGCCGGAAGAAGAGCAGGGCCTCGACGGCCCGGTCCAGATGGTCCGCGCCCTCGCGGGTGCAGGCGTGCAGGGTGTTGCCGTGACGGTCGGTCGCCAATGCGGTTCCTCACCTCGGTTCCTCGGATACTGCCGGCGGTCCGGCCGCGGCCGGTCCTCGGGTACGGACGGCGGTCCGGCCTCGACCGGTCCTGGGGTACGGCCGGCGGGCCGACCGCGGCCGTGCCGTCCGGCCCGTCCGGAGCGGCGGCTCCGCACCGGCACCGGGAGCGTGCCCCGACCGCCGGCGCGCCACGCCGCCCGCGCCTCCCCGCGCGCCCCGCGTGCCGCCGTCCGCCCCTCTCGCACCCGTCCCTCTCGCACCCGGCCCCCGCGCGCACGGCCTCCCTCCGGCACCGGCCCCGGGGGCCGCGTGATCCACTTGCTCGTGCACCGCAGGGCGCGGTGCACGAGGAGAGTGAGCGTTCATGTCCGTCGCCGACGCCGCCGCCGTCCGGGTCCGTCCGGTCCGGGAGGAGGACTTCGACCAGTGGCGTGCCCTGTACCGCGGGTACGCCGAGTTCTACGAGGTCGAGCAGACCGAGGAGGCCGCGCGGCTCGTCTGGTCCTGGATCCACGACCCGGGGCACGAGGTGGAGGGCCTGGTGGCGGAGGACGCCGACGGGCGGCTCGTCGGGCTCGCGCACTTCCGTCCGTTCGCCCGGCCGCTCTCCGCCTCCGTCGGCGGCTGGCTCGACGACCTGTTCGTGGACCCGGCGAGCCGCGGCACCGGCGCGGCGGACGGGCTGCTCGCGGCGCTGCGCGAGATCGGCGCGGAGCGCGGCTGGAGCGTCGTCCGCTGGATCACGGCCGACGACAACCACCGCGCCCGCTCCAAGTACGACCAGGTGGCGACGCGCACGATGTGGATCACGTACGACATGGCGCCCGGGACCGGGCTCCGCTAGCGGAGCTCCTCCGCGACGACCGCGGCGGCGTCGGCGACGAGCTCGTCCACGGCGGGGGCCTCCGGGTCGGTCCGGGTGGTGAGGACGGCGAGGACGACCGGCCCGCCGTCCGGCCGCCAGGCGACTCCGGCGTTGTTGTTGGTGCCGTAGTCGCCGCCGCCGGTCTTGTCGGCGACCGTCCACTCGGCCGGCAGGCCCTTGCGGAACCGGGTGGAGCTGGTGGTGTTGCGGAGCAGCCAGTCGGTGAGGAGCGCGCGGTCGGCGGGGTCCAGGACCCGGCCGAGGACGAGCCGTCCGTAGGTGCGGGCGATGGCGCGCGGGGTGGTGGTGTCGGTGTCCCGCCAGGGCTCGGCGGAGTTCAGCTCGGGCTCCCAGCGGTCGAGCCGGGTGACCGGGTCGCCGGCGGAACGGGCGAAGCGGGTGATCGCGGTGGGTCCGCCCAGCTCGCGCAGGAGCAGGTTGGCGGCGGTGTTGTCGCTGAAGCGGATGGTGGCGTCGCACAGTTCGGCGACGGTCATGCCCGCGGCGATGTTCTCCTTCAGCCCCGTCTGCGGCGACCAGCCGGAGCGCTCGACGTACGCGGCGGTGTAGTGGACGCGGCGGGCGAGGAACGTGCCGTCGTGGTCGTGGTCGCGCAGGACGGCGGCGGCGGCCAGGGTCTTGAAGAGGGAGCACATCGGGAAGCGTTCGCGGTCCCGGTGGGCGAGGGTGCGGCCGGTGCGCACGTCGAGGGCGTGGACGCCGAGCCGGGCGCCGTACCGCTCCTCCAGGGCGCGGAAGCGGGCGGCGGCCCGCCGTTCTCCGGGGGTCGCGAGGGGGGCGGCCGAGGCGTGGGCGGAGCCGGAGCCGGCGAGACCGAGGGCGGCGGTGAGCGCGGTGCCGGCACCGAGGGCGAGGGCGGTCCGGCGGGAGGCGCCGGGGTTCTGGGGGCGCACGAACGTCCTTTCGGTGGTGGGTCCTTCCGCAGTGCACCACGCGGAGGCGGCGGTGCCGGTTCCGACACTCCCGGTTACCTGACGGTATGTAATTCGGGCGTCACTGCCCGATCATGGTTCCCGGAGCACAGTGCTCCACGCCCAGGGAAAGGACGCACATGGCATTGCGCGAGGGGGAGAGCGGCACGGCACCGACCCTGATCCAGTCGGTACGCCGGGCCGTACGGCTGCTGGACGAGCTGGAGCGGCGCGGAGGCGCGGGCAGCGCCAAGCAGCTGGCCCGCGAGGCGCTGCTGCCGCTGCCGACGGCGTACCACCTGCTCCGGACCCTGGTCCACGAGGGACTCATCCGCAACGACAACGGTGTCTACACGCTGGTCTCGCCGCTGCGCCGGGACGCCGGCCCCACGATCCACGAGCCGGCCCTCCGGATCGAGGCATGGGTGAACACCCTGAGCCTGGACCTGGACGCGGCCGTGTACTTCGTCCAGTACCGGGACGGCGAGGTCGAGCTCGGCGCCGTGTCGGACAACCCGGCCCGCCCGCCGGTCCAGGAGTGGGCCGACTTCCGGGCGACGGCGCACGCCCACGCCGCCGGCCAGAGCCTGCTGCTCCAGCTGGAGCCGGAGCAGCGCCTCGACCACCTGCGCCGCCACCCGGTGACGGCGCTCACCCCGCACACGGTCGAGCTGCCCCGCGACTTCGAGCGGCGGCTCGCCACCCTGCCGCGACGGCTCCCCGTCCTGGAGCACCAGGAGTACGCGCTCGGGACGGCGTGCGCCGCCGTGCCGATCACCGTCGGCGCGGAGACGGCGGCGATCGCGCTGTCGATCCCCGCCTCCGAGGGGGCGCGGCTGCGCGACCTGGCGGACCGGCTCCAGCGACGGGCGGAGCAGGTCCTGCTCGCCCAGACCTTCGCGGTCGCCGCGCACAGCCACGAGCCTTGACCGGGTGTCCGCGGGGCGCGCACGGAGTCCGGCGGAGGGGGAAGCGGAGCGGGAGGGGAAGCGAGAAGGGGGGGGCCGGGGGGGCGGCCCGGGCCCTCACGGGTGCCCGCCGCGGGGGGGATTACCCCACCCCCACAAATAGGAGGGGGCGGGCCAGGGGAGACCCCAA
>NZ_JBITTO010000004.1:280063-594523 GCF_044541975.1 Streptomyces sp. NPDC085460
CCTTCCGGGGGGGGCGGGGGGGCCCCCCGGGCGGCCGGCGGGGGGTGCCGCGCGGGGGGGGGGCATGCCAGCGGGCCTGCGCGGGCCGCCGGGCGCGCCCCTTCTCGCTTCCCGGCGCAGGTCAGGATACCCCCTCCCGTATATCTCGCATGGCGCGACCCTGGAGACCCCCAATACCCCCCCGGGTATTTGACCGGACGCGACGGGACCCTCTACGGTCGAGGC
The DNA here is from genome assembly GCF_044541975.1 of Streptomyces sp. NPDC085460. Classification (NCBI taxonomy): domain Bacteria; kingdom Bacillati; phylum Actinomycetota; class Actinomycetes; order Kitasatosporales; family Streptomycetaceae; genus Streptomyces; species Streptomyces sp. NPDC085460. The sequence goes on from NZ_JBITTO010000004.1 coordinate 280,289, forward strand.
GTTCATACCCAGGGGGGTATCCAGACGCCAGCGGGAGGCTCCGCCGTGTTCTTCGCCCAGTACTACCTCGACTGTCTCTCCCACGCCTCGTACCTGATCGGCGACGAGGGGACGGGGCGGGCCGTGGTCGTGGACCCGCGCCGGGACGTGTCCGAGTACCTCGCGGACGCCGCCGCGCACGGCCTCACCGTCGTCGGCGTCGTCAACACCCACTTCCACGCCGACTTCGTCGCCGGCCACCTGGAGCTGGCCGACAGCACCGGGGCCTGGATCGGCTACGGCCGGCGCGCGGAGACCGAGTACCCGATCCGCCCGCTCGCCGAGGGCGAGCGGATCCCCCTCGGCGACGTCGTCCTGGAGGTCATGGAGACCCCGGGCCACACCCCCGAGTCGATCAGCGTCCTGGTGTACGAGCACGCCGGCGACAAGGTGCCGTACGGGGTCCTGACCGGCGACGCCCTGTTCGTCGGGGACGTCGGCAGGCCGGACCTCCTCGCCTCGGCCGGCTTCACCTCCGAGGAGCTGGGCGGGATGCTCCACGACAGCGTCCAGCGCAAACTCATGGGCCTGCCCGACGAGGTCCGCGTCTTCCCCGCCCACGGCGCCGGCTCGGCCTGCGGCAAACACCTCTCCGCCGAGACGTCCTCCACGATCGGGGAGCAGCGGGCGGCCAACTACGCCTGCGCGCCGATGAGCCGGGAAAGGTTCGTCGCGCTCGTCACGGCCGGCCAGTCCGCCCCGCCCGGCTACTTCGCCCACGACGCCGCGCTCAACCGCAAGGACCGCCGGCGGTACGACTCCGCCACCGCCGCCCGGCCGCTGTCCCTCGCCGAGTTCACCGCGCTGCGGGAGGCCGGGGCGGTCGTGGTCGACGCGCGCGACCCGCGGGAGTTCGCCGCCGGCCATCTGCGCGGCGCGGTCAACGTGCCGGCCGACGGCCGCTTCGCCGAGCTGGCCGGGACCGTCCTCGACCCCGGCGACCGGCTCGTCGTCATCGCCCCGGAGCGGCGCGCGGAGGAAGTGCTCACCCGGCTCGCCCGCGTCGGCCTCGACCGCGCCGAGGGCTGCCTCCCGGACCCGGAGGCGGCCCTGGAGGCGCTCGCCGCCGAGGTCTCCCCGGCGAGCCGGATCACCGCCGCCCGGCCGCGGGAGGCCCTCACCGGCGCGCGGCCGCCGCTCGTCGTGGACCTGCGCACCGGGGACGAGCGCGAGGCGAACGGCGTCATCGACGCGGCCGTCCACATCCCGCTCAACGAACTCCCCCGCCGCGCCGGCGAACTCCCCGCCGGCCGGCCGCTCGTCCTGCACTGCGCCGGCGGCCACCGCTCGTCCGCCGCCGCCGGCCTGCTGCGCCGGCGCGGCTTCGAGGACGTCTCCGACCTGCTCGGCGGCTACACCGCCTGGGCCCTGACGGCGACCCCCGCCACCTGACCGAGCGCCGCCTCCCCCCGTCCCCCTCCCCCACCACCCGTCACCAGCGAACGGAGCCTCCCATGAGCACGCCCGCCACCCTCTCCCCCACCGCCCTGCACCGCCTCGTCAGGGAAGGCCGCGCCCCGCGCCTCCTCGACGTCCGCACGCCCGGCGAGTTCCGCGCGGCGCACATCCCCGGCTCGTCCAACGTGCCGCTGCACACCCTGCGCGCGCACCGAGCCGAACTCGTCGGCCACCTCGACGCGGAGGCCGTCCTCGTGTGCCGGTCGGGGCAGCGGGCGAAGGAGGCCGAGCGGGCGCTCGCCGAGGCGGGCCTGCCGGAGCTCCGCGTCCTGGACGGCGGGATCGCCGCCTGGGAGACGGCCGGCGCGCCGGTCGAGCGCGGCCCGGAGCGGTGGGACATGGAGCGCCAGGTCCGGCTCATCGCCGGTTCGGTCGTCCTGGTCACCGGTGTGGCCGGGATCGTCGTGCCGGGCGCGCACCTGATCGGCACGGCGATCGGCGCCGGACTGACCTTCGCGGCGCTCCGCAACTCCTGCGCCCTGGGCGTCCTGCTCTCCAGGCTCCCCTACAACCGGGGCCCCCGCACCGACGTCCGTACCGTGATCGCGGAGCTGCGGAGCAGCCGGTGACCGCTCTGATCGTGGCGGCGTCGCTGCTCGCCGGGGTCAGCCTCGGCGTCCTCGGCGGCGGCGGGTCGATCCTCACCGTCCCGGTCCTGGTCCACCTCGCCGGGCAGGACCCGAAGGAGGCCATCGCCACCTCCCTGTTCGTCGTCGGCGTCACCAGCCTCGCGGCGCTGGTACCGCACGCGCGGGCGGGCCGCGTCCGGTGGCGGACCGGGCTCCTCTTCGGCGCGTTCAGCATGGCGGGGGCGTACGCGGGCGGCCGGGCCGCCGCGTACGTGCCCGGCACCGCGCTCCTCGTCGCCTTCGCCGTGATGATGCCGGCCACCGCCGTCGCGATGCTGCGCCGGCCCCGGCGGGGGCGTACGCCGCGACCGCGGCCCGGCGGCGCGCCGCTGCGGCGGGTCGCCGCCCAGGGTCTCGCGGTGGGCGCGGTGACCGGTCTGGTGGGTGCCGGCGGCGGCTTCCTCGTCGTCCCCGCCCTGGCCCTCCTCGGCGGGCTCCCGATGAGCGGCGCCGTCGCCACCTCGCTGCTCGTGCTCGCCATGAACTCCTTCGCCGGGCTCGCCGGTCACCTCTCCGGCACCGCCGTCGACCGGGGTCTCGCGCTCACGGTCACCGGAGCCGCCGTCGCCGGGAGCCTGGCCGGGGCGCGGCTGTCCGGCCGCGTGCCGCGGGACGCCCTCCGTACGGCCTTCGGCTGGTTCGTCGTCGTCATGGGCGTCCTCGTCCTCGCCCGGCAGCTCGACCCGGCGGTCTGGACGCACCCCGTCACCTGGGCGGTGCTGGGGACGGCGGCGGCCGGCGGGTACGCGCTGCGGGGTCCGGCGGGTACGCGCTGCGGGGTCCGGCGGGTACGCGCTGCGGGGTCCGGCGGGTACGCGCTGCGGGGTCCGGCGGCGTCCGCGCCTCCTATGCTGGCCAGGTACGGAAAAGCCTGGCCAGGGATGGCCCGCGGACGAAGGGGCACCCCGCTCGATGAGCCGGAAGCAGCAGCGCGGAGAAGTCACCGTCGAGCGCGTCCTCGACGCCGCGCTCGACCTCTACGCGCGCGAGGGTGAGGCGGGGCTCACCGTCTCCGCCCTGACCCGGGTCAGCGGGGTCAGCACCGGCAGCATCTACCATCACTTCGGCAATCTGCACGGGGTGGTCAGCGCCCTCGCGCTGCGCTGGCTCGGCCGTCTCATCGGCGAGCTGGCGACCGCCCTGACCACGCATCAGGACGCCCGGTCCGGCATCGAGGCGGTGGTGCGCGCCTACCTCGGCTTCGTGCGGACCCAGCCGGCCGCCGCCCGCCTGCTCCACTCCCCCTTCGCGGACCAGGAGGGGTCGGCCCGCGCCGGGGAGATCCGCGACAACCAGGAGGCGCGGCTCACCCCGATCGAGCAGTGGCTCGACGGCCACCGCAAGGCCGGCGAACTCGTCGACCTGCCCAGTCCCGTCATCGAGACCCTCGTCCTGGGCCCGGTGATCGGCTTCGCCCGCCGCTGGCTCACCCTCGGGGACGTGGACCTCGAAGAGGGCGCCCGCGTCCTCCCCGACCGGATCTGGCGCTCCGTCAGCCCTTGACCGGCGGGCCGCCCGGAGCCTTGCCGGGGGTGCCGTCGGTCGTGCCGTCGGCGGTGCCCGGGCCGATGCGGAGCTCGAAGTCGCCGTCGTACTTCTCGTGCCCGGCGATCACCGCGACGCCGACGACCTCCTCGCCGACCTGGCCGCGCACAATCAGCGGATCCTCGCGCAGGTCCCGCATGAGCGCCACGCACATGCCGATCATCACCAGGACAAACGGGGCGGCGACCAGGATCGTCAGGTTCTGCAGGCCCGCCAGGGCGTCGCCCTGGCCGTCGCCGATCAGCAGCATGATCGCGGCGACGGCGCCGGTGACCACGCCCCAGAAGATCACCACGGGGCGGGTCGGTTCCATCGCCCCGCGCTGCGAGAGGGTGCCCATGACGATGGAGGCGGCGTCCGCGCCGGAGACGAAGAAGATCCCGACGAGGATCATCACCAGCAGGCTCATCACGCCCGTCAGCGGGAACTCCTGGAGCAGCCCGAAGAGCTGGCCCTCCGGGGTGGTCTCGTCGCTCAGCCTGCCCTCCTCGCTCAGCCGCATCGCGGTGCCGCCGAAGATCGCGAACCACACCAGGCTGACCGCGCTCGGCACCAGGATGACGCCGCCGATGAACTGGCGGATCGTCCGGCCGCGGCTGATCCGGGCGATGAACATGCCGACGAAGGGCGTCCAGGAGATCCACCACGCCCAGTAGAAGACGGTCCAGCTGCCGAGCCAGTCGTGGATGTTCTCGCCGCTGGTGGCCTCGGTGCGGCCGGCCAGCTGGGGCAGGTCGCCGATGTAGGCGGCGATGGAGGTCGGCAGCAGGTCGAGGACGATGATGGTGGGGCCGGCGACGAAGACGAAGACGGCCAGGAGCAGCGCCAGCACCATGTTGATGTTGGAGAGCCACTGGATGCCCTTCTCCACGCCGGAGACGGCGGACAGCACGAAGGCCACGGTGAGCACGGCGATGATGCCGACGAGCAGGCCGGTGCCGGTCTTCTCCAGCCAGCCCAGCTCCTCCACGCCGCTGCCGATCTGGAGCGCGCCGAGGCCCAGCGAGGCCGCGGAGCCGAACAGCGTGGCGAAGATGGCGAGGATGTCGATGAACCGGCCCGGTCCGCCGAACGCCCTGCGCTCGCCCATCAGCGGGACGAAGACGGCGCTGATGGTCTGCCGGCGGCGGCGCCGGAAGGTCGAGTACGCGATGGCGAGGCCGACGACGGCGTAGATCGCCCACGGGTGGAGCGTCCAGTGGAAGAGCGTGGTGGCCATGGCCGTCTCCATCCGCTCGGCCGAGTCGGCCGGGGAGGTGCCGGGCGGCGGCGTGCCGTAGTGGGCGAGCGGCTCGCTCACGCCGTAGAACATCAGGCCGATGCCCATGCCGGCGCTGAACATCATGGCGATCCACGAGACCGTGCGGAACTCCGGGCCCTCGCCCTCCTGGCCGAGGGTGATCCGTCCGTACCGGCTGATCGCCAGCCACAGCGCGAAGACGACGAAGCCGGACGCGGCCAGCATGAACGCCCAGCCGCCGTCCCGGATCAGACCGTCGAGGAGGCGGCTGGAGACCGACTCCAGGCTGTCGGTCGCCGTCGCGCCCCAGACGACGAAGGCGAGCGTGAGGACGGCGGTGATACCAAAGACGACCACGTCGGTGCGGGCGGGGTGGCGGCCGGCGGGATCGGGAAGGTCCGCCGTCACCGGAAGCGCGCCCCGCCCGCTCCCGTCCTTGCCGCCCGGTCCGGCACCGTCCCGCCGGTCCTCCGGATCCTGTCCGTCCCGCGCCATCCGCGACCCCTTTCCCCATCAATCGGGACAAACGCGATATGTCCCAGTCATGCAGTATCACGAGCGGGGGCGCGCGTGACGGACCAACAGGCCCCTCACGAGCGGGGTGTGCGTGACGGACCGACAGACCCCGGCCCCCGACCGGCCGTCGCGGCGTCCTGGACACCGGCGACCCAGGGATGGTTAGGTAAGCCTTACCTAAACCTGACTGAGGAGAGTCATCGTGAGCGTCGCCCCCTCCCCCGCCCTGCCCCAGCAGACCGCCGCGGAACAGGTCCGCTCCGTCCTCGCCCGCGCCCTCTCCCTCTCGCTCACCCTCGAAGGACAGAGTTACGACCTCCTCGGCGCCCACACGGTCGGCGCCCGCGGCCGGATCACCCTCCACCCGCCGGCCGACACCCCGCTCACCGACCACCTCGACCGCGCCCCGCTCGGCATCCTCGACGCCCGCGTCGACCTCACCGACATCGCCCCGACCGCGCTGCGCGACCGGGTCCGCGCCCGGGTCACCCTCACCGGCCGGCTCACCCCCGCGGCCCCCGGCGACCTCGGCGCGCTCCGCCTGGACCTCTCCCGGATCACCCTCGGCACCGGCACCGGGACCGAGGAGGTCACCCCCACCGCGTACGCCCTCGCCGCCCCGGACCCGCTCGCCCTCGAAGAGGCCGCGCTCCTCACCCACCTCGCCGACGCCCACCCCGACCTCGTCTCCGACCTGGTCGTCCTCGCCGGCTCCCGCCTCCCCTACGGCGTCGTCCGCGCCCTCCCGCTCGCCATGGACCGGCACGCCGTCTCCCTCCGCTGCGAGTACGGCGAGGGCCACTGCGACCTGCGCCTCCTCTTCCCCGCCGAGGCCCGGGACGCCGCCGCGGCCGGCGACATGGTCCGCCGCCTCCTCACCGCCCCGCACTGCGCGCATCACCCCGACCGGCACTGACCACCACTGACCACCACTGGCCAACGCTGACACCCGCCGACACCCGCCGCGCGGGCCGGAAACCGCACACGCGGGCGAGCGCGTCCCCTCCCGCATGGACCGGATCACCCACGGCTTCCGCCAGCTCCTGCGCTTCGGGCTCCTGGAGGCCCGCTGCTGCGCCTTCGCCGTCGCGCTCATCGGCGGCATCGCGGTGTCGGCGCTCCTGCCCGAGCTGCCGGTGGCGCGCTACGACCTGCTCCTCGGCTACGGCATCGTGCTCACCGCGGTGGCCTGGCGGCTCGGCTGGGACAGCGGGCGCGACATCGCCGTCATCGCCGTCTGCCACCTCATCGGCCTGCTCTTCGAGCTGGTCAAGGTCCGCATGGGCTCCTGGAGCTACCCGGAGGACGCGGTCACCAAGTTCGGCGGCGTCCCCCTCTACGGCGGCTTCCTCTACGCGGCCGTCGGCAGCTACGTCTGCCGGGCCTGGCGCCTGTTCGACCTGCGTCTGACCGGCTACCGGCCCCGGATCATGGCGGTCCTCGCCGGGGCGGTCTACCTCAACTTCTTCAGCCACCACTGGCTGCCCGACGCCCGCTGGGTCCTCGCCGGCCTGCTGCTGCTCGCCACCGCCGGCACCTGGGTCCGCTTCCGCGTCGGCGACGCGGACCACCGGATGCCGCTCGCGCTCTCCTTCGTCCTCATCGGCTTCTTCCTGTGGATCGCCGAGAACGCGGCCACCTACGTCGGCGCCTGGTCCTACCCCGACCAGCTCGACGGCTGGCAGCCCGTCTCCGTCGCCAAGTTCGGCGCCTGGGCGCTGCTGATCACCGTCACCTTCGTCCTGGCCTACGGAACGGGCTCCTCGCCCCGGCGGATGCCGAGGGTCGCGAGCAGGTCCTCGTGAAGCTCCATCCACACCGTGTGGCAGGAGTCGGCGCGCGGGCGGTCCACCCAGGACAGCTCACCGCGCCGCACCCGGGCGAGCGCGCCGGTGAAGCGCCCGCCGTAGCCGCCGAAGCGGGGCAGCGGCGCGCCCAGTTCGGCCGAGAGGGTGTCGATCACCCCGCCGAGGACGGTGAGCTCGTCGAGGACGCGCCGGTCCCAGTCCGCGTCCCCGTGCGTGTTGACGGCGAGCCGCCCGGCACCGTCGGGCCGCAGCTGCCAGTCGGTGCAGGCGGTGAGGCAGCGGGCGTTGTACGCCAGGAAGGTCTCGTACCGCTCCCGTACGAAGGGCGCGAGCCCCGTCCGCGCCAGCTCCTCCGCGAGCAGCCGTTCCCCCTCCGCCCGTCCCCGGTCGGTGAGGCTCCAGCCGGAGGTGCCGGCGAAGGAGGAGCGGGTGACCCGCCCGTACGCCTGGAGGTCGAGCAGCAGCTCGCCGACGGCCTCCGGATCGAGCCCGAAGCGCGCCGCGGCCTCGGTCTCGGTGGTCATGCCCCGCAGCCGTACGGCGTGCAGGACGAGCAGCTCGGTCGGGGAAGGGTTCGCCATGGGCAGAGCCTAGGCAACCCGTACGGCGGAACGCGCGTCCTCCCCCACACGAAGGCCGTCACGACCGACCCTAGGACTTGCCATGAGCGACAAGGCCCGCGTCCTCTTCGACGCGCTCGACCTCGACCAGGACGGCACGCTGACCCGTACCGAGGTGATCCGGGCCCTGCGGGAGAAGGGGCCCACGCTGGCGGCGCGGGGGGTCATACCGCTCTGGGGCGTGGGGGACGTCGACGACTCCGCCGCGCTCTTCGACGCGGCCGACCAGAACGGCGACCGCGTCCTGAGCTTCGAGGAGTTCGCCGCCGTGGTCGACCGCCGCTTCGGCTGGTGACCCCGTGGTGACCCCCGCGCCCCGGGGTCAGGTCCGGGCAGCGGGGGCGCCCGGCGCGACGGCGGAGGCCGCCGCAGGGGACGGCGTGCGCCGGGGCGGGGCCGTGGAGCCGCGGACGACGAGTTCGGGCTCGAAGAGCAGCTCGCCCGGCTGCGAGTGGACGCCCTGGATCTGGGCGCAGAGCAGCTCGACGGCGGCCCGGCCCATGGCCTCGATGGGCTGACGGACCGTGGAGAGCGGCGGTTCGGTGCAGGTCATGAAGGCCGAGTCGTCGAAGCCGACCACCGAGACGTCGTCGGGGACGGCTAGTCCGCGCCGGCGGGCGGCCCGGATGGCGCCGAGGGCGAGCGGGTCGCTCGCGGAGACGATGCCGGTGACGCCTGCTTCGAGGAGGCGGTTGGCGGCGGCCTGGCCGCCTTGGAGGGAGAAGGTCGAGCGGACGACGTGCGCGTCGGGGAGCGGGGTGCCGGCGGCCTCGGCGACGGCCCGCGCCGCCTGGAGCTTGCGGCGGGAGGGCACGTGGTCGGCGGGGCCGAGGAGCATCCCGATCCTCTCGTGGCCGAGGGAGGCGAGGTGGCGCCACGCCTGTTCGACGGCGACGGCGTCGTCGCAGGCGACGCACGGGAAGTCGAGGCCCTCGATGGAGGCGTTGACGAGGACGACCGGGATGTTCCGCTCGTGGAGCTGGTGGTAGTGGTCGTGCGGGGCGTCGGCCTGCGCGAAGAGCCCGCCGGCGAAGACCACGCCGGACACCTGCTGCTGGAGCAGCAGGTCCACGTAGTCGGCCTCGGAGACGCCGCCCTTGGTCTGGGTGCAGAGCACCGGGGTGAGCCCCTGCTGGGCGAGCGCTCCGCCGATCACCTCCGCGAAGGCGGGGAAGATCGGGTTCTGGAGCTCGGGGAGGACGAGTCCGACGAGCCGGGCGCGCTCGCCCCTGAGCTGGGTGGGCCGCTCGTAGCCGAGCACGTCCAGGGCGGTGAGGACGGACTGCCGGGTCGCCTCGGACACCCCGGGCTTGCCGTTGAGGACCCGGCTGACCGTCGCCTCGCTGACCCCCACCTTCTTCGCCACCTGAGCAAGTCGTCGCGTCATGCGCGCAAGGCTAGCGCAAGCACCGCAAGAGAATGACAGCCCTTTGCAGATCCCGCGCAAAGAGCAGGGTCGGCGCCTGACCGGAGTCGCCCCCTCCGGGACACGGATGAGTAACGGACCAGCCCGACCTCCGCTCACACCTTGTCAGTGCAATTTCACATTACTATGTTACGGGTCACATTCCGGCCGCTCTGGCTGTCCCACCGCTCTCCCGCTCTCTCGGAGTGACCCATGAACAAGCGCACCCGCACCCTGGCCACCGCCCTGGTGTCGACCCTGACTCTCGCCCTCGCGGCCTGCTCCGGCGGCGCGTCAGGCGGCCAGACCGGCGGCGGCGAACGGAAGAACCCCGCCGCGGCCAACGCCGGCGCGGTCCTCGGCGGCACCCCGCAGAAGGGCGGCACCCTCAACGTCCTGTCCAACCAGGACTTCTCCCACCTCGACCCGGCCCGCAACTGGGTCATGCCCGACATGGACTTCGGCACCCGGCTGCTCTACCGCACCCTCGTCACGTACAAGGCGGAGCCCGGCGCCAAGGGCAGCGAACTCGTCCCCGACCTCGCCGAGGACCTCGGCACCCCCTCCAACGGGGCGAAGACCTGGACCTTCCGCCTGAAGCCCGGCCTGAAGTACGAGGACGGCACCCCCGTCACCGCCCAGGACATCAAGCACAACGTCGAACGGTCCTTCTCCCCCGACCTGCCCGGCGGCCCCGACTACGCGGCCCGCTACCTGGCGGGCGCCAAGGGCTACCAGGGCCCGGCCCAGGGGAAGCACCTCGACTCGGTGAAGACGCCCGACGCGCGCACGATCGTCTTCGAGTTCCACACCTCCTTCGCCGAGTTCCCCTTCGCCGCCACCCTGCCGACCTTCTCCCCGGTGCCGAAGGCACGGGACAAGGGCCCCCAGTACGACAACCGCCCGTTCTCCTCGGGGCCGTACAAGATCGAGTCCTACGCCCGCGACAAGCAGCTCGTCCTGGTCCGCAACACCCACTGGGACCCGGCGAGCGACACCGTCCGCAAGGCGTACCCGGACCGGATCGTCGTCACCATGGGCCTCAAGGGCAACCAGGTCGACGACCGGCTCATCGCCTCCGCCGGCGCCGACGCCTCCGCCGTCCCGTGGGCCGCCCTCCGCCCCGAGTCCACCTCCAAGGTGCTGACGAAGCCGGAGGTCAAGTCCCGGCTCCTCGCCGAGTCCAGCACCTGCAACGAGATGCTCCAGATGCACACCGGCCGCGCCCCCTTCACCGACGTGAAGGTCCGTCAGGCCGTGCAGTACGCGCTCGACCGCGAGGCCATCGTCACCGCCGCCGGCGGCCCCGCCCTCACCGAGGCGTCCACGGCCGCCATGCCGGGCGCGCTCTTCACCGGCGGCAAGCAGCCCGACACCCTGCAGATCCCGCTCGCCGGCGACCCCGAGAAGGCGAAGCAGCTCCTCAAGGAGGCCGGGAAGGCCGACGGGTTCTCCACCAGCATCACCGTCTCCAGCGGCGACAAGGCCATCGGCGAGGCCGTCCAGCAGGCCCTGGGCCGGGCCGGCATCGAGGTCACCATCGAGACCGTCGACCCGTCCGCCTTCTACGACACCATCGGCGACACCAAGAACCGCACCGACCTCGTCTACACCGGCTGGTGCCCCGACTACCCGTCCGGCTCCACCTTCCTCCCCTTCGTCTTCGACGGCCGCGGCATCAAGGAGAAGGGCAACACCGGCAACCACTCCCTCTTCCGCGACGACGCCACCCAGCGGCGGATCGACGAGATCAACGCCATGTCCGACGGCGCCGCCGCCAACAAGGCGTGGCAGGAACTCGACGGAAGGATCCTCGCCCAGGCCCCCGTCGCCCCCGCCGCCGTGAAGCGCCGCCCCCTCGTCCTCGGCACCAACATCGCCGGCGCCTTCGGCCACACCTCGTGGGGCGGCCAGATCGACTACGCCACGATCGGCCTCAAGGACCCGTCCAAGAGCACGGACCGATGACACCCCCTTCCATGACCACCACCACCGCCACGACCGGGACCACCGCCCCCGCGCCGCACGGGGGCGGCGGGGCCTGGGCACTCGTCCGCGCCGAACTCCGCCGCCGGGCCTCCCTGAAGGTCTCCCTCGCCGTCGTCGCCCTCTTCGCGCTGATGACCGTCGCCGCCCCGCTGATCAGCGCGCTGGGCGGCTGGGGCCCGGAGGAGTTCGACAAAACGGCCGTCGACCCGTACCTCGGCGGACTGCCGATCGGGCCGCTCGGCGGCGTCTCCGCCGAGCACTGGCTCGGCGTCGAACCCGTCACCGGCCGCGACCTGTTCGCCCGGGTCGTCCACGGCGCCCAGGTCTCGCTGCTCATCGCCTTCGCCGCCACCGCGATCGTCGTCGTCGCCGGCACCGCGGCCGGCGTCGCCGCCGGCTACTTCGGCGGGCGCATCGACACCGTGCTCTCCCGGCTGATGGACCTCACGATGTCCTTCCCCTCCCTCATCTTCATGATCGCGATGATGTCGGTGGCCAGGGACGTCGACCGGATCCTCCTCATGACCCTCGTCATCGGCCTCTTCGGCTGGCCCGGCGTCGCCCGTGTCGTCCGCGGCCAGACCCTCTCCCTCAAACACCGCGAGTACGTCGACGCGGCCCGCGTCGGCGGCGCGGGACCCTGGCGGATCCTCGCCCGCGACATCCTCCCCGGCGTCTCCGGGCCGGTCATCGCCTACACCACCCTGATGGTCCCCGGCATGATCGCCACCGAGGCCGCGCTCAGCTACCTCGGCGTCGGAGTCCGCCCGCCCACCCCGTCCTGGGGCCAGATGATCGCCGAGAGCGTCGCGTACTACGACACGGACCCCATGTACTTCCTCGTCCCCAGCTTCTGCCTCTTCCTCACCGTCCTCGCCTTCACCCTCCTCGGCGACGCGCTGCGCGACGTCCTCGACCCCCGGGGGAGCCGTACGTGATCCTCTACCTCGGCCGCCGGCTCCTCGGGGTGCTCGGCGTCCTCCTCGCCATCGCCGCCGTCACCTTCACCATCTTCTACGTCCTGCCCTCCGACCCGGCCGCCGCCGCCTGCGGCAAGGCGTGCAGCGACGAACGACTGGCCGCCATCCGCGCGAACATGGGCCTGGACCAGCCGGTCTGGAGCCAGTTCGCCGACTTCGTCACCGGCGTCTTCACCGGCCGCACCATGGGCACCGGGCAGTACGCCCTGCACTGCGACTTCCCCTGCCTCGGCTACTCCTACGAGAACAGCGAGAACGTCTGGGACCTGCTCGTCGACCGCCTCCCGGTCTCCGCCTCGCTCGCCGCCGGCGCCGCCGTCCTCTGGCTCGCCCTCGGCCTGTCGGCGGGCATCACCGCGGCCCTCCGCAAGGACACCCTCACCGACCGGGCCCTGATGGTCGGCGCCGTCGCCGCCGCCTCCCTGCCCGTCTACTTCACCTCGGTCCTCCTCATCTACGGACTGATCCGGCTCACCGGACTGCTCCCCTACCCGCAGTACGTCCCCCTCACCTCCGACCCGCTCTCCTGGGCATCGAACCTGCTGCTGCCGTGGCTGGCGCTCGCGGTCCTGTACGCCGCCATGTACGCCCGGCAGAGCCGCGGCGCGATGATCGAGTCCATGGCGGAGCCGTACATCCGCACCGCCCGCGCCAAGGGCCTGCCGCGCCGCACGGTCGTCGTCAAGCACGGCCTGCGGGCCGGCCTGACCCCGGTCCTCACCATCTTCGGCATGGACCTCGGCGGGCTCCTCGCCGGCGCCGTCATCACCGAGTCCCTCTTCGGACTCCCCGGCGTCGGACGCCTCTTCTACGGCGCCCTCACCAGCGGCGACCAGCCCGTCATCCTCGGGGTGACCCTCCTCGCCGCCACCTTCATCGTCGTCGCCAACCTGGTCGTGGACCTGCTGTACGCCGTCGTCGACCCGCGAGTGAGGTACTGATGACCGCCCTGCTGTCCGTACGGGACCTCACCGTCACCTTCCCCACCCCGCGCGGCCCCGTCCGCGCCGTGGACTCCCTCTCCTTCGACGTGCCGCACGGCCGCACCCTCGGCATCGTCGGCGAGTCCGGCTCCGGCAAGTCCGTGACCTCGCTCGCCGTCCTGGGCCTGCACACGAGCGCCCAGATCACCGGCTCCGTCACGCTCGACGGGCGCGAACTCGTCGGCCTGCCCGACCGGGAGCTCGGCCGGCTGCGCGGCCGGCGCATGGCGATGATCTTCCAGGACCCGCTGTCCAGCCTCCACCCGTACTACACGGTCGGCGAGCAGATCGCCGAGCACCACCGGGTCCACTTCGGCACCCGGCGGGCCGCCGCCCGCGCCCGCGCGGTCGAGGCCCTCGCCGAGGTCGGCATCCCCGAGCCGAAACGCCGGGCCGGCGAGTACCCCCACCAGTTCTCCGGCGGCATGCGCCAGCGGGTGATGATCGCCATGGCGCTGGTCTGCGAGCCCGACCTGCTCATCGCCGACGAACCCACCACCGCGCTCGACGTCACCGTGCAGGCCCAGATCCTCGACCTGCTCGCCCGCATCCAGCGGGAGCGCAGGCTCTCCATCGTGATGATCACCCACGACCTCGGCGTGGTCGCCCGGGTCGCCCACGAGGTGCTCGTCATGTACGGCGGACGGGCCGCCGAACAGGCCCCGGTGGACGCCCTGTTCGCCGCCCCCGCACACCCGTACACCCGCGGGCTGCTCGACTCCCTGCCCCGTCTCGACGACCCGGACGACGTACCCCTGCGGGCCATCCCCGGCAGCCCGCCGTCCCTCCTCGACCCCGCCCCCGGCTGCGCCTTCGCACCCCGCTGCGCCCGCGCGGCGGCCGGCACCGCCGGGGAACGGGACCGGTGCGCGACCGAGCGGCCCGTGCTCGGCGGGCCCGAAGGCCACACCGCCGCCTGCCACTTCGCCGCCCTCCCGGCCGTGCCCGCGTACGAAGGGACCGCCCCGTGACCACCACGAAACCCCCCGCCGCCGAGAACGCGCCGCCGCTGCTGCGGGTCCGCGACCTCGCCATGACCTTCCCCGGCCGCCGCCGCTCGGCGCCCGTCCGGGCCGTCGACGGCGTCGGCTTCGACCTGGCGGCGGGCGAGACCCTCGGTCTGGTCGGCGAGTCCGGCTGCGGCAAGTCGACCACCGGCCGGATGATCGTCCGGCTCCTGGAACCGACCGCGGGCTCCGTCGAGTACGCCGGCCGGCCCATCGCCCACCTCCCGCAGCGGGCTCTGAAACCGCTCCGCCGCGAGATCCAGATGGTCTTCCAGGATCCGCACTCCTCCCTCAACCCCCGCCGCCCGGTGGCCCGGATCATCGCCGACCCGCTGCTGGTCCAGGGCACCCCGCCGGCGGAGGCGCGCGAGCGGGCCCTGGAGCTGATGGAACTGGTCGGCCTCATCCCGGAACACGCCGACCGCTTCCCGCACGAGTTCTCCGGCGGCCAGGCGCAGCGCGTCGGCATCGCCCGCGCGCTCGCCACCGGCCCCCGGCTCGTCGTCGCGGACGAACCGGTCTCGGCGCTCGACGTCTCCGTCCAGGCGCAGATCGTCAACCTGATGGAGCGGCTCCAGGACGAACTCGGCCTCGCCTACCTGTTCATCGCCCACGACCTGTCGGTGGTCAAGCGGGTCTGCGACCGGGTCGCCGTCATGTACCTGGGCCGGATCGTCGAGATCGGCGCGAAGGAGCGGGTGTACGGAGCCCCCGCGCACCCCTACACGAGGGCGCTGCTCTCCGCCGTGCCGCTGCCGGACCCGGCCGCGGAGCGGGCCAGGGAGCGCATCACCCTGCTCGGCGACCCGCCGAGCCCCGCCGCGCCCCCGCCGGGCTGCACCTTCCACCCGCGCTGCCCGAAGGCCCAGCCGGTCTGCCGGGCCGAGGCGCCGCCCCTGCGGTCGCTCGCGGCGGGCGAACCCCGGGAGGTGGCCTGCCACTTCCCGGAGCAGGGCTGAGTCCTCGGACCGGCTCAGCCGGAGGCCATCGCCAGGCCCATCAGCACGGCCAGCGCGAAGGGCGCGGCGATCAGGAGCAGCGCGGCCGAGGCGGTGACGATCCGCGGGACCCGGAAGGAGCGGCGGTACGGCGGCAGCCAGGAGAGCGCGAGGAGCGCGGCGGCGAGGGTCATGATCACCTCGATGCCGCTGGTGTACCCGTCGGCACCGAAGAACGCGAACTCCCCGACCAGGAGCGGCAGTCCGGGCAGTGTCACGCCCAGCGGCACCTTCCACCAGTGCGGGTCGGTGCGGGTGGGGGTGAGGGCGGGGGCGGGCGTCGTCATAGCCTCAGCTGATCACGGGCGGGCGGGGTGGCGGATCCGGGGACGTACTCAGAGCGGCGGGTCGTCCGTACTCAGGTGCGGCCCTACGCACCCTCGGCGCGCCGGGCCTTCTCCTCGACGGGCGGACCGGCTCACTCTTCGGCGCGCCGGGCCTTCTCCTCGACAGGCGGTCCGGCTCACCCTTCAGTGCGCCGGGCCTTCTCCTCGGCGCGCTCGGACGCCGCCCGTGCCTCGTCGAGCGCGTGGTCGGCGGTCCGGAGGGCGGTGCCCGCCTCCGCCGCCGCCCGGTCGGCCTCGGCGGCGGCCTCCTCGGCCTCCGCCCGCTCCCGCTCGGCGCGGCGCAGCCGGTCGGCGGCCTTCCGGGCCGCCTCCGTCGCGGCCGCTTCGGCCTCGCGGGCCGTGTCGCGTTCCCGTTCGCGGCGGACGAGGGTGGCCTCGGCCTCCGCCGCCGCCTTCCGGGCCTTCTCGGCCCGCGCGGCGGCCGGTGCTTCGGGGGTTTTCCGGGCTCGGGCAGGGGCCGGCTCCTCGGGTGTCTTCCGGGCTCGGGCGGCGGCCGGCGGTCGCGCGGGCGGGGTTCCCTCCGGGGCGGCGGGGAAGCCGACGGCCGACGCCGGCATCGCGGTGAGGCGGCCCTTCGCCCACGGTCCCGCCACGTCCGGAAGGGCGAGGACGGCGTGGAGGATCGTCTCGACGTCGCCCAGCACGGCGTCGCTCGGGTGCTGCCCCGCCTCCTCGGCGAGCCCGGCGGTGGTCCTGACGAGCGCGGCGACCAGCCGGTTCCGCTGCCGGCTCGCCTCCCGCAGGGCCTCGCCGTCGAGGGTCCGGTGGGCCTCGCGCAGCGCCTCGCCGAGCCCGAGGAAGCGCTCCGCCTCCTCGGGCCGTTCGCGGGCCAGCAGGTTCGCCGCCCAGACGGCGAGCGGCGGCCGGCGCAGCGCGGCGATCGTCTTCGCGGCCCGCGTGTCCTTGGCCCGCCGCGCCTCGGCGGCGTACGCGTCCCGGGCCGCCGTGAACTCGGACGGCCGCAGCCCGTACAGCTCGTCGATGACCCGCTCGACATTCATGCGGCCACTCTGCGGCGCACGCCCCGGCGGGCCGCGGTGAACCTCCGGGGGTCGTCCCCCCGTCACCCGCTCGGCGCGTCGGACGGCGTGTCAGCCCTATCCGCGTGTCAGATGGGTCAGGCGTCCTGTACGCGCCGGAAGGGCCGCTCGGCCTCCAGCGCGAACGCGGCCTCCAGCAGGGTGCGTTCGCTGCCCGGGCGGCCGGAGAGGAGGACGCCGACCGGCAGCCCGTCGGCCGTGGTCCGGGCGCTGGGCAGCGACAGCGACGGGGTGCCCACCACGTTGTCGACCGGCGTGTAGGCCACGTACTCCAGGATCCGCTCGACGAGGACGGGGTACGGGACGCTGGGCGCGAGGTGCCCGATGGGCGGTGTCGTGCGGGCGAGGACCGGCGTGAGGACGAGGTCGTGGCCGCGCAGGGCCGCCGCGTACGCCTGCTTGGTGCTCCGCAGCCGGCGGACCACGCCCGGGGTGCCGCGCCAGCGCCTCACGTACTCCTCGCGCAGTCCGCGGCTGAGCCCGTCCATGCGGCGCCGGTCGAAGTCGGTGCCGAAGGTGCGGCCGGTGGCGCCGAGGAGGAAGGAGAGCATGCCCCAGTACGTGAGGAAGTCCTCGGTGAAGCGGGGGTCGATCTCCATGGTGACGGGCTCGACGGTGTGGCCGAGGCCCCGGAGGGTGGCGACGGTGTCGGTGACGGCGGCGCGGGTGTCGTCGTCGCAGCGGACCCCGTTGGGCGAGTCGAGCAGGTAGCCGATGCGGAGCCTGCGGTCCGAGGGGCCCTCGACGAGGCCGACCGGCGGCAGCTTGGGGTGGCGGTGGTGGCGTTCGGCGGCGGCGAGGAAGGCCGCCGAGTCGCGGACGGTGCGGGTGACGACGCCGTCGACGACGAGGTCCACCGGCAGGTGCCGGCTCTGGTCGTTGGCGACGACCCGGCCCCGGGTGGGCTTGAGGCCGACGAGACCGCAGCAGGCGGCGGGGATCCGGATGGAGCCCCCGCCGTCGTTGGCGTGGGCGAGGGGCACGGCGCCGGCGGCGACGAGCGCGGCGGCACCGCCGGAGGAGCCGCCCGCGGAGTGGCCGGTGTGCCACGGGTTGCGGACCGGCTCCTCGGACTCGTACTCCGTGGTCGGGCTGAAGCCGAACTCGGGCAGCCGGGTCTTGCCGACGACGGTGACACCGGTGCTGAGCAGCTGCCGGACGAAGGGCGCGTGCCGGCGGGCCGGCCGGGGGGTGAAGGCGGCGCTGCCGTGGCCGGTGGGCAGGCCCGCGTAGTCGGTGTTGTCCTTGACGAGGGTCGGGACGCCGGTGAAGGCGCCGTCGGTGCCGCCGCGGAGCTCCGGCGGGTCCAGCGGGACCTGCACGGCGTTCAGTCCCGCGACCGCCCGCAGCCGGGCCGCCGCGTCCCGGGCCGCCTCGGCGGCGCTCACCTCGCCGCGCCGGATCGCCGCGGCCAGGCCGACGGCGTCGTGCTCCCCGAGGGAGTCGTCCCGGAAGGCGTGCACCCTCGTCCGCTTCTCGAAAGTCACCGCTGCCTCAGCCCCCGGAGTCGTGGATGGATACCGCCGTCGACGCCATCATGGCGTACCCGCGGGTAACACGCGAGGGCCGGGCGACCGTCCGGAGTACTAACGCCCCTGGAGCCTCTTGACGTTGTCCCCGAAGGTCCAGTTCCTCGATCCGTCCCAGTTCGCCGACCAGGTCATCAGGCCCTTGAGCCTGCCGCCGTAGTGGTTCCACGCCTGGGCGACGAGGGAGGGCGCCATGTGGCCGCCGCCCGCGCCGGGCTGGGCGGGCAGGCCGGGGACCTGCTTGTCGTACGGAACGCGGATGGTGGTGCCCTGGATGACGAGACCGCGGTCGAGGCAGTCGGTCTGCGCGGTGAAGCCCGCGACGGTGCCGGCGGAGTAGGAGTCGCCGGAGCAGCCGTACATGCTGCCGTTGTAGTACTGCATGTTGAGCCACCACAGGCGCCCGTTGTCCGCGTACTTCTTGACGATGGGGAGGTACGCGCCCCAGATCGAGCCGTACGCGACGCTGCCGCCGGTGACGTAGGCGGTCTCGGGCGCCATGGTGAGGCCGAAGCCGGCGGGCATGCGGGCGAGGACGCCGTCGATGATGCGGATCAGGTTGGCCTGGGAGGCGGAGAGGGTGGTGATGCTGCCGCTGCCGACGAGCCCGGTCTCGATGTCGATGTCGATGCCGTCGAAGTTGTACTTCTGGAGGATCGGCACGATCGTCGCGACGAAGCGGTCGGCGACGGCCTGGGAGCTGAGGTCGATCCCGGCGGCGGCCCCGCCGATGGACATGAGGAGGGTGGCTCCGGCCGCCTTGGCGCGGCACATCTCGGCCGGGGTGGAGACGCGGACGGTGTTGTCCATGCCGTCCTCCCACAGCACCGTGCCGTCCGACCGGATCACGGGGAAGGCGGCGTTGATGACGTTGTACCCGTGGGCGGCGAGCCGGGGGTCGTCGATGGGCACCCACCCGAAGGGCGGGTGGACGCCGTTGGCGGCGCCGTCCCAGTTCTCCCAGTACCCCTGGAGCACCTTGCCCGCGGGGCGCGGCTTGAGGGCGCAGGTGTCGGCGGCGGTGGCGGCGCTCCGGCCGGAGTCGGCCTGGGCGGGGGCGGCAGTGACGGTGGCGAGCAGGGCGGCGAGGGCGCCCAGGCCCGCTCCGAGGGCGCGGGCGATCCGTGAGCCTGGCATGCGTGCTCCTTGGGACGTGGGGGGGGGGAGGTCCGGGGCATGGCGCGCGCTTCCGCCGACCGTAGATTGGTCCAGACCTACCGTCAACCACCCCGACACGGAAGCGAGTTGAGCCGGGGGCGGGAGGGTGGCGAGGTCACTCCCGACACCCTCGGGTCGTCACGCGGCGGACGGGGGCGACTTCGCGCCCCTGAGCGACCTCGCATCGACATCGCCCCGACGCCGCGCCGACACCGCCCGGCGCCATGCCGATGCAGCCCGGCGCCACACCGATGCAGCCTGGCGCCACACCGACACCTGGTGGCGCCATCCGGCGCCCTACGGTGCCACCCGGCACCCCCGATGGCGCCATCTGACGCCATTCGGCGCCACGTGACACCACAAGGGGTTGCACATGGCGCCACGGTGATGCCATGATGACGTCATGGACCTCAACCCGTACGTCGACAGCCTCCGCCGAGAGCTCGCGGTGGCCGCCGAGGCCGGTGGCGACGAAGCGCGCGAACTGGCCGAGCGGCTCACCGCCCCTCTGGAGTCGGCGACCCGTCTGACCATGCTCAACGTGCTCTCCGCCGCCATGGACGAGATCACCCGTGAGCTCGCCCCCGGCTCGGTCGACGTACGGCTGCGCGGGCTGGACCCCGACTTCGTGGTGACGCTGCCGCCGACCGACTCCGGCGCCCCCGCGGAGCCGGCTCCGCCCGCCGAACCGTTCCCGGCCCCGGCGGTCGCCGAGGGCGACGAGGGCGGCACCGCCCGCGTCAACCTGCGCCTGCCGGCCCACCTCAAGGCCCGCGCCGAGGAGGCCGCCGCCCGCGAGGGCCTGTCGGTCAACGCCTGGCTGGTACGGGCCGTCTCGGCGGCGGTCGGCGGCGGCACCGCCCCCCGCCCGCCCGAGAAGACCCGGACCATCGGACAGAGCGTCACGGGCTGGGTCCGCTAGCCGGCGCACCCCGCCCGCACCCACCACTTCCTTCCTGCTCACGGCCCCCACCCGCGGGGACGACCCGACGACCCAAGAGGACGGGACAGCCATGCCTTCTTTCGACACTCCCGCACCGATCTCCGTCACCGCTTTCGTGTACGCCGGCTCGCTCCAGTTCACCGCGGGCGACCGCCCCGACACCGTCGTCGAGGTCAGGCCGCGCAACGCGAAGAAGGACCTGGACGTCCGGGCGGCCGAGCAGACCGAGGTCGGCTTCGCGAGCGGTGTCCTGACCATCAGGACGCCCAAGGCCAACCTGCTCGGACGCGGCGGGATCGTCGACGTGACGGTCGACCTGCCCACCGACTCCCGCGTCGACGTGACCGGCACCGGCGCCTCCGTGCTCGGCGAGGGACGGCTCGGCGAGACCAGCGTCAAGGTCTCGGCCGGCGAGGTCCGCCTCGACACCACCGGCCCCCTGAAGCTGGACGCGGCCCACGGCGCGTCCACCGTCGACCGGGTCGAGGGCGCGGCCGAGATCACCAGCAACACCGGCAGCCTGCGCGTCGGCACGATCACCGGCCCCGCCGTCCTGAAGAACTCCCACGGCAGCACGATCGTCGACCGCGTCACCGGCGAGCTCCGGGTGAACGGCGCCCACGGCGCCGTAGAGATCGTCCGCGCCGACGCGAACGTCACCGGCACCACGACCCACGGCAATCTCCGCGTCTCCGAGGTCTCTCGCGGCGAGGTCCGCCTGGAGACGTCCAACGGCTCCATCGAGGTCGGCGTCCGCGAGGGCACCGCCGCCTGGCTCGACGTCAGCTCCCACCGCGGACAGGTGCGCAACGCTCTCGCCGCCTCCGACGCCCCGACGGAGACCGAGGACACCGTCACGATCCGGGCGCGCACCAACTGGGGCAACATCGACATCCGCCGCGCCCGCGCCTGAACCTCCCCCTGCCACACCCCCTCTCCGTCAAGGCGACACCACCTTCGCCTCCCCTTCACCTCACCACCCTTCGATCGGAGGGCCTCATGCCTTCTTCTGTCATGCCCATGCCCACTCCCGCGCCCGACGGGTCGGGCGGTCGCGCCGCGCCGGCCGCCATCACCGCCACCGGCCTCCGCAAGGCGTACGGCGACAAGTCCGTCCTCGACGGAGTCGACCTCCACATCCCGGCCGGCACGGTCTTCGCCCTGCTCGGCCCGAACGGCGCGGGCAAGACCACCGCCGTCAAGATCCTCTCCACCCTCGTCACCGCCGACGCCGGCCAGGTCACGGTCGCCGGACACGACCTCCGCCGCGCACCGCAGAAGGTCCGCGCCGCGATCGGCGTCACCGGACAGTTCTCCGCCGTGGACGGCCTGATCACCGGCGAGGAGAACATGCTCCTGATGGCCGACCTCCACCACCTGCCCAAGGCCGAGGGCCGCCGGGTCGCCGCCGACCTCCTCGCCCGCTTCGACCTCGTCGACGCGGCGAAGAAGCCCGCCTCCACCTACTCCGGCGGCATGAAGCGACGCCTCGACATCGCCATGACCCTCGTCGGGAACCCCAGGATCATCTTCCTCGACGAACCCACCACCGGCCTCGACCCGCGCTCCCGCCACAACATGTGGCAGATCATCCGCGCACTCGTCGCCGACGGCGTCACCGTCTTCCTCACCACCCAGTACCTCGAAGAGGCCGACGAACTCGCCGACCGCATCGCCGTCCTCAACGGCGGCCGCATCGTCGCCGAAGGCACCGCCGACCAGCTCAAGCGCCAGATCCCCGGCGGCCACGTCCGCCTCCGCTTCACCGACCCCGACACCTACCTGGCCGCTGCCACGGCCCTCCGCGAGGTCACCCGCGACGACGAGTCCCTGGCGCTCCAGATCGCCAGCGGCTCCGGCCAGCGCGAGCTGCGGGCCATCCTCGACTGGCTGGACTCCGCCGGCGTCGAGGCCGACGAACTCACCGTCCACACCCCCGACCTCGACGACGTCTTCTTCGCCCTCACCGCCACCACCCCCGAAACCGCCGCCGTCTCCACCCAGCCGAAGGACGCAGTCCGATGAGTGCCCTCACCCTCGCCTTCCGCGACTCGTCCACGATGCTGCGGCGCAACCTCCTGCACGCCCGCCGCTACCCGTCCCTGACCCTGAACCTGCTGCTCACCCCGGTGATGATGCTGCTGCTCTTCGTCTACGTCTTCGGTGACGTGATGAGCGCCGGCATGGGCGCGGTCGCCGACCGCGCCGCGTACGTCGCCTACGTGGTGCCCGGCATCCTGATGATGACCGTCGGCGGCACGGTGGTCGGCACCGCGGTCTCCGTCTCCAACGACATGACCGAGGGCATCGTCGCCCGCTTCCGCACCATGGCGATCCACCGGCCCTCGATCCTCATCGGGCACGTCGTCGGCAGCGTCCTCCAGTGCCTCATGAGCGTGGTCCTCGTCGGCGCGGTCGCCGTCGCCGTCGGCTTCCGCTCCACCGACGCCACCGCCCTCGAATGGCTCGCCGCCTTCGGCCTCACCGCCCTGATCGCCTTCGCCCTCACCTGGATCGCCGTCGGCATGGGCCTGGTCTCGCCCAACGCCGAGGCCGCCTCCAACAACGCCCTCCCCCTCGTCGTGCTCCCCCTGATCTCCAGCGCGTTCGTCCCGATCGACTCCATGCCCGGCTGGTTCCAGCCCATCGCCGAGTACCAGCCCTTCACCCCCGCCATCGAGACCCTCCGCGGCCTCCTCCTCGGCACCGAGATCGGCCACAACGGCTGGCTCGCCCTCGGCTGGTGCGCCGCCCTCACGATCCTCGGCTACCTCTGGTCGAAGTCGGTCTTCGGCCGCGACCCCCGCTGACTCCCCGCTCCCCGGCCGCCAGGGCGGCGTACCCGACCCCCGTCGGCGTACGCCGCCCCCGCCGCGTTCCCCCGCCCGCCCCACCTACCGGGACTCCGCCTCCCGGATCCGCTCCAGCAGGCGCTCGTAACCGGCCCGGCGGTCGGGGCGGGCGCGGGAGACGGCCCGGCGCAGCAGGGGGACGGCGTCCGGTCCCGCGCGCAGGACGGCCTCCTCCGCGGCTCGCCGCACGGTGGCCCGCCCGTGGCCGAGGAGCGCGACGAACGCCGGGAGCGCCGGCGTCCACCGCGCCTGCGACAGCACCCGGATCGCGGTGCGCACCACGTCCGGCCGCGCGTCGCCGAGCAGCCGCTCGGTCAGCCGCAGATGCGTCTCCCGGTCGAGCAGGACCCGCGAGGTCCGGTGCGCGTGCAGCCGTACGCCGGTCTCGGGGTGCGTCAGCAACTCCCGTACCAGCTCCTCCAGACGCGCCGGATCGAGCACCAAGGAGCCCTCCGTGAGCCGGGCCAGGGCGCGCCGGATCCGCGCGGGCTCGGGCGACCGCAGGAGCGCGGCCGGCTCCTCGTCCGAGGAGGCGGAGGACCCCGCGGGTACGGGCACGGGCGCGCGCTCGCGCAGGGCGCGGAGCGCGGCCGTACGGCGTTCGGCGGCGTCCGGACCGGGCAGCGGGCCGTCGACGAGGACGAGCCGCGCCCCGGGGTGCCGCTCGGCCAGCCGGTCGAGGAGCGGGGTGCGCTGGAGGGCGCGGCCCGCGACCAGCTCGAGGAGGCCCGACTCCCCGGCGGCGAGACGGTGTTCGAGGTGCCCGGCCAGGGCGTCGGCCGGCGCCTGGCGCAGCGCGCCGCACGCGTCGGCCCGCGCGCTCTCCGGTCCGTGGAGCCACAGGCGGAGGAGGACGGGCAGCAGCGCCTGGAGCTGTCGGGCGTCGAGGCTCGTGGCGGCGATCCGCGCCACCCGGTCGGGCCGTACGCCTCCCGCCTCGTCGAGGAGGCGTACCGGATCGGCCTCCGTCAGCGCGCGGCCGAGCGCGGTCAGGCGCGCGCGGTCGGCGGGTGCGTCGGTCCGGCCGCGCAGGTACGCGTCGAGGGCGGCGGCGCGGGCCTCCGGTTCCGGCCACGAGAGGAGGGCGTGCGCGGCCGTGTTCCGCTGCCGGGGGGTGCCGGAGGCGAGCAGGGCGAGCAGTCGTTCCCGCTGCGCGGCGGAGCGGGGCTGGTCCAGGTCCGCCGGATGGACCGCGCGCGGCGCGGCGGCCCCGGCGCGGGCGTCCTCGGCGAGGGTCCAGGGCGGGGCGCCCAGCGGCTGAAGGTCCGTCATCCAGTCGACCAGCGCCGCCCGTACGTCCGGCGGGGCGTCCGCGTGGACGTCGGCGAGGGCGGCGAGCAGCTCCCGCGACCCGGGGGTGGTGCCACGGGAACGGTGGGCGGCCAGGGCCCGCACGTCCCCGGTGGCGGCGGCGAGTTCGCGTCGCCACTCCGACGGGACGGCCGGACCGGCGACCCCGAAGGTCTCCCGCAGCAGCGCGGTCCCCGCCCGCTTCGGGTCGGGGTCCAGCGCCGTGGCGGTGAGAGCGCGGTCGAGGTCGGCGCGGACGAGGACCGCGCCGGCGGCCCGGAGCAGCGGCAGCACCGAGCGGCGGCCGGGGCGGCGGGCGGGCAGCGCCCGTACGGCCCTGACGACCCGCTCGCCGACGGCCGGGCGGTCCGCGACGGTCTCCAGGAGCCCGATCAGCCCGTCCCGGGCCTCTCCCTCCGCTTCCGCGAGGCCGTCGAGGAGGACCGTGGCGTGCCGGGCGAGCGCGTCGCGTTCGTGGGCCGGGCGGGGGCCGGGGCAGAGGTGGACCGGCAGCAGGCCCAGGACGGCGCGCCGGGCCGGCGGCGAGCGCCAGCCAGTCGGCGAGGTACGGGCGCGTCGCACCGAGCCGCGCGGCCCTGGGCGCGGCAGGCCCGCCGGGCGCGTGCCGTTCGGCCAGGCGCAGGGCGGCCTCCGGGTCCCAGCCGTGGTCCGCGAGGTGGTCGAGGTCGGTCTGGTCCTGGTCGGGTTCGGGTGGGGCGAGCGCGGCGAGCGCGGCATGGAGGCGGTCGCGGGCGTGGGCGTCCGTCGCGCGGGCCGCGGCGGCGGTGACCGTGGCGGGGAGGGTGTCGCCGAGCAGGGCGCGGAGCGCGTCGAGGAGGAGCGTGCGCAGGCCGGGGTTGTCGTCGTGGCCGAGGCGGCGGAGGAGGTGGGGTACGGCCCGGGCGGTGCCGGCGGTGGCCAGGGCCCGGGCGGCCGTCTTGCGGATGTTCATGGTCGGGTGGTCGAGGCAGGCGGCGATCGCGTCGGAGGCCCAGCGGGCCCCGGCGCCGCCCAGGGCCTCGACCGTGCGGCGTACGGTCTGCGGGTCGCGGTCCGGTCCGGTCAGCGCGAGCAGCGTCGCCGACACGGCCTCGACGCCGTCGCCGTCCGTGTCGCGCGCGAGGAGGACGACGACGTGCTTGCGCACGTGCGGGTCCGGGTGGCGCAGGAGGGGGTGTACGCGGCGCCGGACCGTGGCGTGGGGCGCGCGGGGGAGGTCGGTCAGCAGGCGGAGCAGCACGGTTTGTTCGCCCGCCGTGAGACCGGGCCGGTCGAGCAGGCCGAGGGTCAGATCGGCGACGAGCGCCTGTCCGGCCGCGTCGGCGTCGGGGGCGTCGAGCAGGCACACCGGCCGGATCCGGCCGCGCTCGTACAGCCGCCGGCCGAGGCCGCGCAGCGCCTCGTCGGCCTCGGGCGGCACCACGGGTTCCGCTCCGGGTACGGGCGCCGTGCCGCCGGGTTCCCAGGCCGAGGCGGCTTCCCCGGCGACCCGCAGCAGCAGGTCGGCGAGGACGGGCAGGAGGCCGGGCGCCGCGTGCGCGGCGAGCCGGGCGAGGGCGGCGGCGGGCCGGGCCGGGTCCAGGTGCGCGGCGAGGAGGGCGAGTTCGCGTTCGTCGGGGCCGCCGAGGTCGGCGGCCATCCGGGCGGGCAGCTCGGCGGCGTCCACCCGACCGAGCAGCCGGCGCCGCGTCCCGGGATCCACGGCCAGCAGCCAGACCAACTCCAGGACCCGCCCCCGAAAGGCCCGCACCGCACACTCGACCCGCGCGGGCGAGGGCAGTCCACCGGCGTCCGTCCTGACACCGACCGCCCTGGAACCATCCGCCCCGGCGCCATCCGACCCGGCGCCGACCGCGCCGGAGCCATCCAACCCGGCGTCACCCGATCCAGAGCCGTCCGACCCAGAGCCTTCCGCCCCGGAGCCGTCCCTCCCAACGCCATCCGATCCGGCGCCATCGGACCGGGAGCCGTCCGCGCCAGGGCCGTCCGACCCGGCGTCATCCGCCCCCACGCCGTCCGCCCCAGAGCCGTCCCTCCCGGCGCTGTCCCCTCCGCCTCCATCCGATCCTCCGCCGTCCCTCCCGACGCCGTCGAGGCCGAGGGCCGCGGTCAGGAGGCGTACCGTTCGCTCTCCGCCGACGGCCTCCAGCGCGTCGAGCGCGTCGGCGGGGGCGTGCGGGAGGGCGGCGAGGACGGCGTCCTCGGTCGCGGGGTCGCGGAGCGCGCGCAGGGCGCGCAGGAACGGACCGGGGGCGGGGGCCCGCGGCAGGACGCGGGCGATCTCGGCAGCGACCGGCAGGCCGCCGACGCCCTGCGCGTCCAGGGCGACGAGCAGTTCGAGCCGGCGCGGCCACCGGGGATCGTCCGGGGCGGTGTCGACCAGCAGGCGCAGCAGTGCGCGCCGGGCGGTGAAGAGGACGGTCGCCACGGTGCGGGCCGGGACGGTGTGGTCGGCGAGCGCGAGGGCCAGCACGGCCGGGACGTCCGGGTCGGTGACGAAGTGGCCGCGCCGGTGCATCGCGCGCAGGCAGTCGACCGCGGGACCGGCGAGCAGCAGCGGGTCCTCCCCCGCGAGCTCCAGGACGGCGCGCACGTCGTCGCGCCGCGCGGTCTCCCCGTACAGCGCCAGGGCGCGCCTCCGTACGCCGGGCGCCTGGTCCGGATCGCCGGCGGCCCGCCACAGCACGGCGGCCGCCCCGTGCGCGGCCGCCGCGGTGAGCGCGGCGTCGCCGGTGACCGGGCCGAGGAGCCCGGCGAGGCGGGCGGGCGGCAACGGCTCGACGGCGGCCCAGGGTTCGGCGAGCGCGGCGAGCGCGGCGTTCACCACGGATCCGGCGCTCGACCCGAGCAGCCCGGTCAGCGTCTGCCGTACGAAGGCCGGTCCGAGGACCCGCGTACGCAGCCCGGCCCCGGCCAGCCGCACGGCTTCCGCCTCCAGAACGGCGTCCCCGCTGCCCGCCAGCTCCCCGACGAGCGCGCCGGCGTCCACGACGGCGGCGACGTCGAGACCCCGCAGGGCCTGGTACAGCACCTCGTCCCGCCGCGCGCGGGCCAACGCCCCGGGATCCCGTGCGAGTTCCGCCGCCGACAGCGCGACCCGCACCGCCGGCACCAGAACCTCGTCCGGCCACTCCCGCCACCCGGGCGGCGGCCCGCCCGCTGCGGCCAGTCGCAACGCGGCCTCGGGGCCGGCGGGAACCGGGGCGGGCGGGAGGGAAGAGGAAGGGAGGGGACCCGTGGGCGGATTCGACGTCGGACGCACTCCGGGATCGTAGAGGCCACGGACGAGCTCGCCCCACCCGGTTTCGTCCCGTCCGAACGACCGCGCCGAGCCTTGCCGGCCGCCCGCCCACCTGCCCGCCCGCCTGCCGGAAGGGCGTTGTCAGACCCCCACGCAAGGATGGACCCATGACCGCATCTCCCGCCGTCGAGGCGCCCCTTGTCCTGTCCGGATCCGTCGCGTACGAGGACGCGCTCGGTCGGCTGCGTGCCGCGTCGCGCGCCTACTACGCCGGGGAGAACAGCCCCCTGGACGACGCGTCGTACGACGCGCTGCGGCTGGCCGTGCTCGCCTGGGAGGCGGAGCACCCGGGCGAGGCCGCGGCCTCCCCGACGGGTCTCGTCGCCGACGGCGCCGCGCCGGAGGGCGACGTCGCGCACACCACGCGGCTGCTCAGCCTCGACAACGTCTTCGGGCCCGAGCAGCTGCTCGCGTGGGACGCCTCGCTCCGCCGGCGCCTCGGCCGGGACGTCGAGGGCGGGTTCACGGTCGAGCCGAAGCTGGACGGGGCGGCCGTCGCCGCCCGGTACCGGGACGGGCGGCTCACCCAGGTCGTCACCCGTGGCGACGGCACGCACGGCGAGGACGTCAGCCATGTCGTGGGCTCGGTCGTCGGCCTGCCCGAGCGGCTGGCGGAGCCGGTGACCTTCGAGGTGCGCGGCGAGGTGCTGTTCACCCGCGAGCAGTTCGAGACGGCGCAGGAGGTGCGCGCGGCGCACGGCGGGGCGCCGTTCGCGAACCCGCGGAACGCGGTGGCGGGCACGCTGCGGGCGAAGGACCGGCCGTACCGGCTGGAGATGACGTTCTGGGCGTACGGCGCCGCCGAGCTGGACGGCGGATCGTTTCTCCCCGCCGGCGCGACGCACGCCGAGGTCCTGGCCGCGGTCTCCGCGGCCGGCGTCCGGACGACGGCGGACACCCCCGCCGGGCTGCACGTGGTGGACACCATCGCCGAGGCTCAGGAGCGGGTGGACGCGATCGGCGCGCTGCGCGCGGGGCTGCCGTTCGGCATCGACGGCGTGGTCGTGAAGGCGAACAGCGCGGCGGAGCAGGCCGAGGCCGGGCTCGGCAGCCGCTTCCCCTACTGGGCGATCGCCTACAAGCTGTCGGCGGTGGAGCGCCAGACGGTGCTGCGGGACGTCGTGTGGGAGGTGGGCCGCACGGGCGTGCTCGCGCCGACCGCCGTCCTCGACCCGGTCGAGATCGACGGCTCCACCGTCTCCCGCGCCACCCTGCACAATCCGGCCGACATCGCCCGCCGCGGCCTCCACCTCGGCGACACGGTCACGGTCCACAAGGCCGGCGACATCATCCCGCGCGTCCAGGCGCCCGTCGTGGAGCTCCGGCCGGAGGGCGCCGAGCCCGTCCCGCTGCCGGCCGTCTGCCCGAACTGCGGGGGCGGGATCGACAAGAGCCAGGAGCGCTGGCGGTGCGCGAAGGGCGCGGGGTGCGCCCTCGCCCCGCTGATCGAGTACGCGGCCGGGCGGGACGTCCTGGACATCGACGGCCTGGGCAGGACCTATGTGAAGGCGCTGATCGACTCCGGCCTGGTCACGGACGTGGCGGACCTCTTCACCCTCACCGAGGAACAGCTGTCGGCCGCGGCGGGCAGCGCCCGGCGCGGCGCGAAGCTCGCCGAGCAGTTCGCGCTGGCCCGCAGCCGCCCGCTCAGCCGGGTGTTCTGCGCCCTCGGCATCCGGGGCACCGGCCGCCGCATGTCGCGGCGGCTCGCGGACCACTTCGGCACGATGGAGGCGATCCGGGCGGCGAGCGCCGAGGACCTGCTGGCCGTCGAGGGCATCGGTCCGGAGAAGGCGCCGGTGGTCGTCGCCGAGCTGGCCGCCCTCGCGCCCGTCGTCGACAAGCTGATCGCCGCGGGCGTCAACATGACCGAGCCCGAGCGGCCCGGTCCGTCCGCCGGGCCCGCGGCCGACGGCGCGGCGGCCGACGGCTCCACGCCCGCCGAGGGCCCGCTGGCCGGTATGACGGTGGTGGTCACCGGGAAGATGACCGGCCCCTTGGCCTCGTACAGCCGCTCCCGGATGAGCGAGCTCATCGAGCGGGCCGGGGGCCGGGCCGGCAGCGGCGTCAACTCCGGGACCAGCTGTCTGGTCTCCGCGCCCGGCGCGGGCGGCAAGCCGAGCTCGAAGGCGGTCGCCGCCGAGAGGCTCGGTGTGGAGGTCCTGGCTCCTGAGGCGTTCGCCGAGCTCGTCGCCGACTACCTCGACTGACGCCCCGGCCCCGAGACGCGGACGGGCCCGGCCCCCGTGAGGGGAACCGGGCCCGTGCGGTGCTCGTCCTGCGGGTGCCGTCAGCGCTCCGACGTGCCGCCCTGGGCGGAGGCGCGGCGGCGGGGACGGCGGTCGGCGCCCCGGCCGCCGGACTTCGCGACGGCGTCGCCGCCCTTGGCCGCCACGCCGGATCCCGTACGCCGGGAGGGGGCGCGGCCGCCGGCGGTGGCGCCGGCGGTGGACTTCGCCGCCGCGGCGGACCTGCCGCCGGCAGCGGCCTTCGTACCGCCGGAACCGGCGGCACCACCCGTACCGGCGGTACGGCGGCCGGTGCCGCGCCCGCCCGTACGCGCGGGGGCCTCGGCCGACGCCGCCGCGCCGCCGCCACCGCCGCGACGCCGCCGGGACGGGCGGCCGCCTTCGGCGGAGGCCCCGCGGGCGGAGCGGGAGGCCGCGGGCGCGGCGGGCTGGGGCACCTCGATGGTGACCGCGACGCCGGACGGCTCACGGGCGCCGGTGAGGGTGGCCAGCTCCTCGTCGCTGGACTTCAGTCGGGTCGTCCGCGGGGCGATGCCCGCGTCCTTCATGAGCCGGCTGAACTCGTGCTTCTGCTCCGGCAGGACCAGCGTCACGACGCTGCCGGAACCGCCGGCCCGGGCCGTGCGGCCGCCGCGGTGGAGGTAGTCCTTGTGGTCGGCCGGCGGGTCCACGTTCACGACCAGGTCGAGGTCGTCGATGTGGATGCCGCGGGCCGCGACGTTCGTCGCCACCAGCGCCGTGACCTGGCCGGTCTTGAACTGCTCCAGGGTCCGGTTCCGCTGCGGCTGCGTCCGGCCGCCGTGCAGGGCCGCCGCGCGGACGCCGACGGACAGCAGGCGCTTGGCCAGCCGGTCCGCCGAGCGCTTGGTGTCGAGGAAGAGGATGACCCGGCCGTCCCTGGCCGCGATCCGCGTGGTGACGGCCTTCTTGTCGGTCACGTCCTGCACGTGGAGGACGTGGTGCTCCATCGTGGTCACCGCACCGGCCGACGGGTCGACCGAGTGCACCACCGGGTCGGTGAGGAAGCGCTTCACCAGCTGGTCGATGTTGCGGTCCAGGGTGGCGGAGAAGAGCATCCGCTGCCCGTCGGGCCGCACCTGCTTGATCAGCTTGGTGATCTGCGGCAGGAAGCCCATGTCGGTCATCTGGTCGGCTTCGTCCAGCACCGTGATGCGGACGTCGTCGAGGACGCAGTCCCCCCGCTCGACCAGGTCGTTCAGGCGGCCGGGGCTCGCGACGACCACTTCGGCACCGCGCCGCAGCGTGGTCGCCTGCTTGGTGATCGACAGCCCGCCGACGATGGTGGCGAGGCGTACGTTCACGGCGGTCGCGTAGGGCGCCAGGGCGTCCGTGACCTGCTGCGCCAGCTCGCGGGTCGGCACCAGCACGAGCGCGAGCGGCGCCTTGGGCTGCGCGCGCAGCCCCGCCGTGCGCGCCAGCAGGGCCAGGCCGAAGGCGAGGGTCTTGCCGGAGCCGGTACGCCCCCGAGCCAGCACGTCACGGCCGGCGAGCGAGTCGGGCAGGGTGGCGCCCTGGATGGGGAAGGGCGTGGTCACGCCCTGGGCGGTGAGGGTCGCCAGCAGCCCCGCGGGCATGTCCAGGGAGGCGAAGTCCTCCGCGGCGGGGAGGGCGGGCGTGGCGCTCTCCGGCATCCGGAACTCGGCGGGCGAGGCCGGGGACGAGGCCGGAGCCGAGGGGTTCGAGCCGCGCTTGTTCGGCTTCCTGGGCCTGCGGGACATAGGGTTCTCTGCCTTTCTTCGAACAGCACAAACCGGGGTCCGCACCGTGACGGTGCGGACCCCGGTGAGCGACGGACTGGCGTCCGGTGATCAGGCGGGGACGATGTTCTCCGCCTGCGGGCCCTTCTGGCCCTGCGTGACGTCGAACGAGACCCGCTGGCCCTCCTGGAGCTCACGGAAGCCCTGGGTGGCGATGTTCGAGTAGTGGGCGAAGACGTCGGGGCCGCCACCGTCCTGCTCGATGAAGCCGAAGCCCTTCTCCGAGTTGAACCACTTCACGGTTCCCTGTGCCATGACGTTCTCCTTCTGTAAGGCAGAGGCCCCATCCGGAGATGCCGGTAAAACGAAATATGCGCCTGCGGAAAAACATTCCGGTCAGGCGCACATAGGTTCATGGGTACCACAACTGCAACAAGTCCACCGTAGCACGCTTCGGCCCCGCAGGGCGACGACACGGCGCGGCGCGCCGGACACTCCGGGTCACCGACACCCGGCCGCGGCCCGGCGGTCACCGGCGGGCCGGCGGGGACGCGAGGGCGTGCAGGCGCAGCGCCAGTTGTATCTCCAGGGCGCGGGACGGCGCCTGCCAGTCCGGGCCGAGGAGGCGGCCCACCCGCTCCAGCCGCTGCGCCACCGTGTTCACGTGGACGTGCAGGTCGTCCTTGGTGCGGGCCGGGCTCATGCCGCTGGCGAAGTAGGCGTCCAGGGTGCGCAGCAGGTCGGTGCCCCGGCGCGCGTCGTAGGCGACGACCTGGCCGATGGTGCGCTCCACGAAGCCGCCGATGTCCCGGCTGTCGGCGAGGAGCAGCCCCAGGAAGCCGAGGTCCTCGGCCGCCGCGCCCTCGCCCGCGCGGTGCAGCAGCCCGAGCGCGTCGAGGCAGCGGCGGGCCTCCTGGTAGGCGCCCGCAACCCGGTCCGGGTGGTCGAGCGGGTCCCGTACGGGTGCGGAGGCGCCGACGGTGACCGGCTCCCGCAGGGCGCCGCCCAGGTGCGCGGCGGTCTGGCGGGCCAGTTCGGCGGCGTCCTCGCCGGGGCCCAGCGGCAGCAGGAGGACCGTACCGCCGTCGCGGGCGGAGGCGAGGCCGCGGCGGGTGGCGGCGAGGTGGGAGGCGGCGGACGAGAGCCGCTGCCGGTCGGCGCCCTCGCGGCCGGGCGGTTCGGTGCCGCCGTCGCGGCCGGCCCGGTCGACGCGTGCGGCGAGGACGACGTGCGGGGCGTCGCTGTCGGTACGGAGGCGGGCGGCGCGCTCGCGGAGCAGGCGCCGGTCGCGGTCGGGGGCGTCGAGGAGGTCGTCGAGCAGCTCGCCCCGTACCCGCTGCTCGGCCTCGCCCGCCGAGCGGCGGGCGAGCAGGAGCAGGGAGGTGACGAGCGCGGCCCGCTCCAGGGTGCGCAGGTCGACGGGGTCGAGGCCGGGCCTGCCGCGCAGGACGAGCGCGCCGAGGTGCTCGCCGCCCGCGGAGACGGCGGCGACCCAGTCGTCGCCGGCGCGGACCGCGTGCCCGCCCGCGCGGCGGACGGCGCCGGCGGTGGTCTCGGTGAACTCGACGGTGCCCCCGAGGACCTCGGAGACGGCCTCGGTGACGTCGTGGACGCCGCCGCCGCGCAGGACCAGCTCGGAGAGCCGGTCGTGGACCTCGGCGGCGCGCTCGATGCCGGCGCTGTGGGCGCGGATGATGTCGTTGGCCCGCTCCAGTTCGGCGAGGGCGGAGCGGGTCTCGGCGAGCAGGTTGGCGGTGTCGATGGCGACGGCCGCGTGGGCGGCGAAGGAGCCGAGGAGGGCGACCTGCTCGCGCTCGAAGACCCGGGCCCGCCGGTCGGCGGCGAAGAGCACCCCGATGACCTGGCTGCCGAGGGTGAGCGGCACGCCGAGGATGGCGACCAGTCCCTCGTCGCGGACGGCGGTGTCGATGGTGCGGGTGTGCTGGAAGCGCTCGTCGTCGAAGTAGTCGTCGGTGACGTAGGGGCGGGCGGTCTGGGCGACGAGGCCGCCGAGTCCTTCGCCCATGCCCAGTCTGAGCTGCTGGAAGCGGGCGGAGACGGAGCCCTCGGTGACCCGCATGTAGGTGTCCCCGGCCGCCGGGTCGTTGAGGCTCAGATAGGCGACCTCGGTGCCGAGGAGGGCGCGGGCGCGCTGGACGATGGCGCGCAGCACCGCGTCGAGGTCGCGGAGTCCCGCGAGGTCGTGGGCGGTCGCGAAGAGCGCGGACAGCTCGGCCTCGCGGCGGCGCCGGCCCTCCAGCTCGGCGCGGACGCGCAGGGCGAGCTGTTTGGCCTCCTCGAGACCGGCCAGCGTCTCGGGGCCCGCGCCGCTCGCGCGGGCCAGGAGCACGGGCCGGTCGTATGCCTCCGTGGCGGCTCCCCGGGCGAGGAGTTCCAGGTAGGAGACGTGTTCGTGGGACATGGGACAGGGATACCCGGCGAGGGCGGGCCCGCGCCAGCCCTGTGGACGGCTCCTGTGGACAACCCGGGCCGGGGCGGTCCCGCCACCCCGCCCCAGTCCCCCGCGCCCAGGCTCACGGCTCCGGCTCGCGGCTCGTAGCCCCCGGCCCCAGGCCCCGCCGCGGGCGCCCGGCGTCCAGCTCCCCGGCCCCCGCATCCCCCTCCGACTTCCCGAAGCCGGCCCACGGCCCACGGCCCACGGCCCAGCCCGGCCCCCGGCTCAGCGGCCGTGTGCCGTGCGGAACCAGGTGGGTTCGTCGGCGAGCGCCTTGTCGATCCGCCGGTGCGAGAAGCCCCTCATCTCGGGAAGGGCGTCGAGGTCGAACCAGCCGACGTCGATGGACTCGTCGTCGTTGACCCTGGCCTCGCCGCCGACGGCCCGGCAGGCGAAGGCCACGTCCAGGTACTGGCAGATGTCGCCGTTGGCGTAGACGACGGGCTTGCGCAGGGTCTCGACGAGGAGGATCCGCTCGGGCACGCACAGGACCCCGGTCTCCTCCTCGACCTCGCGGACGGCGCAGTCGGCGGGCTGCTCCCCCGGTTCGACGATGCCGCCGATCACGGCCCACGCCCCGGTGTCGGCGCGCCGTCCCAGCAGGACCCGGCCCCGGTCGTCGAACACGACGGCGCTGACGCCGGGCAGGAAGAGCAGCTGGTGCCCGGCGGTCTTGCGGAGTTCTCGGATGAAGTCAGGGGTCGCCATGGGCCCGACCCTAGATCATCCGCCGGAGCGGTCCGAGGGCTCAGGCCCGTGCGCGGCGGGCCCGTACGGCGCGGGTGGCGGCCCAGCCGAGTCCGGCGGCGGCGACGGCGGCGAGCAGGGCCTCCGGGAGGGTGCCGAGCCGGGTGGCGGGGGTCTGCGTGGAGCGCAGGGGCACTTCCTCGACGAGGTAGTCCGGGGTGAACATCCCGGTGCTCGACACGATCTCGCCGTCGGGGCGGATCACGGCGCTGACGCCGCTGGTGACCGGCACGACGACGGCGCGGCTGTGCTCGACGGCCCGCACCCGGGACATGGCGAGCTGCTGGTAGGTCATCTCGCTGCGGCCGAAGGTGGCGTTGTTGCTGGGGACGGTGAGCAGCTGCGCGCCGTGGGTGACGGTGTCGCGGACGGCCCAGTCGAAGGCGGCCTCGTAGCAGGTGGCGAGGCCGACCTTGGTGCCGGCGAGGTCGAAGACGCCGACCTCGTCGCCGGCGCCGAAGTCGCGGGCCACGCGGTCCACGTTGCTGTTGAAGATCCGTACGAGCGGCCGCAGCGGGATGTACTCGCCGAAGGGCTGGACGTGCCGCTTGTCGTAGGTGGCGACGGGTCCGCGGCCGGGTTCCCACTGGATGAGGGTGTTGCGGAGCTTCCCGGTGGGCGGGGAGATGACGGCGCCGATGACGGTGGGCGCCTTGACGGCGTCGACGGCGCCCTGGATGACGGCGGCGGCGTCGGGGTTGGCGTAGGGGTCGATGTCGGAGGAGTTCTCCGGCCAGAGGACGAAGTCCGGCTGGGGCCGGGTGCCGGCCTTCACCTCCTCGGCGAGCTCGCGGGTGCGGGCCGCGTGGTTGTCGAGGACCTGGCGGCGCTGGGCGTTGAAGTCGAGGCCGAGCCGGGGGACGTTGCCCTGGATGGCGGCGACGGTGGCGGTGCCGTCCTCGGCGGTGTTGCTGACGAGCGGCAGGGCGGCGAGGGCGCCCGTCACGGGGACGAGGACGGAGAGCGCGGCGGCGGCGAGCGGTCCGCGCGGGACGCTGCCGGTGGCGCGGTGGAGGCGGACGAGGCGGACGGCCTCGTAGAGGCCGAAGCCGCAGAGGGCGACCGCGAAGCCGAGCACCGGGGTGCCGCCGACGGCGGCGAGGGGCAGGAAGACGCCGTCGGCCTGGCCGAAGGCGATCTTGCCCCAGGGGAAGCCGCCGAAGGGCACGCGCGCGCGTGCGGCCTCGCCGAGGATCCAGACGCCGGCGGCGAAGACGGGCCACCAGGGGAGCCGGGAGACGGCGGCGACGCCGAGTCCGACGGCGGCGACGAAGAGGGCCTCGACGGCGGCGAGGGCGACCCACGGCACGGGGCCGACCTCCTCCCCGGTCCAGATGAGGAGCGGCAGGAGGAAGCCGAGCCCGGCGAGGTATCCGAGGCCGAAGCCCGCGCGGAGGCGGCGCCCGTACAGGCTCCAGCCGAGGAGGGCGAAGGCCGGCAGCGCGAGCCACCACAGGGGGCGCGGCGGGAAGCTCAGGTAGAGCAGGACGCCGGAGAGCAGGGCCGCCCCGGGGCGGAGGAAGCGCGCGGCCGTACCGAAGCGGCGCGGCCGGTCCTCGTCGGCGGAGGCGTCGCCGGCGGCTTCGGGAGTGATGGTGGTGCTCACCTTGCGGAGTGTACGGGGCGTGCCTGTTGACGCCTTGTCCGGCACGGTACGGCGGCGGGCCGGGCGTCCGGACCGGTCGATCGGTCCCACCCGTACGCGCGCGTGCCGGTCAGGCGCCGGCGGGGGTCTGGGGCGGGGCGGGGCGGCGGAGGTGGTCGCGGATGGAGTCGACCGCGCCCTCGGCGCCGTCGACGGTGACGGTGAAGGTGCGTCCGTCGGCGAGCCGGAGCACCAGGCCCTCGCCGCGGCGGACGACGACGGCGGTGCCGCGGTCGGGGCGCCAGCGGTAGCCCCAGCCGCCCCAGTGGCGGGGGGTGACGGTGGGGGCGTAGTCGGCGTCGAGGACCTCGGTGAAGGGGATGGTGCGGCGCGGGACGCCGATGTGTCCGCAGCGGACCTCCATGGCGCGGTCGTCGACGCGGACCTCCACGTGGACGAAGGCGAGGGTGCCGAAGAGGACGAGGAGTCCGGCGGCGACGCAGCCGACGACGGCCATGACGAGGGCCAGGATGCCGGAGGTCCAGGCGGATTCGACGGCGATGGTGATGCCGAGCGCCATGAAGGCGGCTCCCGCGAGGGCGGCGATCCACTGGAAGCGGTTGGTGGCGCGGCCGGTCCACACGGCGGGCTGTGGCCCGCCGGCGTGCTGCCGCCTGGATTGCCTCATATCGGGAAGATTACCCAGCGATGCCGGGTTCAGCGCGTCGGAGCGGAGCCGTCCGGTCACCAAGAGTGAGCGGCCAGGGCAGGTCACCCGGGGTGAGCGGTCAGGGCGTGGGCGCGGGCGCGGCCGCGAGGAGGCGGCCCGCGGCGTAGTCGAGGGCGGCGGCCGGGAGGGGGCCGGGGCGGCCGCTGAGGAGGACGGAGAGGGTGCCGGTGGGGGCGGCGGCGGGGGCGGGTTCGGCGCCGACGCGGCGGAGGGCCTGGGCGGCGACGGCGCCTGCGGAGCCGTGGAAGACGACCGGGGGCAGCCCGGGGCGGCGGCGGGGGGTCAGGGCGGCGAGGATGCGGTCCTCGACGAGCTCGTAATGGGTGCAGCCGAGGACGAGCGCACGGACGTCCGGCGGGGTGAGCGCGGCGGCGGCGGTGACGGCCCGGTCGATGGCCTCGGGGTCGGCGTGCTCGACCGCGTCGGCGAGGCCGGGGCAGGGCACCTCGGTGACCTCGGCGCCGGCGGCGAACTCGCGGATGAGTCCGCGCTGGTAGGGGCTGCCGGTGGTGGCGGGGGTCGCCCAGATGGCGACCTTGCCGCCGGCCGCGGCGGCCGGCTTGATCGCGGGGACGGTGCCGATGACCGGGATCGCCGGTTCGAGGGCGGCGCGCAGGGCGGGCAGGGCGTGGACGGAGGCGGTGTTGCAGGCCACGATCAGCGCGTCCGGCCGGTGGGCGGCGGCGGCGCGGGCGACGGCGAGCGCGCGCCCGGTGAGGTCTTCGGCGGTACGCGGTCCCCACGGCATGCCGTCGGGATCGTTGGAGAGCAGCAGCTCGGCGTCCGGGCGCAGCCGGCGCACCGCGGCGGCTGCCGGGAGGAGGCCGATTCCGGAGTCCATGAGCGCGATCTTCACCCGGTCACCCTAGCCGATGGCCCTCATGTCCCCGCCGTTCTGGGGCAGACTGCGGCAAATGAGCATCCTCGCCTGGTTCGCGTCCGCCTCCCTGGCCGTCTGGGTCTGGCTCCTGCTCGGCCAGGGCTTCTTCTGGCGCACGGACCAGCGCCTGCCGCGGACCGGCACGCGCGCGTGCCGGTCCTCCGCGCGCGGAGGACCGGAGGAGTGGCCCGGTGTCGTGGTGGTGGTGCCCGCGCGGGACGAGGCCGGCGTCCTGCCGCTGAGCCTGCCGTCGCTGCTGGCCCAGGACTATCCGGGCCGGGCGGAGGTGATCCTGGTCGACGACGGGAGCACGGACGGGACCGGCCGCCTCGCCGTCGACCTGGCCGCGCGCCACGGCGGGCTGCCGCTGACGGTGGTGTCGCCGGGGGAACCCGCGCCGGGGTGGACGGGGAAGCTGTGGGCGCTGCGGCACGGGATGGCGCTGGCACGCGCGCGTGGGCCCGAGTTCCTGCTCCTGACGGACGCGGACATCGCGCACGAGCCGGACAGTCTGCGGCGCCTGGTGGCCGCGGCGCGGGGCGACGACCGGGACCTGGTCTCGCAGATGGCGCGACTGCGGGTGGCGGGCGGCTGGGAGCGGCTGGTCGTCCCGGCGTTCGTCTACTTCTTCGCCCAGCTGTATCCGTTCCGGTGGATCAACGCCGAGCGGCCGCGGGCGACGGCGGCGGCCGGGGGCTGTGTGCTGCTGCGGACGGAGACGGCGGTGGCGGCCGGGGTGCCGGACGCGATCCGTACGGCGGTCATCGACGACGTGGCGCTGGCACGGGCGGTGCGGGCGGCCGGGGGCCGGATCTGGCTGGGCCTCGCCGAGCGGGTGGACTCGGTGCGCCCGTACCCGGGGCTCGGGGAGCTGTGGCGGATGGTGGCGCGGAGCGCGTACGCCCAGCTGCGGTACGACCCGCTGCTGCTCCTGGGGACGGTGGCCGGGCTCGCGCTCGTCTATCTGGTGCCGCCGTTCGCGCTGGTGGCGGGCGCGGTGGCCGGGGACGCGCCGGCCGCGTGGGCCGGCGGGGCGGCGTGGGCGGTGATGGCGGGGACGTACCTGCCGATGCTCCGCTACTACGGCCGGTCTCCGTGGGCGGCGCCGCTGCTGCCGTTCACCGCCTTCCTCTATCTGCTGATGACGGTCGATTCGGCGGTGCTGCACTACCGGGGGCGCGGCGGGGCGTGGAAGGGGCGCGTCCACTCCGGGGGCGGCGCCTCCGGCGGCGCCGCCCCCGGGGACGGGGAATTCGCTTCCCGACACGGGGAGTAACGCGGCGAATTCGGCGCGTGCGCAAGGTACGCCGAGGCGCGGGATTGACGATTCGGCATACCCAAGATCACTTCTGTCACTCCTTCCGGTCGCTTTTTCTTTATCTGTTCTTCATACCGGGAGTGGTTCTCGCCGCCGACCCGGAAGACCCGCCGGTAACCCCCTCCCAGCTCGGGTTTTACGCGATCATGGGACAGAAACGTGCCCGTTTTTGACATGTTCGCTCTGGTTGGGGATCCATGCCCGTCAGAAGCCTGTCAAAGAAGGTGTTGAGCAGGCTCCCCAATCGGCAGATCGTGGGCTTAACTTATGTGCCATGACCTCCCCCCGCTCCAGCTATGGAGGCGGTTACCACACCGCGCCGTCCTTCCCGGACACCCCTATCTACGACTCCCTGGTCGCGGAGCGGGGCACGCCTCAGATCGCCCCGATCCGAGTGCCCGCCGCGTACGAGGCCCCCACCGGCTACCCGGCCCCCGTCGGCTACCCGGCGCCCGCCCCTACGGGCTCCTACCTGCCGGCGCTGCCGGCGGCCCTTCCGGCCCTCCCGTCGGCGCCGTCCCCCCAGCAGGCGCCCGTCTACCAGGGCGGTGGGTACGGATACCCGCAGCCGGCCCCGCAGATGGCCCCCGCGCCGCTGCAGCCGGCGCCCACGCCGTACATCCCGCAGCAGCCCGCGCCGCAGCGCGGCTACCCGGGCGGTCCGGTCCCGCAGCCCGCCCGCCCGATGGCCGGCGGCTACGAGGCCATGCGCCCGGCCGCCCCGCGTCCCGCGCCGGCGCCGGTCCCGGCCCCCGCGCCGTACCAGGACCCGTACAACCGTCCCTACCAGGGCGGCGGTTACTGACGGAGCGCGCGAGTCAGGTCCACCGGGGACGGAGCGGCTGGCAGGATGAGGACATGTCTGATCCCGTCCTCCGCTCCGTCCACGTCCACCCGGTGAAGGCCCTCCGGGCGCTCGACCGCACGGAGGCGGAGGTGCAGCCCTGGGGCCTCGCGCACGACCGCCGCTGGGCCGTCGTCGACGCCCGGGGCACGGTCATGACCCAGCGCCGCCACCCCCGGCTCGCCCTCGCGACCGCCGAACCCCTCGCCGACGGCGGCCTGCGGCTGACGGCGCCCGGTCGGGAACCGCTCGTGGTCCCGGTGCCGGAGCCCTCGGTCACGGTCACCGCGGACGTCTTCGACACGCCCGTGGAGACGGTCCCCGCCGGCGATGCCGCGGCCGCCTGGTTCTCCGCCTTCCTGGAGACGGACGCGCGCCTGGTGCACCTGGACGCGCCGGAGCACCGGCGCCCCGTCGATCCCGCCTACGCGCTCCCCGGAGAGACCGTCAGCCTCGCCGACGGCTACCCGCTGCTCGTCACCTCCGCCGCCTCCATCGACGCCCTCAACGCCCTGATCGCGCGGGGCGACCACGCGAGCGAGGGCCCGCTGCCCATGAGCCGCTTCCGGCCGAACCTGGTCGTCGGCGGGACCGAGCCGTGGGCGGAGGACGGATGGACCCGCCTGACCGTGGGCGAGGTGACCTTCCGGGTGGCCAAGCCGTGCGGCCGGTGCGTGGTGACCACCACCGACCAGACCACCGCCCGGCGCGGCAAGGAGCCGCTGCGGACGCTGGGGGCCCACCGGAAGCTGAACGGCAAGCTCGTCTTCGGCCAGAACCTCGTCCCCGAACACCGCGGCACCGTCCGCGTCGGCGACCCGGTGAAGATCCTCGACTGACACGGCCCCCTCGACCGGCCGGCCGGACTCCCCCGGCCGTCCCGGCTTCCTTGACCGGCCCGGCGCCCTTGACCGGCCCGGCGCCCTTGACCAGCCCGGCTCCCCCACCCTGCCCGGCACCTCCACCCTGCCCGGCTCCCCCGGCCGCCCCTTCCCCCTCGGCTCTCGACAGGCGAACCCGGCGTCCCCCGGGCAGACTCGTCCGAGGAACGACGAACGAGGGGGTTCCGGTATGCGTGCGATCACCGGACTCTGGCGCTGGCGGCGCAATCCCCTGCGCCGGACGACGGACCTGGTCGAGGCGTGGGTGGCGCTCATCGCCGTCGTCGTGCTGTGCGTGGCGGTGCCCCTGGCCGGCTGGGCGGCCGGCTCCTCCGCCCAGGCGTCCCTCCAGCGCGCGGTCCGCGCCCAGCAGCAGGGACGGATCGAGACCACCGCCCGGGTCCTCCGCCCCGCCCCCACACCGCCCGGCGCCACCGGATCCGGCGGCCAGACGGCCGAACAGCGCTTCCGGCGCGCGGTGGTGGCCCGCTGGACCGCGCCCGACGGCACCTCCCGCACGGGAACCGTCACCACCTCCCGGGCCAGCGCCACGCCCGGCGACACCTTCCCGCTCTGGACC
The DNA here is from genome assembly GCF_044541975.1 of Streptomyces sp. NPDC085460. Lineage (NCBI taxonomy): Bacteria > Bacillati > Actinomycetota > Actinomycetes > Kitasatosporales > Streptomycetaceae > Streptomyces > Streptomyces sp. NPDC085460. The sequence goes on from NZ_JBITTO010000004.1 coordinate 321,953, forward strand.
GACCGGGACGGCCGTGCCGTCCCCGCCCCCCTGGCCCGCGACACCGCCCGCGCCCACGCCTTCGTCGCCGGCCTGACGGCGGCCGTCCTCGCCGGACTCGGCGTCGAGCTCGTCCGCCGGCTCGTGATGCGACGGCTGACCTTCCGCCGGTACGCGCGCCTGGACCGCGCCTGGGCGTCGGTCGGCCCCGACTGGGGCCGCACCGGCACCGGCAGCTGACGACGACCGGAACCAAGGCTTCCGTGCCCCGTACGGGTGCGGCACGACGACCCGTCAACCCCGCGCCTCCACGCGCGCTACGGTGGGGCATCGGATCCACCATCCAGGAGACCGGATCCTGGATCCCACTGAGACCGGATCCAGGATCCCATCGCACGCGGCGGGGACCGGATCCTGGATCCCATCGCACGAGGCGGGGGCAGAGCACACCCATGGCACACGGCACGGTCCAGGTGACGCACACCGGCACGTCGCGGTGGCGGCGCCGCACGGGCGAGTACGCCACCCTCGCCGCCGCCCTGGAGGCGGCCGGTGACGGCGACGTCCTCACCGTCGCGCCCGGCACCTACCGCGAGAACCTCGTCGTGACCCGGGCGGTGACCCTGCGGGGCCCCGAGGACGGCGCGGGGCCGGTGCGGATCGCGCCGCCGGACGGCGTGCCGCTGACCCTGCGCGCGTCCGCGATCGTGCAGGACCTGCACATCGAGGGCCAGGACGTGGCGGCGCCGGCGCTGCTCGTCGAGGACGGCACGCCGGAACTGCTCGACCTGCGGATCATGACCCGCTCCGCCGCCGGGATCGAGGTGCGCGGGCAGGCCCGCCCCACCGTCCGCCGCTGCACCGTGGACAACCCGGCCGGCGTCGGCATCGCGACCGTCGACGGCGCCGGCGGCGTCTTCGAGGAGTGCGAGGTCGTCTCCGCCGGCCAGGCCGGGGTGTCGGTGCGCGGCGGGGCCCATCCCCGGCTCGAACGCTGCCGGGTGCACCACGCCTCCGGCGCCGGGATCGCCGTCACCGGCGAGGGCAGCGGCCTGGAAGGCGTCGGCTGCGAGGTGTACGAGATCAAGGGCGCCGGACTGCAGATCGCCGCCCGCGGCAGCGCGCACCTCGTGGACTCCTCCGTCCACCGCACCTCCGCCGACGGCGTCACCCTGGACACGGACGCCGTCCTGACGCTCTCCGACTGCGACATCCACGACGTGCCGGAGAACGCGGTGGACCTGCGGTCCCGTTCGGTGCTCACGCTGACCCGCTCGACGGTGCGCCGCTTCGGGCGCAACGGCCTCTCCGTCTGGGACCCCGGCACGCGCGTGGACGCCCATCAGTGCGAGATCCACGACAGCACCGGCGACTACCCCGCGGTGTGGGTGAGCGACGGGGCGAGCGCCGTCCTCGACGCCTGCCGCGTGCACGACGTGCCCGACGCGCTGTTCGTGCTCGACCGCGGCTCCCGGGTGGACGTCGTGGACAGCGATCTCACCCAGGTGCGCAACACCGCCGTGTCGGTGAGCGACGGCGCCACCGCCCAGCTCGACGACTGCCGGATCAAGGAGGCGTCCACCGGCGCCTGGTTCCGCGACCACGGCAGCGGCGGCACCCTCGCCAACTGCACGATCGACGCGGTGCAGACGGGCGTCATCGTCACCAAGGGCGCCGACCCCACGGTGGAGCGCTGTGTCGTCACCTCCCCCGCCGAGGCCGGTTTCTACGTGTCGGCGGAGGGCCGCGGCACCTTCCACGGCTGCCGGGTCACCGGCAGCGGCGGCTACGGCTTCCACGTGATGGACGGCTGCCGCACCGTGCTGCGCCGCTGCCGGACCGAGCGGTGCGCGCGCGGCGGGTACGAGTTCCCCGAGGACGGTCCCGTCGCCGAGGACTGCACCGGCGACGAGAGCGCGGTCCGCACCCCGCCGGTGCCCGAGCCCGCCCCGGCGGCGCCGGTCCTGACGGCGGCCCAGCACTCGCCCGGCCTGCTCGGCGCCTATCCCCCGCCGCGTACCGCCGCCGCTCCGGCACCGGCACCCGCGCCGGCGTCCGCCGCCGTGCCCGCCCCCCGGTCCTCGGAGGACGTGCTCGGCGCCCTCGACGGGCTGGTCGGCCTGGACAGCGTGAAGCACGAGGTGCGGACGCTGACCAACATGATCGAGGTGGGCCGCAAGCGGCAGGAGGCCGGTCTGAAGGCCGCCTCGGTCCGCCGCCACCTCGTCTTCACCGGCAACCCGGGCACCGGCAAGACCACCGTCGCCCGCCTCTACGGCGAGATCCTCGCCTCGCTCGGCGTCCTGGAGCGCGGGCACCTCGTGGAGGTCTCCCGGGTGGACCTGGTCGGCGAGCACATCGGCTCGACGGCGATCCGCACCCAGGAGGCGTTCGACCGGGCGCGCGGCGGCGTCCTGTTCGTCGACGAGGCGTACGCGCTGTCGCCGGAGGACTCGGGCCGGGACTTCGGGCGCGAGGCGATCGACACCCTGGTGAAGCTGATGGAGGACCACCGGGACGCGGTGGTGGTCATCGTCGCCGGCTACACCGCCGAGATGGAGCGGTTCCTGACCGTCAACCCCGGTGTGGCGTCCCGCTTCTCACGGACCATCAGCTTCGGTGACTACACCCCGGAGGAGCTGCTGCGGATCGTGCGGCAGCAGACCGACGAGCACGAGTACCGGCTCGCGGAGGGCGCGGACGACGCCCTCCTCAGGTACTTCGAGAAGCTGCCGAAGGGCCCGGCGTTCGGCAACGGGCGGACGGCGCGCCAGACCTTCGAGTCGATGGTCGAGCGGCACGCGGGCCGCGTCGCGGTGCTCGCCGAGGCGAGCACCGACGACCTGACCCTGCTCTACCCGGAGGACCTGCCCGAACTCCCCTGATCCGCCGCCTCGTCGACGCCTCGCTGCCGGGGCAGCGCGGGCAGCAGCCGGTCCAGGAGCGCCGCCCGGCAGATCGCGAAACCGGGGTCGGCCTGGTAGTCGGAGTGGCCGAGGAGCGGTTCGGGCAGCGGGTGGTCGCGGGTGCGCCCGTACGCGACCGGGTCGCGCAGCACCGGGGCGTCGACGCCCGGGCGGCCGTCCTCGGCCGGGACGCGGACCGGGCCGCCGATGGGGTCGGTGGCCCGGTGAAGATTGGTCCAGCAGTGCACCGCGCGGTGCAGGCCGCGCAGCGCGTCGGGGCCGAAGTAGGCGGGGAACCAGCGGCCGTAGAGCCGTTCCAGCGGGGAGCCGTAGGTGAGCAGGGCGACCCGGGCGCGGGTGGCCGACGGCAGCTGCCAGACGGCCGCGGCGGCGAGGACGCTGCCCTGGGAGTGGCCGGAGATGACGAGCCGGCCGCCGGTGTGCCCGGTCCAGGAACGCATCCGCCAGGTGAGGTCGGGCACCGCCCGCTCGGCGTAGCAGGGCGGCGCGAAGGGGTGGGCGGCGCGCGGCCAGAAGGTGCCGACGTCCCAGAGGATGCCGATGGTGCGGCGGGCGTGGGCGTCGCGGTAGGCGCGGCGGCCCCAGGTCACGAAGAGCAGGAAGCCGAAGCCGATCATCCAGGAGCCGAGCGCCTGGGTGGTGGTGGCGAGCGCGGCGATCGCGGGGTGGGCGCCGGAGAAGGCGCTGCCGGGGACCTGGTCGCTGGCCCAGGCGCCGGCGACGGAGGCCGCGCCGAGCAGCAGGGTGGTGCCGGAGACGACACCGATGAGGACGGGGGCCGAGTCGGTGAGCGAGGCGCGGGCGCGGCTCGCGGCGATCTGGCCGGTACGGACCGGATCGGGGCGCTCGGCGGCGTAGTCGGCCTCGACGGCGGCCCGCAGCCGGCGGGCGGCGAGCGCGGTGCGGACGCCGAGGAGGGCGGCGGGCACGAGCAGCAGCAGGAGCAGGACGGGGATGACGGACGCCTGCCAGCTGAGCAGGACGGGCGGTCCGGCGAGCGGGCTGCCGCCGGTGCCGGGGGTGGCCCCGCCGTCGAGCCGGTCCGCGACCCACTGGGCGACGCCGCCGGACATCACCCCGGCCAGCGCGCAGGCCAGCATCGCGGTGGCCGGCCCGCCGAGTCCGGCGAGGGCCGTACGGGAGTCGCGCCGCGCCCGCTGGAGCAGCAGGGCCACGGCGCCGAGGGCGACGACGAGGCCGCCCTGGGCGACGGTCAGCATCCCGAAGACCGCGCTTCCGGGAAGGGTGCCGGCGGAAGTCCAGCCGGGCCGGGCCCAGCCGGTGTGCAGGACGGTCAGCGCGAGCAGGCCGAGCGCGGCGGCGGGCAGCCGGGTGACGAGGGCGCTCTCGACCCGCTGGTCGAGCTTGCGTTCGCTGCGCCCCCGGCCGCAGACGGCCCACAGCACGAGCGCGGCGCACACCGCGAGGGCGGCCCGCAGGGCGAGTCCGGTGGCGGCGAGCCCGCCGGTGTCGTGGCGGGCGGGGGCGACGGCCAGGGCGCCCGCGACGGTGAGGAACCCGGCGGCGGTGTGCGCCGCGCGCAGCCGGGCGACGAGCCGCCTCCCGTACCAGAAGCCGGGCCGCCCGAGCGCGGGCCGCGGGTCGTCGGACGCCTCGGCGGGTGCGGGTGTCTCCGTGGGTGCGGGCGCGTCGCTCGTGGGCGGGCGCTGGGCCTCGTACGCGCTCCAGGTGCGGCGGGAGAGGTACCAGAGCAGGGCGACGAGCGCGGCGGGGAGGACGGCGGCGAGGGCGAGGCGGCGGCCGGGCCCCGACCACCAGCCGGCCCGGTCGGCCGAGACGAAGCCGAGCCAGGCCCGGCCGTCGGCGCAGGCGGTGGTGCCCGCGCACTGCCAGGCCGTCAGGTCGAGGGCGACCTCGCACACGGCGGCGGTGAGCAGCACGGTGAGGCTGAGGGCGAGGAGGCGGACGAGGAGGCCGTAGAGCCGGACGAGACCGGGGCGTTCGGGGGCGGGCGGCCGCATCCAGTGGGCGAGGTTGACGACCATGAACGGCAGGAGCAGCAGCCAGAGGGCGCGGGCGCCGTCGCCGGAGGTGAGGTTGGACCAGACGTACGCCTCCGGCACCGGCCCGGCCGCGTGCCGCCCGGGATGGTCCTCGGCGTCGAGGTCGTCGGCGCGCCGGTGGACGGCGGCGGTCTCGTCGCCGGTGACCCGGACGGTCCTGGGGTCGTCGAGCATGGACTGGGGGGTGGCTCCGCCGACTCCGTGGACGAGGAGTTCGAGCGCCGCGCCCCCGTGCTCGGGGGCGGGTGTGGCAGGGGACACTTAGGAGTCTTCCTCTCGTGAGTGGGAGGATGCGACGTCGGCTCCAGGATCGCGGACGACGGTGCGCCCGCGCACGGTCTCTCACCGAATCCGACAGCCATCCCCTCGTCTCCTGCGGAAGGACCGGCCCCGGCGGTGACTGACAATCAGAACCTCCTCGCGGAGCAGCGGCGCGCCCTGATCCTCGACGAGGTGCGGCGGCGCGGCGGCGTACGGGTGAACGAGCTGACCCGTCGGCTCGGCGTCTCGGACATGACGATCCGCCGCGACCTCGACGCGCTGGCCCGGCAGGGCATGGTCGCGAAGGTGCACGGCGGGGCCGTGCCGGTGGCGGAGCCGAGCACGCACGAGCCGGGGTTCGAGGCGAAGTCGGCGCTGGAGCCGAGCGCGAAGGACGAGATCGCGCGGGCGGCGGCGGCGCTGGTGGTGCCGGGTTCGGCGATCGCGCTCTCCGGCGGGACGACGACGTACGCGCTGGCTCGGCAGCTGCTGGACGTGCCGGACCTGACCGTGGTGACGAACTCGGTCCGGGTGGCGGATGTCTTCCACGAGGCGCGTCCCGCGTCGGGCGAGGGGCGGCGGGCGCCGACCGTGGTGCTGACCGGCGGGGTGCGGACGCCGTCGGACGCGCTGGTCGGGCCGGTGGCGGACCGGGCGGTCCGCTCGCTCCACTTCGACCTGCTCTTCCTCGGCGTGCACGGTCTCTCGGTGGAGGCGGGCCTGTCGACGCCGAACCTGGCGGAGGCGGAGACCAACGGGTGTCTGATCCGTGCGGCGCGCCGGGTGGTGGTGGTCGCGGACCACACCAAGTGGGGGACGGTGGGCCTGAGTTCCTTCGGGTCGCTGGACGAGGTGGACACCTGGGTGACGGACCGGGGCATGGCCGCGGAGGTGCGGTCCGAGGTCGCGGAGCACGTACCGGGGCTGCTCGTGGCCGGAGAGACGGGGGCGTGAGCCGGTTCCGGGTGGCGCGCTCGGTGCCTCTGGCGCCGGCGGAGGCGTGGCGGCGGCTCACCGACTGGCCGGCGCACGGCCGGCAGGTGCCGCTGACCAGGACGGCGGTCCTGACGCCGGGGCCGAGCCGGGTGGGTACGCGGTTCACCGCGCGCACCGGGCTCGGGCCGCTGGGTTTCGACGACCCGATGGAGGTGGTCCGCTGGGAGCCGCCGCTCGGGGACCGGCCGGGGGTGTGCCGGCTGGAGAAGTACGGGCGGCTGGTGCGCGGCTGGGCGGAGATCCGGGTGGCGGCCGAGTCCGGCGGCGCGCGGGTGGTCTGGACGGAGGAGCTGGCGGTACGAGGGCTGCCGCGGGCTTTCGACGGGGTGCTGGCGCGGGCCGGCCGGGTGGTCTTCGGCCGGGCCCTGGACGGGTTGCTGCGCCGCGGTCCACGGAACTGAGCCAACCCTCGTCGAACGGACTTTCGTCCTGACGCGGTGTCAGCTAGGGTGCCCGCTACCCTTCGCCCCTAGGGTGCCCGCTACCCTTCGCCCCCTCCTGGAGGTCCGGTCCATGCCACGCCGACTGCGGCCGGTGGAGCTCGGCTTCACCGCCACCGCGCCCGTCCGCCTCGCCTTCGAGGCCACGCTCCAGGCACCGCCCCCGGCGGTCTACCGCTCGATAGCCGTCGAGGTCGGCAGCCTGCCGTCCTGGTTCACCCCGGTCGCCTCGGCGGTCCCCCTGGACGACGGGGCGCGCCGCACGATACGGCTGCGCGGCGGCGTCCGCTTCGAGGAGACGATCCTGGCCGCCGAACCGGACCTGCGCTACGCCTACCGCGTAGACCTCACCAACGCGCCGGCCGTGTCCGCGCTGGCCGAGGAGTGGGCCATGGCCCGTCAGGGCCCGGGGACACGGCTGCGCTGGACGATGGCGGCCGACGGTCCGGCCGCGTTCCGCGCCGGTCTGCGGCTCGCTGCACCGGGTCTCGGCCTGTCCTTCCGCCGGGCGGCGGCCCTACTGGACCGGCGGCTCACTCCGGCCAGACGCCCGTCGCCAGGAACCGCTCGATAGCCGCCGCGTACGGGGCGATGTCGAGGCCCTGCTCGGCGAGCCAGGCGTCCGAGTAGTACTTGTCGAGGTAGCGGTCGCCGGGGTCGCACAGGAGGGTGACGACGCTGCCGGTGCGCTCCTCCGCGACCATCTCGGCGACGATCTTGAAGGCGCTCCACAGGCCGGTGCCGGTGGAGCCGCCCGCCTTGCGGCCGATCGCGGTCTCCAGCGCGCGGACGGCGGCGACGCTCGCCGCGTCCGGGACCTTCATCATCCGGTCGACGGCGCCGGGCACGAAGCTGGGCTCCATCCGGGGGCGGCCGATGCCCTCGATGCGCGAGCCGCAGTCGGCGGTGGCGTCGGGGTCGTGGTGCACCCAGCCGTCGAAGAAGCACGAGTTCTCCGGGTCGGCCACGCAGATCCGGGTGTCCTGCTGGGTGTAGTGGACGTAGCGGGCGATGGTGGCGGAGGTGCCGCCGGTGCCCGCGGTGGCGACGATCCAGGCCGGCTCGGGGTACCGCTCCAGGCGCAGCTGCTGGTAGATCGACTCGGCGATGTTGTTGTTGCCGCGCCAGTCGGTGGCCCGCTCGGCGTAGGTGAACTGGTCCATGTAGTGGCCGCCGGTCCGGGCCGCGAGCGCCGCCGACTCCTCGTACATGGTGCGCGAGTCGTCGACGAAGTGGCACTGCCCGCCGTGGAATTCGATCAGCCGGCACTTCTCGGGGCTGGTGGTGCGGGGCATCACGGCGACGAAGGGGACGCCGATGAGCTTCGCGAAGTACGCCTCGGAGACGGCGGTCGAGCCGCTGGACGCCTCGATGACCGGCTTGCCGGGGCGGATCCAGCCGTTGCAGAGCGCGTACAGGAAGAGCGAGCGGGCCAGGCGGTGCTTGAGGCTGCCGGTGGGGTGGGTGGACTCGTCCTTCAGGTAGAGGTCGATGCCCCACTTCTCCGGGAGCGGGAAGCGCAGGAGGTGCGTGTCGGCGGAGCGGTTGGCGTCGGCCTGGACCTTGCGGACGGCCTCCTTCAGCCACGCGCGGTACGCCGGATCGCTGCGGTCGACGTCCACGGTGGTGGCGGCGTCCACGGCGTAGGGGGGTCGGGTGGTGCTCAACGGTTTCTCCTCGCTGTCCCGCCGGGGTGGACCCTGGCTTCCCACCCTCGACGATACCGCTCTCACCTGGGCAAACGTTCTCTTTGACGTTCCATAGGATCGGCTTGGGGGGCGGTCGGGCGACGTTCCCTGGTGCCGGCGCCGACGGCCCGGCACACTGGGAGCGACGGGTACGCGGAAGGGGTGGACCGCCATGACGGAACCGGAGTTCAGCGCCAGGGGCGTACGCATCGCGCGCTGGCCGCGCTCGCTCACCCGGGCCGGCGAGGTCCGCATCGAGGACGGCCGGCTGGCGCTGCTGACGAGTTACGGCTCCGAGATCGACAGCGCGCCGGTGAAGGCGGTGCGGGCGGGCCGCCCGTGGTTCGCGAAGGCGGACGAGACGGTGGCGACGGTGAACGGCACGCGGTACCGGCTGACCATGGACGCGGCCGGGGAGGACGACGACCGGGACGCCGAGCAGGCGGGCCGCTTCCTCGCCGCGCTGAAACGGGCGGCCGGCGGCAGGTGACCGCCCGGCGACGCCCCTGACCTGGGGAAGCTCGCGGCGGGTTGCGGGGCGGTGACGGCTGGCTCAGGCTGGAAGCACCTCACTGAGGGTGGAACGGTGGTGACACTGTGCTCAGTGCGCCGCCCTGCCGTACCGCATGACAGATCCGAACCTCCGTCGTCTTCAGGACTACTTCGGGGAGTCGCAGCCGTGATCAGCGAGCCGAGCAGGTATTACGCGGTGGAGCTCCAGGCCCTGCCGTCGCGGATCGGACAGATCCGCAGGATCGTCGCCGCCCATCTGCGCCATTGGCACCTCGACGACCTGGTCGATCCCGTCGCCCTGGGAATGACCGAGCTGTTGAGCAATGTGCACCGCCACGCGCAGCCCGACAAGGAGTGCACCGTCGAGCTGGAACTCCTGCTCGACCGCCTGACCGTCTCGGTCCGGGACAACGACCCCCGGATACCGGTGGCGGCCGAGACGTCCGCCCTGGACCTGTGGGACGGGCCGGACGCGCTCGCCACCTCGGGCCGGGGCCTCGCCATCGTCGGGGCGCTCAGCGACAGCTGGGGCGTCCGGCCGCGGGGCGCGAGCGGCAAGGTCGTCTGGTTCGCCCTGACCGCGCCGCCGTGCGCCGGCGGCCCGGCGGTGGCCGGCGCCGAGGCCGGGTTCGGCTTCGACCTGGTGCCGCTCGCCCCGATCGTCTCGTACAGCCGTCTCGCGGGCGTCCCCCTGGGCGCGCCCGCGAAGACCCCGGCGTTGGCGGCGTCCGGCGCCGGGGTCTTCGCGGGCTGATGACGTCCGGCGCCCGAGCTCTGGCGTCGGGCGCCCGGGGCTGACGGCCCGGTGGTCCGCCGGTCGGCCGGGCGGGCCGGCTCAGGCGGTGGCGACCAGGGTCAGGTACGCGATGCCGAGGACGTTTCGGTAGCCGTTCAGCCAGCCGGAGCGCTGCCGGTCGACGCGCTCGCGGGTCTCGGCGGCCAGCGGGTGGTCCGGGTGCGCGGCGAGCCACAGCTCCGTGTCGTACCGGTAGCCGGACTCGAACGCCTCCCACTCGTCGCGGCTCGCCGTCTCGATCCACGCCGGACGGAACCCCGCCGCGATCGCCAGGTCGACGAGTCCGCCCAGCGGGAAGTGGTCGCCGGCGGTCGCGCCGGGCCACATCCCGGCGAGCTCCGCCTCGGTCGGCGTCCGCTCCCAGAACCCCTCGCCGAGCACGACCAGACCGCCGGGCCGTACGAGGCGGCGCAGTTCGCGCAGCGCCTCCGCCGGGTCGTGCGGCAGCTCCGGATCGCACAGGGCCTGGCTGGAGCCGAGGCAGAGGATCGCGTCGACCGGGCCGCGCTCGCTGCCGCGCGCGGACTCCTCCACGAAGGCGACGCGGTCCGCGAGACCGCGCTCGGCGGCGAGCGCCCGTCCCCGGGCCAGGTCATCGGCCTCGATGTCGATGCCGATGCCCTTCGCCCCGGGCGCCGCGTCGAGGATCCGGAGCAGCAACTCGCCCCAGCCGCAGCCGATGTCGAGGACGTCCGCGGGGCCCGAGTCGGCGATCCGGCGGACGAGGCGCGCGGCCCGCTCCTCGGAGAGCGGGCCGTGGAAGGTGAGACTGCCCAGGCGGGGCGGGAGTTCAGCATCGGAAGTGATCATGGAGGGGGACGTTACCGGGCCCCCGTGGTCCTGCCCACTCCTTTACGCGCGCCTTTGCGCGCGCCTCTACGCGCCCCTTTGCGCGCGCCTTTACGCAACGCGGTCCAGGGCCGCCGGGCGGGCCGGTGCGCGTCCCGGTCAGACGGAGGCGCCGGCGAGGGCGGCCAGCGGGTCGTCGAGGACCGGCTGCCAGGCCAGTTCGGCGGCGCCCACCAGGCTGTTGTGGTCCAGGGTGCAGGGCAGGATCGGCACTCCGCCGCTGCGTCCCCACAGGCTGCGGTCGGCCACGACGGCGCGCAGCCGCTCCGGGTCGGCGTCGAGCAGCTCGCGGTGGAGACCGCCGAGGATGATCCGGTCGGGGTTGAGGATGTTCACCAGACCGGCGAGGCCCAGGCCGAGCCGGTCGATCAGCTCCGCCACCGCGCCCCGCACCCCCGGGTCGTCCGGCGCGGTCCTGAGCAGGTCGCGGGCCTGCTGGAGCAGGGACACCTCGGGTCCCGGCTCCCGCCCGGCGGCCGTGAGGAAGGCGAGCGGGTCGGTCTCGACGTCCAGGCAGCCGCGGCCTCCGCAGTGGCAGGGACCGCCGTCCGGATTGACCGTCAGGTGGCCCACCTCCAGGGCGAGGCCCGAACTGCCCGTGTGGAGCCGCCCGTCGAGGACGAGCGCCCCGCCGACGCCCCGGTGGCCGGTGGCCACGCACAGCAGGTCGCGGGCGCCGCGCCCGGCTCCGTGCCGGTGCTCGGCGAGGGCGGCGAGGTTCACGTCGTTGCCGGTGAAGGCCGGGCCCTCGATGCCGGCGTCCCGGATCCGGTCGGCGAAGATCTGCCGGACCTGCGCGCCGGCCGGCCAGGCGAGGTGGAGCGGGTTGAGCGCGGTGCCCTCGGGCTCGGCGACGGCGGACGGCACGGCGAGCCCGGCGCCGACGCAGCGCCGCCCGGACTCCCGGAGGAGCGCGGCGCCCGCGTCCACGACGGCGCCGAGGACCTGCGCGGGGTCGGCGGAGACCGTCACCGAACCGGGGACGGTGGCGACGAGCGTGCCGCCGAGGCCGACCAGCGCCGCCCGGAAACCGTCCGCGTGAACCTGGGCGGCGAGCGCCACGGGCCCCTTCTCGTCGACGGCGAGCCGGTGCGACGGACGGCCCTGCGAACCGGCGGCGGCCCCGGGGTTGGAGTCGACCCTGATCAGCCCGAGGGCCTCCAGTTCGGCGGCGACGGCTCCGGCGGTGGCACGGGTGACGCCGAGCTCGGCGGTGAGGACGGCCCGCGTCGGCGCCCGCCCGGTGTGCACCAGCTCAAGCGCGGGTCCGAGCGCGCTGCGCCCCCTGTCCAGCCGAGTACGCGTCGTCGTCGCCTTGCCGTTCATGCGCCCGAGTCTGCCATGATCGGGGCCGCCCGCCGGACCCGGCCGGAGCCGGGCGGGGCGGGGGCGGGACGCACTCGGGAGCTGGGGGAACGATGAGGATCACGGAGCACGTCGACGCGCTGGAGACCGCGGGGGCGGCACTCGCCGCCGCCGCGGAGACGACCGGGACGGACGCCGAGGTCCCGACCTGCCCGGGGTGGCGGGTCCGCGACCTGCTGCGGCACACCACGACGGTGCACCGCTGGGCGACCGGCTTCGTCGCCGGGGGTCACACCGCGTACCGGCCTCCGGGCGACGAGCCCGCGCTGGACGGCGCCGCGCTCCTCGCCCACTACCGCGAGGGCCACACGGCGCTGGTCACCGCGCTGCGCGCCGCCCCGGAGTCCCTGGCCTGCTGGACCTTCATGCCGGCCCCATCGCCGCTCGCCTTCTGGGCCCGGCGCCAGGCCCACGAGACGACCGTCCACCGGGCGGACGCCGAGTCGGCGCTGCCGGCCGGCCCCGGACCGGTCGAGGCCCGGCTCGCCGCCGACGGCGTCGACGAACTGCTCACCGGCTTCCACGGCCGCGACCGCAGCCGGGTCCGGACCGAGGACCCGCGCACGCTGCGCATCCGGGCGACCGACACCTCAGACGCGTGGACGGTACGGCTCTCGGCGGCGCCGCCCGTGACGGAACGCGCCGGGTCCGCCGCGGGCCCCGCGGACGCGGAGATCGCCGGGACCGCCGAACGGCTCTACCTGACGCTGTGGAACCGGCTGCCGGCGACGGCCGTGACCGTCACCGGCGACGCGGAACTCCTGCGGCTGTGGCGGGAGACCTCGGCGATCTGAGCCTCCCCCGGCCGGCGTCCGACCATTCGCTCCCGCTCACCGGCGCGGGCGCGGTCGAGGGCGCGGCAGCAGGCCGGCCTCCCGGCCGAGCCGTTCGGCGGCGGCGGCGAAGAAGGCGTCGCGGTCCTCGACGACCCGGTTGAACTGGCCGAAGACCTCGAAGGAGACGAGGCCGAAGAGCTGCGCCCAGGAGGAGACGAGGGCGACCGCGAGCGCGGGCGGCAGGTCAGGGGCGAGATCGGCGGCGAACCGCTCCGCCTCCGGGGCGAGGCCGCCGGGCAGCGGCGGCAGCGCGACGCCCTCCCCCTGGTACGCGGCGCGGGCGACCGCCACGAGCAGCAGCCCGACCCGGGCGGCCGGCCCGACCGTGTCCTGGGGGGCGGTGTAGCCGGGGACCGGGGAGCCGTAGATCAGGGCGTACTCGTGGGGGTGGGCGACGGCCCAGGCGCGGACGGCGCGGCAGACGGCGGTCCAGTGGGCGAGGTGGTCGCCGGACTCGGCGCGTACGGCGGCGGCGTGGGCCTTCTCCGCGGCGGCGCCCACGGAGTCGTAGGCGTCGATGATGAGCGCGGTCAGCAGCTCGTCGCGGCTGGGGAAGTAGCGGTAGAGCGCGGAGGAGACCATGCCGAGCTCGCGGGCGACGGCGCGCAGGGAGAGCTTGGCGGCACCCTCGGCGGCGAGCTGCCGGCGGGCCTCGTCCTTGATGGCGGCGGTGATCTCGACCCGGGCGCGGGCGCGGGCTCCTTGAACGGTGGTCATGGAGAGCAGTCTGCCACGTTCCGGATCGCCGCACTGAAACGAGAGCGGTGCTCTTGCTTGTGAGCGCCGATCCGTGCAGACTGTTCTCAAGCGAGAGCAGTGCTCACGATTCGATGAAGCGATACGAATCGAGAGCATCGCTCTCCCCAGCTCTCACCTGCTCTCACCTGCTCTGGCTCGCTCCCGCCGCTCTGGCTCGCCCTCACCCCGCTCCCACCCCGCGCTCACCATCCAGCGCCCGCACCCCAGGAGGCCCCCATGTCCACCACCCCCGCCCACGTCATGAAGCCCGGCTGGTTCACCGTCCACGTCATGAACCGCGCCGTCGCGTGGCTGACCCGGCGCGGCGTCAGCGTGTGGGGCTCGCGGGTCCTCGCCGTCCGGGGCCGCAAGAGCGGCGCCTGGCGGACCACCCCGGTCAACGTCCTCACCCTCGACGGCGAGCGCTACCTCGTCGCCCCGCGCGGCCACGTCCAGTGGACCCGCAACATGCGCGCCGTCGGCGGCGGCGAGCTGCACCTCGGCAAGCACGTCGAGGCGTTCACCGCGACCGAGGTCTCCGACGACGCCAAGGTGGAGGTGCTGCGCGCCTACCTCAAGCGCTGGAAGGCCGAGGTCGGCGTGTTCTTCGCCGGCGTCGGCCCGAACTCCACCGACGAGGAGCTGCGCGCCGTCGCGCCGAAGCACCCCGTCTTCCGCATCACCTCCGCCAACGCGTGAGGGTGGGCGCGGACCCATGGTCCCCGCCCACCCTCACCACTGAAGGACGCACCCGCGTCAGGACGCCCCGGTCTCCCGCCCGCCCGCGGAGAGCTCCTCGCCGCCCGTACCGTCGCCGGTCCCGGCGCCGTTTCCGTCGCCGCCCCCGTCCGTGGCGAGGCCGTCCCCGGCCGTCCCGTCCTCGTCCCTGCGGCCCACGCCCCGGCCCGCCGGGCCGACGCCCGACGCGGTGTCCATGCGCTTGTCGAGCACTTCGAGGGCGCGCCGGGCCAGACCGTTCGACCGGACCATGCCGGCCAGCGTCGCCGAACCGCGCGTGATGTCGGCGAACGCCTTCCAGGCCGGCCGCACACCGGTGATCACCGCGTGCAGCAGCCCCGGGCGGCGCTCGAAGACGGCGAGCATCCGCCGGCCGACCGCCATCTCCACACCCAGACCGGCCTTGATCGCGAAGGCGTAGTTCAGCGCCTGGCGGCGGGCGTCCACCGCGTCGCCCGCCTCCGCCACCCGGACCGCCCACTCACCGGCGAGCCGGCCGGAGCGGAGCGCGTACGAGATGCCCTCGCGGGTCCACGGCTCCAGCAGGCCCGCCGCGTCGCCGCAGACCAGGACCCTGCCGCGGGAGAGCGGCGAGTCGTCGGCGCGGCAGCGGGTCAGATGGCCCGAGGAGATCGTGGGCTCGAAGCCGGAGAGGCCGAGCCGGGCGACGAAGTCCTCCAGGTACCGCTTGGTCGCCGCGCCCTCACCGCGCGCCGAGATGACACCGACGGTGAGCGTGTCCCCCTTCGGGAACACCCAGCCGTAACTGCCGGGCATCGGGCCCCAGTCGATGAGGATGCGGCCCTTCCAGTCCTCCGCCACCGACGGCGGCACCGGGATCTCCGCCTCCAGGCCCAGGTCGACCTGACCGAGCTTCACCCCGACGTGCGCTCCTATCCGGCTGGCGCTGCCGTCCGCGCCGACCACGGCCCGCGCGAGCACGGTCTCGCCGTCGGCGAGGACCACCGCGACCGTCCGCCGGTCCGGCACCGACGGACCGTGCTGCTCCACCCGGACCACGGTGGCGCCGGTGCGCAGCTGGGCGCCGGCCTTCTGCGCGTGCTCGACGAGCTGGGCGTCGAACTCGGGCCGGTTGATGAGCCCGAAGAGCATCCGGCGGGAGCGGCGGGTGCGGGCGAAGCGGCCTTCGAGGGAGAAGGTGACCGCGTGCACCCGGTCCTGGAGCGGCAGTTCGAAGCCAGGCGGCAGGGAGTCGCGGGAGGGGCCGATGATGCCGCCGCCGCAGGTCTTGTAGCGGGGCAGCTCGGCCTTCTCCAGGAGCAGCACCCGGCGGCCGGCGACGGCCGCCGCGTACGCCGCCGACGCGCCGGCCGGGCCGGCGCCGACGACCACGACGTCCCACACGTCCGGACGCTCCGGGCCGAGACCGTCCGGACCGTCCCGGCCCTCCAGGCCGGTGCCGGTCTCCGCCACGTCCGGCTCCGGCTCGGTCACCGTTTCCGCGAACGCCTCCGCCGCCGACTCCGAGTCCGGCTCCGCGATCGCCTCCGCCGCCGGCTCCGAGTCCGACTCCGCGATCGCCTCCGCCGCCGACTCCGCGATCGCCTCCGCCGCCGGTTCCCGCTCCGGCTCGGTCGCCGCGGCGGGGCCGGGCTTCTCGCCCGCCGTCGCCGCGTCGGACGGCCCGGCCGCCGCGGCCGGCTCGCCGGGCACGAGCGGCTCGGTGTGCTCCGGACCGGCGTTCTCTGCGTGCTCGCTGCTCACGTGTGCTTCTGCTCCTGATCCGACCGGCGTCTGCTTCCCGCATCCTACGGCTCGGTAGGCCACAGCCCGGTCGTAGGATCGACGGTGCGATCGCCGTACCACCAGATACGCCGTTCGCTCCTTCTCTGTCTCAACGTCGCACCCACGAGGAGCGTGCCCATGACGCCGAATCCGATCGCCGAGACCGTCCGGTCCCTGATGCCTCGGGCCAAGGCCGAGCTGGCGGAACTGGTCGCCTTCGAGTCGGTCGCGGACGAGGCCGTGGCGCCCCGCAGCGAGTGCGAGGCCGCGGCGAACTGGGTCGCCGACGCGCTGCGCGCCGAGGACTTCCGCGACGTGGCCCTGCTCGACACCCCGGACGGTTCGCAGTCGGTGTACGGCGTGCTGCCGGGCCCGGCGGGCGCGCCGACCGTCCTCCTCTACGCCCACTACGACGTGCAGCCGAAGCTCGACGAGTCGGCCTGGGTGACGCCGCCGTTCCGGCTCACCGAGCGCGAGGACGGCCGCTGGTACGGGCGCGGCGCCGCCGACTGCAAGGGCGGGTTCATCCTCCACCTGCTGGCGCTGCGGGCCCTGAAGGCCAACGGCGGGGTGCCGGTGACGGTGAAGATGATCGTCGAGGGCTCCGAGGAGCAGGGCACCGGCGGTCTGGAGCGGTACGCCGAGCAGCACCCCGAGCTGCTGACCGCCGACACCATCGTGATCGGCGACGCGGGCAACTTCCGGGTCGGACTGCCGACCGTGACCGCCACCCTGCGCGGCATGACGATGATCCGGGTCCAGGTCGACACCCTGGAGGGCAACCTCCACTCGGGTCAGTTCGGCGGTGCCGCGCCCGACGCGCTCGCCGCGCTCATCCGGGTCCTGGACTCGCTGCGGGCCGAGGACGGCTCGACGCGGATCGACGGGCTGCCGGCCGACGCCGCGTGGGAGGGCCTCCAGTACCCGGAGGAGCAGTTCCGCGCCGACGCCAAGGTGCTGCCGGGCGTGGACCTGCCCGGCGCCGGCACGGTCGCGGACCGGATCTGGGCCCGTCCGGCCGTCACCGTCATCGGCATCGACTGCCACCCGGTGGCCGGCGCGACCCCGTCGATCCCGCGGACCGCCCGCGCGCAGATCAGCCTGCGGGTGCCGCCCGGCCAGGACGCGGCCGAGGCGACCAAGCTGCTCTTCGCCCACATCGAGGCGCACACGCCGTGGAACGCGCGGGTGACCCTGGAGCAGGTCGGCCAGGGCCAGCCGTTCCAGGCGGACACCGCCAGCCCGGCGTACGCGTCGATGGCCGAGGCGATGCGGGTCGCGTACCCGGGCCAGGAGATGCAGGCGGCGGGCATGGGCGGCTCGATCCCGCTCTGCAACACGCTCGCCACGCTCTACCCGCAGGCGGAGATCCTGCTCATCGGCCTGAGCGAGCCGGACGCGCAGATCCACGCGGTCAACGAGTCGGTGTCGCCGGAGGAGCTGGAGCGGCTCTCGGTCGCCGAGGCGCTGTTCCTCGTCAACTACGCGGGCAGCCGCCGGGCCTGACGCCGGGACGGCCACTCGCCGATTCAGCGTCGGGCGAAGCTCGCGGAGAGCGTAGAAGCCCCCTTCACGCCCGCTCCGGCGCTTACGTTCGGCGGTATGGAACCCCTCAGGATCACGCCCCGGCTGCACCTGCTCGACTACACGATCGGGCAGGCGTACCTGTGGCGGGACGACGCGGAACTGACCCTGGTGGACGCCGGCTGGGCCGGATCGGCGGACCGCACGACGGCGGCGATACGGGCGGCCGGCCTCGATCCGGACCGGCTGGCCCGGATCGTCCTCACCCACGGCCACCGCGACCACGTGGGCGCGGCTCAGGAGCTGGCCGACCGGCACGGCGCCGAGATCGTCGCCCACCGGCTCGACGCGCCGTACGTGCGCGGCGAGCTGCCGACGCCCGGGCCCGACCTGCTGGAGTGGGAGCGCCCGCTCTGGGAGCACGGCCTCACCTGCCCCGAGGCCCCTCCGACCCGGGTCGACCGGGAGATCGAGGACGGCGAGGCGCTCGGCTTCGGGGACGGCGCGGTCGCCGTCCACACCCCCGGGCACACTCCGGGCTCGATGGCGGTCCACCTCCCCCGCCACGGTGTGCTCTTCGCGGGCGACACCGTGGCGTCGGTGCGGGGGGTGACCTTCGGCGTGTTCCACGTGGACCGCGCTCTGGCCCTGGAATCGCTGCGCCGGCTGGCCGCACTGCGTCCCGCGGTGCTGTGCTGCGGCCACGGGCCGGCGGTCACGGAGGACACGGCGGAGCGACTGTCGGCGGCGGCGGCCGCCGGGGCCGTGGAGCTCTGACGGCGGGAGGTCAGCCCACCGGGACGCCCGCCTCCAGGTTGAGCACGGTGCCGCGTTCGCGTGCGCGCAGGGCCCAGCGGAGGCGGTCGTACCGGACGCGCGGGAGAAGGTGGGCGGCCTCCTGCTCGGTGACGAAGCGCCAGGCGCGCAGTTCGGCGCCGGGGAGTCGCAGCCGGGCGGTGTCGCGGGCGCCGAGCCGGCCGCCGTCGAAGAGGAGCCGGAGGCCGCCGAAGCCGGGCGGCTGGGGGCGTTCCCAGTCGACGAGGAGGAGCCTGGGGACGGCGTCGAGTTCCAGGCCGATCTCCTCGGCGACCTCGCGCATCCCGGCGCGGGCGGGCGGTTCGCCGGCCTCGACGACGCCGCCGGGGAACTCCCAGCCGGGCTTGTAGGTGGGATCGACGAGGAGGAAACGGTCCTGCTCGTCGAAGAGGAGGACGCCTGCGGCCAGCGTCTCGCGGGTCGGTTCCGGTGTCTGCACGATGCCGCAGGGCGCGGCGAGCCCGCCCTGGACGGCGTCGGCGACGGCCCGGGCGGTCTCGGCGACGGTGAGCGCCGAGGTGTCGACGGTGTGGGCGTCGGCGCCGAGCCAGCCGGCGGTGGCCTCCCGGTAGGCGGGGAGGTGGTCGTGGCACCAGCGGCGGACCTCGGCGTCGACGTCCGGGTCGCCGTAGTCGGCGCGGCCGTCGATACGGCTCCGCAGGATCGTTTCCTCCGGTGCCAGGAGCACATGCCGGACGTCGATGCGGCGGGCGGCGAGGCCGCCGAAGATCTCGTCGCGGTACTCCTGCCTGAGCAGCGTCATCGGGACGACGAGCACCCCGCCGACCTCGGCGTGCAGGGCGGCGGCGGTGTCCACGACGAGCCGCCGCCAGATGGGCAGGTCCTGGTAGTCGTCCACCTCGGCGAGGCGTTTGGCGGGAAGGAGCCTGCGCAGCTCCCCGCCGGTCGCCTCGGGGTCGTACAGCGTGCTGTGCGGGATCAGTCCGACCAGTTCGCGCGCGGCGCTGGACTTCCCCGCGCCGAAAGCACCGTTGATCCAGACGATCACGATTCCCCCCTCATCGACGGCCCCCTGTGGCTTGCCCGCAACACCCTGCCACGGAAACCACGAACACATGATCGGGCCGCTGCGTAACGCTTCGGGCCCGCGGGTCGTTGAGAACGCGAGCACGAGGGGGTGCGGAGATGGACCGTACGGTTCTGGAACGGTTTCCTGCGGGTGGGCCCCGGGGTCACTGGCCCGCCGAGGAGTACGCGGGCGCGTGCCGCGAGGAGGGGGTGCCGGCCCGGGTGGTGATGGACCTGACGACCGACGCCTTCCTGGTCGTGGTGGAACAGCGAGCCCCGGAGCGCACGAAGCCCCGGGCCTCGCCCGTACGCGAGTGAGCGCGGCGCACGGTCGGCGCGACGGTACGCGGGCGAGCGTGGTCGCCGGAACCGCCCTGGTACGCGGGTGAGTCCTGCGGGCGGTCAGTGTGCCGCGCGGGTCGCCGCCGCCGCGCCGAGGAGGCCCGCGTCGGTGCCGGTGGCGGCGGGCACGACGGTCAGCCCGCGCGCGAAGGAGAGCGTGGCGTAGTCGGCGAGGGAGCGCCGGAGCGGGGCGAAGAGGACCTCGCCGGCGCCGGCCACTCCCCCGCCGACCACCGCGATGTCGATCTCCACCAGGTGCGCGGTGGCGGCGATGCCGGCCGCGAGCGCCCGGGCGGCCCGTTCGAAGGCGGCGACGGCGGCCGGGTGGCCGGCCCGCGCGGCCTCGGCCACCGCGGCCGCCGAGGTGTCGCCGTCGGGGCCGGGCCGCCAGCCCTCGTCGAGGGCGCGGCGGGCGATGTGGGGCCCCGCGGCGAGGCGTTCGACGCAGCCCCGGCCGCCGCAGGCGCAGGGATCGCCGTCGAGGTCCACACTGAGGTGGCCGATGTGGCCCGCGTTGCCCGTGGGGCCCGGGTGGAGCCGGCCGCCGAGGACGAGACCGCCTCCGACGCCGGTCGAGACGACCAGGCACAGGGCGTCGGTGTGGCCCCGGGCGGCGCCGAGCCAGTGTTCGGCGGCGGTCATGGCGACGCCGTCGCCGACGAGGGTGACCGGCCGCCCTCCGGCGACCCGGCCGATCCGCTCGACGAGCGGGAAGTCGCGCCAGCCGGGCACGTTCACCGGGCTGACCGTGCCACGGGCAGCGTCCACGGGTCCGGCGCTGCCGATGCCGACGGCCTCGGTGGCGTCCCAGAGCGGGGAGGCCGCGAGGGCGTCGAGCACCTCGCCGACCGCCCGCAGCACCGTCTCCGCGTCCTCCCGGGCCGGGGTGGGACGCCGGGCGCGGGCCAGGATCCGCCCCTCGGCGTCCACCAGCGCCCCGGCGATCTTGGTGCCGCCGATGTCGAGCGCGGCGACGGGGCCGGCGGCCGGGCCGGGGAAGGGGGCGGAACGGGGGGTGGTGGGCATGCGGGTAGGTTCTCACGGCGCCGCGCGCCGGCCCCGGCCGGTACCGGCCGCGCGGGACGGACGGCAGCCTGAACCCGGTCGGCCTGACAACGTTTCCCAGGCTCTATGCTCGGTCCGGAGGCGCACGATCCGCCGGACGGCGCCCGCCGGCACCCCGCAACGGAGGACCCCGCACCGTGGCCGAGACCACCCGCCCCGAGCCCCGCTACGGCAACCGGCCCACGATGAAGGACGTCGCCGCCCGGGCCGGCGTCGGCCTCAAGACCGTCTCGCGGGTCGTGAACGGCGAGCCGGGGGTCACCCCCGGGACCGAACGGCGGGTCCGCGAGGCGATCGACGCGCTGGGCTTCCGGCGCAACGACAGCGCGCGGGTGCTGCGGAAGGGCCGCACGGCGACGATCGGACTCGTCCTGGAGGACCTGGCCGACCCGTTCTACGGGCAGCTCAGCCGGGCCGTGGAGGAGGTCGCGCGAGCGCACGGCACCCTGCTCATCAACGGCTCCAGCGCGGCGGACCCGGAGCGCGAGCAGGAACTGGCGCTGACGCTCTGCGCGCGCCGGGTGGACGGGCTGATCGTGATCCCCGCCGGGGACGACCACCGCTATCTGGAGCCGGAGATCCGCGCGGGCGTGGCCACGGTGTTCGCCGACCGCCCGGCCGGGCTCCTCGACGCGGACGCCGTTCTGTCGGACAGCTTCGGCGGGGCCCGCGAGGGGGTGGCCCATCTGATCGCGCACGGGCACCGGCGGATCGGTTTCGTCGGCGACCGGCCGCGGATCCACACCGCGGCGGAGCGGCTGCGCGGCTACCGGGCGGCGATGGAGGACGCGGAGCTTCCGGTGGACGAGCGGTGGGTGGCGCCGGGGTCCACGGATCCGGAGCGGGTGGCGGCCGCGCTCGCCGCGATGCTCTCCGGCCCCGAGCCGGTCACCGCGCTCTTCGCGGGCAACAACCGGGTCACCGTCACCGCCGTGCGGGTGCTGGCCGAGAGGCCCGGAGGGGAGCCTCCGGTGGCGCTGGTCGGCTTCGACGACGTCGAGCTCGGCGACGTCCTGGGCGTCACGGTGATCGCCCAGGACCCGGCGGCGCTCGGCAGGACCGCCGCCGAGTGGCTGTTCCGGCGCCTGGACGGGGCGGCCGAGCCGCCCCGCCGGGCCGTCATCGGGACGCGGCTCCTCGCCCGGGGTTCGGGCGAGGTGCCTCCGCCGTCCGTCTGACCTCCGCCCTCCGTCCGAGCGGCCCGCCCGGAGGCGGGGACGGCCGAAGCCACCGTCGGCCGCGCCCGCTCGGGCCTCGGCGCCTCAGTGCTCGGCGCTGGCGGTGAGGTCGCCGCGGCGCGGGGCGGCGAAGCGCTCCAGGGCGGCGCGGGTCATGCCGGTGAGGGCGTCGACCTCGGCGGTGTCGAGGGCGCCGCACTGGAGGCCGCGGAGCAGGTAGGAGGAGAGCGCCTTGGCGGTGGCGGGCTCGTCCATGACGTCGCCGCCGGCGTGGTTGGCGTAGGCGGAGAGGCGCTTGGCGGCGGTCTCGAAGCCCTCGCGGTAGAAGGCGAAGACGGCGGCGTAACGGGTCGGGATGTGGCCCGGGTGCATGTCCCAGCCCTGGTAGTAGGCGCGGGCCAGGGCGCGGCGGGTGAGGCCGTAGTGGAGCCTCCACGCCTCGTGGACGTGGGCGGTGGAGCCGACCGGGAGCACGTTGGTGGAGCCGTCGGAGACGCGTACGCCGGTGCCGGCGGCGGCGACCTGCATGATCGCCTTGGCGTGGTCGGCGGCCGGGTGGTCGCTGGCCTGGTAGGCGGCGGAGACCCCGAGGCAGGCGCTGTAGTCGAAGGTGCCGTAGTGGAGGCCCGTGGCACGGCCCTCGGCGGCGTCGATCATGCGGGCGACGGCGGCGGTGCCGTCGGCGGCGAGGATGGACTGGCTGGTCTCGATCTGGATCTCGAAGCCGAGGCGGCCGGCGTCGAGGCCGTGGGCCTTCTCGAAGGCTTCGAGGAGCCGGACGAAGGCGGTGACCTGCTCGGGGTAGGTGACCTTGGGGAGGGTGAGGACGAGACCGTCGGGCAGGCCGCCGTTCTCCAGGAGGCCGGTGAGGAAGACGTCCGTGGTGCGGATGCCGCGGTCGCGTACGGCGGCCTCCATGCACTTCATCCGGATGCCCATGTACGGGGCGGCGGTGCCGTTGGCGTACGCCTCGTTGATCAGGCGGGCCGCACGGGCCGCGTCCTGGTCCTCGTCGGCGCCCGCGTAACCGTCCTCGAAGTCGACGCGCAGGTCCTCGATGGGCTCGCGCTCCAGCTTGGTCCGCACGCGCGCGTACACGTCCTCCGCGAGGTCGTCGGAGAGGCCGAGGACGGCGGCGAAGGAGCCGGCGTCGGGGGCGTGCTCGTCGAGCGCGGCCAGGGCCTGGTCGCCCCAGGAGCGGATGGTGCCGGCGTCGAAGACGTTGCCGGGGACGTAGACGGTGTGGACGGGCTGGCGGGTGCCGGGGTCGCCCGGGTAGCGGCGGTCGAGCTCGGCGTCCACCGCGGCGAGGGAGGAGCTGATGCCCTCGCTGACCGCGCCCGCGAGGCTCGTCGACACCTTCTCCTGCTGACCCATCCCTGTTCCCTCCTGTTTTCCGCTGCACGGAATCAATAATCCGTATAGCGAAGTTAGTAGTCCGCCGGGACCTGCGTCAATGGTTGTCCGAAACGGCCGGGGGCCGCACGGCGAAACTCGCCGTGCGGCCCCCGGGACCCGCGGAAGCGCTGGTCGTCAGCCCTTGCGGGTCTGGACCTCCTGGGTCAGGACCGGGACGACGTCGAAGAGGTCGCCCACCACGCCGTAGTCGACGAGGTCGAAGATCGGGGCCTCGGCGTCCTTGTTGATGGCGACGATGGTCTTCGAGGTCTGCATGCCGGCGCGGTGCTGGATCGCGCCGGAGATGCCCGCGGCGATGTACAGCTGCGGGGAGACCGACTTGCCGGTCTGGCCGACCTGGTTGGAGTGCGGGTACCAGCCGGCGTCGACGGCGGCGCGGGAGGCGCCGACGGCCGCACCGAGCGAGTCGGCGAGGGCCTCGATGATCGCGAAGTTCTCGGCGCCGTTGACGCCGCGGCCGCCGGAGACCACGATCGCGGCCTCGGTCAGCTCCGGACGGCCGGTGGACTCGCGCGGGGTGCGGGCGGTCACCTTGGTGCCGGTGGCCAGCTCGCCGAAGGAGACCGCGAGGGGCTCGACGGCGCCGGCCGCCTGGGCCGGCTCCACCGGGGCGGAGTTCGGCTTGACGGTGATGACCGGGGTGCCCTTGGAGACGCGGGACTTGGTCGTGTACGAGGCGGCGAACGCGGACTGCGTCGCGACCGGGCCCTCGTCACCGGCCTCCAGGTCCACGGCGTCGGTGATGATGCCGGAGCCGATGCGGACGGCGAGGCGGGCGGCGATCTCCTTGCCCTCGGCGGAGGACGGGACGAGCACGGCGGCCGGGGACACGGCGTCGTACGCGGCCTGGAGGGCGTCGACCTTCGGGACGACCAGGTAGTCGGCGAACTCGGCGGCCTCGGCCGTCAGGACGCGGGTGGCACCGTGCTCGCCGAGGACACCGGCGGTGGCGGTGGCGCCGTTGCCGAGGGCGACGGCGACCGGCTCGCCGATGCGGCGGGCGAGGGTCAGCAGCTCCAGGGTGGGCTTGCGGACGGCTCCGTCGACGTGGTCGACGTAGACGAGAATCTCAGCCATGGGACTTCAATCTCCTGCGAACGAAAAGGGGGCGGTCGGTACGGCTCGCGGGAGCCTTAGATGAACTTCTGGCTCGCGAGGTACTCGGCGAGCTGCTTGCCGCCCTCGCCCTCGTCCTTGACGATCGTGCCCGCGGTGCGCGCCGGACGCTCGTCGGCGGAGTCCACGGCGGTCCAGGAGCCCTCCAGGCCGACCTCGTCCGCGTCCAGCTCCAGGTCGTCGAGCTCCAGCTCCTCGACCGGCTTCTTCTTGGCGGCCATGATGCCCTTGAAGGACGGGTAGCGGGCCTCGCCCGACTGGTCCGTCACGGAGACGACGGCCGGGAGGGACGCCTCCAGCGTCTCGGAGGCGGTGTCGCCGTCACGGCGGCCCGTCACCTTGCCGTCCTCGACCTTGACCTCGGAGAGCAGGGTGACCTGCGGGACGCCCAGGCGCTCCGCCAGGATCGCCGGGAGGACGCCCATGGTGCCGTCGGTGGAGGCCATGCCGGCGATGACCAGGTCGTAGCCGGTCTTCTCGATCGCCTTCGCGAGCACCAGCGAGGTGGCCATGACGTCCGAGCCGTGGATGTCCTCGTCGTCGACGTGGACGGCCTTGTCGGCGCCCATCGAGAGCGCCTTGCGCAGCGCGTCGCGCGCGTCCTCGGGGCCGACGGTGAGGACGGTGACCTCGGCGTCGTCGGCCTCCTCGGCGATCTGCAGCGCCTGCTCGACCGCGTACTCGTCGAGCTCCGACAGGAGACCGTCGACGTCCTCGCGGTCGACCGTCAGGTCGTCGGCGAACTTCCGGTCGCCAGTGGCGTCCGGCACGTACTTCACACAGACAACGATCCTCAAGCTCACGCCGGCTCTCCTACTGCATCGTCATAACTGGGCTGCCTTGTTGCTCGCAGCATAGGCGCCTGAAGGGCGGGTTTCCGGTCGGGGCACCGGACGCCCCGACCAGATATTACTCGTCAGTACACCCAGTTCGTGACCAGTAAGCAAGCGCTCAGGAATGTGACCTTGCCAACGCGGGGAGCGCCGCCGCCACGGGAACTATCGGTCGCGCAGACCGTTGAAGCGCCCGTGGTGATAGAGGAGCGGACGGCCGGCGCCGTCGGGGTCTCCCGCGACCGCCTGCGCTATCACGATCCGGTGGTCGCCCGCGGGCACCCTCGCCACCACGCGGCAGACCAGCCAGGCCAGGACCCCGTCGAGCACGGGCACGCCCTCCGGGCCCCGGCTCCAGCGGGTCGGCTCCGCGAACCGGTCGGCGCCGCTGCGCGCGAAGGTGGCCGCCAGCTCCTCCTGGTGGTCGCCGAGTATGTGCACGCCGATGTGCTCGGCCTCGGCGAGCACGGGCCAGCTGGAAGAGCCGGTGCCCACGCCGAAGGAGATCAGCGGCGGATCGGCCGCGACCGAGTTGAGCGAGGTCGCGGTGAAACCGACGGGACGCTCGCCGTGCGCGGTGATCACGGCGACGCCGGCGGCGTGGCGGCGGAAGACGGAGCGGAGCAGGTCGGGCGAGGCGGACCTGGGGGCGCCGATCGTGGGTACGGTACGGAGCTCGGGCGAAACCGTCATGGAGTTGTCCTTCGTGCGGGGCGGCGGGGAGCGGGGTCCTGGGGTCTCACAGACCCGGACAGCGCGCGCTCGCATGACGGCCCAGGTCCACATGGGCCCGGCCGTGGAGAAGGAGTTCACCGGTCACTCCGTCAGGGTGACGACGGGTGACCGCCCGGGTCAAGTGCGTACCGGGATGTGGGAGATGTGTCACCGCGTCAGACCGGCCTCGGGACCTCACAGCGCGTGACCGAGGGCGGCGATGACGTCGACCCGGCGGGGCTGCCCTGCGGCCCTGCGGACGATCCGGCCGGCCGCGTCGAGGACGAGGACGGTGGGGGTACGGGTGATCCCGAGCGCGCGGACGAGCCCGAGGCGCTCCTCGGCGTCGATCTCCACGTGCGCGACGCCCGGCACCATGGCGGCCACCTCGGCGAGGGTGCGGCGGGTGGCACGGCAGGGCTGGCAGAAGGCGGTGGAGAACTGGACGAGCGTGGCCCGCTCCCCGAGGTCCGCGCCCAGCTCGGCCCCCAGGTCCGCACCCGGTTCGACCCCCGGGTGCCCCGCTCCGGACCCGCGCCCGGCTCCCGCGTCCGTGGCGTACGCCGTCATTCCCGCACCCGCTCTTCCTGGTCTCCGCGTCCCTGTTCTCCGGTGCAGCGCCGCACGGCACCGTCGCATTCCCGCCACGACCACCGCGAGTGACGAGAATCTCCCCGTACGAAGCCGCCTGGACTGGTCACAGCGGCCCACATGCGGCACGATCTGCCCAAAGCCGAAAACCTACGGCCGCGTAACTTCGCCGGGAGAGCCCTCCCAAAAAGGCACAGACGAAGGGGTACCTCTCCCATGGCAGAACTCGTGTACCGACCGGTGGTCGGCGCAGCGCTCACCATGTTCAAGGCGCTCGACCTCAAGATCGACACACAGGGTTCGGAGCACATCCCGCGGACCGGCGGCGCCGTCCTGGTGAGCAATCACATCAGCTACCTGGACTTCATCTTCAGCGGTCTGGCCGCGCTGCCGCAGAAGCGTCTGGTGCGGTTCATGGCGAAGGAGTCGGTCTTCCGGCACAAGGTCTCCGGTCCGCTGATGCGGGCCATGAAGCACATCCCGGTGGACCGGGCGCAGGGCGAGCACGCGTACCAGCACGCCCTGGAGGCGCTGCGGAAGGGCGAGATCGTCGGCGTCTTCCCCGAGGCGACCATCTCGGAGTCCTTCACGCTGAAGAGCTTCAAGTCGGGCGCGGCGCGGCTCGCGCAGGAGGCCGGGGTGCCGCTGATCCCGATGGCCCTGTGGGGGACCCAGCGGATCTGGACGAAGGGCAAGCCGCGGAACTTCAAGCGGGCCCACATCCCGGTGACGATCCGGGTCGGGGAGCCGGTCGAGGCCCCCGCCGACCAGTACGCGGGGGCCATCACCCGGCGGCTGCGCGGGCGCGTCCAGGAGCTCCTGGAGGCCGCCCAGCGCGCCTATCCGGTGCGCCCGAAGGACGCCGCGGACACGTGGTGGATCCCGGCGCACCTGGGCGGCACGGCGCCGACCCCGGAGCAGCTCAAGGCGTCCGGGGCGTAGCCGCGCGCGCCGGTCCGGACGTCGCCGCGCGCCGGTTCACTCGGGGTCGCGGACGGTGATCCGCGCCCCGGGGCTGACCTTCTGGAGCGCCTCGGCGAGCTCCTGCCCGGCGGTCAGCAGCTCCTCGCGGGTCATCGGGGCGAGGGACTCCAGCAGGAACAGGGCGTCGGTGGTGTCGTCGTCGATGCGGGTGCGCGGGCCCTGGCGCCAGTTCCAGCGGCGGCAGGTGACGCCCCGCTCGTCGCACCAGACGATCTCCCCGGGCTCGGGGTGCTCCACGGTCTCCTCGCCGCCGGCGACGGTGACGAACTCCTCCTCGCCGGTGGCCCGGACCAGTCGCATGCCGCCCTCGATCCGGTTCAGGTCCTCGCCGCCCACGGGGATGAGGTGCGCGACGCTGATCGCGTTGTAGGCGTCGACGAGGCGGTTGATGCGGGGCAGTCCGCCGTCCGCCGCCGCCCGTCGGGCGAGCGCCTCGGCGGAGTTGCGGGTGCGGGACGGCTTGGCGCCGAAGGCGGTGTACGCGGCGCGCCAGGCGGCGACGTGCGGGTCCTGGTCCGGGGTGCGGCCGTCGAGGCGGGCGGCGAGCCGGGCGGCCGCCTCGTCGAGGAGGGCCGAGCTGGTCGCGTCGCTCGGGCCGTTGACGAGCCCGCGGGCCTCGATGGCGAGGTGGGTGAAGCCGGGGACGAGGGCGCGCACCTCGTCGGAGACGGTGAGCGTCAGGGGCATGGTCGCCGTTCCTTGCTGCCGGGGGTGCATTCGGTTCAGTGGTGCGTGGTTCAGTGTAGAGCACCGACCGATTCACTTCATTGAACCCACCTGGGGTCCCGGACCGGGAACCCCCGCCTGAGTCCCGGACCGGGAACCCACGCCGTGCCCGGGCACGGCGAAGCGGTCGGGCGGAGTCCTCGTCTCCGCTCGACCGCTTTCCCGTGCGTGCACGCCCGCTACTGGCGGGCCAGCTCTTCCTTCAGTGCCTGGAGGAACGCGTCGACGTCGTCCTCCGTGGTGTCGTAGGAGCACATCCAGCGCACGTCGCCGGCCGCCTCGTCCCAGAAGTAGAAGCGGAAGCGCCGCTGGAGCCGTCGGGTGACCTCGTGCGGGAGGCGCGCGAAGACCGCGTTGGCCTGCACCGGGTAGAGGATCTCCACGCCGTCCAGGGAGCGCACGCCCTCGGCGAGGCGGGCGGCCATCGCGTTGGCGTGCCGGGCGTTGCGCAGCCACAGGTCCTTGGCGAGCAGCGCCTCCAGCTGCACCGACAGGAAGCGCATCTTGGACGCGAGCTGCATGGACAGCTTGCGCAGGTGCTTCATGTGGCTGACCGCGTCCGGGTTCAGGACGATCACGGCCTCGCCGAAGAGCATGCCGTTCTTGGTGCCGCCGTACGAGATGACGTCGACGCCGACCGCGTTGGTGAACGCCCGCATCGGCACGTCCAGCGAGGCGGCGGCGTTGGCTATCCGGGCGCCGTCGAGGTGCACCTTCATGCCCTTGGAGTGGGCGTGCTCGACGATGGCGCGGATCTCGTCCACGGTGTAGACGGTGCCGAGCTCGGTGTTCTGGGTGATCGAGACGACCTGGGGCATCGCCCGGTGCTCGTCCTCCCAGCCCCATGCCTGCCGGTCGATCAGCTCGGGGGTGAGCTTGCCGTCCGGGGTCGGCACGGTGAGCAGCTTGAGGCCGCCCATGCGCTCCGGAGCCCCGCCCTCGTCCACGTTGATGTGGGCGGACTCGGCGCAGATCACGGCACCCCAGCGGTCGGTGAGCGCCTGGAGGGCGGTCACGTTCGCGCCGGTGCCGTTGAAGACCGGGAACGCCTCGGCGAGCGGACCGAAGTGGCTGTGCACGATCCGCTGGAGGTGGTCGGTGTACTCGTCCTCGCCGTAGGAGACCTGGTGGCCGCCGTTGGCGAGGGCGATCGCGGCGAGCACCTCGGGGTGGACGCCGGCGTAGTTGTCGCTGGCGAAGCCCCGGACCGACGGGTCGTGGTGACGACGGGCGTCGGTCCGGTGTCCGAGGGCCGCGGTCACGGCTCGGGGGTCAGCCACAGGCGCTGTCCATTCACTTCCTGGGCGGGCCGCTCCCACAGACCGGCGATCTCGTCGGCCAGGTCCTTCACGTCGGTGAAGCCCGCGAACTTCGCGTTGGGGCGTTCGGCGCGCATGGCGTCGTGCACCAATGCCTTGATCACCAGGATGGCAGCCGCGGCCTGCGGGCCGTCCTCGCCCCCCAGCTTGCGGAAGGAGTCCGCCATGGCGAGGGTCCACGCCTCCGCGGCGGCCTTGCCGGCGTTGTACGCCGCGTTGCCGGCCTGCGGCTTGTGCGCGCCGGCCTGGCTGACCAGGGCGTAGCGGCCGGTGCCGCCGCCGCGGAGCAGGGCGTCGTGGAAGGCGAGCGAGGTGTGCTGGACCGTACGGACGAGGAGCTTCTCCAGGAGGTCCCAGTCCTTGAGGTCGGTCTCGGCGAAGGAGGGGGCGCCGCGCCAGCCGCCCACGAGGTGGACGAGCCCGTCGACGCGGCCGAACTCCTTCTCCGTCTTGTCGGCCCACGCGCGCGTGGCGCCGAGGTCGAGGAGGTCCACGGTGTCGCCGATGACCTTGGCGCCGTGGGCCTGGCGGGCGGCCTCGACGGCCTCGGCCAGGCGGGTGGGGTCGGCGTCGGCGGCGACCACGGTCGCGCCGGCGCCGGCGAGGCGGAGCAGGGCCGCCCGGCCCGCGGGGCCGGCCGCGCCGGCCACCGCGATGACGAGCCCGTCGAGGGGGCCGCCGTTCGTCTCGGCGTGCATGGGTGCCGCCTCCTCCGTGTCCTGGCGGGCGTCGCTCACGCGGCGACCCGCTCGGTGCCCGTGACGTCCGCGGCCGTGATGCCCTTGGTCCCGGCGATGACGCCCTTGAGCTTCTTGGCGAGGGCCTCGAAGAACATGCTCAGCGGAAACTCGTCGGGAAGCACGTCGTCGACGAGCTTGCGCGGCGGAAGGGTGAGGTCCAGGGCGTCGGGGCCCTTGGCCCACTTGGAGCCCGGGTGCGGGGCGAGGTAGCCGGCGACGAACTCGTACGCCTTGAACCAGTGGACGAGCTTCGGGCGGTCGATGCCGTCGCGGTAGAGCTTCTCGATGTCGGCGCAGAGGCGGTTGGTGACCTCGGGGGCGCGCTCCCAGTCGATCGTGAGGACGTTGTCCGTCCAGCGCACCACGTCGTTCTTGTGGAGGTACGCGAAGAGGAGCTGGCCGCCCAGGCCGTCGTAGTTGCGGACGCGGTCGCCGGTGAGCGGGAAGCGGAACATCCGGTCGAAGAGGACCGCGTACTGCACGTCGCGGCCGTGCTCGTTGCCCTCGCCCTCCAGCTTCACGGCCTCCTTGAAGGCGGTGAGGTCGCAGCGGAGCTCCTCCAGGCCGTACATCCAGAACGGCTGGCGCTGCTTGATCATGAAGGGGTCGAAGGGCAGGTCGCCGCGGCTGTGGGCGCGGTCGTGGACCAGGTCCCAGAGGACGAACGCCTGCTCGCAGCGGCTCTGGTCGTCGAGCATCGCGGCGATGTCCGCGGGCAGCTTGAGGCCCAGGGTGTCGACGGCGGCCTCGGTGACCTTGCGGAAGCGGGCGGCCTCGCGGTCGCAGAAGATGCCGCCCCAGGTGAAGCGCTCGGGGACCTCGCGGACCGCGACGGTCTCCGGGAAGAGGACGGCCGAGTTGGTGTCGTACCCGGCGGTGAAGTCCTCGAAGGTGATCCCGCAGAAGCCCGGGTTGTCGTAGCGGGCGCCCTCCAGCTCGGCCAGCCAGTCCGGCCAGACCATGCGCAGGACGACGGCCTCGAAGTTGCGGTCCGGGTTGCCGTTCTGCGTGTACATCGGGAAGAGCACGAGGTGCTGGAGCCCGTCGGCGCGGCCGGCGGCCGGGTGGAACTCCATGAGGGAGTCCAGGAAGTCCGGGACGGCGAAGCCGCCCTCGGACCACTTGCGCAGGTCGGCGACGAGCGCCCGGTGGTACGCGGCGTCGTGCGGCACGAGCGGGGAGAGCTGCTCGACGGCGGCGACCAGCCGGTCCACGGTCAGTTCGACGAGGGCGCGGGCTGGCGCGTCCTCGGCCTCGAAGTCCACGGAGCCGTCGGCGCGCTGCCAGACCCGGATCTCCTCCACGGCGTTCTTGAGCTCGGCCCACGCGGGGTGGTCGATCACGCGGGCGTCGGCGACTATCCCCTCACCGGTCACGTCCTGCACAAGAATTTCCGTCATGCCTCTTCCTCCACAGGAGAACCTTGCGTTAAGGAACCGTATCCACGCAGGGGTGATCCCCGCAAGAGGAGCAAGAGAAATTCTCCCGCCAGACACCCACCCGACCGCATTTTTTCCTGTCGGTCGGGGGGTGCGGGCGTGCTTCCGCCGGAAGTATCAGACCAGGGGCTTCACCAGGAGCTCGAACCGAAGGCCCTCCTGCCGGGGCACCCCGAAGCGCTCGTCCCCGTACGGGAAGGGGCTCATCTCGCCCGTGCGCCGGTAGCCGCGCCGCTCGTACCAGGCGATCAGCTCCTCCCGGACGCTGATCACGGTCATGTGCATCTCACGGACGTCCCACAGCGCGCGGACCCGGCGCTCGGCCTCCGCGATGATCGCCCTGCCCAGGCCGGCGCCCTGGAGCTCCGGCCGGACCGCGAACATGCCGAAGTAGGCGGCCTCGCCGCGGTGCTCCAGCTGGCAGCAGGCGACGGTCTCGCCGTCCCGCTCCACCAGGAGCAGCACGCTGCCGGGGGCGGCGATCACGGCGGCCACCGCCTCGGGGTCGGTGCGCTGCCCGTCCAGCAGGTGCGCCTCGGTGGTCCAGCCCGCACGGCTCGCGTCGCCCCGGTAGGCCGACTCGACGAGCGGCACCACGACGGGGACGTCGTCGAGCACCGCCCGCCGGTAGGTGACGGTGCCGGTCTCCGGGCTCTCGGCGGTACCGGGCTCCGGGCTCTCGGCGGTGTCGGGAACGGGCGTGGCGGTGTCCATCGTGCGGGGCTCCCCTCGGGTGCTGCGGATCGGCGTACGCGATCGTTCCGAGCCTAACGCGCGCCTCCGCACTCCCTTTCGTACGCCTGTGCGCACCCGTGCGCCCGCGTGCGCACACCGCGCCGCGGGCAGCTTCCCGGCAGGGGTACGAGTCGAGGGGGAGGTGTGCCGTGCACGGACCGGCCCTGTCCGGCTGGCTGCTCGTCGCACTCTGCGCGGCCGGCGGCGGGTACGGCCTGCTGCGGACGCGGGTGTGCGCCGGCGAGGAGCGCCGGGCCGCCCGCGCGGAGGCGGTGATGGGCTTCGGCATGACGGCGATGGCCCTGCCCGCGGCGGTCGTCGGCCCGCCGTCCTGGAGCTGGGCGGCGTACGCGGCGCTGTTCGGCTCGCTGGCCGCGGCCGACCTCGTCGCGGCGCGCCGCGACGGGCACCGGCTGCACCACGCGGTCGGCTCCCTGGCCATGCTCTACATGGCGCTCGCGATGGCTCCGGCGGCCGGCGGCGCGCAGGGGGTGCACACGGCGCACGGCACGGGCGCGGGCGCGGTCGGCGGCATACCCCTGCTCACCGGCGGGCTCCTCCTCTACTTCGTGGTGTACGTGCTCCGCACCGGCGCCCGGCTCGTCCCGATCGCGCCGCACGCGCGCGTGGCCGGGCCGGCGGGCGGGGGCGGGCCCGCGTGGGCGACCCGCCCGGAACTGGCCCTGGTGTGCCGGCTGTCGATGGGCCTGGCGATGCTGGCGATGCTCTCCACGCTCTGAGTTCCTTGTCCCGCGCGGCCGTTCGGGCCGGAGCGGACCGAAACCGTGGCGTGCGTCACTTGGCCGGTGCGGCCATACCCCCGGGGAGCACCCCCCTCATAGGCTGGCCCCATGTCGGTCTCCCTCGCACTGCTCCTGCTCGGCGTCCTGACCGCTCTCACCGCTCCGCGGATGCTCGCGCGGGCCGACTGGGTGGAGCGAGAACCGGTCGTGGCGCTCTGGGTGTGGCAGTGCGTGGTGGCCGCGGTGCTGGTCAGTTTCGCGCTCTCGATGACCCTCAGCGCGGCCGCCGCCTGGCAGGCGGTGCGCGGGCAGGTCTTCGCGCCCGCGCCGCGCGCGGTGATCGACGCGTACGAGCTCTCCACCGGCGGCGGCCCCTGGTCGGCCGTGCTCGCCGTGGTCCTCGCCGCCGCCGGGCTGTGGTCCGGCGCGATGCTGGGGCGCGAGATCGGGCTCGCCCGCGCCCGCCGCCGGCAGCGCCGCGACGACCTGCTGGTCCGCGCCCCGCAGCTGCCCGGCGAGGAGGAGAGCGGCGGGCGGCTCGTCGTCCTGGAGGGGGAGCGGCCCGACGCCTGGTGGCTGCCCGGCACCACCCCGCGGCTCGTCATCACCACCGCCGCCCTACGCCGCCTGAAGGGCCGTCAGCTCGACGCGGTCCTCGCCCACGAGCAGGGCCACGCCCGCGCCCGGCACGACTGGCTGCTCAACTGCTCCGGCGCGCTCGCCGCCGGCTTCCCCGGCATCCCGGTCTTCGCCGCCTTCCGCGAGGAGATGCACCGGCTGGTCGAGCTGGCCGCCGACGACGTGGCCTCCCGCCGCTTCGGCCGGCTCACCGTCGCGCTCGCCCTGGTCGAACTGAACGAGGAGCGGGGGGTGTTCGCCGCCGCACCCGGCACCGGCCCCGTGGCCGGACTCCCCCGCCGCGTCGACCGGCTGCTCACCGCCACGCCCCGCCTCCCCGCCGCCCACCGCCTCCGCCTGACGGCGACCGCCGCGCTGGTGCCGGTCGTCCCGCTGCTCGTCGCCTTCTATCCGGGCCTGGCCGCGCTGGACTGATCCGTGGCCTCCCGTACGGCCTCCGGCCCGCCGGCCCCCGCCGGTTCCGGTGTTGCGCGCGGCGGTCCGCGGCGGCCGGTCCGGCAGGATCGTGGAATGCGTACTTCCGCCGTGCTCTCCGGGGGCCTCGCCCTGCTGCTGCTCGTTCTCGTGGTGGCCGGCTGGTCCCCCCTGCTCTCCCTCGACCGGGCGATCGTCGAGGCGCTGCACCGCAGCGCCGTCGCCCATCCCGGCTTCACCCGGGTCAACCGGGTGCTCAGCGACTGGGTGTGGGACCCGTTGACGCTGCGCGCGCTGGCGTTCGCCGTCGTCCTCGCGCTCTTCCGGTACGGGCACCGGCGGCTCGCGCTGTGGGTGGCGGGGACGGTGCTGGTGGCGCTCGGGGTGCAGCAGGCGCTGAAGGCGCTGGTCGGCCGGGACCGGCCGGAGTGGCGGGACCCGGTGGACTCGGGCTCCTTCGCCGCCTTCCCGTCGGGGCACGCGATGACGGCGGCGGTGGTCTGCGGGCTGCTCCTGTGGGTGGTCGCGCTGGTCGGGCGGGAACCGTGGCGCGGCTGGGGCACGCTCGCGGGGCTCGCGGTCGTCTCCGTGCTCGGGGTCGGCTTCACCCGTCTCTACCTGGGGGTGCACTGGCCGTCGGACGTGCTGGCCGGCTGGCTGCTGGGCTGGTGCTGCGTGGCCCTCGCGGCGATCTCGTACCGGCGGAGCCTCGACCGCGGACCCGTCCCCGGCGGCGAGCGCGCGAGCGAGGGGGAGGGGACATGACGAGGCCGCCCGGCCTGGACGATCCCCCGTGTCGCCCAGGGCAGGCGGCCTCCTCGCCGTCGCGCCACGAGGGCGGGACGGCGAACCACGCTGAGTATATTGGCCGAGAGCCAGTCAACGCAGGAGCCCAGCATGACGCCGCGTAGCCCATCGGTCAACGAAGAGCTTCGCCGACGCTCGCGGGAGCGGATCCTGGCGGCGACGGTCGAGCTGGTCGGGCGGCACGGCTACGAGGCCACCACCCTCGGCGACATCGCCGAGCGGGCCGGGGTGGCGAGGGGCCTGATCTCGTACTACTTCCCCGGCAAGCGCCAGCTGCTCCAGGCGGCCGTACACCGGCTGATGCACCTCACGCTCGCCGAGGCGCTGGAGCGCGAGCCGCGCACGGAGGACGGCGCGGAGCGGCTCGCCCGGGCGATCGACGCGATCCTGGGGCTCGCGGTGGACCGGCCGACGCTGATGCGGACCCACATGGCCGGGATCCTCCAGGCCGAGGGCTTCGTGCGGTGCGAGGAGCAGCAGCGGCTCGCGTTCCTGCTGCGGGACACGGTGGAGCGGTACGGCTCCGAGGACGTGGACCGGGACTACCCGCTGCTGCGGGCGCTGCTGATGGGCGCGGTGGTGGCGGTGCTGCTGCCGGGCGCGCCGATGCCGATGGCGCGGCTGCGCGCGGAGCTCTTCCACCGCTACGGGCTGGCGTGGGAGAGCGGCATGCCGCCGGACGGCGGACCGCCCGACGGCATGCGCTGACAGCGTCACGGGACCGGATCAGTCCCGGTCGTGGCCGTGTCCGTGCCCGTGGTCGTCGTCGAAGTCGTCGAAGTAGTCCGGCTGGGTCTGGACGTTGAGCTCGTCCATGCGGACGCGCTTGGCGGGGTCGGTGCGGCGGTCGGAGATCTTCAGGACGTCGAGGCCCCGGGCGATCTCGTTCGAGTAGACGTGGCCGTTGTAGTAGTACGCGGACCAGGAGCCGCCGGTGGTGAGCGCGGTGTCGGAGACCGGGCCGCGGTCGAAGTAGCCGATCTCCTTGGGACGCCGGGAGTCGGTGAAGTCCCAGACGGAGACGCCGCCCTGGTACCACGCCTGGACCATGAGGTCCTTGCCCTTGACCGGGATCAGCGAACCGTTGTGGGCGACGCAGTTCTCGGTGTCGGCCTGGTGGCGCGGGATCTTGTAGTAGCTGCGGAAGACGAGCTGGCGCTTCTTGCCCTTGCCGACGATGTCGTAGATGCCGTTGGCGCCGCGGTTCGGGCCGACGGCGGCGTTGCACGTGGCGCCGCCACCGCCGCCGAGCTCGTCGGTGAAGACGACCTTGTTCGCCCCCTGGTTGAAGGTCGCGGAGTGCCAGAACGCGAAGTTGACGTTGTCCTGGACCTGGTCGATCACCCGGGGGCGCTCGGGGTCGGAGACGTCGAAGAGGATGCCGTCGCCCATGCAGGCGCCGGCCGCGAGGTCCTTGCCGGGCAGCACGGTGATGTCGTGGCAGCCGGTGGTCTTGGAGACGCCCGGGTTGGTCGGGCTGCCGGGGTTGCCGCCGCCGTCGGGGCCCTCGCCCGGGAAGAGGACGGGGAAGGCGACGACGCGGGCCTGCTGGGGCGCCTTGCGGGGCACCTTGATGACCGAGAGGCCGTCGTGCGGCGGCTGGCAGTCGGGGAAGTTCGTATTGGGCGAGTAGGAGGAGACGTACACGTACACGTCCTTGCGCTGCGGCAGGATCGTGTGGGTGTGGGAGCCGCAGGCGGTCTCGACGGAGGCGACGTACTTCGGGTCGGTGACGTCGCTGATGTCGAAGATCTTCATGCCCTCCCAGGACTCCTTGACCGAGGCGGGCTGCGTCGTGCTGGCGCACGAGTCGTCGCTGCGGGAGGAGTCGGTGGAGAGGAAGAGGAGGTCCCCGGAGACGGAGACGTCGTTCTGGGAACCGGGGCACAGGACCTGGGCGACGGTCTTGGGGGCCTTCGGGTCGCTGATGTCGAAGATCCGGAAGCCGTCGTAGTTGCCCGCGAAGGCGTACTTGCCCTGGAAGGCCAGGTCCGTATTGAGGCCCTTGAGGGCGTCCTTGGGGACGTTCGCCAGGTGGGTGATGTTGTCGGTTTTGACGATCTCGTCGACGCCGGGTATCTCGCCGCTGCGGATCGCGGCCCGGGCCTCCGCCGCCTGCTCCGCCGAGACGGGTGTCTTGACCTGCGCGTCTCCGGGGTCGGGGGTGGCGGTGGCCGTTCCCGTGGCGAGCAGCGCCGCGAGGAGCCCGGCGGCGGCGGTGGCCGCGCCGAGGCGTCTGGTCCTGGACCGTGGACTGTGCGGGGTATGCAACGAAGTCACTCCGTCCTCCGTGTTTTCCGTTCA
Source organism: Streptomyces sp. NPDC085460 (assembly GCF_044541975.1). NCBI lineage: Bacteria > Bacillati > Actinomycetota > Actinomycetes > Kitasatosporales > Streptomycetaceae > Streptomyces > Streptomyces sp. NPDC085460. The sequence continues at coordinate 359,326 of NZ_JBITTO010000004.1, forward strand.
ATGCTGAACGGTGCTGGACCCCGGCAGTATGTTCCTTGGCGTGCACATCCCAACAGATGGAAACACAGATGTCATGCGGGATTCCGCGCGACTCCCTTGCGCGAACCGCTAGGAACGGCCCCTGTACCCGCACATCCCCCTGGAGACACCGTTGCTGATACGCCACCACCGGCGCGCCGCCGCCGCGGCCCTCGCCACACTGGCCGTACTCGCCCTGGGCGCCTGCGAGTCCGGGCCCGACGGCGCGGCGGCGCCGAAGCCGGCGGCGACCGGCGCGGGCGCGGAGGTCGTGGTCCCGGGCAGGCCCGGCGAGCAGGCGCGGCGGGTCTCACCGGAGGAGGCGGCGAGCCTGCTCCCCGACGAGCGGCCGAACGGCGCGGACTTCCGGTACGTGCAGATGATGATCGTCCACCACCGCCAGGCCCTGACGATGACCGCGCTGGCCCCCGGCCGGGCGGGCTCGCCCGCGGTCACGAAGGTGGCGGAGCGGATCGCGGCGGCCCAGCAGCCGGAGATCGGCGCGATGGAGGGGTGGCTGAAGACCCACGGGGGGCCGCGGGACCAGGGCGAGCACGCCCATCACACGATGCCGGGGATGGCGACGGAGGCGCAGCTCGCGGAGTTGCGGGCGGCGAAGGGCCCGGCCTTCGACGAGCTGTTCGTGAGGCTGATGGTGACGCACCACGAGGGCGCGGTGACGATGGCCACCGAGGCGCTGGGCCAGGGCAACAACATCCAGGTGGAGGAGATGGCGAACGACGTGATCGCGCAGCAGACGGCCGAGATCAACCGGATGCGGTCGCTGTGACCTGACCGGCCGCTGCGGCCTCCTCGCCGCCCTGGCGGACGGACTGGGCCTCGGCCGCCGCCAGGACGGTGTCGAGGAGGCCGGGGAAGAGGGCGTCGAGGGCGGCGCGCCGGAGCCCGTTGAGCTTGGTCGTGCCGCGGTACCCCTGCCGGATGACGCCGGCCTCGCGGAGCACCCTGAAGTGGTGGGTGGTGGTCGACTTGGTGACCGGGAGGACGAAGTACGAGCAGCTCAGCTCGGTCTCCGCGGCGGCCAGTTCGCGCACGATCCGCAGCCGCACGGGGTCCGACAGCGCGTGCAGCACCGGCTCCAGGCGGATCTCCTCGCGCTCGGGGTGCTCCAGGAGGCGGTGGCTGGCGGGGGTCGGCATGGCGGCGGCTCCACTCTCTCCGGCTGCTGCGGTCTTCGGGGCCCATTGTACGAAGACTCTCGTAGTTTGACAGTCGCCGTACTACGATGGGTATCGTACGAGCATCCGCCGGGCTTCCCACGTCCGGCTCCCCAGCCGCTGCCGAAACGGAGTCCGCGATGAGCGCCGCCCTCTTCGAGCCCTACACCCTCCGCTCGCTGACCGTCCCCAACCGCGTCTGGATGGCGCCGATGTGCCAGTACTCGGCGGAGGTCTTCGGGCCGAACGCCGGCGTCGCCAACGACTGGCACTTCGCCCACTACGCCTCCCGCGCCACCGGCGGCGCCGGCCTCATCCTGGTCGAGGCCACCGCGGTCTCCCCCGAGGGCCGGATCAGCCCCGCCGACCTCGGCCTGTGGAACGACACCCAGACCGAGGCGCTGCGCCGGATCGCCTCCTTCCTCAAGGCCCAGGGCACCGTCCCCGGCATCCAGATCGCCCACGCCGGCCGCAAGGCCGCCACCGAGCGCCCCTGGCTCGGCCGCGGCCCCGCGCCGGACGAGGAGGCGTGGCAGCCGGTCGCCCCCAGCCCGGTCCCGTACGCCGACGACCACCAGGTGCCCGCCGAGCTGACCGAGGCCGCCATCCGGGAGATCGTCGGGCAGTTCGCCGACGCGGCCCGCCGCGCCCTGGCCGCGGGCTTCGAGGTCGTCGAGGTGCACGGCGCCCACGGCTACCTCATCGGCGAGTTCCTCTCCCCGCACAGCAACCACCGCACCGACGCCTACGGCGGCTCCTTCGAGAACCGCACCCGCCTCGCCCTGGAGGTCGTGGACGCGGTCCGCGCCGTCTGGCCCGAGGAGCTGCCCGTCCTCTTCCGCGTCTCCGCCACCGACTGGCTGGAGGAGGCGGGGTGGACCCCGGACGAGACCGTGCGCTTCGCCGCGCTCCTGCGCGAGCACGGCGTCGACCTGCTCGACGTCTCCAGCGGCGGCAACGGCGGCCCCGCGCGGATCCCCGTCGGCCCCGGCTACCAGGTGCCCTTCGCCGCCCGGGTCAGGGCCGAGACCGGTCTGCCGGTCGCCGCCGTGGGGCTCATCACCGAGCCCGCGCAGGCCGAGAAGATCGTCGCCAACGGCGAGGCCGACGCCGTCCTGCTCGGCCGCGAGCTGCTCCGCGACGCCTCCTGGCCCCGGCGGGCCGCCCGCGAACTCGGCGGCTCGATCTCCGCGCCGCCGCAGTACGCCTGGGCCATCTGACCCCTCCGGCCGGAAGAACCGACGGGGTCACATGGCCCGGACACCCCGTGACCACCAGGTCACGGGGTGTCCGGGCGCCGTTGTCAGCGGCGGGGTGCAGACTGGCCGGTATCCGCGACAACGGCGTCCTGGAGGTGGGCCCCATGCCCGACGTACTTCTCACCGTAGGCACCCGCAAGGGACTCTTCATCGGCCGCAGGCACGACGGGCGCTGGGAGTTCGACGATCCCCACTTCCCCGCGCAGGCCGTCTACTCGGTGGCCATCGACACCCGGCCCGGCACCCCGCGGCTCCTGGTCGGCGGCGACAGCTCCCACTGGGGCCCGTCCGTCTTCCACTCCGACGACCTCGGCCGCACCTGGACCGAACCGCCCGCGCCCGCCGTCAAGTTCCCCGAGGACACCGGCGCCTCCCTGGAGCGCGTCTGGCAGCTCCACCCGGCCCCCGCCCACTCCCCCGGCGTCGTCTACGCGGGCACCGAACCGGCCGCGCTCTTCCGCTCCGACGACGGCGGCGAGTCCTTCGCGCTGGTCCGGCCCCTGTGGGAGCACCCCACCCGCTCCCGCTGGGAGCCGGGCGGCGGCGGCGAGGCCGTGCACACCGTCGTCACCGACCCCCGCGACCCGGACGCCGTCACCGTGGCCGTCTCCACGGCCGGCGTCTTCCGGAGCCGGGACGGCGGCGCCTCCTGGGCCCCGTCCAACCAGGGCGTCTCCGCCGTCTTCCGGCCCGACCCGCACCCCGAGTTCGGGCAGTGCGTGCACAAGATCGCCCAGGACGCGGGCGACCTGGACCGGCTCTACCTCCAGAACCACTGGGGCGTCTACCGCAGCGACGACGCCGGCGGCAGCTGGACCGACATCGGCGGGCCGCTCCCCTCCGACTTCGGATTCGCCGTCACCGCGCACCCGCACCGCCCCGACACCGCCTACGTCTTCCCCATCACCGCCGACTCCGACCGGGTCCCGGCCGGGCGCCGCTGCCGCGTCTACCGCACCAGGGACGCCGGCACCAGCTGGGAGGCGCTGGACAAGGGCCTCCCCCAGGGCGACCACTACGGCACGGTCCTCCGCGACGCCCTGTGCACGGACGACGCGGACCCGGCCGGCGTCTACTTCGGCAACCGCAACGGCGAGCTGTACGGCAGCGACGACGACGGCGACACCTGGCGCCTCCTCGCCGACCACCTGCCGGACGTCCTGTGCGTCAGAGCGGCGGTGATCTGAACTCCCCGCCGCCCCGCGGCCGTCGGCCACCCGCTCAGGGCAGCAGCCAGTCCACCGGCTCGGCGCCCTGGGCGACCAGCATCTCGTTGGCCCGGCTGAACGGGCGGGAGCCGAAGAAGCCCCGGTCCGCGGAGCGCGGCGACGGGTGCGCCGACTCGACGGCGGGCAGACCGCCGAGGAGCGGACGGGCGTTGCGGGCGTCCCGCCCCCAGAGGATGGACACCAGCGGCCTGCCCCGGTCGGCGAGGGCCCGGATGGCCTGCTCCGTGACCTCCTCCCAGCCCTTGTTCCGGTGGGCGCCCGCGTTGCGCGGGGAGGTGGTGAGCGTCCTGTTGAGCAGCAGGACGCCCTGCCGGGTCCACGGCGTGAGGTCGCCGTTGGAGGGGCGGGGATGGCCCAGGTCCTGGTGCATCTCCCAGAAGATGTTCAGGAGACTCGCCGGCAGCTGCCGCACCTCCGGCGCCACCGCGAAGCTCAGGCCGATCGCCATCCCCGGCGTGGGATAGGGGTCCTGACCCACGATCAGGACCCGCACCTCGTCGAAGGGCTGCTGGAACGCGCGCAGCACGTTCGCCCCCGACGGCAGATAGGTCCGGCCCGCGGCGACCTCCGCCCGCAGGAAGTCCCCCATCTCCGCCACCCGGCCCGCGACGGGCTCCAGGGCCTTCGCCCAACCGGGCTCCACCAGTTCGCTCAACGGTCTCGCAGTCACAGTGCGTCACTCTAGCGGCCTACACCGACAACGCCCTCCGCCCTAGACTGCGGACCCCAGCCACCCCACCCGGTGAGGACGGTCGCGAGCGTGGAGCACCGGAACGAACCCCGGCACCAGCCCCCGGGCACACCCGCCGTCCTCCCGGCAGACGCGGTGGTCGTCGGCGTCGACTCGGGCGGCTCGGGACTGAGGGTCGCCCTCGCCCGCGCCTCCGACGGCACGGTGCTCGGCCGGGAGACCGCGCCCGGTCCCGTGCGGACCGGGCCGGCCGGGATCTCCGCCGCCCACTTCCTGGAGTCGGTGCTGCCGGCCGTCGCCGCGCTGCGGGCGCGCGGCGCGGCGGGACGGCCCGTGCTCGCCGCCGCCGTGGGCGCCGCCGGCATGGCCACCCTCGGCGAGGAGCTGCGGGCGGTCCTCCCCGGAGCCTTCGCGGACGCCTGGGGCGTACGCGTCACCGCGCTCGCCGCCGACGCCGTCACCGCCTACGCCGGAGCGCTCGGCGCGCGGCCCGGCGCGGTCGTCGCCGGCGGCACCGGCCTCATCGCCCTCGGCACCGACCTGACCGGCTGGCGCCGGGCCGACGGCTGGGGCCACCTGCTGGGCGACTGCGGCAGCGGCGCCTGGATCGGCCGCGCCGGACTGGAGGCGGCCATGCGGGCGTACGACGGGCGGCGCGGCGGTTCCGCGGCGCTGCTGGCCCGGGCGGAGACGCTCCACGGCCCGGCGGCGGGTCTCCCCGCCGCGCTCTACCCGCGCACCGACCGGCCGGCGGTGCTCGCCGCCTTCGCTCCGGAGGTCGCGTCCTGCGCCGGGGCCGACCCGGTCGCCGCGGGCATCCTGGAGCGGGCCGCCGAGCACATCGCCGACGCCGCCGAGGCGGTCTGCCCACCGGGCCCCGGCTCCGTCGTGGCGCTGACCGGCGGCCTGTTCCGGCTCGGCGAACCGCTTCTCGCACCGCTGCGGGCGGCGCTCGCGGACCGGCTGCCCGGCGTGGACGCCGTCGCCCCCGCGGGCGATCCCCTCGACGGCGCGGTGACGCTGGCCACCGGGCTCGCGGGCGCCGGAATCCGGCTCCCCGAGGACCCCGCGCTGCTCCGGATCGCCTGACGGCGGCACCCGGGCCCGCGGGCATCGCCGCTGGTGGAAGCGGTGCGGGAGCTCCGTACGAGGTCGCCGTCCGGAATCCGGGGCACAGGGGACCGGACATACAGGGGCAGAAGGCGCGGGGTGCCACCTCACCGAACGCCGCCGTCCGCAAAGCCAGTAGCATGCGGCGCCATGAGCTCCCCCACTGGGCCCGCCAACGGCCTGCCTGTACGAATGCCGCGCCCCCGCCCGTCCGGGCGGCACCGTCGCCCCGACCCGGCGGCGGCGCCCGAGGGCGCTCCCGCCCTGGTGCTCGCCGTCCCCGGCGCGCCCTCGGCCGCCATACGCTCACTCGCCGACGAGCTGATCAGCATCGCCCGGTCCGAGCTGCCCGGCCTGGAGGCCGCGATCGGGTTCGTGGACGGCGACGGCGCGGAGTACCCGACGCTCGCCGGCGTGCTGACCGCCGCCGCGGAGCTGCGCGAGGAGCGGTACCGGATCGCCGTGGCGGCCGGCCGCGAGGTCGGGGCCCCGGAGGGCCCGGCCGCGATCGTCGTCCCGCTGCTCGCGGGCCCGGACAGCGCCGTGATGCGCCAGGTCCGCCAGGCGATCATGGACAGCGGCAACACCGCCGAACTGACCGATGTGCTCGGCCCGCACCCGCTGCTCGCCGAGGCGCTGCACGTGCGTCTGTCGGAGGCCGGGCTCGCCCGCGCCGACCGCGCCCGGCTCTTCACCGTCGCCACGGCGGCGGACGGCATCGTCCTGGCCACCGTCGGCGGCGAGGAGGCCGTACAGGCGGCCGGCATCACGGGCATGCTGCTCGCGGCCCGGCTCGCCGTGCCGGTGATGGCCGCCGCGCTCGACCAGGAGGGCTCGATCACCGCCGTGGCCGAGCAGCTGCGCGAGGCGGGCGCGGTGCAGCTGGCGCTCGCCCCGTACCTGATCGGCCCGGAGCTGGCCGAGGGTCTGCTCGACGAGGCGTCGAAGGAGGCCGGCTGCCCCGCCGCCGAGGCCCTGGGCGCCTACCCGGCCATCGGCAAGCTGGTGCTGTCGCAGTACGCGGCCGTGCTCGGCCTCCCGCAGCAGGGCGCGGCCCCCGCGCTCTGAGGCGCCCGGAACCGCGCGAGGGCCCGCACCGGAACCGTCCGGTGCGGGCCCTTCGGCATGTCCGGGCGGTCAGCCGAAGACGACGCAGGTGACGGCCGGGGCCTCGACGGAGCCGGCGCGGACCGGCGTACCGGTGCCGGGGTCGACGTCGAACCAGGTGACGTCGCCGGAGCGCTCATTCGCCGCGTAGAGCCGCCGCCCGGACGGGTCGAGGGCGAGGTCGCGGGGCCAGGCTCCGCCGCAGGACACGGTGGCGGAGCGGATCGCCTCGTCGCCCGCCGGGGAGAGGACGAGGACGGCGATCGTGTCGGTGCCGCGCACCGCCACCCACAGGAACCGCCCGTCGGGCGCCACGACGACGGCCGAGGGGTACGCCGGCCGGGCGGTGCCCGCGTCGACGAGCGGGATCTCCGCCAGCGGCGTCAGCTCGCCGCGTTCGGCGTCCCAGCGGCAGACGGTGACGGCGGGCTCCAGCTCGCCGACCACGTAGGCGTGGCCGCCGGCCGGGTGGAAGGCGAGGTGGCGGGGGCCGTAGCCGGGCCGCAGGGCGGTCTCCCGGTGCAGGCGGAGGGTGCCGGCGGCCGGGTCGAGGGCGCAGACGCGCACCGAGTCCGTACCGAGGTCCACGCTGACCGTCCAGCGGCCGCTCGGGTCCGGCAGGACCTGGTGGGCGTGCGGCCCCGCCTGCCGGTCCGCGACCGGGCCGCCGCCCTCGTGGTGGAGGACGCCGGTGGCCGGGCCGGGCGTGCCGTCGGCGCCGAGGGGCAGGACGGTGACGCTGCCGGAGGTGTAGTTGGCGGTGAGGAGGTGGCCGCCGGCGACGGCCAGGTGGGTGGGTCCGGCGCCGTCGACGGGCACGGGGGCGCCGAGCGGGCGGGGCGCGGGGCCGTCGGGGGCGAGGGCGGCGACGGCGCCCGGCGCGGTCTCGGAGACGGCGTAGAGGACGCCGCCGGCGAGGGCGAGGTAGGAGGGGTCGGCGACGGCGTCGGTCGCGCCGGTGACGGTGAGCGCGCCGGTCCCCGGATCGACGTCGGCGGCGAGCACGCCGAGGCCGCCGGCCGAGGTGAAGGAGCCGAGGTAGGCCCGGGCCCGGCCGGCTCCCCGCTCATGTGTCTCGTCGGTCCCGCCCACGGCGCCTCCCTGCCCCAAGGCCGGTCGCTGCGACCGGCCGTCTCGCGCCGACGGTAGCAGGCGGTCTAGACCAAGTTCGATCAGCTGGGGGCCGGTGCGGTCAGGAGCGGACCAGGAGGGAGCCCGGCGGGGTGCGGAGCGGCTCGTCGAGGGCGGCGAGCAGCCGCTCCAGGCCGCTGACGTGGCCGAGGGCGGCGGGGGCCGGGATGTGAGCGGTCTCGGGCCCGTCGGCCTGCCGGAGCGGGGCGGGGGCCGGCGCGCCGGGCGAGGTGAGCCGCTCGACGGCGGTCTCGACCCGCCAGCAGGCGGCGGCGAGACGGGCGTCGTGGCTGGCGTCCGGGTCGGCGGCGACGGCGGCGAGCCCGCGGACCTCGGCGGCGCACTCGTCGAGCAGGGCGAGGACCTGGCGGGCGCGCGTCTTGCGCTCGCGGAACGGGCTGAGCGGGTGGACGAGCGGGGCGACGGAGAGCCGCACCCGGCCGAGGAGCAGGTCGAGCTCGGCGACGTGCGGGCTCGGGTCGGCCCGCTCGTCACCGGCGAGGCGTCGCTCGGAGGCGGCCGTCGCGGCGTGGACGGCCCGCAGCGCGCGCTGGATCCAGGCGTCGTTGATGGCGTGGGTGGTGACCGGGAGGATCAGCAGGACGGCGAGGGCGGCGCAGACCGCGCCGACGACGGTCTCCTCCAGGCGCAGCACCAGGAGCGCCGGGTCGAGGACGCCGAGGAGGCCGTAGAGCAGCCCGGCCATCACGGTGACCGCCAGCATCATCCAGCTGTAGGAGAGCGGCGCGGTGTAGAAGATCCCGAAGACGCAGACCGCCACCAGAAGGGCGGTGGGCAGCGGGGCGCCGTGCAGCGGGATCGCGACGACCATGCCGACGGCGATGCCGAGCAGCGTGCCGAGGAAGCGGCGGAAGCCGCGGACCAGGGTCTCGCCGCGGGAGACGGTGTTCACGAAGATCCACCAGGTGGTGCCGACGGCCCAGTACCAGCGGTCCTCGGACAGCACCTGGCCGACGCCGAGCGCCACGGCGCAGGCGGCGGTGGCCTGGACGGCCTGCCGGGTGGTGATCCGCGCGAGACCGGTGCCGGGCAGCGGGGCGGGCGCGGCGGGCGGCGGGGTGCGCCGCTCGATCGGCCAGAGCGCGAAGCGCACGGTCCCGGCCGCCGCGAGGGCGATGCCGACGGCCGCGTACAGCTCGGGGAGCTGGCCGGGGACGGCGTGCAGGAACTGGGTGCTGAAGAAGTTCATGAAGGCGAAGATGCCGAGCGCGTGGCCGCGCGGGCCCCAGCGCCGGGCGTAGACGCCGCAGAGGACGACGAGCAGGAAGGCGGAGTCCCGCAGGAGGGTGTGGTCGTGCAGCGTGGTGGCCAGCGCGAGGACCGGGAAGCCGGCGAGCGGCAGCAGCAGGGTCGTGACGGCCTGCCCGCGGACGGTGGCGTCGGTGACGGTGAACAGGGCGAGCAGCGCCGCCAGTCCTCCGGTGATCGACGCGGTCAGCGAGAAGCCGGCCAGCTCGGCGACGGTCACCGCGAGCGCGATGCCGAGTACGGCGCGCAGGCCGGTCCTGAGCCGGAGAAGCCCCGGATCCGGAGCCATGAACATCCTCTTCACGACGGTCGGCCGCCCCCTCGTCTTGCCGCTCGCCCTCCCGTGGGCGGTCCCCGGGGTGGTGGGGGGCGCACGGACACGACGAAGGCGCCGCCGTCCGGGGCGGCCTCGTCGCCGTCCCGGCGCCGCGGCGCCGAAGTTGTCTGATGGATACAAGGGAAACACCGACCGGGCCCTTGGCTCAAATCGCCCTCGGAGAGCTGAGCCATTGGTCCGGTCTTCGCGCGTCACACCGGCCCGGTTGCGGGCCATCGGACCACCTCAGGCGAGGGCGGCCGGAGCGACCGGGGCGGCTGAGGCGGCCGGAGCTGCCGGTGCGGATGAAGCGGCCGGAGCGGCCTGGGTGTGCCGCAGGAGGGCGGCGAGTGCGGTGTGGCCGCGCCGTTCGGCGTGCTCCAGGGCGGTGACGCCGTGCGCGTCGGCCAGCCCGGGGTCGGCGCCGGCGGCGAGCAGCAGCGCGACGGTCTTCTGGTGGGCCGGGCCGCCGTCGCCGAGGATGACCGCCTCCAGGAGCGCGGTCCAGCCGAGGTCGTTGACGTGGTCGACGTCGGTCGGGGTGTCGCGCAGGACGGCCCGGACGTACGGCACGTGGCCGCGTTCGGCGGCGGGGATGAGGCTGGTGCCGCCGAAGCGGTTGGTCAGCCGGAAGTCGGGGGCGGGCTCCGCGGCGAGCAGCACCCGCAGCATGGCGACGCTGCCGGTGGCGCCGGTGGCCAGCCAGGGGCTGTCGTGCCGGGCGTCCACGGCGTTGACGTCGGCGCCGGCGGCGACGAGCGCGCGGGCGGTCTCGACGTGGTCGCCGGCCACGGCGAGGAGCAGCGGGGAGCGCAGCTCCTCGTCGCGGGCCTCGGTCCGGGCTCCGTCGGCGAGCGCGGCACGGACACCGTCGGCGTCGCCCCGGCGGGCGGCGTCGAGGAGGCGGCGGTCGGGTGAGGCGGTCACGTCGGTCTCCTCTGGGACGGCGGCGGACTCGGGACGGTTCGTACGGTGCGTACGGGGCGGATCGGCTCACGCGCCCGGCCGTACGGCGGCGGGCGGGGGGTGACTGGACCGACGGCGTCCGGGCGGGCGTGCCCGGACGCCGTCGGGGTCTGCGACCCGGCCGCTCGCGCGGCGGGGGGCGACGGGCCTACTTGGCGAGGGCGTCGACGCCGGCCTGGGCGAACTTCTGGTCGAGGTCGCCGGAGGGGGCGCCGGCGACGCCGATGCCAGCGATCGGGGCGTTCTTCGCGGTGACGGGGGCGCCGCCGCCGAGGAAGAGGGTGCCGGGGATGTCCTTGAGGTTGGGGGCCTGCTCCAGGCGCTTGACCAGTTCGGTGGTCGGGGCGTTCCAGGAGACGGCGGTGTACGCCTTCTTCTCGGCGGACTCGTAGGACTGCGGGCCGGCGCCGTCGCCGCGGAGGGTGACGAGCGTGTTGCCGTTGCGGTCGACGACGGCGACGGAGACGCGCTGGTTCTCCTTCTCGGCGGCGTCGAGGGCGGCCTGGGCGGCCTTGGTCGCGGCGTCGATCGTCAGGTGGGTGCTGGACGTGGTGTCCTTCTTCTTCGCGTCCGCCTTGGCGACGGCGGCGGCGGGAGCGGCGGCCGGGGTGGCGGCGTTCGCGGAGACCGCGCCGAAGGCGCCGGCGCCCAGGGCGACGAGGGCGGCGCCACCGGTCAGGACACGGGCACGCTTCGAGATCTGCTTCATGGACGGTCACTCCTCGGACTGCTACGGGGCGGGATCGGACCGGTGGGAACCGGCCCGCACGACCGGGCGGCCGACTCGCCGTCCCGCTCTGCACTCCATCCTGGGTGCGGCCCCGCGCCCGTACGGTCGGCCCGGCGGATGGTCGTCCGGCCCCGCCCGGCGGACCGCGGGGTCAGCCGATCGGACGACCCCGGCCCGGGCGCGGAGCGGGTACGCGCGCGGGGAGGGACCGTACGTGCCCCTCCGGAACCGCCGCCTCCGCGCCGGTTACAGTCGGGACCGTCCCGGCGGATCGGCCCGCCGGGCGGACGATCGCGCCGGGGCCCCGACTCCGGCGGGGCACGGGGAGGCCGGCACGACATGGCGGTGGACGAACTCGACACCCGCATCCTGCGGCTCCTGATCGAGCAGCCGCGCACCAGCGTGCGGGAGTACGCGCGGATCCTGGGCGTCGCCCGGGGCACCGTGCAGGCCCGCATCGACCGGCTCGAACGCGACGGGGTGATCACGGCCACGGGCCCGGTCCTCTCCCCCGCCGCGCTGGGGCATCCGGTGCTGGCCTTCGTGCACGTGGAGGTCACCCAGGGGCACCTGGACGAGGTCGGCGACGCGCTCGCCTCCGTGCCGGAGATCGTCGAGGCGTTCTCCATCACCGGCGGCGGCGATCTGCTGACCAGGGTGGTGGCCCGGGACGCGGGCCACCTGGAGGACGTCATCCAGCGTCTGATCCAACTACCGGGCGTGGTCCGCACCCGCACCGAGATCGCGCTGCGCGAACGCGTCGCCCACCGGATGCTGCCGCTGGTGGAGTCGATGGGCCGCGGGGGCGGGGAACGGCGGGCTGGGGGCCGGTGAGCCGGACGGCCGTTGTGGGGACCGGTGAGTCGGATGGCGATCGCGGGGCCGGTGAGCCGGATGGCGATCGCGGGGCCGGTGGGCCGGATGGCGATCGCGGGGCGGTGGGCCGGACAGCTGGCCGGGACTGGACGCTGGGCCCGGAACAGGGCCCTGCGGCCTGCGGCAGGACCGTGGGGTCCGGGTTCTGGCCCGGGGGCGGGCGCGCGGCGGCAACCCGGCTGCGGGTGCGCCGCATTAACTCGGGTGCGGGTGTCGGTGGGTGCGTGTCAGGGTACGCACGCACCCGTCCCCGCCCTCCGGAGCCGCATCATGGCGATCCCCGCCCGACTCGTCCCCCTCCTCGCCCAGTTCGACTTCGCCCGGCAGCGGCTGACGGACCGGCTGTCGGGGCCGGTGGTGGACAGCGGCGACGGCACGGACGTGCCGGTGGGTCCGATGACGGACGCCGAGTACCTGTGGGAGCCGGCGCCCGGCTGCTGGTCGCTGCGGCGCGTGGCGGACGGCCCCGGCCCGGCCGCCGAGCGGCTGGCCGGTGCCGGCGAGTGGGGCCGGGAGACCGCCCCGTATCCGCATCCCGTGCCGCCGCCCTTCACCACCCTCGCCTGGCGCCTCGCGCATCTGAGCGAGATGCTGGCGCTCCGTGCCGACCACACGAACGGCACCCGTTCCCTGACCCGGGACGACCACCGCGCCGCAGGTGACGCCGCCGGCGCGATCGCCGCCTTCGACACGGCCGCCGGGGCGTGGCGCGCGGCGCTGCTCTCGGTCGGCGACGAGGAGCTCGACACCGTCGGACACTGCACCTACCCGCACGGGAGCGACGCCGAGGAACCGTTCCTGGAGATCGTCTGGTGGGTCAACCAGGAACTCCTGCACCACGGCGCCGAGATCGCCCTCCTGCGCGACCTGTACCGGATCCGGAGCGTGTGACGGCGGCCGCCCGGGAGGGACGGGTCAGCCGATCGTCGTCCGGGCGAGGACGAGCGCCACGTCGTCCTGGGCCGGGCCGACGAGCAGCCGGTCGAGGACACCGTCGCAGATCTCGTCCAGCGGGCCGTCGGCCCGGCCGAGGGCACGGCCGAGCTGGCGCATGCCCTCGTCGAGGTCGCGGTCCCTGGCCTCGATCAGCCCGTCCGTGTAGAGCACGAGCAGCGCGCCCGGAGGCAGCGGGAACTCCTCCGTGCCGAAGTCGTGCGCGCCGGTGCCGAGCGGGGTCCCGGGCGGTCCCTGGAGGAACGAGACCGCCCCGTCGGGCGTGACCACGGCGGGCGGCGGGTGGCCGGCGCGGGCGATCGTCCAGACGCCGGTGGCCGGGGAGTGGACGGCGTACAGGCAGGTCGCCATCGTGTCCTCGCCGAGATCGGCGACGACGGCGTCGAGGGAACGCAGCATCTCGGTGGGCGGGATGTCATGGCGGGCCAGGGTCCGTACGGCGGTGCGGAGTTGTCCCATGACGGCGGCGGCGTGGATGCCGTGGCCCATCACGTCGCCGATGACGAGGCCGGTGCGGCCGGCGGGCAGCTCGATCACGTCGAACCAGTCGCCGCCGACGTCGTGCGCGCTCGCGGGCAGGTAGCGGCCGGTGAGTTCGAGGCCGGTGACGGCCGGCAGGGCGCTGTTGGTGAGGCTGCGCTGGAGGGCGAGGGCGGCGGCCCGCTGGGTGGTGTAGAGCCGGGCGTTGTCGATGTTGAGCGCGGCCCTGGCGACGACCTCGTCGATGAGCACCGCGTCCTGGTCGTCGAAGGGTTCCCGGGTCTTCAGACGGGTGACGGTGACGGCGCCGAGGACCTGGCCGCGGGCGACGAGCGGCACGGTACGGGCCGAGCCGAAGCGGGTCGACAGGTAGCCGCGCAGCGACGCGGCGGCCTGCCCGGGGAAGAGGACCGGGATGTCGGCGGCGGTGAGGAAGGTGGGCCGGCCGGAGAGGACGAGCCGCTCGTACGCGGAGTCGACGGGCAGCTGGAAGGTCTGGCCGGGAGCCAGGAGCGGGTTCGGCGGCACCGGTTCGGGGAAGACGGCCGCGATGCGGCGCAGCACGCCCCGGGAGGAGGCGGCCGGGTCGTCGGGCTCCAGGACGGATTCCAGCATCTGCACGTCGGCGGAGTCGCAGAGCTGCGGTACGAGGAAGCGGACGACCTCCTCGGCGGTCTGGCGCAGGTCGAGGGTGGTGCCGATGCGCGCGCCGGCCTCGGAGAGCAGGGCGAAACGGCGCCGGGCCCGCTCGACCTCTATGTGCGCCTCCTGGCTCTCGGTGATGTCGACGAGGGAGGCGATGAGGCCGAGGGGACGCCCCGACCTGCCCGAGGGGTCGGCGCCACCGTCGGCGTGGTCGACGGCGGGGGTGCCGGTGGGGGTGCCGGGGCCGCCGGTGTGGACGGTGTCGGGAGAGGCGGGGCCGTCGGTGTGGTTGACGGCGGGAGCGGTGGGGCCGCCGGTGTGGGCGGTCGCCGGCCCGGAGCGCGGGCCGCGGTCGAGGAGGGGTGCGTAGGAGCAGGACCAGATGTGGTCGCGGTCGGGGTCGGCGGGCGTGCGGCCGACGCGCCGCGCGTCGATGACGGGCGTACGGGAGTCGAGGACCTGCCGCATCAGGGCCTCAAGACCCGCGGCGTTGACGCCGGGCACCACCTCGGTGAGGCGCCGGCCGACGTGTTCGGCGGCGGTGACGCCGTTCATCCGGGCGAGGGCGTCGTTGACCCGCAGGAAACGCAGGTCGGGGCCGAGCAGGGCGAGCCCTATGGGCGACTGGGTGAAGAGGCTCTCCATGGCGGCGAGGTTCTCCCGCATCCGCAGGACCTCGGAGGTCTCCACGGCGATGAGCATCGCGCCCGGCCGGCCCGTGGGGTCGGCGGCGGGCACGATCCACATCTCCATCGGAACCATGTGGCCGTCGCGGTGCCGGACCGGCAGCGTGCCGACCATGGTCTCGCCGGCCTGGACGCGGCGGGTGAGCCGTTCGGCGAGCTCCCGGTTGGCGTCGGGGACGAGGAGCGGGGTGGCGGGGAGGCCGAGGACGTGCTCGGGGCGGTGGCCGAGGAGGTCCTGGGCGGCGAGCGACCATTCGACGATGCGCCCCTCGGCGTCCTCGCGCCACAGGGCGATCGGCAGCAGTTCCCGGAGCACGCCCGCGTCCCCGACGGCCGCTCGCTGCGGCTGCGGAACCCTGCTCGGCGACGACTGATGAGCGTCCACGCATCGACCTACGCATCGGCTTGGCCCCGGGGGGCAATCCCTACCGAATCACCCTAGCCGAGGTGCCCTCGGGGGGCTTGCGCGGCGCATCCGTTCGGCTGCGCACCGCTCGCCCCCGCCTCGGGGTCGTCGCCGCCCCGCCACAGGGCTCACCGGAAGGCTCGCCAGAAGGTCGCCGGAAGGCGCGTCAGAAGGCGAAGACGGCGCCGGTACGGGCGTTCAGCTCGCAGGTGTTGCCGTACTGGCGGCTGAAGGAGACCGGCCTGCCGCGCCAGATGCCCTCGGCGCGGACCTCGACGGGGTCGTAGAGGAGGACGCACGCGGTGTCGGAGTCGCGCTCGACCCGGCCCTGGCGCGCGTCCAGGTCGGCACAGGCGGCCTCGGCCCGGGGGTGGTCGCCGCCGGCCGGGTCGCAGAGGAGGGTGACGGTGCGCGCGGCGGGGGCGGAGGGGGCCACGGCGTCGGGTGAGGGCGCGGTGGTGGCGGGGGCGGGTCCTGAGACGGTGAGCCGAAGGGTGGTGGTGGGGGCGGGGGCGGGGACGACCGTGGCGCCGGGGCCGTCGGGCGAGGCGGGGGTCGTGGGGGCGGCGGGGGTCGTGGGGCCGGCGGAGGCCATGGGAGCGGCGAGGAACAGGGCGGCCAGCAGGGCGGCCGGGAGGTGCGTGTTCATGCCGGGCCAACGACACACAGGGAGCGACGGTCACCGCCGGGGGCGGTGCGGCGGGCAGCGGGCTGACGGGCGAGGTGGCGGGCTGGCAGCGAGGGTACGCCGTGTCCCGGTGTGGCGAGGACTCGCCGCCGACGGGGGCCGACCGACGGCGTGAAGTCGCCGCCGGCGGTACCAGGCAAGGGGGTGAACCGGGGCGGCGGAGTGGCCCGGACGGGCGTACCGGCGGCGGTCGCCGCTTGACCTGGCGGACGCCCCGGACTGGGTCTTCCACGGCCCGCCCCGGCCGCTGCTGCGCGCCCGGGACGCGACGGCCGCCTGGCGGAAACCCGAAGCAGGTGCAGTCCAGGGTCGGCTTCGGGTGCGGGTGCGGGTGCGGGGCCGGGGCCGGCTACGGGACCGAGGCCGGGGTCGAGGCTGGGGTCGGGGCCGGGGTCGGGGTCGAGGCCGGGGCCGAGGCCGGGCCGGGGCCGGGGTCGGGGTCGAGGCCGGGGCCGAGGCCGGGCCGGGGCCGGGGTCGGGGTCGAGTCCGGGGCCGAGGCCGGGTCGGGGCCGGGGTCGAGGCCGGGCCGAGGCCGGGCCGGGGCCGGGGTCGGGGTCGAGTCCGGGGCCGAGGCCGGGTCGGGGCCGGGGCCGGGGTCGGGGTCGAGGCCGGGCCGAGGCCGGGTCGGGGCCGGGGTCGGGGGCGAGGCCGGGGTCGGGGTCGCCTACGGGACACGCTTCGGGTGCGGAGGCAGGTCCGGGTCCGGGGCCCGGTCCCGGTCCCGGTCCCGGGCCCGGCGCGGGAACGATCTCCACCCCCTCGCCGTTATACCCCCCACGGGTATGATGAGGAGGATTCCATGACCACGACCAGCGCCACCGCCCGCCGCCTGCCGGCGCTCACCCCCGACCAGGCCCAGGGGCGGGCCCGCGAGCTGCTCGCCGACATCGTGGAACGGCACGGATCGGCGGGCGAGATGGTCTCCACGATGGCCAACTCGCCCGCCGTGATCGAGGGTTACCTGAGCCTGTCGCGCGCCATGAAGCGGGTGAAGATCCCGCGCGCGCTGAGCGAGAAGCTGTCGCTCGCCGTCCAGGAGTGGATCGGCTGCGGCACCTGCCGCGAGGCGCACGCGGCCGCGGGGCGGGCGGCCGGGCTGAGCGAGTCGGACATCGCCCTGGCCCGCCAGGGCACGTCCACCGACCCGCGCGAGGCCGCCCTCATCGCCCTCGCCCTGAAGGTTTTCGCCGAGCCGGGTGGACTCGGGGACGCCGACGTCGCCGAGGTGCGGGCCCACGGATGGAGCGACCGGGTTATCGCCGAGGTGGTCGGGGTCGTCAGCCTCAACCTGCTCACCGCGCCTTCAACCTCCTCGCCGGCATCCAGCCGGCCGCCGAGGAGGAGACCTCCTAGGGCGTGTCTGACCATTGGCGTCGGATCAGGCCGGGTCGTCCGGTGCGTGCGATCGGCGTGCGGCCGGGGCGCCCTTGTAGCGGAGCTACTTGGGCGTTTCGGCCGTGCGGCGAGCGTGCGTGCCGGGCGGGCCGGACCCGACGGGAATGGTCAGACACGCCCTAGACCGGCGCGGGGGCCGGCAGTTCCTTCTCCATCAGCGTGAAGGACTTCGGCGGTCCGCCCGGCTGGGGCTTGCCGTCCTTGCGGCCGACGGCGCGGTAGCCGGCGCGCTCGTAGTAGGAGGTGAGCTTGGCGTTGGCGGTCAGGCAGTCGAGCCGCACCCGGGTGCGGCCCGCCCCGGCGACGCGGCGCTCGGCCTCGGCCAGGAGCAGCCGTCCGGTTCCCGGCGCCGCGTGGCGGTCCACCATGAGCCGGTGGACGTAGCCGGCGACGGGCGGCTGCGGCCCCCAGGCCGCCTCGTCGTCCCACCACAGCTCCCAGGCCCCGGCGACGCGCCCGGCGCTCTCCGCGAGCCAGACCTCGCCGTGCGCCATGATCCGGCGGAAGTGGTCCTCGCCCAGCTCGCCGGGGCTCCACTGGCCGGTGACGCCACGGGCCAGCATCCAGCGGGCGGCGTCGTCACGGAGGCGTACGAGGGTGGCGAGGTCGGCCTCGCGGGCCGGCCGGTGGCGCAGGGCGGTCATGCGGCCGATCCTGCCACGGCGTCCCCGGGGGACGGCGGGCCGGGCGGGGCGGTGAAGGAGACGGCGGCGGCCGGGGCGGTGACCTCCGCGTCGGAGCCGAGCGCGTAGGCGGCGACCCGGGAGACCACCGCCGCCGGGACGGCGTCGGCGACTCCCGGGACCGCCGGGCAGTCCTGGGTGGCGTGGGCGTCGTACGGGACCACGACCCGGTAGCCACGGGCCAGCGCCGTACGGGCGGTGGCCTGGACGCACATCTCCGACATCACCCCGCAGACGGCGACGGCCCGGGTGCCGTGTCCCGCGAGCAGGCCGCCGAGCCCGGTCTCCTGGAAGCCGTCGTCGTGCGGCTTGCGGACGACGGCCTCGGCGGGGCCGGGGACGACGGGGTGGTGCAACTCCCAGCCCGGGGTGTGGGGTTCGTCCTCCGCGCCGGGCGGTCCGTCGTTCTGGAGGTGGACGACGAGCGCGCCGGCGGCGCGGGCGCGGGCGAGCAGCGCGGCGGTCCGGTCGACGAGCCGGGCGGCGTCGGGCACGGCACCGTCGCCGGTGACGAAGGCCGACTGGACGTCGACGACGATGAGCGTGTCCACGGGCGGGAGCGGCGGGGTGGTCATCGGGCCATCATCACGCGTCCGCCCCGCCGCCTCCACGGGGTTTCGATCACCGCGCCCCGGGGCCGGCGGCGCCCGGCCCGGCCGGCCGGCCGAGCAGCAGTCGGCCGGTCACCCCGGTCGCCAGCAGTCCGGCGAGCAGCGCGAGGAGGGAGACGGCCCCGCCCGACGTCCAGTCGACGGCGGGCGCGCGGGCGGCGAGCACGACCCCGCAGGCGACGGCGACGAGCGGCACGGCGCGGACGGCGGGCCGGCTGCGGGCCAGGTCGTCCTCGGCGAGCGAGGTGAGGACGCCGACGCCGAGCGCGAGCGCCCACACGCCGAGCCCCTGGGCGTCGGCGCGGTTCACCGCCCAGGGCACGAAGGCGCTCCAGAAGCCCGGGAGGAAGAGGAGCCCGGCGCCGATGCCGAGCCAGCCGGAACCGAGGACCGCGAGCAGCGGCTTGGACCAGCCGGGTATCGGAGCGGTCGAGGTCCGGGCCGGGGCGCCGGCGGGCCTGCGGTACTGGGCGGCCAGACAGCCGACGGCGGCGAGCGCGAGGACGGCCACCACCGGCACCCAGCCGAGGCTGAAGAGGACCAGGAAGAGCGGGCCGCCCTCGGCGACGCGGAGCGAGCCGGCGTTGAGCAGGGTGACGGCGAGCAGGCCGACCATGACGACGACCAGCGGCAGGTAGAGGCTCCGCACCTCCTCCCAGGTGTCGGCCCGGCGCAGCGTGAACAGCGCGGGCGCCACGCCCACCATGGCCGCGCCGATCAGGGCGGGGCTGAGCGGTTCCGGAGAGACCCAGGCCCCGGCCGCGTACCCGGCGGCGCCCGCGACGGCGAGGAGAGAGCCGACGCCGAGGCTGACGACGGCGACGACGGTGCCCAGGACGGCCACGGCGGCGGAGAGCTCGCGGCCGGGCACGGGCGAGGGAGCGGCTGAGGCGGGAGCGGCCGACGGGTTGGCGGCGGAGGGGGTGGTGGACGACGGGTTGGCGGACGAGGGGGTGGCGGACGTGCTCATCGGCCCTCCTCCCCCGCCGGTCCGACGACGGCGGCTTCCGGAGCGGCGGCGGCTCCCGAGGCGGCCGTCGCCGTCGGCGGCGGTTCCGGGCTCGGGCGGCGGCGGAGGAGTTCGCGGCCCGCGAGCACGCGGAGGCTGACGACGGTGACGGCGGTGTAGGCGAGCGTGCCGCAGCCGATGCCGGCGGCGGCGACGAGGGCCGTCGCCCGGTCCAGGCCCATGGCCCGTTCCAGGACGGGCACCATGACCGCCGAGAAGGCCGGGGCGAGGAGCAGGGCCGCGAGGTGGAGGCGCCACTCCTCGCGGGCCCAGCCGTTGCCGGAGCGGCGCGCGCCGGCGGCACGGGCGGCGAGGACGGCGTACGTGACGGCGTACGGCACCAGGTAGGCGAGGATCAGTCGGCGGCCCGCCGTGCCCTGGTCGAGGAAGGCGGGGACGAGCGCGGCGAGGCCGGCGGCGCCCGCGAGGTGGGCGAGGACCAGCACGGGGCCGGGCGCCCAGCTGCCGGTGACGCCGGGGACGGAGGTGCGCCGGTCCAGGGCGCGGGTGGCGAGCAGCGCCCCGAAGGAGACCAGGGCGCCGAGGTGCATGATCGCGACCCGGTTGATCTCCTGGATCGTCAGCCCCGGGTAGAGGGTGGGCAGGAAGCCCCATTCGAGGCGGAGCAGCGGGGCGGTCATCAGGAAGCCGTAGCAGAGCAGCAGCCAGCGCTGGTGGAGGTCGGGGTGGCCGGTGAGGGCGGCGAGGACGCCGAAGGTGACGCTGCCGACCGTGCCGACCAGGATGACGGCGAGGACGACCCAGAAGGCGGCGCCGCTGAAGGCCCGCTCCGGGGGTGTGCGGACCAGGTAGACGGCCGCGCCGGCCATCGACACGTAGACGGTCGCGGCGAAGACGAAGCCGAGGGTCCGGTGGAGGCGGACGCGGCGGCGGACGGCGGTGAGCAGCTGCACGGGGCCGAGCAGCATCAGCAGGCCGCCGAGGACGGAGTGGACGATGAGCGGCACGAGGCTGCGCCCGTACGGTTCGAGCCGGTCGCGGACGGCCTCTGCGACGAACTCGGGCGACACGGTACGGCCGAGGAGCCACTCGCCGAGGGCGGGTGCGCCGGGGCTGGCGTAGGGCCAGAGCTCGGTGAAGGCGATCGGTGCGTACGCGAGGCAGACCGCCGTCAGCGCGACGATGGCCACCCTTCCGCGTCTGGTGCTGGTCGGACGCCCCATGGCGGCTCCCCCTCTGCGATAGTCCACTCTGGACTATGGAGGAAGGTAGGGCCGGTTCCGGCCGGGGTCAACCGGTCGGTAACAAAGCGGTGTTACCGGGGGTCAGCGCTGATCGGCCCCGTCGGCGCGGTCGACGCGGTCGGCCTCGCCCTCCGGGGGCTCGCGGTCGCCGACCCAGCGCCAGAAGTCGACCATCATCCGCTCGTACCGGATGCCGAACTCCAGCGCCTCGCGCTGGCCCCGGGTGAGCAGGTCGCCGACCTCGGCCGCCAGCCCCTCGTACTCCTCCAGGGTGCGCCGGTGCTCCTCGGTCTGGACGGGGGCGTGGACGCCGGGGCTCGCCCCGAACCAGAGCTTGAGGATGCCCCGTTCGCGCGCCTCGACCGGTACGAAGGAGGGGTCGGCGAGCCAGCCCCGCAGGGCCGCCGTCCCCTCCTCGGTGAGCCGCATCAGGCGCCGGTTGCGGCCGCCCTCCTGGCGTGCCTCCGACAGCAGTCCGGCCTTCAGGAGCCGGTCGCACTGGGCGTAGACCTGCGCGTGCGGCACGGACCAGAAGGGGGCGACGGTCCGCGCCGCCTCGACCTTGACGTCGTACGGACTGGCCTCGCCCAGCTTGTCGATGATGCCGAGGACGAGGAAGGAGGACGTGGTCAGCCGGACTTCAGACATGGGGCCGACCGTATCGCGGGGCCTCAGACGGGGTGCTCGGCCCGCGCGCGGGGACCGGAGAGCAGCGGGGGCGCGGGCAGCGGGCGCAGGGCGGGTTCGGGGGTGAGCAGGTCATCGAGGCCGGTGAGGCGGATCAGGCGGAGGATCCACGGCTGGTCGCAGACGAGCTGCCAGTGCGCCCCGCGCGCGCGGGCGCTCCGGGCACAGTGGGCGAGCAGGCCGAGGCCGGTGGCGTCGCAGAAGCCGAGCGGGCGGATGTCCACGGCGAGGGCGTCGGCCTCGCGGAGGAGGGCGTCGAGTTCGGGTCGCAGATGGCGGACGAGGACGAGGTCCAGTTCGCCGCTGAGCACGGCGACGGTCAGGCCGCCGGCCGAGCGGACGGCGAGGTGGGGGTCGTGACGGGGGATCAGCTGCATCGGACGCTCCACAGGGTGGGTCCAAGTGTCACGTCGAGCGTGGCCGCAGCGCGGGCGGGAGGGACGTTTCACCTCGGCCTCAGTCACCTGATTCGGTGAATGGGCGGCCAAGGGTTTGCCGGACGGGCATACGAGGGGTCAGAGCGCGGCCCCGCGCCCGTCCCCGCGCGCCGTCCCCCGTCCCCATCCCCGCGCGCGCCGTCCCCCTCCCCGTCTCGCCCGCACCCCGTCTCGCCCCCACGCCCCTCCCGCCCCCGGACCCGCCCCCGGACCCGCCTCCGGCAGGGGGGACGACGAGCCCGGCCCGAGGGCGTCCGTCCGCCGCCCGGCCCGGACGGCGGGCGGTCCGGTCAGCCGGCGGTCGGCGTCCCGAACCAGCGCTCCAGGCGTTCCCGCAGCTCCGCCTGGTCGTCGCCGACCCAGACGACGTGCCCGTCCGGCCGCAGCAGCGCCGCCGGCACGTCCGGCTCGCCGCCCGCGCCGGCGACCCGCTCCACCCGGTCCTCCCAGCCCTCCGCCGAGAGCCTCCCGGTCCGGTCGAGCAGGAGCCCGCGACCGCCGCGCGCCGCCTCGAAGAGGCGCCCCTCCTTCAGCGGCACGTCCCGCAGCCGGCGCCCGACCAGCGGGTCCTCGCCCTCCCCCGCGTAGTCATAGCGGAGGTCGACGGCGGTGATCTTCCCGATGAGGTGCCGGTTGACCTGGTCGAACTCCATCAGCTCCGCGAGCAGCCGGCGCACCGCCCGCGCCCCCGGCTCCTCGGACATCAGCTCCATCTGGGCGCGGGTGTTGTCGAGCACGGCGGCGGCGACCGGATGACGCTCGGAGTGGTACGTGTCGAGCAGCCCCTCAGGGGCCCAGCCCAGCACCTCGGCGGCCAGCTTCCAGCCGAGGTTGAAGGCGTCCTGCACGCCGAGGTTGAGGCCCTGGCCGCCGGTCGGCGGATGGATGTGGGCGGCGTCTCCGGCGAGCAGCACCCGGCCCTCGCGGTACCGCTCGGCCTGCCGGGTGCCGTCGCCGAAGCGGGACAGCCAGCGGGGCTCGCGCACCCCGAAGTCGGTGCCGCCCACCGCGACCAGCCGCTCCCGCAGTTCGTCGAGCGTCGGCGCGGAGCGGTCGCCGGAGAGCCCGGCGGCGGGCACGACGACGCGGTACAGCCCGTCGCCGAGCGGCATCACGCCGTACCGCAGGCACGTCTTGCGGACCTCGGCCACGACCGGGACGACCTCCTCCCACGGGACCCCGATCCGCACCTCGGCGATCAGCGTCTCGTGCCGGGCGGGCAGCCCGGGGAAGCCGATCCCGGCGAGGGCGCGCACGGCGCTGCGACCGCCGTCGCAGCCGACCAGCCAGCGGGCGCGCAGCCGGGTGCCGTCGGCGAGCTCCGCCGTCACGCCCTGCGCGTCCTGGTCGAGTCCGACGAGCTCCCGGCCGCGCCGGATCTCCACGCCCACCTCGCGGGCGCGCTCGTCGAGCAGTTCCTCGGTGACGTTCTGCGGGATGCCGAGGACGTACGAGTGGGCCGTGTCCAGGCCCTCGGGCCAGCTGGTGCCGAGCCCGGCGAAGAAGCCTCCGACCCGGTACTGCTGCCCCCGGGCGAGGAAGCGGTCGAGGAGGCCGCGCTGGTCCATCACCTCGATGCTGCGGGCGTGCAGCCCGAGGGCGCGGCTGTGCCCGCTGGGCTCCGCCGCCTTCTCCAGGACGAGCGGGCGCAGGCCCCACAGGCGCAGCTCGGACGCGAGCACGAGCCCGGTCGGCCCGCCGCCGATCACCAGGACATCGGCATCGAACATGGATGTTCCCCCATCTGTGTGCGGTACGGCCGCCGATTCTGCGCCCTGGTGGGGGCCTTGCCGCAAGGCCCCCCGTGCGCTATACGTTGAAGAGGGCGAGGAACCGGTGGTTCCCCGCCTTCGTCGTGTCCGGGGCCGGGGCGCCCGCCCCGGGGTCAGCGCAGGTCGAGCCGCATCAGGATCCGGGGGTGGCCGGCGAGCACCGAGGTGGTGTCGGCGGCCTTCACGAAGCCGGCCCGCTCGAAGTTCTTCCGAAGCCCGGCGTACGCCATCGTCATGTCCACCCGGGCGTCGCCGTTGTCCAGCGGGTACGCCTCCACCACCGGCGCCCCGTGCGCGCGGGCGAACTCGACCGCGCCCGCGATCAGGGCGTGGCTGACGCCCTTCTTGCGGTGGCCCGGACGGACGCGGACGCACCAGAGCGACCAGACCGGCAGGTCGTCGACGTGCGGGATCTTCCGGTTGCGGGCGAAGGTGGTCTCCGAGCGGGGCGCCACGGCCGCCCAGCCGGCCGGCTCGCCGTCCTCGTACGCGAGGACGCCCGGCGGGGGCTCCTCGGCGCACAGTCCGGCGACGTACTCGCCCCTGGCCGGTCCGCGCAGCTCGTTGTTCAGCCGGGAGGGCACGCGGTAGCTCAGGCAGAAACACACATTGGCCGTGGGCGACTTGGGGCCGATCACGGCGCGGACGTCCTCGTAGACGGAGGCCGGACGCACGTCGATGGTCATGCCTCCACCCTGGCACGCGCGGCCCGGCCCGGCAGGCCGTACGGAGCCTTGTCATGGACCGATCCGAAAACCCGTACCACGTGCGCGGCAGCGGCCTCCTCACGGGCAACGCCCGGTCCGACCGGTAGCGGGCCGCTGCTCCGTACGGGGCAGGCCGGCCCGGGTCAGGTGCGGAGCTCCCGCGCCTCGAAGCGGCCCTCGCCGAGGACGAGCACGAAGGTGACCTGCTGGCCCTCGGAGAGGGAGCGGACACCGCCCTCGATGTCCTCCGCCCGGAAGTGGACGGGTTCCTCGGAGCCGACGGGCAGGACGAACCCGTAGCCGGCGCGGCGGTTGAAGGACTGTACGAATCCGGTGGTGCGGTGTCCCACGGCGACCTCCTCGCTCCGGGCGCTCACGGCGCCCCCACCGGATCTGTACCCCGTGGGCGGCGCCCTCGCCAGCCGGGCGGGGAACGGCCGCGCGGAAGGCCGCCTCCGATCCGGGACGGGTACGTGACGGAGCCGGGCGGTCCGGCGGGTCCCGGGCCCGGCGCCCTCGCGGACGCCCCTGGCCGACCTGGTCGACCGGGTGTCCGCGAGGGAGCCGTGAGCCCGGCGGGGGCTCAGGCGACGACCTCGTAGGTGAGGGTGTAGTCGCCGCCGTCCTCGACGAACTTGTACTCCAGTTCGCCGAGGCCGAGTTGGGCCCGGCCCGCGTAGAAGC
The DNA here is from genome assembly GCF_044541975.1 of Streptomyces sp. NPDC085460. NCBI lineage: Bacteria > Bacillati > Actinomycetota > Actinomycetes > Kitasatosporales > Streptomycetaceae > Streptomyces > Streptomyces sp. NPDC085460. The sequence goes on from NZ_JBITTO010000004.1 coordinate 384,256, forward strand.
GGCCGAGCAGGTCGTCGTCGTCCGGGGAGTCGGAGTCGAGGAGCTCGACCCGCGCCCGGGTGCCGAACTCGACGGGCGGGACACCCGACAGGTCGGCCGTGTCCCGGTCGTTGAGGCCGGGCGATTCCGCGCCCCACACCTGGACGCCGTTGACGAGCAGGCGCTGCTCGTCCTCGCCGGTGTCGTCCTCGGTCCTGGAGCAGTAGAGCGAGATGAGACGGAGCCTCATGGGCCACCCCCAACTGAGCGGAGTTCCGGTGCCTCTCGACCGTACGGACGCACCGGAATCCGGACAACGGAGTGCGGCGCTCCGCCGCCGCGCGCCCTCGCGCCCCCTTCCCGGGGGCGCGGGAGCGGATCAGCCCGCGACGCGGGCCATCCACTCCTCGACCTCGGCGGAGGTACGGGGCAGGCCGGCCGACAGATTCTCGTGGCCGGCCTCCGTGACCAGCAGGTCGTCCTCGATGCGGACGCCGATCCCGCGCCACTCGGCGGGCACCGTCAGGTCGTCGGGCTGGAAGTAGAGCCCCGGCTCGACGGTGAGGACCATGCCCGGCACGAGGACGCCGCCGACGTACTCCTCGGTGCGCGCGGTGGCGCAGTCGTGCACGTCAAGACCGAGCATGTGGCCGGTTCCCGCCATGGTGAAGCGCCGCTGGAGGCCGAGTGCGTAGGCGCGGTCCACCGGGCCCTCGATGAAGCCCCACTCCACCAGGCGGGCCGCCAGGTGGCGCTGGGCGGCCTCGTGGAAGGCGCGGTAGGGGGCGCCGGGCTTCACCGCGTCGAAGCCGGCCTGCTGGGCCTCGTACACGGCGTCGTACACCTGCCGCTGGACGGGGGTGAAGGTGCCGCTGATGGGGAGGGTGCGGGTGACGTCGGCCGTGTACAGGGAGTTCGTCTCGACGCCGGCGTCGAAGAGGAGCAGCTCGCCGGGGCGGACCGGGCCGTCGTTGGCCGTCCAGTGCATGATCGTGGCGTGCTCGCCGGCGGCGCAGATGGAGCCGTAGCCGACCGAGTTGCCCTCCAGGCGGGCGCGGCGGAAGAAGGTGCCCTCGATCCAGCGCTCGGAGGTGGCGACGGCCGTGGACAGGTCGCCGATGGCGTCGGTGAAGCCGCGGACGGTGGAGTCGACGGCCTTGCGCAGCTCGCCGATCTCCCAGGCGTCCTTGACCAGGCGCAGCTCGCTGAGGACGTCCGCCAGCTCGGTGTCGCGCTCCTCGTCGGTGGTGACGGCCGCCTCCAGGGCGGGGTCGACGCCCCGGACGACACGGGTGGGGACGCCGGCGCCCGCGGCGAGCTCGCCGGCCGCCTCGCGGACGTCCCGGCAGGGCAGTCCGAGGACGGTCTCGGCCTCGGCGAGGGAGAGCCGGCGGCCCATCCACAGCTCGGCGGTGTAGCCGATCCAGAAGGTGTCGTCGTCACGGCTGTCGCGGGGCAGCTGGTAGCAGTACGCGTCGTGGCCGCCGCCCTCGCGCGGCTCCAGGACGAGCGCGCAGTCGCGGGCCTGGTCGCCGGTCATGTGAACGTAGCCGGAGTACGGGCGGAAGGGGTACGTGTCGTCGTTGGAGCGGACCTTGAGGTTGCCGGAGGGGATCACCAGGCGCTCGCCGGGGAACCGCGCGGAGAGCGCGGCCCGCCGGGCGGCGGCGTACGGCGCCTGCGGGGACTCGGTCAGGTCGTGCCGCTCGGTGTCGGCCCAGCCGGTCCGCATGAGCGCGGAGAGCTCCTCGGATATGCCGTCGTACAGGCCGTTCTTGCGACCCTTCGCCACGTCGTGCTCCTTCGTCGAGAATCCCGGGGGACACCGCCGGTCGTCGGCGGCTCACGGACCGTAGCCCGCCCCGGGGCGCCGTGGGGCCGAGGAGTGCCAGTGGCACTGATCGGACATCGGGTGGCGCCGGTCACGGCCAGAATGGGGGCCATGGCGAACGCGAGACTGGGCGAGGCGCTGCGGCTCCTGGGCCTCGGCGAGACGGCCGCGCGGGTCTACCGCGCGCTCCTGGAGCGGGCACCGGCCCCGCTGGCGGAGGTCGGCGCGGCGGCCGGGGTCGAGGGGCCAGCGCTGGCGGAGGCGTACGGGGAGCTGGTCGACGCGGGGCTCGCGAGCCCGGCGGTCGACGGCGGCGGCACGGTGGCCCCGGTGCCGCCGGCGGCGGGCCTGGAGATCCTGGGCCGGCACCGGGCGGCGGAGCTGGACGAGTCGCGGATCACGGTGGGCGGCGCCTTCGAGTCGTTCCGGCGGCAGCGGCTCGCCGCGTTCGACGGCGACCTGGTGGAGGTGGTGACCGGGGAGGCGATCGGGCCGCGGATGCGGCAGGCGTGGGCGAGCGCCCGGCAGCAGATCAGGCAGCTGGACTCGCCGCCGTACTTCACGGTCCCCGGCGCCACCGACGACGCGCTCGCGACCCTCGCCCGGGGCGTCACCCAGCGGGTCATCTACTCCCGGGCCTCCCTGGAGCAGCCGGGTCACCTGGAGCAGTCGATCGAGCCGGTGATCGCGGCCGGCGAGCAGGCCCGGGTGCTGCCGTCGGTGCCGGTCAAGTTGGTGATCATCGACGAGGCGTACGCGCTGGTGTCGCTGTCGATCCGGGAGGCCGACGTGTTCACCACGATGCTCGTGGTGCAGCCGTGCGGACTGTTCTCGGCGCTCGTGGCGCTCTTCGAGCAGTCCTGGCGGGACGCACTGCCCTTCCACGGCCGCACCGCGCTCCCGGGCGGCCTGCCGCCGGCCGACCGGCGGCTGCTCTGGCTGCTCGCCGGGGGCGCGGCGGACGAGGTGATCGCCCGGGAGATCGGGGTCAGCCGCCGCACCCTCTTCCGCCGGATCCAGGTCCTGATGGCCCGGCTGGGCGCCACCAACCGTTTCCAGCTGGCGCTCCAGGCCCAGCGGCACGGCTGGCTCTGACCGCCTGCCGGCCGGCGCCCGGCCAGCTCCGACCCGCCGGGGTCAGGAGCCCAGGTGCTCGCGCAGGAAGGTGTACATCAGGGCCTTGTTGCGGGCGGCCTGCGCGTTGTCGGTGGCGCCCGCGTGACCGCCGCCGGTGTTCTCGTGGAAGAGCACCGGGTGGCCGAGCTCGCGCAGCCGCGCCGCCGCCTTGCGCGCGTGTCCGGGGTGGACCCGGTCGTCGCGGGTGGACGTGGTGAGCAGCACCGGCGGGTAGGGGGCGCCGGCGGTGATCCGGTGGTACGGGGAGAGCTCCCGCAGGTGCGGCAGGTCGGCCTCGTCGTCGGGGTCTCCGTACTCGGCGATCCAGGAGGCGCCGGCGAGGAGCTTGTGGAAGCGGACCATGTCGAGCAGCGGCACCTGGCAGACGAGGGCGCCGAAGAGCTCCGGGTAGCGGGTGAGCATGGCGCCCATGAGGAGGCCGCCGTTGCTGCCGCCGGCGGCGCCGAGCCGCTCGGGGGTGGTGATGCCCCGGGCGACGAGGTCGCGGGCGACGGCGGCGAAGTCCTCGAAGGCGCGGTGCCGGTGGGCGCCGAGGGCGGCCTGGTGCCAGTCGGGGCCGTACTCGCCGCCGCCTCGGATGTTGGCGATGACGTACGTGCCGCCGGTCTCCAGCCAGCCGCGGCCGGTGAGGGCCGCGTACGACGGGGTGAGGGAGACCTCGAAGCCGCCGTAGCCGTAGAGGAGCGTGGGGCCGGGGCCCCGGTCGGGGGCGCGGTCGGGGCCGATGACGAAGTACGGGACGCGGGTCCCGTCGTCGGAGACGGCGAAGGACTGCTCGACGGAGAGGCCGGTGGTGTCGAAGCGGGCCGGCGCCTGGCGCAGGATCTCGCTGTCGCCGCCGATGGTGCCGCGGGTGAGGGTGGACGGCTGGAGGAAGCCGGAGACGTCGAGGAAGTACTCGTCGGAGACGTCCGGGTCGGTGTCGGTGACGGCGACCGCCGACAGCGGCGGTACGTCGGCGAGCGGGGCGCGCGACCAGCCGCCCTCCTCGCGCGGGGTGAGCACCTCGATGCGGGTGCTGACGTCGCGCATGGTCTCCAGGATCAGGTGGTGCCGGGTCCAGGAGTGGCCGGCGAGCGCGGTGCGCTCGTCCGGGGTGAAGAGGGCCTCCGCCGTGCGGTCGCCGGCGAGGAAGGCGTCGAAGCCGAAGGCGAGGAGGGCGCCGGCGGGGTGGCCGAGCCAGGGCGACTTGAGGGTGACGATCAGGTGCCGGCGGTGGGCGTAGACCTCGGCGTCCTCGGGGACCTCGATCCGAACGAGCCGGTCGTCGCCGGTGAGGAGGTGGGTCTCGCTGCGGAAGAAGTCGAGGGAGCGGCCGACGAAGGAGCGCTCGAAGCCGGGGGTGTCGTCGTGCCAGGCCCAGGCGGAGACGTCGGCGGGCTCGCCCTCGAAGACGGTGGGCGCCCCGGCGAGCGGGGTGCCGCGCCGCCAGCGCCGGACGGTGCGCGGGTAGCCGGCGTCGGTGAGCGAGCCGGGGCCGTGGTCGGTGCCGACGAAGACGGTGTCGGCGTCGATCCAGCCGATGCTGGTCTTCGCCTCGGGCACGGCGAAGCCGTCCTCGACGAAGGCCCGCGCCTCCAGGTCGAACTCGCGGACCACGACGGCGTCGCCGCCGTCCCGGGAGAGGCGGACCAGCGCCCGGTCGTGGGCGGGCCGCCGCACCCCGGCCCCGGCCCACACCCACTTCTCGCCCTCGGCCTCGGCGAGCGCGTCCACGTCGAGCAGCGTCTCCCACTCGGGGGCGTCCTTGCGGTACTGCTCCAGGGTGGTGCGCCGCCACAGGCCCCGTACGTGCTCGGCGTCCTGCCAGAAGTTGTAGAGGTAGGGGCCGCGGCGGGTGGTGTACGGGATGCGGTCGACGGCGTCGAGCACCTCGCGCAGGCGGTCGGCGAAGGCGTCGAAACCGGGCCCGGAGGCGAGCGCGGCCTCGGTCTCGGCGTTCCGCTCGGCCACCCAGGCGAGGGCCGCCTCGCCGTCGACGTCTTCCAGCCACAGGTACGGGTCGTCTTGGTTCACGCGGGCCATTGTCCCCCGGAGCGGAAGGCCGGCGCCTCAGTCGGCGGTGAGCTTGTGCACCTGCTTGCCCTCGGTGTCGACGGCGAGGTAGCCGACGGCGCTGTACTCGTTGGTCCGGTAGACGAGGAGGGTGGGCCGGTCCTCGTTGAAGGTCCAGCGTTCGGCGATGAGGTGCCGGGACCGGGGTGGGTCGACCTTCAGTTCGCGGTCGGCGCGCCGCATCAGGGCCGGCAGGTCGTCCCAGGGCAGTACGGAGGGGTCGAAGGGCTGTGCGTCGGCGTCGGAGGCGCTGATGGTCCCGCCGACGCCCTGCCGGCTGACCTTGCCGTCGCGGAACTGGTAGCGGTCGTAGGTCTTGGCGCCCTGCTCGGTCGGGATCTCGGCGATGGCGTACTCGTCGTAGACGAACATCTGCTTGATCGTCGTGACGCCGGTGGCCTCGCGGAAGGCGGCGAGGGCGGTTCGGACGCCGTCGGGGGTGAGGAGCGGGCCGGCGGTCTGGCCGGCGGGCGCGGTGGTCCTGGGGGCGGTGCCGGTCGCCGGGCCGGACGAGGGGGTCTGCCCGCCGGTGCTGGTACCGCTCGGCTTGCCGTCGCCGAGGCCACCGGTGCCGCCGTCTCCTCCCGAGGGAAGGAACTGGGCGATGGCCAGGGCGAGCAGGGCCGCGCTGAGGACCAGTCCGCCGGAGAGCGTGGCGAGGCGCTTGCGCCGGGCAGGGCCGGTGGGGCGCTCGGCGGGCGGCGGTCCGGGCAGCTCGTACGCGGGCCGGGCGTACGGATGCGCCGGGGGCGCCGGGTGGGCGACGGGCGTGGGCGGGCCGAAGCCCGCGGGCACGGCGTCGGCGACGGCACCGCCGGCGGCGGCCTGCGCCTCCGCGAGGAGGCGGTCGAGCTCGGCGCCGTCGGGGCGCCGGGCCGGGTCGCGGACGAGGAGGCGGGTGAGGACGGGGCCGAGGGCGCCGGAGCGGACCGGTGGCGGGATCGGGTCGTCGAGGACGGCGACGACGGTGGCGAGGCTGGTGGCGCGGCGCAGCGGGTGGTGGCCCTCGGCCGCGACGTACAGCAGCATGCCGAGGGACCACAGGTCGGAGGCCGGGTTGCCCTCCTCGCCGCGCACCCGCTCGGGGGCGATGAACTCGGCGGAGCCGATGAGGTCGCCGGAGGCGGTGAGCCGGGAGGTGGCCTCGTCGAGGACGGCGATGCCGAAGTCGGTGAGGACGGCGCCGCCGCCGGCGCGCAGCAGGACGTTCGCGGGCTTGACGTCGCGGTGCTGGATGCCGGCGGCGTGGGCGGCGCGCAGGGCGCCGAGGACCTCCCGGCCGAGGGTGATCGCCTCGGGTACGGAGAGCGGCCCGGCGGCGAGCCGGTCGGCGACGGAGTTCCCCTCGACCAGTTCCATGACGATCCACGGGGCGGAACCGTCGGCGGGCTCGACGATGTGGTGGACGGTCACGACGTGCGGGTGGGAGAGGCGGGCGAGGGCCCTGGCCTCGCGGATCGCCCGCGCGCGCAGCTGCGCGGTGAGCCCGGGGCGGGCCGCTTCGGCGGCGGGATCCGGCGGGCTCACCTCTTTCAGGGCGACGTCCCGGTCGAGGGCGATGTCGCGGGCGCGCCACACCGTGCCCATGCCGCCGCTGCCGAGGCGGGAGATCAGCCGGAACCGTCCGTCGACGAGGGGTCTGCCGTCGTCGTCACTCGTGCTCATGGGCGGTCATCGTAGGCGGTGGGGGTGACAGCCGGTGGCGCGGGCGGCGCGCCGGAGCGCGCCGCCCGGCCGGCGGGGGTCAGGGCCGCATCTCGTACGCGCCGGAGAGGGCTTCGACGCGGGTCCAGACGCGCGCGGTGCGGGCCTCGTCGACGACGGGGCGGCGGACCGCGGCGAGCGCCCAGGTCTGCTGGGCCTCGGTGGCGGAGTCCTTGCCGTGGAGCTCGACGGCGTGGGCGGAGAAGTCGCGGACGAGGACGGCGAAGAGCTCGTCGAGGACGTCGTCGTCGAGGCCGGTGAGGGCGGCCTGCTCCAGGACGAGCTGGGCGTGGACGACGAGCGCGAAGAGCTGGCCGACGGCGAGGAGCAGGTCGAGGTCGCGGCTCTGGGCCTCGTCGGGGGCGGCGGTGCGGACGAAGTCGCAGAGCGCGTCGGCCTGCTCGCGGAGGCGGACGACGTTCGGCAGCCGGTCGTACGCGTCGAAGGCGGGCCGCCAGTCGTGGAAGCGGACGGAGCCGAGGCCGCGGGCGGGGCCCTGGCGGAAGAGGAAGGCGTCGTCGGCGGCGTCCAGGCGGGTGGGGACGGGCTCGTAGGCGGCCGGGGCGAGGAGGTGGTTGCCCATGAACTTGAGGATCAGGGCGAGGTTGACGTGGACCGTGCCCTCCAGCTTGGGCAGGCCGCGGATCTCGACGGCCGCCTGGGCGAAGTAGTTGTCCTTCTCGAAGCCCTTCGCGGCGATGACGTCCCACATGAGGTCGATGACCTTCTCGCCCTCGGTGGTCACCTTCATCTTCGTCATCGGGTTGAAGAGGAGGTAGCGGCGGTCGTCGGGCCCGGCGGTGCGGAAGTAGTCGACGGCGCGGTCGCTGAAGAGCTTCATGCCGGCCAGCCGGACGTAGGCGTCGGTGAGTTCGCGCCGCACGTGCGGGAAGGCGGTGACGGGGCGGCCGTAGAGGATCCGGTTCTGCGCGTGGGTGACGGCCTCGTACATCGCGTGCTCGCAGATGCCGATGGAGGCGGTGCAGAGGTTGAACTTGCCGACGTTGACGGTGTTGAGGGCGGCGTCGAAGGCGGCGCGGCCGGTGTGCAGGACGTCCTCGGCGGCGACCGGGTAGCCCTCCAGGCGGAACTCGCTGACGAACTTGGAGGAGTCGACGACGTTCTTGACCAGGTGGTAGGCGGGGTGGCGGCTGTCGGCGGCGAAGAAGACGTAGCCGTCGGGGCCCTCGACGTCGGTGCGGCGGCCGAAGACGGAGACGAGGCCCGCCTTGTTGCCGTTGCCGATGTAGTACTTGGAACCGGTGGCGCGGAAGCCGCCCTCGCCGTCCGGCGTGAGCAGCATGTCGGTGGAGTAGATGTCGGCGCCGTGCGTCTTCTCGGAGAGGCCGAAGGCGAACACCTCGCCCTGATCGAGGAGTTCGGCGGCGCGGGCGCGGGCGGCGGCGTTGTCGCTCTGCCAGACCGGGCCGAGGCCGAGGATGGTGACCTGCCAGGCGTACCAGTAGTCGAGCCCGTAGAAGCCGAGGATCTCGTTGAGGGCGGCGATGCGGGCGGTGTCCCAGCGCTTGGCGGGGTTGTCGGTGTTGTCGCCGGCCTCGCCGGCGGGGGTCAGGAAGGTGGCGAAGAGCCCTTCCTTCGCGGCGAAGTCGAGGAAGTCGCCGAGCCAGGCGCGGGAGCGGTAGTCCTCGATGATCCGGCGCTTGCCGCGCTCCTCGAACCAGTCGACGGTGGCGCGCAGCAGCCTGCGGGTCTCGGGGTCGAAGTGCGCGGGGTCGTAGGTGCGGGGGTTGAACAGCAGCGCGTCGGCCATGGGTTCCGCCTTGAGGGAAGGAGGGGTGGAGGGGTGGATGAGGAGCGAGGGCCCGGAGGTGGGCTCAGAACCGGTGCAGGGTGGCGAGGACGTCGTCGAGCCAGGCGATCATCATGCGTTCGTACGCGATGCCGCCCCGCAGCACGACGTGCTGGAGCTCGCGCTCGGGGTCGGGGGGCGTGGCGGGAGCGTCCGGGGGCGTGGCACGGCCGGCGTCCGGGGGCACGGCGCGGCCCGTGTCCGGGCGCTCGGCGGGCTCGGCGCCCTGGGGCGTGGCGGGCTCGCAGTCCGGCGGGAAGTCCCGTGCCTCGCCCGCGAGGTAGTGGGTGAGGCGGTCGGTGTGCGCCTGCCGGTGCCGCTCGACCTCGCGGACGAGGCCGGCGGGGTCGTCGAAGGCCGCGCCGCGGATCTTGACGGCGAGGTCGTGCCGGACGCTCTCGGGTTCGATCGGCTCGTGCAGCCAGGAGCTGAGCGCCGCGTGCCCGAGGTCGGCGACGGAGTACTCCTTCTTGTCCGGCCGCCCCTGCTGGGGCACTTCGCGGGCGGCGACCCAGCCGTCGTTCTCCATGCGCTTGAGGACGCGGTAGATCTGCTGGTGGGTGGCGGTCCAGAAGTAGCCGATGGACCGCTCGAACCGCCGGGCCAGTTCGTATCCGGACCCCGGCTTCTCCAGCAGGGAGACGAGGATCGCGTGTTCGAGCGCCATACCCCGATCCTGCTATGCAACTGGTTGCATAGCAAGGGGGGCGCCTGCCGATGAGACACGCCTCACGAGTCCTCGTCCGCCGCCCCCTCCCCCGCGCTGACCAGCCCCGTCTCGTACGCGACGATGACGGCCTGGGCGCGGTCGCGCAGGCCGAGCTTGCCGAGGACGCGGGCGACATGGGTCTTCACGGTCGCCTCGGCCAGGTGCAGACGGGCGGCGAGTTCGGCGTTGCTCAGCCCGCGCGCCAGCAGTCCCAGGACCTCCAGCTCGCGCGGGGTGAGCGCGGCGAGGTCGCGGTGGAGGGCGACGGTCTCGTCGCCGCGCCGGGTGAACCGCCGCACGAGCCGGCGGGTGATGGCGGGCGCGAGGAGGGCGTCGCCGGTGCGGACCGTGCGGACGGCGGAGGCCAGGTGCTCGGGGGTGACGTCCTTGAGCAGGAAGCCGCTGGCCCCGGCGGTCAGCGCCGCGTAGACGTACCGGTCGAGGTCGAAGGTGGTCAGCATGACGACGCGGGGTTCGTCCGGGCCCCCGGACAGGATCCTGCGGGTGGCCTCCAGGCCGTCCATCTCCGGCATCCGGATGTCCATCAGGACCACGTCGGGACGGGTGCGGCGGACCGCCTCGACCGCTTCGACGCCGTTGGTCGCCTCGGCGACGACGTCGATGCCGTCGGCGCCGAGGATCATCCGGAATCCGGTGCGGACCAGGGTCTGGTCGTCGGCGAGGACCACGCGCGGCGGCGGCTCGGTCACGGTGCCTCCAGGGGGATCAGGGCCTCCACACGGTAGCCGCCCGCCGGACGGGCGCCGGCGGCCAGCGTGCCGCCGTAGACGGCGAGTCGCTCGCGCAGCCCGATCAGGCCCCGGCCGTTGCCGCCGGCCGCGCCGGGCCCGGGACGGCCGCCGGTGTCGGTGACCTCCACCCGCAGCAGCTCCGGACCGTACGCGACGGTGACGGCGGCCGTGGCGCCGGCCGCGTGCTTCACCGCGTTCGTCAGCGCCTCCTGCACCACCCGGTAGGCGGCGAGCCCGATGCCGGAAGGGAGTTCGCGGGGCGCGCCGGTCACGGTCAGCGCCACCGGCAGTCCCGCGTCCCGCACCCGTCCGACGAGCGCCTCCAGTTGCCCGAGGCCCGGCTGGGGAGCCAGGTCCTCCTCCGGCGCGCCGTCCGGCTCCGCCTCCGCGTCCCGCCCCTCGCCCTCACCGGCCATGGTGAGCAGCCCCATGACGTGCCGGAGTTCGGTCATGGCCGAGCGGCCGCTCGCCTCGACGGCGAGCAGCGCCTCTCCGGCCTGCTCGGGCGAGGTCTTCATGACGGTGCGGGCCGCGCCCGCCTGGATGATCATGACGCTGACGTTGTGGGTGACGACGTCGTGGAGTTCCCGGGCGATCCTGGCGCGCTCGTGCGCGACGGCCCTGCGCAGCGCCTCGGCCTGTTCGCGTTCGAGGGCGGAGATCCGGGTGCGGCTCTCGTCGGTGCGGAGCTTCCAGGTGCGCACGCCGACGGCGGCCATGGCCATCGGGACCAGGATGAGCAGGGCGATGTACTCGTTGGGGACGATCGGCGTGACCGCGTTTCCCGACGTGCCGACGAGGACGACCGAGACCGGCAGCGCCACCAGGGTCGCCGCCCGGTACGGGCTGTACACGGCGGCGCTGTAGACGGCGAGGACGTACGCGTAGAAGGTCAGCCTCAGGACGCTCTGCGGGGTCGCCAGGGTCGCCGCCGTCACGACGCACAGCACGGCGAGCGGCAGGCGGCGGCGGAAGGCGAGGGCGCCGGAGGCGACGACCGCGAGCGAGACCATCCAGGCGCCTCCGGCGAACCCGGACGGCCGGGCCAGGACGTGCACGACGCCGGGCGGGCTCTCGCGGATCACGACGACGCCGATGTTGTCGATGCCGTAGTGGACGGTGACGACGCCGAAGAACAGCGCCAGGACGAGGTCGGCGTGCCGGGCGCGCCGGCTGAGCCGCGGGGGCGGGCCGGTCGGGACCGTCACGTCGCGGACCGCGTCACGGACCGCGTCGCGAGCCAGGCCCCGCAGCCGGGCCGCGGTCGTACGCACGTTCATCACCGGCTCATTGTCGCCGTCGCCCGCACCGGGGGGATCCGCCGCCGGAAGGGGTTCCGGCGGCGCGCGTACACCGCTCGCCTACCTCTCGGGGATGACGTCCCGGGGAGTCATGCCGGCGCGGTACGGAAAGGGGTCCGGGCGGCCGACGCGGGCCGGGCGGGCCGGGTCCTAGCGTTCGGGCGACCGGGGCGCCCTGCCGTCCCCGGCGGCCTCCGCCACCGCCGGAGCGGCGGGCGGAGGCGTCCCCTCCCCCGTACCCGACTCCGGTGGCCTCCGCCGCCGCAGTCCCGGGCGGAGGCCACCCCTCCCCCGTACCCGCCCCCTCCCCCGTACCCGAGGAGCCCATCCGTGACCGCACCGGTGATCGAACTGCGCGGGGTGACCCGCCGCTACGACGACGGGCCGCCCGCCCTGCACGACGTGTCGCTGACCGTGATGCCCGGCGAGGCCGTCGCGGTGCTCGGCCCCTCCGGCAGCGGCAAGTCGACGCTCCTCCACCTCATCGCCGGCCTGGACCGGCCCGACGCGGGGACCGTCACCGTCGACGGGGTGCGGGTGGACCGCCTGAGCGAGGCCGGGGCGGCGCTGCACCGGCGCGCGGGGGTCGGCATGGTCTTCCAGTTCTTCCACCTGCTCGACGATCTGACCGTCACCGAGAACGTCGTCCTGCCCGCACGCCTCGCGGGCACCGCGCGGCGCGCGGCCGAGGCGCGCGCCGCGGAACTCCTGGAGCGCCTCGGCATCGACCGGCACGCCCGCGCCCTGCCCAACCGCCTCTCCGGTGGCGAGCGCCAACGCGTCGCCGTCGCACGGGCGTTGATGAACCGCCCGGCGGTGCTCCTCGCCGACGAGCCGACCGGTGCGCTGGACTCGGCCGCCGGGGAGGACGTCGGCGCGCTGCTCGCCGCGCTCCACGCCGAGGGGCGGACCCTCGTCGTCGTCACCCACGATCCGGCGCTTGCCCGGTCCTGCGCGCACCGCACGGTGCGGATCACCGACGGCCGGATCACGGAGGACGGCCCGGCGCGCCTCCCTTCGCCGTCCGGCACCGCCGGGAGCCTTCCGTCCGCCGCCGGGGAGGTTCGGTGAGGGCGCTCGGCGGGGTGGTGCGCGCGGGGGTGCGCCGGCGGACGCAGTCGCTCCTGATCGGGCTCGCCGCGATGACGGCGGTGGCCGCCTCCGTCCTGGCCGGCTCCCTGATCGTGGTCTCCGGCGACCCCTTCCGCGACGCCTTCGCCCGGCAGAACGGGGCGCACCTGTCCGTGGAGTTCGACGCGGAGGCGGTGAGCGCCGGGCGGCTGGCGGGCTCCGGGGAGGCGGCGGGGGTGAGCGCGGCGGCGGGCCCGTTCCGCACGGCGACGGTCACCCCCCGCGCCGACGGGTCCGGTCCCGGGTGGCCGGTGACCGTGGCAGGGCGGCCCGATCCGGGCCGCGAGGTGGACGCGGTGGCGCTGCTCGACGGGCGGTGGGCCGCGGGCCCCGGGGAGATCGTGCTCTCCGCCGACGCCCCGCTGTTCCCGGTCCTGGGTCTGAAGGTCGGGTTCCCCGGGCGGTCCGGCGACACGACGCTGACGGTGGTCGGAGTGGCCCGCTCGGTCACCGGGACCGCCGACGCGTGGGTGGTCCCGGAGCAGATGCCGGCGCTCGCCCCGTCCGGCGGCGGGGGGTTCCAGATGCTGTACCGCTTCGCGGACGCGGGCACCGCCGAGGCCGTCGCCGCCGGCGGGAGGGCGGTGACGGCGGGGCTGCCGGCCGGGGCGGCCGCCGGCGAGCGGTCGTGGCTGACCGTCGCGGGGGACGCCGAGCGCGACACCGCCCTCTACGTGCCGTTCCTCATGGCGTTCGGCGCGCTCGGCCTGGTCATGTCGGTGCTCGTCGTCGGCCACGTCGTCGCGTCGGCGGTCGGCACGGGGACGCGCCGGATCGGCGTCCTGAAGGCCGTCGGCTGCACCCCGGCCCAGGTCGTCCGCGCGTACGTCGGCCAGGCGCTGGTGCCCGCCGCCGTCGGCACGGCCGTCGGCGTGCTCGCCGGTCATCTGCTCGCGGTGCCCGTCCTGGCCGAGGCCGAGGAGGTGTACGGCACTTCCTCGCTGGCCGTCGCGCCCTCGGTCGACCTGGCGGTGGTCACCGGGGTGCTCGGCCTGGTGGCGGCGACCGCGTGGGCGAGCGCCCGGCGGGCGGGCCGGCTGCGCACGGTCGACGCGCTCGCCGTCGGACGCGCCGCCCCGACGGGGCGCGGGGGGCGGGCGGCCCGCCTGGCCGGGCGCCTGCCGCTGCCGCAGCCGGTCGCCCTGGGCCTGATGCGCCCCTTCGCCCGGCCGCTCCGCGCGCTGGCCATGGGCACGGCGGTCCTGTTCGGCGCCGTCGCCGTCACGTTCACCGTGGGGATGAGCGCCTCGCTCGGCGAGGTGATGAAGGCCAAGACCCACGACGTGGCGGACGTCACCGTGCCCGAGCCCCGGCCGGCCCCCGGCCCTCCCGGCACCGGGGCCGCCCCCGGGCCGCCGCCGAAGGTCGATCCCGCGGCCGTCGGCGCGGCGGTCGCGGCGACCCCCGGCACCGGGCGGTACTACAGCGCCACGACGGTACGGGCGACGGTGTCCGGCCTGACCGGCCTCGTCGAGGTGGTCGCCTTCACCGGCGAGGCGTCCTGGGGCGGGTACACGATGGTGTCGGGCCGCTGGTTCGGCGCGCCCGGCGAGGCCGTCGTGCCGACCCCGTTCCTGACCGCCACCGGCACCCGCGTCGGCGACACCGTCACCCTGAGCGGGATGGCCGAGCCGGTCACGGTACGGATCGTCGGCGAGGTCCTCGACCCGCGCAACGACGGCATGCAGGTCTTCACCGACGTCGCGAGCGTCGCCCCCGCGCACCCCGACCCGACGCCGACCAGTCACCACATCGCGGTCGCCCCGGGCACCGACGTACCGGCCTACGTCGAGGCGCTGAACGCGCGTCTGGCGCCGCTGGGGGCCACCGCTCGGACCGGCGGGCTCCGCTCGGGCGGCGACATGGTCGTGACGCTCCGGGTGCTGGCGGCGCTCCTGACCCTGGTCCTCGTCGCCGTCGCCGCGCTCGGCGTCCTCAACGGCGTGCTGCTCGACACCCGGGAGCGCTTCCGGGAGATCGGCGTGCACAAGGCGCTCGGCATGACCCCCCGGCAGACCGTGGCGATGGTCCTCACGTCGGTCGCCGTGACCGGGACGGCCGCGGGTGCCCTGGGCGTACCGCTCGGGGTGGCGCTGCACGGCCGGGTCCTGCCGGCGATGGCCGACGGCGTGGGGCTGCGTCTGCCCGCCTCCGTCATCGACGTGTACGGCGCGGGCGAGCTCCTCCCGCTGGCCCTCGGCGGCCTGCTCATCGCCGCCCTGGGGGCCCTCCTCCCCGCCGCCCGGGCCGCCCGGACCCGTACGGCCACGGCGCTGCGCACGGAGTAGCCGGGGCGGGACAGGGGGAGGGTCCGCGCGGGCGGCGGCGGCGCGTACGCTGGCGGGTGCAGCTGGTTCGCCCCCGTCCTCCCCCTGGCCCGAACGGCATGGGGATCCCGTGACGGACGGCGTCGCAAGAGGGAACCCGGTGGGAATCCGGGACTGCCCCGCAGCGGTGAGCGGGAACGACCGCCGTCATACGCACTGGGTCCGGGGAGGACCTGGGAAGCGACGGCCAGTAGGGGTCCGCCGGGTGGAGATCCGGAGGGCGTGCCCGCGAGTCCGAAGACCTGCCCACTGTCCGCGCGCCGGCGACCCGTGCGCGCGGTGCCGCACCGCCGCGACTCGCGAAGGAGAGTTGACGTGGCCGATCGTGCCGTCTCCGCATCCCCCCGACCCGCCAAGACCCCGGACGACTCCCGGGTGGTGCTCGCCCACATCATGAGCGAGCACGACACCAACCTGTACGGCACCATCCACGGTGGCGTCATGATGAAGCTGATCGACGACGCCGCCGCGGCCGCCGCCGGGCGTCACGCCGACGGACCGGCGGTGACCGTGTCGGTCGACCGGATGACCTTCCTCGCCCCGGTCCGGGCCGGGGACCTGCTCAGCGTGGAGGCGGGTCTGGAACGGGCCGGGCGGACCTCGATGACCGTCGGCGTCCGCGTGACCGCCGAGCGCTGGAACAGTTCCGGCCCGGCCACGGAGGTCGCGACCGCCTTCCTCACCTTCGTCGCCATCGACGCCGAGGGTTCCCCCCGCCCGGTTCCCGCCCTGCACGTGGTGAACGCCGGCGTCTCCTGATCCCGGCGGGGACCGCGCTGGACGCGCCCGGTCGTCAGGACAGGCTGTCAGGACCGGTCGTCAGGACAGGCCGGGTTCGTCCGCGTCCGGCGCGGTCGTCGCCGCGCGTCGCCTGCGGTACGCCACGAGCCCGCACGCCCCGAGGAGGAGGACGGCCACCCCGGCCACGCCCAGCGCCGTGTGCCGGGCGAACAGCGCGCCCAGAGCGGCGAGCGCGCCGATCCCGACGGTGGCGTAGATCAGGGCCCAGGCCGCTCCGCCCACGAACAGCGCGGGAAGGTAGCGCGGCAGCGGCATGCGCATGGTGCCGGCGAGGAAGTTGGCGGCGGTCTGGAAGCCGACGGTCAGGAAGGAGACGGCCACGACGGGGGCGCCCCACCGCTGGATCGCGGTCTCGACGCGCTGGAACTTGGCGGAGGAGATCCGCTCGGCGAACCTGCTGCGGCGGGCGCCGGCGCCGGCGAGCCAGCCGACGGCGAAGGTCCCTCCGGCCCTGAGCAGGACGATCACGTAGAGAGTCGCGGCCGTCATCGCGATCTTACCCACGACGCCTCGTCCCGGTCAGTAGCCGCGCGCGTCCCGCCACCGTGGCCCCACGAAGGGCACCAGCCCGGTCTCCGCCTGTCACCTGCGCTCCGCCTCTGCCCGTCGCGTGCCCCGAGCCCCACCGTACCGGCACGCGAACCCGCCTCCACCACCGAGCGGAAGCCACCCGGCAAGGTCACCCTAACCGAACGCGCGTACGCCGGATCGGGCCCACCCGGACAGAGCCTGCCCCGCCCCCAGTGCTACCCACGCCGCCCACGCCTCACCCTCCCGCCCGGGCGGCCGCCGCGCGTGCGAGCGGAAAGGCGTCGACCCGCGTCCCGTGCGCCGTGGCGCAAAAGTGGCACCACTGCGATGCCACACGAAAACCCCAGCTCCACGCGGGTTCGACCCCACCCCAAGGGGCCGATTTCGGCCTGACGCGCCACGTGATGCCAAATCATGAAGACACTGGCGCCATCTATGTGCCATCATGGCACCACTGGCGGCACATTCCTCGGTGGTCCGAGTCGAGGGATGCGCACCTCGCGACGCTCGCCATGGAGAGGGGGGTCGGGCCATGCCGACAGCGCGGAGCCGACGGCAGGCGGCACCCGGCACCGCCACCGCCTTCACCCGTTTCGTGCTCTGCGGCGGCGGAGTGGGGGTGGCCGCCGGGTTCGCCGTGACGGCGCTGGGCGCCTGGATCCCCTGGGTGCTGGCCAACGCCCTGGTCACCGTGGTCTCCACGGTCCTCTCCACCGAACTGCACGCGCGCTTCACCTTCGGCACGGGCGGACGCGCGACACGGCGCCAGCACGCGCAGTCCGCCGGTTCGGCCGCGGCGGCGTATGTCGTGACCTGTCTGGCGATGTTCGTCCTGGAGCACCTGGCGGCGGCGCCCGACGCGATGCTCCGGCAGACCGTCTACCTGGCCGCCTCCGCACTGGCCGGCGTCGGACGCTTCGCCGTACTGCGCCTGCTCGTCTTCGCGCGCCACCGCTCGCGAGCCGCGACCCCCGCCCCCACTCCCCTTCGCCGCCCCTTGCGCGCCGTCACGGCGACCGCCTCGGCCCCGGTCGACCGCGCGGCACTCCGCCGCGCCGCCTGACCCCCGGGCCGGGCAGCCCCTGCCCGCACCACCGGCCGACCCGGCCGGCCCGCACACGCGTTCACCGCACTCGCTCTCTCGACCGGAGGACCCATGCAGCACGAACCGACGACCCCCCGCACCTCGACCGAGCCCGACACGCTCCCGACCGAGCCCGTCACGCTGCCGACCGAGCGCGCCGCGGGCTGCCCCTTCGACCCGCCCGCCGGTCTGGCGGAGCTGCGCGACGCGGCGCCCCTGGCCCGGATGACGTACCCCGACGGGCACGTGGGGTGGCTCGCCACCGGCTACTCGACGGTCCGCGCCCTCATGGGCGACCCCCGGTTCAGCTCCCGGTTCGAGCTGATCCACTACCCCTTCCCCGGCGCACCCGAGGGCCCGCTCCCGCCCGCGCCCGTCGGCGACATGACCGGGATGGACGCGCCCGAGCACACCCGCTTCCGGCGGATCCTCGCGGGGAAGTTCACCGTGCGCCGCATGCGCGAACTCACCGAGCGGATGCGGGAGATCACCGCCGAGCACCTGGACGCGCTGGAGCGGAGCGGGCCCGGGACCGACCTCGTCGAGGCGTTCGCGCGGCCCGTCCCCGCGCTGATGATCTGCGAGCTGCTCGGCGTGCCCTACGCCGACCGCGGGCGCTTCCAGCACCACGCCCACACCCTGATGTCCCAGGACGTGACGCCCGAGGAGCGGTACGGGGCGATGGCCGGGCTCCAGGAGTACATGGCCGGGCTGGTGGCCGCCAAACGCGCCGTACGCTCCGACGACCTGCTCGGCGACCTCGCCCAGGACTCCGACCTGACCGAGGAGGAACTCGTCGGCATCGGCGGCTTCCTGCTCGCCGCGGGGCTCGACACGACCGCGAACATGATCGCCCACGGAACGTTCGCCCTGCTCCGCAACCCCGACCAGACCGAGGCCCTGCGCGCCGACCCGGACCTCGCCCCGCAGGCCGTGGAGGAGCTGATGCGGTACCTCACCGTCGCCCACACCACCGTGAAGACCGCGCTGGAGGACGCCGACGTGGCCGGGCGGACGATCAGGGCGGGCGAGTCCGTCACCCTCTCGCTCGAAGCGGCCAACCGCGACCCGGAGCGCTTCCCCGACCCCGACGTCCTCGACCTGCGCCGCAAGGCCACCGGACACCTCGGCTTCGGCCACGGCATCCACCAGTGCCTCGGCCAGCAACTGGCCCGCGTCGAACTGACCGTCGCCCTCCCCGCGCTGCTCGACCGGTTCCCCACCCTGCGCCTCGGCGTACCGCCCGAGGAGGTGCCGCTGCGCACGGACATGAGCATCTACGGCGTCCACCGCCTGCCGGTCACCTGGGACGTGGACTGAGCCGGCGGAGGGCCTCACGGGGAGACGCGCCCGGCCGCCCCTTCAGCCCAGGAGAGGTACTCCGCGCCATGCCGTCGTCACGCTGAGCACCGCATCCCAGGGCGGGCGCCAATACTGGCCGGACCTACGGCGCGGGCGGTCGAGCGATGATCCCGGCTGCTCGCCGCGAGGATGCCCGGCCGGGGAAACGGTCCTCGGCCGCCTGAGCTGGTGGAGGAATCGATGCGCTTTGTGAGCCGGGCGGAGCAGGACGAGCTGACGGAACGACACGGGCACTGGCGCAGGTCGCCGAGCCAGGCCCTCGACGACCGCTTCTTCGACGGCGAGCCCCTTCCGCGAGAGATCGTCCCCCGCCACTGGCTGCCCGAGGGCAACGTGCACGGGGGACGGCGGATCGCCCGCTCGACGGACAGCACGCGCTACTTCAAGGGCCCGCAGGTGCTCGTCCTGCGTGACGACATGCGGCGCCTCACCTGGGCCGCGACGGTGGAGGGGCAGCGCCTGCTCCTCAGCGAGTACCTGCAGCCCGCCGCCTCGGAAGTCCAGCGGGGACGTCACACCCTCGCCGAGGGGCCGATCTGGCGCTACCACATCAGCCTGAACAAGCACACCGGGCGGGTCTGCGCGACCTGGGTGTCCCGGCCCGAGGGCAAGGGCGAACTCTGGCACGACGGGCGCCGCGTCGAGACCGAGGCGCGGAACGTCGACTTCCCGTTCTTCGCCTACAGCCAGGTGCCGATCGGGCTCGTCCAGTCCGAGGAGCCGCCCTTCGGCGTCCTCGGCTACAAGTGCCGCGACACGGGACGGATCTTCCTCCGGCGGTTCGAGGGTTCCGAGCCGGGGCCGGAGCAGGTCGTCGTGGAGGAGCCCACGGTCGGGGGCGTGTCCTTCGGCATCATGGACGACGAGGTCGTCGCCCGGGTGGACCTCCTCAGAGAAGACCGGCTCGTGCCCGCGCTCCTCACCTCTCGCGACGGAGGACGCACCTTCGGCACGCCGGAGCCGATCGACCTCACCCCCGTACGGGAGCAGGGCTTCGCGCCGCGCCCCGGCTACCAGAAGCCGATCGTGGACAAGGGCGGCTCGTTCCACGTACCGATCGGCATGGACAGCGACAGCGAGGTCCTGGCCCTGAACTACGTCGCCGCGGCCGACCTGCTGGTCGAGGCCGTGCGCTTCAAGGACGGCGGGCTCGGCAAGGGTGACATGGAGGTCTTCCCGAGCACGCTGGGCAGCGGCAACACCTTCGGGAACGGCGTCAGTGACGGCCACGGGCTCATCATGGTGGTCAGCACCAGGAAGGGTCAGCTGTTCACGAGCAACTCGTCGGCCGGCGGCGGGCACTTCCCCGAGGCGCAGCTCCTCAATCACGAGATGCCCCTCGTCGCCGACTTCTCGGCCTCGGAGTGCTACAGCAGCGGGCTCACGCCCAACGTCGTGAGCATGGACTACGTCTTCGTCGAGTGCAACAAGCTCGGGCGGCCGCTCTCCGGCGAGGTCTTCATCGAGACCTGGGACATGCCCCTGCCGCTGCCGCGGGCCAGGGCGACGGCGGCGGGCAGCAGCGTCTCGGTGGAGATCCTCAACGACGCCGACCTGGAACCCGGCAAGGTGACCTTCAGCTTCGACGACCCGGCGGTCAACGTGACCGCCGTCGACATCACCGACCTGCGGCACGCGACCGTGCACACGGATCGCGAGGACCTGCGCGGCAAGACGCTCGCCTTCGACGTCCTCACCCTCTTCCACCGCCACTACGGCGAAGTGACGGTCGAGTGACCTCGGGTCACTCCGCCGGGGCCCGCCGCCTCCCGACCCGCCACCGGTCGCCCGCCGTCACTTGCGGCCGACGCCTCCGTACATCGCGACGTCGTCCGCCGGGTCCTCCGGCCGCCATGCCGAGCACGAGACCACGCCGGGCTCCAGCAGTTCCAGGCCGTCGAAGTAGCGGGCGACGGCGGCGGGGGTGCGCTGGGTGAGCTTCGGGGTGCCGTGCTCGTTCCAGAAGGCGACCGCCGCGTCGACGTCCGGCATGTCGGGGTGCGTGACCGTGTGGGAGAGGACGAGGTGGCTGCCGGGTGCGAGCGCGTCCATGAGGCGGCGGACGATCGCGTACGACTCCTCGTCGTCCTCGACGAAGATGACGACGCCGAGCAGCATCAGCGCGACCGGCTGCGAGAGGTCGAGCGTCTTCGAGGCGGCGGCGAGGATCGTGTCGACGTCCCGCAGGTCCGCGTCCAGGTAGTCCGTCCGCCCCTCGGGCGTCCCCACGAGCAGCGCGCGGGCGTGCGCCAGCACGAGGGGGTCGTTGTCCACGTACACGACCCGCGCGTCGGAGGCGACGCGCTGGGCGACCTCGTGGGTGTTGTCGGCGCTCGGCAGGCCGGTGCCGATGTCCAGAAACTGCCGGATGCCCTCCTGCTCGGCCAGGTACCGCACAGCCCGCCCCAGGAACAGCCGGTCCGCCTTCGCGTACGCCCCGATCCCCGGATGCAGCTCCCGGATCCGGTCTCCGGCCTCCCGGTCGACCGGGTAGTTGTCCTTGCCGCCCGTCCAGTAGTTCCATATCCGGGCGGTGTGCGGCCGGGACGTGTCGATGCGCGATTCGATGTCGGTCACCCCATCAACGTAGCGCAACACTCCGGCAACTCCCGTACCCCGATGGCGCATTGTCGCCCTCCCCCTTCACGTCGATCGACGCAGCCCCTGCGCGCCGGCGGTCGGCTCGGTCAGGCCAGGAAGCTCAGTCGCACCTGTCGCTCCGGGTTGTCGACGTTGGTGTCGACCAGGCAGACCGACTGCCAGGTGCCCAGGGAGAGGCGGCCGGCGAGGACGGGGAGGGTGGCGTGGGGTGGGAGGAAGGCGGGGAGGACGTGATCGCGGCCGTGGCCGGGGGAGCCGTGGCGGTGCTGCCAGCGGTCGTCGGCGGGGAGCAGGTGGTGGAGGGTGGAGAGGAGGTCGCTGTCGCTGCCCGCTCCGGTCTCCAGGACGGCGAGGCCGGCGGTGGCGTGGGGGACGAAGAGGTTGAGGAGGCCGTCGCGGCCCGTGGCCGCCTCCGCCAGGAAGTCCTCGCAGACCTTGGTGAGGTCGGTGACGGTCTCGCGGCTGCCGGTGGTGAGGCTGAGGACGCGGGAGGTGAACGCATGTGACATGGGGTCATCCTGCCGTCCGAGGCGCGGTATCGCCCGTCCACGCTCCGAGACACCGTTGACCGTGTCGGCCGCGGGTGGCGACGTTCGCACCATGTTGCGCACAGCACTGCTCACCACGCGCGGTCACATCGGCATGCTGCGAAGACCGGCCCACCCCCGGGAAGAACCCGGCCCCCGTCCCGGTTGGTAGAAACGTGAACGATTCTGTGGTCGAAGCAGTGGGCGGCGGCGCGGTCCGGGCGGTGGACGTCGTCGTGGTCGGAGCCGGGCAGGCGGGGCTCTCCGCCGCCTTCCACCTGCGGCGCGTCGGTCTGGAGCCGGACCGGGACTTCGTCGTCCTCGACCACGCGCCGCGCCCGGGCGGCGCCTGGCAGTTCCGCTGGCCTTCGCTGACCTACGGCAAGGTGCACGGGATGCACGCGCTGCCGGGCATGGAACTGACCGGGGCGGACCCCTCCCGCCCCTCCTCCGAGGTGATCGGCGCCTACTTCGACGCGTACGAGGAGACCTTCGGACTGCGCGTGCACCGGCCCGTGGACGTGAGCGCCGTCCGGGAGGGCGAGGGCGGGCGGCTGCGGGTGGAGACCTCGGAGGGGGTGTACGCGACCCGGGCGCTGATCAACGCCACCGGCACCTGGGACCGGCCGTTCTGGCCGCGCTATCCCGGCCAGGAGACCTTCCGGGGCGTCCAGCTGCACACCGCTCGGTACCCGGGTCCCGAGGCGTTCGCCGGGAAGCGGGTGATCGTGGTGGGCGGCGGCGCGTCAGCCACCCAGCACCTGCTGGAGATCGCCGGCCACGCCGCCGCGACGACGTGGGTGACCCGGCGCGAGCCGGTCTTCCGCGAGGGCCCCTTCGGCGAGGCCGAGGGCCGCGCTGCCGTCGCCCTGGTCGAGGAGCGGGTACGGCAGGGGCTGCCGCCGCGCAGCGTGGTCTCGGTGACCGGGCTGCCGCTGAACGACGCCCTCCGCGCCGGGCTCGCCGACGGCGTCCTGGACCGGCAGCCGATGTTCGAACGGATCACGCCGACCGGGGCCGCGTGGGCGGACGGCCGCACGGTGGAGGCGGACGTGATCCTGTGGGCGACCGGCTTCCGGCCGGCCATCGACCATCTGGCCCCGCTGCGGCTGCGGGGGCCGGGCGGCGGGATCCGGATGGAGGGGACCCGCGCGCTCCTGGACGAGCGTGTCCACCTGGTGGGTTACGGCCCGTCGGCCTCGACGATCGGCGCCAACCGCGCCGGGCGGGCCGCGGTGAACGAGCTGCGCCGCCTCCTGGGCCGCGAGGAGGAGCGGGCGGGCGAACCGGTCACGGTCTGAGCGAACCGTCCCGGGGCCGCCACTCGCTCTGCGGCGCCCACCGCGATCCGACGTCCGGCGCCCCCCGCGCCCCCGCGTCCGGCGCCCATCGCGACCCCGCGCCCGGTGCGTACCTCGGCCCGTCCTCCAGGCAGACGGCGCTCCGCGCGAGGAGGACCTGGGTGAGCACGTCGTGGGCGAGGGCGAAGTGCCGCTCGTCCGGATGCGTGGTCAGCCTGATCTCGACCCAGGCGTCGTCGAAGGGCGCCCCCGTCACCCGGGCCAGCCGTCTGGCCTGCCAGGAAGTGATGGGAGACCAGATCCAGCGCCGTCGTCTGAGCTGCTTCATGCGCTGCCCAACGAGCCGGACGCCCTCGCGATACCTCATAAATCGGTCGATATCCCCCCGCCAAACGGCGGCGCCGCCGGTCCCCTGGGACGGGGAACCGGCGGCGCCGTGAACTGCGAGCGTCAGACGAGCCAGCCCAGGAAGTGGAGGACGCCGGCGAGCAGATCGGTGATGACGTTCATGGTGGTGCTTCTCCTCGTACAGGTGTTTCGTGGGACAGCGCAGTCGCGGTCTGCAGCCCGTCGCTTGCGCACCGTAATCATCCGACGCCGTACGGGAGTTGGGCAATGAATCCCGGGACGATCACACGTTCGTGGGAACAACCGCTCCCACGTTCGCCTGTTCGTCGCGGCGGACCAGGGCGGCGTACTTGCCGTCCGCGGCCATGAGTTCCGCGTGGCTGCCGCTCTCCTCGATCCGGCCGGCCTCCAGGACGACGATCCGGTCGGCGTCGCGGACGGTGGAGAGGCGGTGGGCGATGGTGATCGTGGTGCGGCCGGCGGAGAGGGCGTCGATGGCCTGCTGGACCGCGTGTTCGGTGCGGGTGTCGAGGGCGCTGGTCGCCTCGTCGAGGATGAGCACCGGCGGGTCGCGCAGGATGGTGCGGGCGATGGCCAGGCGCTGCTTCTCGCCGCCGGAGAAGCGGTAGCCGCGCTCGCCGACCAGGGTGTCGTACCCGTCGGGCAGCGAGGCGATGTGGTCGTGGATCTGGGCGGTTCTGGCGGCGGCCTCGATCTCCTCGTCGGTGGCGTCCGGCTTGGCGAAGCGCAGGTTGTCGGCGACGGAGGCGTGGAAGAGGTACGTCTCCTGGGACACGACGCCGATCGCGTCCGCGAGGGCGTCGAAGCCGAGGTCGCGCACGTCGACGCCGTCCAGGGTGACCCGCCCCTCGGTCACGTCGTACAGCCGGGGCACGAGGTAGCTCAGCGTCGACTTGCCGGAGCCGGTGGGGCCGACGACGGCGAGGCTGCCGCCGGCGGGCACCGTCAGGTCGATGGAGTCGAGGGTGGGGCGGTCCGCGCGCTCGGGGTCGTAGTGGAAGCGGACCTTCTCGAAGGCGATCTCGCCGCGCACGGGGCCGATCCGGACGGGCTCGTCGGGCTCGGTGATGTCCACCGGGAGGTCGAGGTACTCGAAGATGCGCTGGAAGAGCGCGAGCGAGGTCTGGATCTGGACGCCGGTGGAGAGCAGGCTCACGGTGGGCCGGAAGAGCCCCTGCTGGAGCGAGACGAAGGCGACCAGGGTGCCGAGCGAGATCGCGGCGCCGCCGGCCTGCGCGGCGAAACCGGCCGCCCAGTAGAGCAGGGCCGGCATGGCGGCCATGACGATGCCGATGACGGACATCCGCCAGCGTCCGGCCATGGAGGAGCGCACTTCGAGGTCGACGAGGCGCTCGGACTCCCGGGCGAAGGACTCGGTCAGCGAGTCGGCGCGGCCCATGGTGCGGCCGAGCAGGATGCCGCTGACGGAGAGGGACTCGGTCACGGTCGCCGCCATGGCGGCCATCTGCTTCTGCCGCCGGGTGGTGATCCGCTTCCGCTCGTCGCCGACCCGCCGGCTGATCCAGACGAAGACGGGGAGCAGGAGCAGGGAGAAGAGGGTGAGCCGCCAGTCGAGGGCGAGCATGGCGACGACGGTCGCGACGACGGCGGTGAGGTTGGAGACCAGGGAGGTCGCCGTGGAGGTCACGGTGGCCTGCATGCCGCCGATGTCGTTGGCGATCCGGGACTGGACCTCGCCGGTTCTGGTCCGGGTGAAGAAGGCCAGCGGCATCCGCTGGAGCCGGCCGTAGACGGCGGTGCGCAGGTCGTGCATGACGCGCTGGCCGACCGTGGTGGAGATCAGGGTCTGGAGCACCCCGAAGACGCCGGTGAGGACGGCGGTGACGATCATGCCGAGGGCGAGCAGACTGAGCAGCCCGGTGCGCCCCTGGGGGATCGCGGTGTCGAGGATCTCCTTGAGGAGGAACGGGGTGGCGACCGAGACCAGCGAGGCGGCGCCGACCAGCAGGCCGACGAGCGCGAGGCGGGCGCGGTAGGGGCGGAAGAGGCCGAGGATGCGGCGCAGCTGGGCGGGCTCCTTCGGCTGCGCGGGGTCGCGCGGCGGGGGTGTCCAGGTGGACTCGTCGTGGGGGCGCATGGGCTCCTTCGAGGGTGATGGGACATGAGCGTGCACATCGGACTGTAGCTCACTCTTACCTATGTTCACAATGAGCATGGTCCTGATAATGTTCCCCCATGAACTCCCCCGCCGTGAGCACCCCCGACCCCGACGGGCTCCTCGCCGAGCAGCTGCTCCGGCTCACCCGCCGGCTCCACCGCATCCAGAAGCGCCACCTGGAGCCGGTCGGGATCACCCCAGCCCAGTCGCGGCTGCTGCGCGTGGTCGCCCACTACGGCGACGCCCCGCCCCGGATGGCCGATCTCGCGGCCCGTCTCGAAGTGGTGCCCCGCGCCGTGACCAGCCTCGTCGACGGCCTGGAGGCGGCCGGACGGGTCCGCCGGGTGCCCGATCCGGCCAACCGGCGGGTGATCCGGATCGAGCTCACCGACGAGGGGCGCGCCACGCTGCGGGAGCTGCGCAGCGCGCGCCGGGCC
Organism: Streptomyces sp. NPDC085460; assembly: GCF_044541975.1. Lineage (NCBI taxonomy): Bacteria > Bacillati > Actinomycetota > Actinomycetes > Kitasatosporales > Streptomycetaceae > Streptomyces > Streptomyces sp. NPDC085460. Next base: position 410,124 of record NZ_JBITTO010000004.1, read on the forward strand.
GCCGCAGAGGACATCCTGGCTCCATTGACCGTCGACCAGCGCGAGGTGCTCGGGGGTCTGCTGACCGCCCTGGCCGGGCCCGTCCCGGACGGCGGCCGCTGACACCCGCGGCGCCCGCGCCGAGGGGAGCCGTGCCATGCCGCTGCTGGAACCGAACCCGCGGGCCCTGGGCCCGCGCCGGAAGCGGACCCCGGCTCCCGACCGGGTCCCGGACCTTCAGGCCAAGGGCACCCCGCGGCGGCTGCGCGAGGACCTGGCGGCGCTGCTCGGGCCGGAGAAGGTGCTCTCGGGCGTCTCCGACCTGGTGCGGTACGCCTCCGACGCCAGCCCGTACCGGTTCCTGCCGCAGGTGGTCGTCGTCGCCGAGGACGTCGACGACATCTCCGCCGTGCTGTCCTACGCCCACGGCAAGGGCCGCGAAGTGGTCTTCCGGGCCGCCGGCACCAGCCTCAACGGGCAGGCGCAGGGCGAGGACATCCTCGTCGACGTCCGCCGCCACTGGGTGGGCGTGGAGGTCCTGGACGGCGGTGCCCGGGCCCGGATCCGCCCCGGCACCACCGTGGTCCGCGCCAACGCCGCCCTCGCCCCCTACGGGCGGGTGCTCGGCCCCGACCCGGCCAGCGCGATCGCCTGCACCATCGGCGGCGTCGTCGCCAACAACGCCTCCGGGATGACCGCCGGCACCACCCGGAACTCGTACCGGACGGTCTCCTCGCTCACCTTCGTCCTCCCGAGCGGCACGGTCGTCGACACCGCCGACCCCGCCGCCGACGAGGAGCTGGCCCGCGCCGAGCCCCGGCTCTGCGCGGGGCTGCTCGCGCTGAAGGCCGAGATCGAGGCCGACGCGGAGCTCACGGCCCGGATCCGCGCCAAGTACGAGATCAAGAACACCAACGGCTACCGGCTCGACGCCTTCCTCGACGGCGCCACCCCGGTGCAGATCCTGCGCGGTCTGATGGTCGGCTCCGAGGGCACCTTCGGCTTCCTCTCCGAGGTCGTCTTCGACACCCTCCCGCTCGACCGGCTGGTCTCCACCGCGCTGCTCTTCTTCCCCACCCTGCCCGCCGCCGCGGCGGCCGTGCCCCGCTTCAACGCGGCGGGGGCGCTCGCCGTCGAGCTGATGGACGGCAACACCCTGCGGGCCTCGGTGCGCGTGCCGGGGGTCCCGGCCGACTGGGCGGAGCTGCCCAAGGACACCACGGCGCTGCTCGTCGAGTTCCGGGCGCCGGACGAGCCGGCCCTGGCCGCGTACGAGCGGGCCGCCGGCGAGGTCCTGGCCGGGCTCGACCTGGTGGCCCCTGTGCCCTCCGTCGACAACGCCTTCACCCGTGACCCGGCCGTCATCGGCGGCTACTGGAAGGCCCGCAAGGCGTTCGTGACGGCCGTCGGCGGCTCCCGCCCGTCCGGTACGACCCTGATCACCGAGGACTTCGCGGTGCCCCCGTCCCGGCTCGCCGACGCCTGCGCGGAGCTGCTCGACCTCCAGGGACGGCACGGCTTCGACGCGGCCGTCGCCGGCCACGCCGCCCACGGAAACCTGCACTTCCTGCTCGCCTTCGACGCCGGCGACCCCGCCGACGTCGAGCGGTACGCCTCCTTCATGGACGACTTCTGCAAGCTCACCGTCGAGCGCTTCGACGGCTCCCTGAAGGCCGAGCACGCCACCGGCCGCAACATCGCCCCCTTCCTGGAGCTGGAGTGGGGCCCGAAGGCGACCGAGCTGATGTGGCGGACCAAGGAGCTCATCGACCCGGACGGGGTCCTGGCCCCCCGGATCGTCCTCGACCGGGACCCCCAGGCCCATCTGCGCGGCCTCAAGACCATCCCGACGGTCGAGCGGATCGCCGATCCGTGCATCGAGTGCGGCTTCTGCGAGCCGACCTGCCCCAGCCACGACCTGACGACCACTCCGCGCCAGCGGATCGTGCTGCGCCGGGAGATGCTGCGGCAGGCCGACGGCTCCCCCGTCGAGCAGCGGCTCCTGGAGGCGTACGGCTACGACGCCGTCGACACCTGCGCCGGCGACTCGACCTGCAAACTGGCCTGCCCCGTCGGCATCGACACCGGCGCGCTGATGAAGGAGCTCCGGCACGAGCGGCACTCCCCGCGCGAGGAACGGGTCGCCGCCCTCGCGGCCCGGCACTTCCGCGCCGTGGAGAGCGCCGCCCGGCTCGCCGTCGGCGCCGCCGACCGGATGGGCGACGGCTTCCTGGCGCGGGTGACCGGCCTCGCCCGCAAGGCCGTCCGGCCCGACCTCGTACCGGAGTGGCTGCCCGAGATCCCCGGCGCGGCCCGGCACCGGCTGCCCCGCACCCACCGCCCGGCCGCCACCGCCGTCTACTACCCGGCCTGCGTCAACCGCATCTTCGGCAACCCCGACGGGGTCGCGGGCCCCTCGCTGCCCGAGGCCGTCGTCGCCGTCTCCGCCCGGGCCGGCCGCCCCGTGTGGATCCCCGACGACGCGGCCGGCACCTGCTGCGCCACCATCTGGCACTCCAAGGGGTACGAGCAGGGCAACCGGGTGATGGCCAACCGGATCGTCGAGGCCGCCTGGGGCTGGACCGCCGGCGGCCGGCTCCCCCTGGTGGTGGACGCCTCCTCGTGCACCCTCGGCATCGCCCACGAGGTCGTCCCGTACCTCACCGACGACAACCGCGCGCTGCACGCCGAACTGACCGTGGTGGACTCCCTGGTGTGGGCCGCCGACGAACTCCTCCCCCGGCTCGACGCCCGCCGCCGGGTGGACTCCGCGGTCGTGCACCCCACCTGCTCGATGCGGCACCTCGGCGACGCGGACAAGCTCACCGAGATCGCCGGGTTCTGCGCCGAGGAGGTCGTCGTCCCGGTGGACGCCGGATGCTGCGCCTTCGCCGGGGACCGGGGCATGCTCCACCCCGAACTGACCGCCTCGGCCACCGCCCGCGAGGCCGCCGAGGTCACCGCCCGCCCCTTCGACGCGCACCTCTCCGCCAACCGGATGTGCGAGATCGGCATGGACCGGGCCACGGGCCGCCGGTACGTCTCCGCCCTCCTGGCCCTGGAGCGCGCCACCCGCCCCTGACCGGGACCGGGCACCGGGCGACCGGCACCGCACACCAGGCGTCTGGCGTCTGGCACCTGGCGTCTGGCGTCTGGCGTCTGGCCTCTGGTGTCTGGCCGGAAACGGCTCACTCCGGCGGGTGAACCGTCCGCCGGGCGGTGCGCCCGGGACACGGCTGGGTAGCTCCTCCCCTTCCGTGTCGTCACCCGGACGGGGGAACCCACCACCATGGCCTCGGAGCAGACCACCACCGACAGCGCGGCGCCGGACCCGGCACCGCCCCGGGACCGGACCCGGCCGCCCGCCGAGGAGTACCGCTACCAGCAGGGCAAGCTCGCCGCCCTCGAAGGCAGACCCACCTCTCCCTGGGTGATGGCCCGCCGCCTGCCGCAGCTCGTCCGCCGGGGGCTCGCGCTCGGCTGGCGGGTGGACCGCAGGGCCGTCACGCTGCTCCTCTCCTGCCAGGCCCTCTCCGCCGCCCTGGAGGCCACCGGCCTCGTCGCCACCGGAGCCACCCTCACCTCGCTCGTCGCCCCCGGCGACATCCGCGACCGGCTCGTCCAGGCCCTCCCCGCCATCGCCCTCATCGCCGCCGCCGTGGGCCTGCGGGCCGTCCTCGGCATCGTGATCTCCGACGTCTCCTCGCGCCTCTCCCCCCGCATCTCCCGCGAGGCCGAGCTGGAGATGCTGCACGCGGCGGCGAACGCCGAGCTCACCGCGTACGACCACCCCGGCTTCAACGACAAGTGGGACCACGCCGACCGGGGCGCCGACGTCGCCAAGGACCTCATCACCGAGTCGCAGATGCTGATGTCCTGCCTCGCCTCGATCATCGCCGCCGCCGGCGTCGTCGCCGTCCTCCACCCCGTGCTGCTGCCGCTCCTCGTGCTCGCCGTGCTCCCCCAGGCGCTGGCCCGGATGAAGGGCGCGCACCTCCAGTGGGAGAGCAGCCGGGCCGTCTCCGCCGAGCGGCGCACCCTGGGCCACCTGCGCTGGTACATCGCCGACCGGCAGATCGCCGACCAGCTCCGCTCCGGCACCATGTTCGGCTTCCTCCTCGGCCGCTACCGGGAGATCGGCGCCCGCGTGGACGCCGTCACCGACCGGTCCATCCACCGCGGTTCGCGCTGGGCGATGGCCGGTTCGGTGGCAGGCGGCGCCGCCTCGGCCGTGATGTGGGGCGCGCTGGTGCTGCTGCTCGCCTCCGGGCGCATGACGCTCGCCTCGGCCGGCACCGCCGTCTTCGCCCTCCAGACCGTCGGCAACAACCTGTACGGGATCGTCGGCTACGGCACCCGGATCTTCCGCACCGGGCTGTACGTCGACGACTGGGCCGACTTCATCGCCGAGGCGGGCGGCCACCGCCTGGACCGGGGCACGATCGTCCCCGGCCCGCCGAAGACCGTCCGCGCCGAACGGCTCTGCTACACCTACCCGGACGCCGACCGGGCCGCCCTCACCGACGTCACCCTGGAGGTGCGGGCCGGCGAGATCGTCGCCCTCGTCGGCGAGAACGGCTCCGGCAAGACGACCCTCTCCCGGCTGCTCACCGGCCTGTACCTGCCGACCGGCGGCACGGTGACCTGGGACGCGCGGGACGTCCGGGAGCTCGACGCGTACGCCATGTGGCGGCACACGGCGGTCGTCCCGCAGGTCTTCGCGCACTGGCCGCTGACCGCCGAGGAGAACGTGACCCTGGGTCAGCCGAAGGGCGGGCACGACGCGCTGCTGCGGGCCGCCGAGCGGTCCGGCGCGGGCGAGGTCGTGGACGGGCTGCGCAGCGGCTGGGGAACGCTGCTCGCCCGGGAGTGGTTCGGCGGGGTCGAGCTGTCCGGAGGACAGTGGCAGCGGCTCGCGATCGCGCGGGCCTTCTACCGGCCCGGGGTGCTCGTCCTCGACGAGCCCACCAGCGCGCTGGACGCCCGGGCCGAGCACCGCATCTTCGCCGGGCTCCGGGAGGTCGCCGAGGGCCGGCCCGTCGTGCTCGTGACCCACCGCCTGGCCAACGTGGCCGTCGCCGACCGGATCGTCGTCCTCGGGCACGGCCGGATCGTGCAGGAGGGCACCTTCGACGAACTCTCGGGCGCGCCGGGGCTCTTCCGCGAGCTCCTGGACCTCCAGAACGACCGGGGCGTCCCGGGGCAGCGGCAGCCGGAGGAGCCCGCGGGGCAGGGGTGACCGGCCGTTCCCGACGGCGACGGGCCGGCGCGCCCGGTACGGCAGGACCCCCTTCCCGACGGCCACGGCTCGACGCGCCCCGCACCGCCGGAAGCCCTCCCCGACGGCGGCGTGTCCGGCCGCTCCGTACCGTCGGAGCCGGAAAATCCGTTGCCGCGGGACGGGCCCGGGGGCGAACCTGGCACGGACCCCGCACCCCGGGGCCCGTACCCACGGGGTCCCTCGACGGGGCCCCGGCCGAGCCGTGCCCACGCGCCGGCCCCACCCCCCTGTCCGCACCCCGAGCACCCCTGGGGACGTCATGCAGATCCACCAACTCCCGTACACCGACCCGGGGGTGCCCGACGTCCGATCCGGGACCCGGTTCCTGATCTGGCTCGGGCGCATGCAGCTCGGCGGGCAGGTGCGAGCGCTGCTGTGGGGTCTGCTGCTCCAGCTGTCCATCGCCGGTCTGCCGATCGGCGTCGGTCTCGCCGTGCAGGGCGTCGTCGACCGCGACGGCGGAGGACTCGCGCTCGGCTGCGGCGTGGTCGTGGCGCTCGGCGCCGGGATCGCCGTCGGCGACACGATGCTGCACCGCACCGCCGTCACCAACTGGATCACCGCCGCCGCGCGCGTCCAGCAGCTCCTCGCCCGCAGGACCGCCGAGTTGGGCTCGCTGCTGACCCGGCGGGTCGCGGCCGGCGAGGTGGTGGCCGTCTCCACCGGCGACGTCGAGAAGATCGGCTGGTTCGTGGAGGCGTTCTCGCGGTTCGCCGCCGCCGTCCTCACCCTGCTGGCCGTCTGCGTCGGGCTCGTCGTGTACGAGCCGGCCCTCGGCGTCGTCGTCGCGGTCGGCGTCCCGGCGCTCGCCCTCGCCGCGCTGCCGCTGCTGCCGCGCGCGACCCGCCGGGCCGACGAGCAGCGCGAGAAGGCCGGCAAGGCCACCGAACTGGCCTCCGACACGGTCGCCGGGCTGCGCGTGCTGCGCGGCATCGGCGGCGAGGAGCTGTTCCTCGGCCGCTACCGGGCCGCCTCCCAGGAGGTCCGCGAGGCGGCCGTGCGCAGCGCCCGCATGTGGGCGCTGATCGCCGCCGTCCAGGTGCTGCTGCCCGGCCTGCTGCTCATCGCCGTCGTGGTGTACGGCGCGGGCCTGGCGCTCGACGGCCGGATCACGGTCGGCGCGCTGGTCACGGTGTACGGCGCGGTCGCGCTCACCCACCATCCGCTGCGGAACGTGGAGGAGATCGCCATGGCGTACGCCTTCTCCCGGCCCTCCGCGAGGCGCGCGGCGCGGGTCCTGGCCCTCAGCCGCGTCACCGATCCGTCCGGCGGGTCCGGCGACCGGGCCCGTACGGCGTCCGGCGACCTGTACGACCCGGTCACCGGGCTCATCGCCCCCGCCGGGCTGCTCACCGCCGTGGTGTGCGGGGACCCGGACGCGGCCGGCCGGCTCGCCGACCGGCTCGGCGGGCACCCGGCCGAGCCGGGCGACGGACACGTCTCCGTCCGGCTGGGCGGGGTGCCGCTGGACGAGCTGTCGCTGGACGCGGCCCGGACGGCCGTCCTCGTCCAGGACAAGGAGCCGGTGCTGCTGTCGGGCACCCTCCACGACCTGCTCGACGTGCCCTCGTCCGGCGGGGTCCGGCCGGAGGACGCGCTCGCCGCCGCCCAGTGCGGCGACGTGCTCGACGCGCTCGCGCAGGCGTCGGTGGACGGCGACGGCGACCCGATGCGGACCCGGATCACCGAGCGGGGCCGCTCGCTCTCCGGCGGGCAGCGCCAGCGCCTCGCCCTCGCCCGGTCGCTGGTGACCGACCCGGAGGTGCTCGTCCTCGACGAGCCGACCTCGGCGGTGGACTCGCACACCGAGGCACGGGTCGCCGACGGCGTCCGCAAGCTGCGCTCCGGCGCGACCACCGTGGTGCTGGCCTCGTCGCCGCTGCTCCTGGACCTGGCGGACCGGGTGGTCCTGGTCCACGAGGGCCGGGCCGTCGCCCACGGCACCCACCGGGCGCTGCTCGCGGACGAGCCCCGCTACCGGGCGGTCGTCACCCGGGAGACCGAAGGGGAGTTCGCCGCGACGACCGCGGCCGGACTCGAAGCACGGGAAGGGGACACCGCATGATCGGCCTCGCGCCGCCCGCGTACGACCCGGCGGCCCCCACCACGGCCACCACGCTGCCGGTCGCCGCCGGCGCGACCGTCCGCGCCTACGTCACCGGCCTGCTCCGCCGGCACCGCAGGGCGTTCGCCCTGCTCATCGGCGTGAACGCGGTCGCCGTGACCGCGTCCATGGCGGGCCCGTACGTCCTCGGCCAGGTCGTGGACCGGCTCGCCGCGGGCGCCCGGGAGCTGCATCTGGGGACCGCGGTCGCGGTGTTCGCCGTGGCGCTCGTGGTGCAGACGGTGTTCGTGCGGCTGGTGCGGCTGCGCGGGGCGATGCTCGGCGAGGAGATGCTCGCCGACCTGCGGGAGGACTTCCTGGTCCGCTCGGTCGGCCTGCCGCCGGGCGTCCTGGAGCGGGCCGGCACGGGTGATCTGCTCTCCCGGATCACCACCGACGTCGACCGGCTGGCCAACGCCATGCGGGAGGCCGTGCCGCAGCTGGTGATCGGCGTGGTGTGGGCCGGGCTGCTGATCGGCGGGCTCGCCCTCACCGCGCCGCCGCTGGCGCTCGCGGCGGTGATCGCCGCGCCGCTGCTGATCGCCGGCTGCCGCTGGTACTTCAGGCGGGCGCCCGCCGCCTACCGCTCGGAGGCGGCCGGGTACGCGGCGGTGGCCGCCGCGCTCGCCGAGACCGTCGACGCGGGCCGCACCGTCGAGGCGCACCGGCTCGGCGCGCGCCGGGTGGCGCTCTCCGACCGGCGGATCCACGAGTGGACGCGATGGGAGCGGTACACCCTCTACCTGCGCTCGGTGCTCTTCCCGGTCGTCACCGCGACGCACTCGACGGTGCTGTGCGGGGTCCTCGTCATCGGCGGCGTCTGTGTCTTCCGGGGCTGGATGGACGTCGGGCAGCTGACGACCGGCGCGCTGCTCGCGCAGATGCTGGTGGACCCGATCGGGATCGTGCTGCGCTGGTACGACGAGCTCCAGGTGGCGCAGGTGTCGCTGGCCCGGCTGGTGGGCGTGCGGGACATCGAGCCGGAGCCCGGCGACGGCGCGGTGCGGCCCGACGGGCGGGACGTGGAGGCGGTCGACGTCCGCTTCGGGTACCGGGAGGGCGTGGACGTCCTGCACGGGGTGTCCCTCGCGGTGGCGCCGGGCACCCGGCTCGCGCTGGTCGGCCCCTCCGGGGCGGGCAAGTCGACGCTGGGCCGGCTCCTCGCGGGCATCTACGGTCCGCGCGCCGGCGAGGTCACGCTCGGCGGCGCCGAGCTGGCCCGGATGCCGGCCGAACGGGTCCGCGAGCACGTGGCCCTGGTCAACCAGGAGCACCACGTGTTCGTCGGCACCCTCCGCGACAACCTGCTGCTCGCCCGCCCGGAGGCCGGCGACCCGGAGCTGTGGTCGGCGCTGGCGGCGGTGGACGCGGAGGGCTGGGCGCGCGGGCTCGACGCGGGCCTGGACACCGAGGTCGGTTCGGGCGGCCGGACGCTGACCCCGGCGCAGGCCCAGCAGATCGCGCTGGCCCGGCTGGTCCTGGCCGATCCGCACACGCTGGTCCTGGACGAGGCGACCTCGCTGCTCGACCCGCGCGCCGCCCGTGATCTGGAGCGGTCGCTCGGCCGGGTCCTGGACGGGCGGACGGTGGTCGCGATCGCGCACCGGCTGCACACGGCCCACGACGCCGACCTGATCGCGGTGGTCGAGCAGGGCCGGATCAGCGAGCTGGGCAGCCACCACGAGCTGGTCGCGGCGGACGGCGCGTACGCGGCGCTGTGGCGCTCCTGGCACGGCTGAGCCCGGCCCTGTGCGACGGATGCGGCCCGCGCCCCGGAAGGGCGCGGGCCACATCTCCGGGCGGCGGCGGTCAGACGCCCGCGATCGACTGGATCCAGGACCGGTAGGCCGTCACGTTGGTGTAGGCGGTGGTCGTCTGGCGGTCGCTGGTGGAGGCGACGCCGACCTGGACGCCGTTGGCCATCATCGGGCCGCCGGAGTCCCCGCCCGCGGTGATGCCGTTGCCCCGGCGGGCGCAGATCGCCGAGCCGTTGTACGCGTCACGGCAGCCGCCGGTCACCGTCACATTGGCGACCTTCAGGTAGCGGGACTGGCAGGTGGCCTCGGAGCCGCACTGGGAGGTGGCGCCCCAGCCGTAGACCTGGACGCTCTGTCCGACGCTCACGGAGCCGGGCTGCCCGAGGCGGGCGTAGGTCGCCGTCACGGAGCGGTCGAGGCGGACCAGCGCGAGGTCGGAGCCGTGGGTGTGGGTCTGGACGCCGTTGGCGACGGTCCCGCCGCTGTGCTGGTCCAGGCTGCCGATCCGGAAGGACAGACCGCCGCCGGTGACGCAGTGCTTGGCGGTCAGGATCCAGGTGGGGGCGATGATCGTGGCGGAACAGGTCTCCCTGCCGTTGGAGAAGAGCCGGGCCGCCCACGGCCCGCTCTGGGCATGGCCGCCGCCGATGATCGGCTGGACGGCCACGGCGTCGGCGCGGGCGGGCGGCTCCGCCGCGGTGGCGGCGGGCGCGAAGAGGGCGAGCACGGACAGCGCCGCGGCGGCGATCGACGCCCCTATGCGATACGTACGCAAGGTTCCTCGTCTCCGACGGCGCGCGGGGGCGCCGCCTGTGGGGGGAGTGGGTGGAACCAGGGTCGTCACGCGTGGGGCCCCCGGGTAATCCCGTTCGGCCATAACACCGCGTTATCCCCGCGCGTCGGCCCGCGTCAGAAGAAACCGAGCGCCGACGCTCCGCCGACCCCGCCGAGGAGCATGAAGACCGGCATGAGGACCTTCAGCTCGACCCAGCTGCCGGCCCGGAAGCGCATCACCTTCGGCGGGCCGATCGGGTACCAGCGCTTGCGGGCGATGGGGATCGGCCAGAGTATCGGGCAGCCGGAGACGGTGAGCGCGTCGCCGATGTCGTGGACGAGGGCGCCGAGGACGACCGGCAGGCCCAGCCACAGGTACTCCTGGCCGGGGCCGGTGAAGAGCCAGTCCGCGCCGTTGCCCGGCTGGTCGAGGACGCCGGCGAGGATCCAGGCGCTGGTCGCGCCGAGCAGCCAGACCAGGATGTCGCTGGACATCCGGGCGGCCCGCCACAGCAGCCCCTCGACGGCGAGGACGAGGTGGACGAAGAGGATCGCGAGGACCGCCCAGCGCCCGCCGGTGACGGCCGCGACCGAGCAGCCGCCGCCGATCAGGACGGCCCACAGCCAGGTGTGGGTGAGGGTACGGTGGCCGCCGGTGCGGCGCGCGTCCTGGGGGCTGCGGGTCGCCTTGTAGACGGCGTACGACAGCTTGTCGACGATCTCGCACAGGATCCGGGAGACGGGGCCGAAGGCGCGCGAGATGGTGGCCGACTTGTGGTCGAGGTCCGGGGCGAGGGCCGCTCCGGCGCAGAGCAGGGCGCCGACGAGGAGCACCGGCCACGGCATCGGGTGGTCGAGCGCGGCGGCGGCGGCTCCCACGCCCAGCCAGGCCGCCGCTCCGGACAGCGAGTGCGCCGGTCCCATCATCGTCGGTGTCGCCCCGTTTCTCCCCTGCCGGCGCCGAGTTGACGACCGGTCGACGGAGCAGCCTATCGGGCGTGATCTTCACGTTCGACGGCCGGTTCCCTCATCCGGACGGAATGCAGGCAAGATGGGGACGTGACCCTTATCGATCAGCTGCCGCCGACCGCCGACCCCGACGCCCTCTTCGAGGCGTTCTCCGCCTGGGCCGAGGAGCGCGGCATCTCGCTCTACCCGGCGCAGGAGGAGGCGCTGATCGAGGTGGTCTCGGGGGCGAACGTCATCCTGTCGACCCCCACGGGGTCCGGGAAGTCGCTGGTGGCCGCGGGGGCGCACTTCACGGCGCTCGCCAACGACCAGGTCACCTTCTACACGGCGCCGATCAAGGCGCTGGTGTCGGAGAAGTTCTTCGACCTGTGCAAGATCTTCGGCACGGAGAACGTCGGCATGCTGACCGGCGACGCGTCCGTGAACGCGGACGCGCCCGTCATCTGCTGCACGGCGGAGGTGCTGGCCTCGATCGCGCTGCGGGACGGCAAGGACGCCGACATCGGCCAGGTCGTCATGGACGAGTTCCACTTCTACGCCGAGGCGGACCGGGGGTGGGCCTGGCAGATCCCGCTGCTCGAACTCCCCCAGGCGCAGTTCGTCCTCATGTCGGCGACGCTCGGCGACGTGTCGATGTTCGAGAAGGACCTGACGCGGCGCACCGGCCGGCCGACGTCGGTGGTCCGCTCGGCGACCCGGCCGGTGCCGCTCTCGTACGAGTACCGGCTCACGCCCATCACCGACACGCTGACCGAGCTCCTGGAGACCAAGCAGGCGCCGGTCTACATCGTGCACTTCACGCAGGCGCAGGCGGTCGAGCGCGCCCAGTCGCTGATGAGCATCAACATGTGCACGCGCGAGGAGAAGGACAGGATCGCCGAGCTGATCGGCAACTTCCGCTTCACCACCAAGTTCGGCCAGAACCTCTCGCGGTACGTCCGGCACGGCATCGGCGTGCACCACGCGGGCATGCTGCCGAAGTACCGGCGCCTGGTGGAGAAGCTGGCGCAGGCGGGCCTGCTGAAGGTGATCTGCGGGACGGACACCCTCGGCGTCGGCGTGAACGTGCCGATCCGCACGGTGCTCTTCACCGCCCTCACCAAGTACGACGGCAACCGGGTGCGCACCCTGCGGGCCCGTGAGTTCCACCAGATCGCGGGCCGGGCAGGCCGGGCCGGCTTCGACACCGCCGGCTTCGTGGTGGCGCAGGCGCCCGAGCACGTCATCGAGAACGAGAAGGCGCTGGCGAAGGCCGGCGACGACCCGAAGAAGCGCCGCAAGGTGGTCCGCAAGAAGGCGCCCGAGGGGTTCGTCGCCTGGAGCGACACGACCTTCGAGAAGCTGCAGGCCGCCGAGCCGGAGCCGCTGACCTCCCGCTTCAGGGTCACCCACACCATGCTGCTGTCGGTGATCGCCCGCCCGGGGAACGCCTTCGAGGCGATGCGCAAGCTCCTGGAGGACAACCACGAGCCGCGCAAGGCGCAGCTGCGGCACATCCGCCGGGCCATCGCGATCTACCGCTCGCTGCTCGACGGCGGTGTGGTGGAGCAGCTGGACACCCCGGACGCGGAGGGCCGCCACATCCGGCTCACCGTCGACCTCCAGCAGGACTTCGCGCTGAACCAGCCGCTGTCGACCTTCGCGCTGGCCGCCTTCGACCTGCTCGACCCGGAGTCGCCGTCGTACGCGCTCGACATGGTGTCGGTGGTGGAGTCGACGCTGGACGACCCGCGCCAGATCCTCGCCGCCATGCAGAACAAGGCGCGCGGCGAGGCCGTCGGGCAGATGAAGGCGGACGGCGTCGAGTACGAGGAGCGGATGGAGCGGCTCCAGGACATCTCGTACCCGAAGCCGCTGGAGGAGCTGCTCTGGCACGCGTACAACGTGTACCGGAAGTCGCACCCGTGGGTCGGCGACCACCCGGTGTCGCCGAAGTCCGTCATCCGTGACATGTACGAACGGGCGATGACCTTCACCGAGTTCACCTCGCACTACGAGCTGGCGCGGACCGAGGGCATCGTGCTGCGCTATCTGGCGAGCGCGTACAAGGCGCTCGACCACACCATCCCGGACGACCTGAAGACGGAGGACCTCCAGGACCTGATCGCCTGGCTGGGCGAGCTGGTGCGCCAGGTGGACTCCTCGCTGCTCGACGAGTGGGAGCAGCTGGCGAACCCGGAGGTCCAGACGGCCGAGGAGGCGCAGGAGAAGGCCGACCAGGTCAAGCCGGTCACGGCGAACGCCCGCGCGTTCCGGGTCCTGGTGCGCAACGCGATGTTCCGGCGGGTGGAGCTGGCGGCGCTCGACAAGGTCCGCGAGCTGGGCGAGATGGACGCCGGGTCCGGCTGGGACGAGGACGCGTGGGGCGAGGCGATGGACGCGTACTGGGACGAGTACGACGACCTGGGCACGGGCCCGGACGCGCGCGGTCCGAAGCTGCTCGCGATCGAGGAGGACGCGGCGCACGGCCTGTGGCGCGTCCGGCAGACCTTCGCCGACCCGAACGGCGACCATGACTGGGGCATCGGCGCGGAGGTGGACCTGGCGGCCTCCGACGAGGAGGGCCGGGCGGTCGTCCGCGTGACGTCCGTCGGACAGCTGTAGAGGAGTTCAGAGGTGACGAATCCCGCCGAGAGGCTCGTGGACCTGCTCGACCTGGAGCGGATCGAGGTGAACATCTTCCGCGGCCGCAGCCCGCAGGAGTCGCTCCAGCGGGTCTTCGGCGGGCAGGTCGCCGGGCAGGCGCTGGTGGCGGCCGGGCGGACCGTGGACGCGGACCGGCCGGTGCACTCGCTGCACGCGTACTTCCTGCGGCCGGGCCGGCCGGGCGTGCCGATCGTCTACCAGGTGGAGCGGGTGCGGGACGGCCGCTCGTTCACCACCCGGCGGGTCACGGCGGTGCAGGAGGGGCGGACGATCTTCAATCTGACGGCCTCCTTCCACCTGCCGGAGGAGGCGGGCTTCGAGCACCAGCTGCCGCCCCGGCACCTGGTGGACCCGGAGAGCCTGCCGATGCTCGCGGACGAGGTCCGCGACCACCTCGGCGGGCTGCCGGAGTCGATGGAGCGGATGGCGCGGCGGATGCCCTTCGACATCCGGTACGTCGACCGGCTGCGCTGGACGAAGGACGAGGTCAAGGACGCGGACCCGCGCAGCGCGGTGTGGATGCGGGCGGTGGGGCCGCTGGGCGACGACCCGCTGGTGCACACCTGCGCGGTGACGTACGCCTCCGACATGACCTTGCTCGATGCCGTACGGATCCCCGTGGAACCGCTCTGGGGCCCGCGCGGCTTCGACATGGCCTCGCTGGACCACGCGATGTGGTTCCACCGTCCGTTCCGCGCGGACGAGTGGTTCCTGTACGAGCAGGAGTCCCCGGTCGCGACCGGCGGCCGGGGACTGGCCCGGGGCCGGATCTACGACCGGGAGGGCCGGATGCTCGTCTCGGTGGTCCAGGAGGGCCTGTTCCGCTCCCTGGGCTGACCGGTCACTCGTACTCGGTGCCGCCCTTGCGGGTCAGGTAGGCCGGGCTGACCGCCTTGGCGACGGCCCGGCCGCCGGTGACCGGGCTGTACCGCTCGACGGCCGGCCGGACGACGACGCCCTCCCTGAGGTGGGCGGAGCCGCCGGAGACGGTCTCGGCGCCGCTCGCGTGGGCGAGGACGGTGCCGAGGTCGTACGGGCCCTCGTACAGGCGCGGGACGAGCGGGACCTCGCCGGGCTCCAGGACCCGGACCGGGTCGAGCCAGCGGACCTGTCCGTCGATCTCGGCGGAGACGTCGAAGAGGGCGTAGCCGACGGCCTCGCGCCGGGCGTCGGCGCCGTACGCCAGGTCCTGGACGCCGGAGCCGTACACCTCGCCGAAGAAGCCGACCCGGGTGGCCCCGAGGCGGGCGGCGAGCCGCTCGGCGACGGCGGGCAGCCCGTGCGCGTGGACGGCGCGCCAGTACAGGTTGCGCGGGTCCTCCTGGAGCGCGAGGCCCTTGGCGCCGAAGCCCTTGGACGAGACGTGCGTCCGGCCGCCGTCGGCGATGTAGGTGAGCAGGCAGGCCGTGCCGTGGATCTTCTCGGTGAGGACGACCTCCTCGCCCGGCTCGAAGATGCCCGGGTAGCGGTGCAGGTTCTCGATGTCCACCCACGGCAGCAGGTCCGGCGCGGCCTCGACGTCCCCGCTCATCGTCGGCGGGATCGGCGGCACCCACTTGGTGATCCCGAGCGTCTCCGCGAAGTCGGTGCCGTCGGCGGCGGCCCGGTCCAGGTCGATCCCGGCCAGGGCGCCCGGGCGGCAGACGATCCCCTGCGACAGCTCGCCGCGCAGCCGCACCGCCTTCACCCGGTCCGACGCCTTCCCGGCCAGCCGCCCGGTCAGCCCGAGCTCGGCGACGAGCGCGGCGGGCAGCACCGCCTGCTCGGGGATGTACACGGCGGTGTCGCCGGTCCGATAGGCGCCCTTGGCGACGACGGCCCGGTAGAGCCCGACCTGCGCCAGTTCGAGGGCGTCGGCGTTCGGGTGGGGATGGACGGTGAGGACTTCGGCGGTGACGCGCAGGGTGGACATGGTTCAGGGCTCCGCTCGGTGTGGTCGGCGTTTCTCTCTCATCGCCGGTCACTGTGCCGGGCCCCGAATTGCGTTGGCCTCCGGTTTTCGCGCTGGTAGCGTCGCGCCGTCCCGGCTGTCGGCCGCGCGCGCTCAGAGCTGCCCGGCTGACGGGTCCAGGCCCGGCAGCGGGTCCTGGTCGACCTCGTGGCGGCGGGTGCGGATGTCCGGGGACGGCGGGTGGAGCTTGGCGTCGCAGGTCGGGCCGAGGCCGGTGCGGCGGGAGCCGGCGCCGGTGAGGGGGCGGCCGCAGAGGCGGCAGCGGATCAGGCGCGGTGACGCGCCGGGGGCGGAATCGACCGCGATTGCCAGTGGTTCTTCACCCATGTTGTCATCACACCCTGATCTCTCGACGAGGAGCCTCCCATGAGTCTGTACGACATTCCGCTGAAGAACCTGGCCGGCGAGCCGGTCTCCCTGGCCGACTACCGGGACCGGGCCGTGCTGGTCGTGAACGTGGCCTCGAAGTGCGGTCTCACGCCGCAGTACGAGGGCCTGGAGCGGCTGCAGAAGGCGTACGGCGAGCGGGGTCTGACCGTTGTCGGCGTGCCTTGCAACCAGTTCCTCGGGCAGGAGCCGGGTTCGGCGGAGGAGATTCAGAGCTTCTGCTCGACGACGTACGGCGTCACCTTCCCGCTCCTGGAGAAGACCGAGGTCAACGGCGACGGCCGGCACCCGCTCTACGCGGAGCTGACCCGGGTCGCGGACGCCGACGGCGAGGCGGGTGACGTGCAGTGGAACTTCGAGAAGTTCCTGATCTCCGCCGACGGCACCGTCACCCGCTTCCGTCCGCGCACCGAGCCGGAGGCCGCCGAGGTCGTCGCGGCGATCGAGGCGCTGCTCGTCTGAGCACGCGTCCGGGGGTCCGCGCCGGGCCACAGCCCGGCGCGGGCCCTGGGGTATGATCATCGGGTTCCGCAGACGGCAACCGGAGGAGGTGGGTTCGATCCGCACCACGCAGGCAGGAAGCTCCCCCTCGGCGGCCGTACCACCGGCTCGGTCGTAGCGGCCGCGGGAGCCTCCTCACGGCTTCCCGGAAGGTCTCCCATGTCGCTCGACCCCACCGCATCCCTCCGCTCCACCACCGTCGCCCGGCTCCGCGCCGCGGGCTGCGTGTTCGCCGAGGACGAGGCGGAACTCCTCTTCTCCGCCGCCCGTGACACCGCCGAACTCGACGTGCTCGTCGAACGGCGTGCCCTCGGCCACCCGCTGGAGCACGTCGTCGGCTGGGCCGCGTTCGGCGGCCTGCGGATCGCCGTCGAGCCGGGCGTGTTCGTGCCCCGGCGCCGCACCGAGTTCCTCGTCGAACGGGCCGTCGCGCTCGCCGCGCCCGGCGCGCTCTGTGTCGACCTGTGCTGCGGCTCCGGCGCCGCCGGCGCGGTCCTGCTCTCGGCCGTCCCCGGCGCGCGTGTGCACGCGGCGGACATCGAGCCCGCCGCCGTCCGCTGTGCCCGCCGGAACGTCGAGCCGCGCGGCGGCCGGGTCCACGAGGGCGACCTCTTCGCCGCGCTGCCGGAGGAGCTGCGCGGGCGGGTGGCGATCCTGGTGGCCAACGTGCCGTACGTACCGACCGGGGAGGTCGGGCTGCTGCCGCCCGAGGCGCGCGAGCACGAGCCGCTCGTCGCGCTCGACGGCGGGGCCGACGGGCTCGACGTCCTGCGCCGGGTGGCCGCGGGGGCGCCGGAGTGGCTGGCGCCGGGCGGACGGCTCTTCGTCGAGACGAGCGAGCGGCAGACCGGGGCGGCGGCCGAGGCCGTCGCCGCGCACGGTCTGACGCCCCGCTTCGAGACCTGCGAGGAGCGGTACGCGACCGTCCTCGTGGCGACCCGGGCGGCGTGACGGGCCACCGTCAGCGGCCGAAGGTGTCGATGCCCTCGACCAGCCAGGTCCCGTCGCGCAGGACGACGTCGACCGCGAACATCGCCCCCGCGTAGACGCCCTGGTCCTGGGCCTTCTTCCGCTGTGCGCCGGCCGTGCTGACGCTGCTCTGGTCGGCGTAGACCAGGACCCGCGCGCGGTCGCCGTCGATCCGCTCGACCGCGCTGTCGGTGACGGTGGTGGTGATCACCGACTTCTGCTCGGCGGCGCGGGCGAGCACCCCGGTGAACAGGGTCCGGTGCTGCTCGACGGCCTTGCCCGTGAGCAGCGCCTTCCCGGCCTGCTCGAAGGCGGCCGGGTCGGTGTGGTCGTAGGAGAAGAGGGCGGCGACGGCCTCGGCCGTGCCGCCCTTGATCTCGCTGGTGCGGGCCGGGTCGGTGAGGGCGGTGTTCGCGCGCGCGGGGTCGTCGCGCAGCTCGCCCGCCCTGCCGTGCGCCCACCCCGCGAACCCGCCGAGCAGGAGGGTGAGGACGCACAGGACGAGGAGGGACGCGCGGTGCCCGGGTCGCCGGGGCCCTGTCTCCGCCGCTCCCCCGGTCGTCTCGCGCTCCGGTGCCTCCGCCTGATCCGGTACGGGCTTCGCCGCCGTTCGCCGTCGCCCGATCGGCGCGGGTTCGGTCAGGAGGCCCCCGGGGGTCCCGGGGTCGGGGGCCGGCTGGTCGGCGCGGGCGCGGCGGCGGCGCTGGTGGTCGATGTGGTGGCGGGGCGTCGGCATCGTGCGGTGTCCTTTCGGGTGCGGGTGGCTCGCGCGGGCTGTCGTGCGGCCCGGTCAGCCGGACGCCGTGCCGCCCACGGGGGCCTGCCCCAGACCGCTGAGCTTCCACCGGCCGTCGGCGCGGGTGAGTTCGCCCAGCATGCGGCTGTCCTTCTCGGTGCTCTTGCTGTCGGGCGTGGTGACCGTGACCCGCAGGGCGACCAGCAGCCGGGCCCGCCCCGAGCGGTCGTCGAGCTCGGTGACGGCGCCGGAGAGCACCCGGGCCGTCGTCACCGTCTTCGCGGCCTTCACCTGGCCGGCGAACTCCGCGCGTCCGTCGACGAGTTGCTCGTGCAGTTCGCCGGTGGTGGAGGACTCCCACAGGTCGAGCCCCTCGTCCACCCGGCGGTGGTCGAGCGTGTTGAGGTTCTGCACGGCCTGCTCCCCCGCCGCGAGCGCCCGGTCCCGCTCGGCGGCGTACGCGGCGGAGTCGTCGTGGGCCGCGGCGTACCAGCCCTGCCCCGTCCAGGCGGCGAAGCCGCCCGCGACCAGGGTGAGCACGAGGGCCACGAGCAGGGCCGGCCGGGCCCCGGCCGCCGTGCGGACCGCGCGTGTCATGCGGTGCTCCCGTCTCCCGCTCGAAGTCAGCGGGCCTTGATGTCGGTGATCTGCCACCGGTCGTCCTGGAACCGGGCGGTGACGGTCAGCTGGGCCGCCGCGGAGGTCGCGGCGCCCTTGTCCCGCCGGGAGACCTGGTCCAGGAAGACGAGGAGGCGGGCGGTGTCGCCGTGGAGTTCGATCACGCCGGTGCGGACGGCCTGCGTGGCGAGGGTGACGCGCTGCTGGACCAGGCTCTTGCGGACCTGGGCGAACAGGTCGGCGTACTGGCGGGCGGCGCGGCCCGCGAGGACCGTGGCGGCGGAGCGCTCGGCCGCGTCGGCGCTGGTGGGCGTGTAGGAGAAGATCCGGGCCAGGCCCTCGCTCACGTCGCCGCCGACCCGGTTGGTGGCGGCGGTGTCGGTGAGCGCCTGGTTGCGCGCGGAGGGGGTGGAGCGGAGCTGGTGGGCGCCGTAGAAGAAGGCGCCGCCGGCGAGGAGGAGGCCGGTGACCGCGACCGGCACGACGGCCTTGCGCAGCCGGGCGGCGGCACGGCGGCGACGGCCGGCGGGCGCGGCCTCCGTGTCGGTGTCGGTGGCGGTGTCCGCGTCGGCGCCCGTGTCCGGGTCCGTGTCGGTCGCGGATTCCGTCTCGGGCCCGGTGTCGGTGTCGGTGTCGGTGTCGCTGCCCCTGTCGGTGTCCCTGCCGTTCAGGAGTGTCATTCTTCCTCCTCCGCTCCGGCGACGGGCACCGCGCTCAGCGCCGCCACCCTCCAGGTGTGCTCGCCGGTGCGGGTCAGCACGGCCTCCAGGCGTTTGCGGTCGGTGGTGGCGGCGCGCCCCTCGGGCGTGACGTCCACCCGTACGGTCGCGATGAGCTTCGCCGTACCGGCGCGGGTGTCGAGGGCGGTGAGCGCCGCCTCGGTCACGGTGGCCCGGGCGGAGGCGCCCACCGCGGGCTCGGTGCGCGCCAGTTCGGTGCGGAGCGCGCCCGTGGACGCGTCGCGCCAGGCCGCGATGCCCGCCTCGGCGCGCTCGCGGGTGGAGGCGTCGAGGGTGTTCAGGACGGTGAGGCGCCGGCTGCCCTCGGCGAGGGCGGTGTCGCGTGCGCGGGCGAAGGCGAGCTCCTCGTCGGTGCGGGCCTGGGCGTAGCTCCAGGCTCCGGTGGCGCAGAAGCCGAGGGCGACGGCGAGGGCGGCGGCGGAGAGGATCCGGGCCCGCCTCATCGCTCGCTCCCGGTGCCGAGGCCGAGGAGTCCGGCCATGTCGGTGGGGCCGTCGCTCGCTCCGGGCAGGGCCGGTGCGCCCGGCAGCCACGGCTTCTCCGCGACCGGGCCCTTGGGCGCGTCCGGGAGGAAGGCGGAGGCGCGGGGCGGGGCGGGCGCCGCGCCGCCCTTCGGCGCGTGGGCGGAGCCGCGTACGTTGGTCCCGGACGAGGCCGGGCTGGTGCAGGCGGCGCCGGTGTTGAGGGCGGGCGCGGTGCCGAGGTCGAGGCCGTTGCGGTAGCGGGTCCCCTGGTAGCCGGTGGTGCAGGGGAGCGGCTTGAAGAAGGTGACGGCCATGCCGATGTTGAGGCGTCCGCCGTCGACGGCGGTGGCGCCGGCCGAGACGGCGGCGGGGTACGTCACGAGCAGTTCCTCGATGCCGCGCTGCCGGGTGAGGGCGATCTCCGAGGTGGTGAGGAGGTTGGCGAGGACGACGCCGAGGCTCGGGTCGACGTCGTTCAGGAGGCCGCTGACCTGGCCCGCCGCTTCGGGCGTGACCGCCAGCAGTCTGCGCAGGTCGGCGTCGGAGTTCTTGAGGGTGGTGGCGAGCCGGCGGGCGCCGGTGGCGAAGTCGCGGATGGCGCGGCTCTCGTCGGCCTGGGTGCGCAGGACGACCTCGCCGTCCCGGATGAGCCGGGTGGTGACGGGCAGGGCGTCGTCGGCGGCCTGGACGAAGGCGCTGCCGCTGTCGAGCAGGACCTGGAGGTCGTCGCCGTGTCCCTCGAACGCCTTGCCGAGCTCGTCGACGACGGTGCGGAGGGAGTCCAGGGGGACGGAGCGGGTCAGGTCGTCCATGCTGCTGAGCACGTCGGTGACCGGGGCCGGCACCTGGGTGTCGGACCGGTCGATGCGGGCGCCGTCGGCGAGGAAGGGGCCGCCGTCGCTGTCGGGGCGCAGGTCGATGTACTGCTCGCCGACGGCGGAGAGGCCGGCGACGACGGCCCGCGCGTCGGCGGGGATCCGGGGGGCCGACTTCTTGATGCGGAGTTCGGCGACGACGCCGTCGGCGGTGAGGTCGATGGCGCCGACGCGGCCCACGGAGACGCCCCGGTAGGTGACGTCGGAGTGCGGGAACAGTCCTCCGGTGCGGGCGAGATGGACCCGGACGGTGTAGTGGTCGGCCACTCCGGCGTACCGGCCGAGGTCGGCGTAGCGGACGCCGACGAAGCCGAGGACGGTGACGGCGATGACGAGGAACGCGAGGTTCTTCAGCCGTACGGTACGGGTGATCACCGGGGGTCGCCTCCGTCCTTCGGCGTGGTGCCCGGTCCTGACGGTGAGGCCGTACGGACCGGGGGCAGGGGCAGGGGCGACTCCGCGCCTTGGGCGGTGCCGGCCGTTCCCCGGCGCAGGCCGGCGGGCGCGTTCGGGTCCGTCGGGGAGGGCGTGGGGCTCGGGGTGGGGTCGGCCTTGGGGACGAGGGGCGGGATCAGCTCGGTGCCGGGTTCGGCCGCGAGGTGGAGGTAGGTGTTGAGGTAGTCGCCCTTGACGCCCTTGAGCACCTCGTCGGTGAACGGGTACGTCAGGAGGACCTGGAGCGACGCGGGCAGGTCGGCGCCCGCGTCCGCGAGGGCGGTGAGGGTGGGGGCGAGGGCCTTGAGGTCGGCGACCATGTCCTTCTTGCTCGCTTCGACGGTGGTGACGGCGACGCCGGACAGGGTGTCGAGGGCGCGGAGCATGGTGATGAGGGAACCCCGCTGGTTCTCCAGCGTCTTCAGTCCGGGCGAGAGGTCGGTGAGGATCGTGCCCACGTCCTTCTTACGGGCGGCGAGGGTGGTGGAGAGCCGGTTGAGGCCGTCGAGGGCGCGGGTGATGTCGCCGCGGTGCGCGTCGAGGTCGGTCACCAGGGTGTCGACCCGCTTGAGCATGGAGCGGACCTGGGGTTCGCGGCCGCCGAGCGCCGCGTTGAGTTCGCGGGTGATGGTCTTGAGCTGGTTGACGCCGCCGCCGTTGAGGAGGAGCGAGAGGGCGCCGAACACCTCCTCGACCTCGGTGTTGCGGCTGGTGCGGGCGAGCGGGACGACGGCGCCGTCGGCGAGCCGGCCGCCGGCGTCCTGGCGGGCGGCTGCCTGCCGGACGCCGGTGCGGGCGGTGCCGCCGCGTGTGGGGGCGACGAGTTGGACGTACTTCTCGCCGAGGAGGCTCGACTGCTCGACGCGGGCGGAGGCGTCGGCGGGCAGCCGGACGTCTCCGGCGACCTTCAGGGTGACGCGGGCGGTCCAGGTGGCGGGGTCGAGTTCGATGGCGGTGACCCGGCCGACGGCGACGTCGTTGACCTTGACCGCGGCCTGCGGCACCAGGCTCAGGACGTCGGCGATCTCGGCGGTGACGGTGTAGGGGTGGTCGCCGAGGTCGGCGCCGCCGGGCAGCGGCAGGTCCTCGATGCCGTCGAACCGTACGGACGGCGTGGGGAGCGCGCCGAGGACGAGGGCCAGGCCGAGGCCGAGGGCGACCGCGCCGGCGGCTCCGGCGCCGACGGCGCGTCCCGAGGGCAGGCGGGGGCGTCTCACCGGTCCTCCTCTCCGGGGTTCGCGGGATCGGTGGTGCTCGCGGGGGCCGTGGGGCTCGCGGGCGGTTCGCCGCTCGCGGAGTCCCCGGACACGGGCAGCGGGAGCAGCGGGCCGCCCATGCTGATCTCGTTGAGGTTGGCGCGGCCGTCGATGGTGCGGGTGTCCGGGTCGTAGGCGTTGACGAGGTTGCCGGCGGCGAGCGGGGCGACGTCGAGGGCTTCGACGAGGGAGGCGCGCTGGTCGACGAGGGTCCGGGTGAGGGGCACGAGCCGGTCGACGTTCTTCTTCAGTTCGCCGCGGTTGTCCTTGATGAAGGTCTTCACCTGGGCGAGGGCCGTGCCGAGTTCCTTGAGGGCGCCGGCCAGGTCGTCCTTGTTGTCGGCGAAGAAGCCGACCACCTCGTCCAGGCGTTCCTGGGCGGTGCGGACGTCGCCGTCCTTCTCCTTGAGCATGGTGGTGAAGGACTGGAGGTGTCCGAGGGTGGCGAAGAGCGCGCCGCTGTTGCCGTCGAGGGTCTTGGCGGCCTTGCCGAAGCGGTCGATGGAGCCGCCGATGGCGTCGCCGTTGCCCTTGAGGTTCTTCGCGCCGGTGTCGAGGAGGTCCGAGAGGGCTCCGGCGGAGTTGGCGCCGTCGGGGCCGAGTGCCTCGCCGAGGTCGGTGAGGGAGGCGTAGAGCTGGTCGATCTCGACGGGGGTGCGGTTGCGGGAGGCGGGGAGTTCGGCGCCGTCGTCGAGGGCGGGCCCGGAGGTGTAGGCGGGGGTGAGCTGGACGTACCGGTCGGCGACGATGCTCGGGGCGACGACGAGGGCGCGGGCGTCGGCGGGGACGCGTACGCCTTCGTCGAGGCGGAGGGCGACGCGTACCCGGGTGCCCTGCGGTTCCACCGACTCGACCTCGCCGACGCGGACGCCGAGGACGCGCAGGTCGGATCCGGCGTAGATGCCGACGGCCCGGTCGAACCAGGCGGTGACGCGGGTGCCTTCCTCGTCGAGGGCGCGGACGGCGACGAGTCCGCAGGCGGCGAGCACCGCGAGGGTGAGGCCGGCGGCGAGGGGTTTCCTGGTCCTGGTCATCGCGTACCGCTCCCCTTCGCCGCCGCCGTCTTCGGCTTGGGCGGCTGGCATCCGGTCTTGGGCTGGGAGCCCTCGGGCAGGTAGCCGCGCGGTACGACACCGCACAGGTAGCTGTCGAACCAGCGGCCGTTTCCGAGGGTGTTGCCGACGAGGCGGTAGTAGGGGCCGACGAGCGCGAGGGTCTTGTCGAGCTGGCCGCTGTTCTTCTCCAGGACGCCGGTGACCCTGCCGAGGGCCTTGAGGGTGGGTCCGAGCTGCCGGTCGTTGTCGCCGACGAGGCCGCTGAGTTCGGTGGAGAGGGCCCTGCTGCCCTTGAGGAGGGCGCGGATGGCGGTACGGCGCTTGCTGAGCTCGCCGAGGAGGGAGCCGCCGTCCTCAAGGAGCAGCTCGAAGCTGGACTTCTTGTCCTTGAGGGTCTTGGTGAACTTCTCGCTGTTCTTCAGGAGCCGGGCGAGTTCGGTGTCGCGCTTGGAGACGGACTTCGACAGTTCGGAGAGGCCGTCGGCGGCGCTGCGCACGTGCGGCGGCGAGTTCCTGAAGGTGTCGGAGATCGTGCGGAAGCTCTCGGCGAGCTTGCCGGTGTCGAGGTCGTCGATGGTGCCGCTGAGGTCCTGGAACGCCTGGGTCACGTCGTACGGGGAGGTGGTGCGGGCCAGGGGGATGCGGGTCCCGGGGTCCTGGCGGGCGGCGCCCACGGGGTCGAGGGCCAGGTACTTCTCGCCGAGCAGGGTCTTGATGGCGATGGCGGCGGTGGACCGGTCGCCGACCCAGGCGTCGCCGACCTCGAAGGTCACCTTGACCTTGGCGCCGTCGAGGGTGACGCCGGTGACCTCCCCGACCTTGACGCCGGCGATGCGGACCTCGTCGCCGGTGTCGAGCCCGGCGGCCTCGGAGAAGTCGGCGCTGTAGGTGGTGCCGTCGCCGACGAGGGGGAGCCGCTCGACGTTGTAGGCGAGGGCGGCGAGGAGGCCGAGGAGGAGGAGTCCGACGACGGCGACGGAGATCGGGTTGCGTTCCCTGACGGGCTTGAGGAGGGGGCTCATCCGCGGCACCTCGGTTCGGTCACGGCGATGCCGGTCGGCGGCTTGGAGCCGTCGGAGGTCTCGACGCCGGTCACGCGCGCCTCGCAGAGGTAGAGGTTGAACCAGGAGCCGTACGAGGAGAGGCGGGCGAGGGCGGTCATCTTGTCGGGGGTGGTGGCGAGGAAGCGCTCGATGGCGGGGGTGTGGGCGCCGAGGGTGCCCGAGAGCCGGCCGAGTTCGCGGATGTCCTTCTTGAGGGGGGCGCGGCCGTCCCGGAAGAGTCCCGCGGTGGTCGTGGTGAGGTCGCCCATGGCCTGGACGGCCTCGCCGAGGGGCTTGCGGTCGGTGTCGAAGCCGGTGACGAGCTTCTGGAGGGTGACGACGAGGTCCTCGAAGCCGGCCTCGCGGTCGTTGAGGGTGGTGAGGACGGTGTTGAGGTGGGTGACGACGTCGCCGATGACCTTGTCCTTGGCGGCGACGGTCTTGGTCAGAGAGCCGATGTGGCGGAGCAGGCTGTCGACGGTGCCGCTCTCGCCCTGGAGGACCTGGACGAGCGAGCCGGCGAGGTCGTTGACGTCGGCGGGCGACAGGCCCTCGAAGAGCGGTTTGAAGCCGTTGAAGAGCAGGGTCAGGTCGAGGGCGGGGGTGGTGCGGTCGAGCGGGATGGTCGCGCCCTCGCCCAGGGTGCCCGTCACGTCGCCGCTGCCCCGGCCGAGGGAGACGTACCGCTGGCCGACCATGTTGAGGTACTTCACGGCGGCGGTGGCGGAGCGGGGCAGGGTGCGGTCCTCGCGGACCGTGAAGGTGACCTGGGCGGTGCGCCGTTCGACGACGCGGACGTCGGTGACCTCGCCGACCTTGACGCCGGCGATGCGCACCGAGTCGCCGGCGACGAGGCCGGTGACGTCGGTGAAGAGCGCCTTGTAGGAGCGGGTGGCGGAGCCGACGCCGGTGTTGGCGATGCTGAAGCCGAGCACGGTGGTGGCGAGGGCCGTGACCAGGACGAAGGCGAGGGACTTGAGGACGGTTCCGGTCAGTCCGCGGCGCCGGGTGTGGGTCTGCTTCGGGCTCATCGGAGGGTCACCTCCGCTCCTCTGAAGGCGGGTCCGGCGAGCAGGCTGCTCCAGTCCGGCAGGGCGTCGGGCCGCTGCTCCGTGCCGGGGGCGAGGAGTTCGGTGACGAGGTCGTTCTCCTGCGGGGAGTTCGCGGGGCCGAGGTCCTGGTCGGCCGCGGCGGAGGCGCGGGCGGCGGGTGGGGCGGGCACGCCGAGGTAGGGCACCGGGTGGCAGCGGGGGCCGCCGCCGGAGCCGTACCGGGGGGTGTCCTGGCCGGGCCGGTACGCGCCGCGCGAGGGCACGGTGGTGACGTTCACGTGCAGTCCCGGCCGGTCGGTGCCCTTGCCGAGCGCCTTGTCCATGGCCGGCACGAACTGGGCGAGGGTGCGCAGGGTGCAGGGGAAGGAGGAGGAGTACTCGGCGAGGAGTTCCAGGGTGGGGCGGCTCGTGGCGCTGAGCCTGATGATCGTGTCCTTGTTCCTGCGGAGGAAGGCGGTGAGGTCCTGGGCGGTGCGGGTGGTGGCGCCGAGGGTGCCGGAGAGGGCCGCCTCCTGCTCGGCGAGGGTGCCGCTGGTGGTGGTGAAGTCGGTGAGCGCGGTGAGGATGTCCGGGGCGGCGTCCGCGTAGACGTGGCTGACCTTCACGAGTTCCTTGAGGTCCCGGTTGAGGGTGGGGAGTTGGGGGTTGAACTTCTTGAGGTGGCCGTCGAGCCGGGCGAGGGTGTCGCCGAGCTTGTCGCCGCGTCCTTCGAGGGCCTGGGAGACGGCGGACAGGGTGGACGACAGCTTCTGCGGCTGGACGGCGGTGAGCAGGGGCAGGACGTTGTCGAGGACCTGCTGGAGTTCGACGGCGTTGCCGGAGCGGTCCTCGGGGATGACGGCGCCGGGACCGAGCCGCTGGGCGGCGGGGTTGGCGGGCGGTACGAGGGCGACGAACCGTTCGCCGAAGAGGGTGGTGGGCAGCATCTGGGCGCGGACGTCCGCGGGGACGTGGTCCAGGGCTCCGGGGCGCATGGCGAGGGTGAGCCGGGCGCCGGTGCCGGTGGCGTCGATGGCGCGGACCTCGCCGACGACGACGCCGCGGAGTTTGACCTCGGCGCCGAGGTGCATCTCGTTGCCGACGCTGCCGGTCTCGACGACGACCGGGTCGGAGTCGGTGAACTTCTTGTCGTAGACGGCGACCGCCAGCCAGGCGAGCAGGGCGGGCACCAGCAGGAAGACGACGCCGGCGGACCGGCGGCGCAGGGTCTGGCCTCGTGGAGCGTTCATCTCACCCCGCCACCTTCACGGTCGTGGTCGCGCCCCACAGGGCCAGGGACAGGAAGAAGTCGGTGACGCTGATCAGCACGATGGCGTTGCGCACGGACCGGCCGACGGCGATGCCGACGCCGGCGGGGCCGCCGGAGGCGCGGAAGCCGTAGTAGCAGTGGGCGACGATCACCATGACGCTGAAGATCAGCACCTTGAGCATCGACAGCAGGACGTCGGTCGGTGACAGGAACAGATTGAAGTAGTGGTCGTACGTGCCCTGGGACTGGCCGTTGAAGAGGACCGTCACGGTGCGGGAGGCCAGGTAGGAGGAGAGCAGGCCGACCGCGTAGAGGGGCACGATGGCGACGACGCCCGCGATGATGCGGGTGGTGACGAGGTACGGCATGGAGCGGATGCCCATGCCTTCGAGGGCGTCGACCTCCTCGTTGATCCGCATGGCGCCGAGCTGGGCGGTGAAGCCGGCGCCGACGGTCGCGGAGAGGGCGAGGCCGGCGACGAGCGGGGCGATCTCGCGGGTGTTGAAGTAGGCGGAGACGAAGCCGGTGAAGGCGGCGGTGCCGATCTGTTCGAGGGCGGCGTGGCCCTGGAGGCCGACGACGGTTCCGGTGAAGAGCGTCATCGCGATCATGACGCCGATGGTGCCGCCGACGACGCCGAGGCCGCCGGAGCCGAAGGCGACCTCGGCGAGCAGCCGCTGCACCTCCTTGAGGTAGCGGCGCAGGGTCCTGGGGACCCAGAGCAGGGCCCGCACGTAGAACAGGAGCTGGTCGCCGGAGCGGTCGAGCCAGGCGAACGGGGAGGCCATGGCCTCAGCCTCCCTTCGGCGGGACGATCTGGAGGTAGAGGCCGGTCAGCACCATGTTCACGAAGAAGAGCAGCATGAAGGTGATGACGACGGCCTGGTTGACGGCGTCGCCGACGCCTTTGGGGCCGCCGCGGGGGTTGAGGCCGCGGTAGGCGGCGACGATGCCGGCGATGAACCCGAAGATCAGCGCCTTGAGTTCGCTGATGTACAGGTCGGGGAGCTGGGCGAGGGCGGAGAAGCTGGAGAGGTAGGCGCCGGGGGTGCCGCCCTGGAGGACGATGTTGAAGAAGTAGCCGCCGAGGGTGCCGACGACGGAGACCATGCCGTTGAGGAGGACGGCGACGGCCATGGTGGCGAGGACGCGGGGGACGACGAGCCGCTGGATCGGCGAGACGCCCATCACCTCCATCGCGTCCAGTTCCTCGCGGATCTTGCGGGAGCCGAGGTCGGCGCAGATCGCGGAGCCGGCGGCGCCGGAGATGAGGAGCGCGACGATGAGCGGGCTGGCCTGCTGGATGACGGCGAGGACGCTGGCGCCGCCGGTGAACGACTGGGCGCCCAGCTGCTGGGTGAGCGAGCCGACCTGAAGGGCGATCACGGCGCCGAAGGGGATGGAGACGAGGGCCGCCGGGAGGATGGTGACGCTCGCGACGAACCAGAACTGCTCGACGAACTCGCGGAGCTGGAAGGGCCGGCGGAAGACGGCCCGGCTCACCTCGGCGGCGAGGGCGAAGAGGCGGCCGGTCTGCCGCAGCGCGCCGCCGATCACGAGGCGCCCCCGGCGGTGTGTATCGGGACGGTCCGCGTGGCGGCGTACTGCGCGTAGGTCGCCTCGATGGCGGCGCGGGCGGCGGGCGGCAGGGTGTCGAGCATGCCGAGGACGCGTTCCCTGCGGCGGGCGACGGCCGCGCGCGGGGGCAGCCCGGGTGAGGGCTCCAGCTGCGGGACGATGGTCCGGGGGGTGTCCGGGCGGACGGCGGGGGCCTTTTCGGCCTCGGCGGCGAGGGTGGCGGCGTCCTTCTCCTCGGACATGCCGATGGGGCCTTCGCGGCGGCCGGCGAGGAACTGGGTGACGACCGGTTCGTCGCTGGTGAGGAGCACTTCGCGGGGGCCGAAGGTGACGAGGTTCCGCCGGAAGAACATCCCCATGTTGTCGGGGACGGTGGCCGCGATGTCGAGGTTGTGGGTGACGATCAGCATGGTCGCGTCGATCCGCGCGTTGAGGTCGATCAGGAGCTGTGAGAGGTACGCGGTGCGGACCGGGTCGAGGCCGGAGTCGGGCTCGTCGCACAGCACGATCTGCGGGTCGAGGACGAGGGCGCGGGCGAGCCCGGCGCGCTTGCGCATGCCGCCGCTGATCTCGCCGGGCAGCTTGCCCTCGGCGCCGAGGAGGCCGACGAGCTCGATGCGCTCCATGACGATGCGCCGGATCTCGGACTCGCGCTTGCGGGTGTGCTCGCGGAGCGGGAAGGCGATGTTGTCGAAGAGCGTCATGGAGCCGAAGAGGGCGCCGTCCTGGAACATGAGGCCGAAGAGCTTGCGGGTCTCGTAGATGTCCCGCTCGGGGCTGCTGACCATGTCGACGCCGTTGATGAGGACGCGGCCCCGCTGGGGTTTCAGCAGTCCGATGAGCGATTTCAGGAACACGGTCTTTCCGGTGCCGGAAGGGCCGAGCATGACGCTCACCTCTCCGGCCGGCAACGTCAGCGACACGTCCTGCCAGATGTTCTGCTTGCCGAAGGACATGGTCAGCCCCTCAACGACTACTTCGATTCCCATCCCACCTCCAGCAGGCGTGCGTGGCGCGTGCGCCGCGGGCGCACGGTAGGCCGTTCTGGATCACCCGGACAATAGCTCTGGCCCAAAATCATTGATCCGCTTCCGCGTTTGTCACGGCGGAGACAAAACCGGAAGGAGATGTTGTCTCCGCCACGACAGATGGGGGCGCCGACCTGCGGCTGAGCGTCGACTCCGGGGAACGCTACGGCCGAGTAACCTCGCGGGGCAATACCGGATCCGGAGTTTTCGCGGAACAGGCCCGATCAGGACCCTCTTTATCAGGCGGGAGACAATTCGCAGAGAGCGCTTGTCACGCCGGGGAGAATTCGCGCACACCGGCCGGCACAACCCGTGCCCCACCTCGCCTGATCGATCAGAATTGTCGACATTACGCACACGGGAACCAAGCGCATTCTCGCCATCGCTCACCCCCTTGACAGGCATTCAGCCGTCTTCAAAGAATCATGGTTCGCGCCATTGTTCGGCTAAGTTTCCCGCAAGTAACGTCTCGTTTCGCGGCGGGACGAAGGCCCGCTCGGCCGGCCGTTCCGGCCCCGCCGCGGCACCCCCACCGCAGCACCCTCTGCCGGTCAATCCCCAAGGAGAGTCCCAGAGCCATGAAGAAGTCGATCAGAAACCTGGCCGTCGTCGCGGGCGGCGCCTCCGCCGCCTTCGCCCTCACCGTCAGCCCCGCCTCCGCGGTGCCCTCGACGGTGTGGACCGTCACCCCGAACCCGGCCAACATCACCGCCGTCAACAGCGGGAACATCGTCCTCAGCGTCAACGGCATCGCCATGACGTGTACGAAGTCGAACGGCGCGGGCACGGGCGCGAGCACCACCGGCAACCCGGCCACCGTCGGCAAGATCAACTCCATCGCCTTCGGCGCCACCGGCGCGCCCTGCACCAGCGTGCTGGGCAACGTGTCCACCGTCCCGACCACCCCGTGGACGATCGTGGCGCAGGACTACACGGCCGCGACGGGTGTCACCAAGGGGTACGTCGGCGCGGTCGACGCCAAGGTGACGGTCGGCGCCTGCGTCTTCCGCGTGACGGGCAAGGCGTCGAGCACGTACACCAACTCGACCGGCGCGCTCGCCGTCAACAGCCTCGCGGGCGAGCTCACCGTCGTCTCGTCGACGAACTGCGGCTCGGCCGTCCCGGTCGGCGCGAAGCCGACCTTCAAGGGCACCTACCTCTTCAAGGTGGGCACCACCATCCCGAAGATCGTCGGCTCGAACCCGTAAGGGCCGGGCAATCCGCGTCCGTCCGGCCGGCACCCCCGGCCGGGCGGACGCGGGCCTGTCCGCCTCCGCGAAGACGCCGGGCCGAGGCGAGCGCCCCCGCCCGACGACCCGTCGCACCCGACCCGCACGGCGCGAACGCGCGTCGCACCCGACCCGTAAGGCGCGATCACCGCATGCACGAACGACCCCGAGCGGAGCACCGGATGAGAGGCCCACGGCCCACCCCCCGACCCTCCCGCGTCCGAGCGCGCGGCGCGACGATCGCCGCGTTCGTGGCGCTCGCCCCCCTGCTGCCGGCCGCGGCCGTCGCCGCCGGGACGCTGAAGGTCGACGCCGCGCTGCCCTATGTCTGCGCCCTGCCGTCGGGGCCCCGGCCCGCGACCGTACGGATCACGGCGGCCTTCCCCGAGCGGGCGGCCGTGGGCGAGGAGATCCGGCCCACCGACGTCACCACCACGGTGGAGCTCCCCCCGGCGGCCGTCGCCGACCTCACCGCGCTCCGGGCCGCCACCGTACGGGCCGAGACCCACGTCACGGTCGGCG
Organism: Streptomyces sp. NPDC085460; assembly: GCF_044541975.1. Taxonomy (NCBI): domain Bacteria; kingdom Bacillati; phylum Actinomycetota; class Actinomycetes; order Kitasatosporales; family Streptomycetaceae; genus Streptomyces; species Streptomyces sp. NPDC085460. Next base: position 441,322 of record NZ_JBITTO010000004.1, read on the forward strand.
TGGCCCAGAACGACCAGCGCACCCAGGCCACATGGAGCGGCACCGCGCAGCCCGTCGCCGTTCCCGCCGAGGGGCCCCTCGTGCTCACCGCGACCGGCGACGTGCCCTCGCTGACCACCGACGCCGTCGGCGACCTCACCCTCACCGCCGGGCCGCTCGCCCTCGACCTCGCCCCGAGCACCGCCGACGGCACGGCCACCGAGCCCCCGTCCCTCGCCGTCACCTGCGCCCCCGCCCCGGACGCGAAGGACGGCGGGAAGCTCGCCACGATTCCGGTCGGCACGGCCGGCACCGGGGAGCCGGGCACCGCGTCCCCGACACCCTCCTCCCCGTCCCCGTCCGGCTCCTCGCCGGCGCCGCCCTCCCCCTCCTCCGGCCTCCCCGTGCCGCCGCTCCCCGGCGACGGGACGGCGCCCGCACCGCCGGACCCCACCGGTACGGCGGGCGCGACGGGGGCGACGGGCTCTGCGGGCTCGACGGGCTCGACGGGCTCCACGACGGAGGGGCCCCGCGTCGGACCGCAGGCGGACGAGGAGGAGGCGGGGACCGGCGAGGAGACCCCCGGGGCCCCCGACGACCGGCCCGAAGCGCCGCCGTGCGTCACGGAGAAGCCGACCCCCATGTCGCTGTCGGCGTACATCACCGGCTACTCCAACGTGCGGAAACTGGGCGGCGCCAACCTCATCCCGACGACCTGCACCCTGATCGAACAGGGCCAGGCGGAGTTCGTCGTCAAGCCGGACGGCAGCATGCACGTCATCACGCCGGCCGAGGGCAGGCTCTCCCACGAGGGCCGGGCGCAGACCCCGCCCTTCCGGGCCACGTTCCTCACGTTCGACTTCGTCCCCGTCACGGCGACCCTGGTCCTGGAACAGACGGGGCCCATGACCATCGACTCGGACGTCCTCCTGATCTTCCCCACCAACATCCTGACCACGCACGTCCGGGTCCCCCTGACCCTGCGCGTCCTGGACGCCGAGGTGAACGGCACCCGGCTGGACGTCGGGCCCTCCTGCCGCACGGAGAAGCCGCTCTCCTCCCCGGAGCCCGACCCCGCCACGTACCCCGGAGACCACCTGGTGCTCGTCGGAAAGGGCAGCCAGACCCTCCCCGACCCTCCCGTCGGCTACATCCTCACCGGCGGCGGTCCGCTCACCGGCGAGGTGACGATCCCCGCCTTCAAGGGGTGCGGCGCCGGCGAGGACCTCGACCGGCTCCTCACCGCCTCCATCTCGGGGCCCGGCAACCACGTCAAGCAGATGCAGGGCAGCACCTGCTCCGTGGGGGTCGAGGCGCCGCCCATGGACTTCTGCACCGAGGACCTCCAGCCCCGCCAGGTCCCCAAGCCCGAACGCTGATCCCGCGCACCCCCGTCCCCTCCGACGAAAGGCCCCCCGCCATGCCGCGCATCACCGCCCGCACCAAGCTGGCCACCGTCTCCGCCCTGACCGCGCTCGGCGCCTTCGCCTCCATGGGCACGGCGACCGCGGCCGGACCCGTCCTGAACGGCGGCTGGGCACCCTCCACCCGCTGCCCCGTCGACGCCTCCGGGATGCTCTCCTCCGACGGGCTCGACAAGGCGCCGCAGTGCGTCGTCTCGTACTCGCTCAGCGGCAGCATCAAGCTCGGCAACACCACCGTGACCACCGGGAAGACCAACCTCCAGATCGGCGTGGTGCAGAACTCCGACGGCACCAACTCGGTCGTCGCGCCCGCCGGCGGCGCGCTCATCGCGGACTCCGCCACCGTCCCCGGCGGGCTCATGGGCCTGATGTGCCCGAGCGACATCCCGTTCATCACCGACATCTGCCGGCAGCTGTCGGACGGCAAGCTCAACAAGATCACCGCCACCATGGAGTCGGTGGGCACCCCGTCGCAGTTCGACCAGATCGCGGGCGTCCTCACCGACCAGCCGATCGTGACCATCCCGGTCCGCATCCGGCTGCAGAACCCGTTCCTCGGCGACAACTGCTACATCGGGACCAAGTCCAAGCCGATCCTGCTCCGCCCGAAGAACCTCGACGCGCCCGCCTTCGGCGTCGAGCGCTTCGACGGCGACGGCACCGCCAACGAGGAAGGCGACATGAGCCGCCTCAACCTCCTCGGCTCCACCCAGTACGACGACAGCTTCGCCGTCCCCGGCGCCACCGGCTGCGGACTCGGCCTCCTCGGCATCATCGACGCGGCGGTCAACCTCAAGACCGGCCTGCCCTCCGCCGCCGGCAAGAACAAGCTCACGCTGAACAACACCCAGACGTTCCTGACCGGCCTCTTCGCCCCCGGCGTCCTCGCCCCCGACGCCGGCAAGGTCTTCTCGCAGAACTGGCACTCCGCCGTCAACTAACGGCCACCCAGGGGTGATTACCGGCCGAGTCGGTCGCGTACCACCCGGCGGGAGACATGAACCTTGCTCAAGTTGTGTACAGCACACAGCAGTTGTCCTAGCTTTCAGCAGTCCACATCGGTACGTACCTGACGGCTCCCGCGGCGCCCGCCCCTCCCGGACGGGCGCCGCGGCGCCGCTCCCCCCACCGGTCACGTAGCAGAGCAAGGGATCGGTATCCATGCCCTCCACCGCACAGTCACCCGAGCTCGGTGAGCCGCTCGATCCGCTGCCCCGCGAGTTCGCCGCCCTGATGAGACCGGAGATCCCGGGCCTCATCAAAGAGATCGGCATGGAGATCGAGCGCGCCTACCCCGTGTACGCCCACCTCTTCAACGGGCCCCACTCCGACGCGATCCGCCAGGGCGTGGAACAGGCCCTGGCCGCCTTCGTGGACCGCGTCGACCGACCCGGCGCGAAGCCCGCCCTCCGCGACGAACTCCTGCGCCAGTTCGGCCGGGTGGAGGCGTACGAGGGGCGGGACCTCGACACGTTACAAGGGGCCTACCGCCTGGGCGCCCGCATCGCCCTGCGCCGGGCCAAGAGCATCGGCCGCACCTACAACCTCTCCCCCACCCTGATCCTGGCCTTCGCCGACGCCCTCTTCGCGTACGTCGACGAGCTGGAGACGCTCTCCCGCGAGGGCTACCTCGCCGTGCAGAGCCGCGCGGTCACCGATGTCACCGCGCTGCGCAGGAAGCTGCTCCACCTCGTCGTCGCCGGCCCGCCGCTGCCCCGCGCGACCATCGCCGAGCTCTGCCAGGAGGCGTCCTGGCAGCTGCCCGCCGAGTGCACCCTGATCGCGCTGCGGCCACCCGCCATCGGCGTCCTCCAGGCCCGGCTCGACCGGGACGTGCTCGCCGACCTCAGCCTCCCCCACCCCCATCTGCTCGTGCCCGGCGCGCTGACCGCCGAGCGCCGAGCGATGCTCGACTCCGCGCTGGCCGGCACGCCCTCCGTCCTGGGCCTGACCGTGGCGACCCCGCAGGCCGCGCACTCGCTGCGCTGGGCCCGGCGGGTGCTCCAGCTGATCGACGACGGCATCGTGCCGGACGCCGCCGCCGTGCGCTGCGAGGACCATCTGACGACCCTGTGGCTGCTCTCCGACCCGGCCCTGACGGACCAGCTCGCACGGCGCGAACTGGCCCCGCTCGACGGCCTCTCCGGCACCCGGCGGGAGCGCCTGATCGAGACGCTGCGCGTGCACGTCTCCACCCGGGCCCCCGCCGAGCAGGTCGGCGAGCTGCTCGGCGTGCACGCCCAGACCGTCCGCTACCGGCTGCGGAACCTCGACAACCACTTCGGCGACCGGCTCCTCGACCCGGACCGCCGCTTCGCCCTGGAGGCGGCGCTCCGCTCGCTCCACCTCCACGGCCGCGCCCACGACTGAGCGCCCGCCTAGCCCTCCCTGGGGACGAGCCGGCAGCGGGCCGGGCCGGCCGCCTGGAGGGTGATCGCGGGGGCCACCGGCACCTCCTGGTCCACCGCCTCGAAGCCGTGGCGCTGGAGGATCATCGCGAGCGCGGTCACCGACTCCAGCATGGAGAAGTGCTGGCCGATGCAGGCCCGGGGCCCGCCGCCGAAGGGGAACCAGGCGTAGCGGGGCCGGGCCGCCTCCGCCTCGGGGGTGAAGCGGTCCGGGTCGAAGCGCTCGGCGTCCTCCCAGTAGGCGGGGTGCCGGTGGGTGACCCACGGGGCCACGATGACGTCGGCGCCGGCCGGGACGGCGACCCCGCCGACGGTCGTGGCGGCGACGGCCCTGCGGCCGATGACCGGCGCCGCCGGGAAGAGCCGCATCGCCTCCTTCAGGACCCGCGTCACGTACGGCAGCGCGTCCAGGTCGGCGGCGCCCGGGGCCCGGCCGGCGAGGACCCGGTCGACCTCCTCATGGGCGCGCCGCTGCGCCTCCGGGTGGCGGGCGAGGAGGTGGAGGGCGAAGCCGATCGAGGTGGCCGTGGTCTCGTGTCCGGCGAGCAGGAAGACGAGGACCTGCTCGCGCAGTTCGGTGGCGGAGAAGGCACCGTCCTCGGCGCTCTCGGCCGCCATGAGCAGGCTCAGCAGGTCGTCGCCCTCGGTGCCGGTCCTTCCGGTGGCCTTCCGCTCGGCGATGATCCGGTCGCACTCCTCGTAGAGGGCCCGGTGGAGGGCGGCGGCCTTGCGGTTGCCGGGGGTGGGCCACGCGCGGGGCACGGTGACCGGGGCGTAGCCGCGGCGGAGCACGTACGAGCCGACGCCGGGGAAGCAGCGCTCGACGACCTCGACGGCGGAGTCCACGTCGGTGCCGAAGAGGATGCGGGCGACGGCGCGCAGGGCGAGCCGGGTCGACTCGTGGAGGACGTCGACGGTGGTGGCGCCGGACTTCTCCCACTCGGCGGTGAGGGTGGCGACCTCGGTGGCGATGGCGTCGGCGTAGCCGTCGACGCGGCGCTTGGTGAAGAGCGGCTGGACGAGCCGGCGCTGGCGCAGGTAGTCGTCGTCCTGGCTGGTGAGCAGGCCGTTGCCGAAGGACTCGCGGACCTCCTGGTAGAAGGCGTTGTCCTTGCGGAAGTTGGCGGACTCGCCGGCGAGGACCTGCTGGACGCCCTCGGCGGAGAAGACGGCGTAGACGTGGGCGCGGACGCCGGGCGGGCCGGCGCTGATCCGGACGACGTCGCCGTGTTCGGCGCGCGCCCGCAGGAAGGTGCCGAGCGAGTCGTTCTTCAGGTCGAACATCGAGCCGATGACGGGCAGTCCGGTGAGGACGGGTGCTTCGGTTCCGGCTTGGGTTCCGGCTTCGGTTCCGGCTTCGGTCGCCATGTGGTTTCCCCCTTGATCGCGACGGCGTGGCGATTGTCCCGCAGGGAGGTGACCGGAGGGTAGCTTCCGTGTACGTGGCGTCCGGATCCGGTCCGCCGGCTTGGTCCGGGGGCGTTGTCGGTGGTGTCTGGGAGGCTGGCTCCATGGACGAGAACGAGGTGGACGGGCGCCCCCCGATGACCCTTCAGCTGACGATCGACTGCGCGGATCCGGCCCGCCTTGTGCCGTTCTGGGCGGAGGCCCTGCGGTACGTTCCGGAGCCGCCGCCCGAGGGGCACGCGACCTGGCGGGCGTACTGGGAGGCGATCGGGGTGCCGGAGGAGGAGCTGGGCGACGGGGCCGGGGACCTGCCGGAGTCGCTGGTCGACCCGGCGGGCGTCGGGCCCCGGGTGTGGTTCCAGCAGGTCCCGGAGCCGAAGACGGGGAAGAACCGCGTCCACCTGGACCTGAAGGTCGGCGGTGGACGCGGGGTGCCGCTCGCGGTGCGCCGGGAGCGGGTCGACGGGGAGGTGGCCCGGCTGACCGCGCTCGGCGCGACCGTGCTGTACACGATGGACGAGCCGGACGGGATGGACTACTACGCGGTGGTGCTCCAGGACCCGGAGGGGAACGAGTTCTGCGTGGTCTGACGGGCGGGGCGCGGGGTCAGCCGGCGTCGCGCGGGTCGAAGGAGCGGGTGTCGACGGTGAGCGGCTCGGGGAAGGCGGCAGCGACGGCGTCCCAGCGGGTGAACTTGAAGTTGGTTCCCTCGCGTTCGCCGTCCGCCGGGGTGGCCTCTCCGTCGTGGGTGACGAGGAGGCCCTTGGGGAAGGCCGCGCCGAGCGGCACGTTCACCACGGTGGCCCCGTCGGAGTGCTGCACCCCGTCGGTGGCGGGCCCGTCGGTGACGGCGAAGGAGCCGAGGTAGGCGTTGCCGCCCTCGCGGGCGTAGACGGCGTAGGTGTCGTCGCCCTGGCTGGAGGCGAGGACGTAGCCCGTTCCGTCGTCGCCGTGGTAGACGGTGACGCCCTCGGCGTCGGCGCTCAGGTGGTCGCCGCCGAAGCCGGGGTCGTGCGCGGTGTCGAGGACGCACTCCTCCTCGGCCGCGTCGTAGCTCCACGGGGTGCCGTACTCGCGGACGCGGTCGAGGAGTTCGGGCCGCTCGAACTCCTCGTCGTCGAGCTCGATCCGCCACAGGCCGACGGCCTCCTGGGCGGCGTAGAGGACGTGCTCCTCCTGGTCGACGGCCATGCCCTCCACCTGCGGCAGCTCGCCGGGGTCGGCGCACGGGCGCCAGGCGGTGCCGTCCGGCAGGGTGAAGGACCGGGGCAGGTCGAGGGTGTCCTCGGTGCGGTAGCCGACCCGGCCGCCGCGGTCCTCCAGTTCGAGCAGGCGCAGCCGGCTGCGCTCGCGCTGGGAGACGACGACGTAGGCGTCGTCGCCGTCGCGGTAGGCGGAGAGGCCGTAGGCGGTGGTCTGGTCGTCGACCTCGGCCTCGGTCGCGGCGAACACGGGCCGGACGTCGGCGGCGGTGACGTCCCTCAGCGGGGCGCGGCCGGCGGCGACGGCGGCCGGGTCGATGGCGTAGGCGCGGATCCGGTCGCGGCCCCGGTCGCTGACGACGGCGAGGTCGGTGCGGCGGCCGTTCAGCTCGAAGCCGTAGACGAGGTCGACGTTGTTGAAGCGGCCGGGTGCCGCGTCCTCGCCGGGGGCCTGCGGGGCGGCGATGTGCTGGAGGCGGCGGCCGTCGAGCCCGTGGACGTCGAGTCCGCCCTCCTTGAGGGTGCCGATGACGAGGCTGCGGCCGGGCCGCGCGGGGTCGACCCAGACGGCGGGGTCGTCCGCGTCGGCGTTGCCGCCGGCCTCGTCGTCGTACACGGCGGGCGTCTCGGCGCGGGCGGTGACGGAGACGGGGCCGGCGGCGGGAGGGGGCTGGGGGGTGGCGGGGACCGCGGCCACGACGCTGAAGGCGGCGGCCAGGGCGGTCAGAGCGGAGGCGCTCACGGTACTCCTCGGTAGCGGTCTCGGACGGGCCGAGACGCTACGGAGGCGGGATGGAGCGGCCCTTGCGGAGCCGTGAATTCCGAGCGGCGGTACCGCGCACGCGGTTAGCCTCCCCGGCATGGGCAGCGATATCGAGGGCGCGTTCGAGGTGCGGGGACCGGACGGGCGCTGGGCGGTACGCGACTGGCTGCCGGAGTGCGCGGCGGTGCGCGACCGGGAGGCGCGGGAGGTCCTGTGGGGGTACGGCGGCGCGCTCCAGGTGGACCGTCCGCTGTTCGACATGCGGGGCCTCCCGGCGGACGCCTCCGCGGGCATCCCCGACGACGAGATCAACCACAGCCACTCGTACGCGACCTGGGCCGAGGTCGCGGCCGTCGACTGGGACGCGCCGCTGAACGACCGCCCCGACGGCAACCACCTCGGGGTGTGGGTGCCGGGAGCGGACGGGGAGCCGGTCCTCGACCACGTGCGGTGGGCCCCGGTCGAGGTCCTCGACGCCTCGGAGGAGATCTTCGGCGAGGACCTGTTCCCGTACGAGTGGCCGGCCGGCGGCGAGGTCCCGTGGAAGGGGGCGGTCTACCGGCCGGTCGTGTACACGCCCCGGATGTTCGTCCCGCCGGACGGCGACCGCTGGGGCCCGGCCTGGGCGCTTATGCGCGACCTGGCGGCCGTCCACGGTGACGAGAACGTCCGCCTGATCGTCTGGTTCGGCTGAGGAGTACGTGCCGAGAGCCCGGAGGACTACTTGCCGAGAGCCCGGCCGATCACCATGCGCTGGATCTCGCTGGTGCCCTCGAAGATCGTGTAGATCGCGGCGTCGCGGTGCATGCGCTCGACGGGGTACTCGCGGGTGTAGCCGTTGCCGCCGAGGATCTGGATGGCCTGGGCCGTGACGCTCTTGGCGACCTCGCTCGCGTACAGCTTCGACATGGAGCCCTCGGCCTTCGTGAAGGGCTTGCCCGCGGTGGCCATCCAGGAGGCGCGCCAGACCAGCAGCCGGGCGGCGTCGATCTGGGTGGCCATGTCGGCGAGCTGGAAGGCGACGCCCTGGTTCTCGATGATGGGGCGGCCGAACTGGACGCGGGTCTTCGCGTAGTCGAGGGCGACCTCGTACGCGGCGCGCGCGGTGCCGACGGCCATGGCGCCGACCGCCGGGCGGGACGCCTCGAAGGTGGCCATGGCGGCGTTCTTGACCCTCTCCCCACCCGCCTTCGCCTTCTCCCGGGCGCGGGCGAGGCGCTCGTCCAGCTTGTCCTTGCCGCCGAGCAGGCAGGAGCCGGGGACGCGGACGTCCTCCAGGACGACCTCGGCGGTGTGGGAGGCGCGGATGCCGTGCTTCTGGAACTTCTGGCCCTGGGAGAGGCCGGGGGTGTGCGGCGGCACGATGAAGGAGGCGTGGCCCTTGGAGCCGAGCTCCGGGTCGACGACGGCGACGACGACGTGGACGTTGGCGATGCCGCCGTTGGTCGCCCAGGTCTTGGTGCCGTTGAGCACCCACTCGTCCTTGGCCTCGTCGTAGACGGCCCGGGTGCGCATGGAGGCGACGTCGGATCCCGCGTCGGGCTCGGAGGAGCAGAAGGCGGCGACCTTCACGTCGTTGGCGTCGCCGTACATCTGCGGGACCCAGGTGCCGATCTGCTCCTCGGTGCCGTTGGCGAGGACGCCGACGGCGGCGAGGCCGGTGCCGACGATGGAGAGCGCGATGCCGGCGTCGCCCCAGAAGAGCTCCTCCATGGTCATCGGGACGCCGAGGCCGGTCGGGTCGAAGAACTGCTGGGCGTAGAAGTCGAGCGAGTAGATCCCGAGCTTGGCGGCCTCCTGGATGATCGGCCAGGGGGTCTCCTCACGCTCGTCCCACTCGGCGGCGGCCGGCCGCATGACGTCCGCGGCGAAGCCGTGAAGCCAGTCACGGACTTCCTTCTGGTCGTCATTGAGCTCGAACGTGAACTCGGCCATGTTCCCTCCCAGCAGTACGTTACTTGCGGTAACACCAGTCTGTTACCGGCGGGTACGGCTGTCAACCTGCGGATCCTCCCCCGCGCACCGGATCGGGCGGTTCGGCACAGCATGCCGGTCGGGTGTTACGTTGCGACAGCCTCAGGTCATCGCACGGGCGGGGAGACACGCTTATGGACATCGCACACCGGACCACCGACCAGCAGAAGCCCGCCGAGCAGCGGCGGCGCGAACTGCTGGAGGCGGCGGACCGGGTGGTGCTCCGCGACGGCCCCAAGGCATCCATGAACGCGATCGCGGCCGAGGCCGGCATCACCAAGCCGATCCTCTACCGCCACTTCGGCGACAAGGGCGGCCTCTACCGCGCCCTCGCCACCCGCCACACCGACGCCCTCCTCGCCTCGCTGCGGGCCGCCCTCGACGCCCCCGCCGACCGGCGCCGCCGGGTCGAGTCCACCCTCGACACCTACCTCGCCTCCATCGAGGCGATGCCGCAGGTCTACCGCTTCCTGATGCACCCGGCCGAGGAGTCCCACCAGGCCGAGCAGGGCTTCGACGTCGGCCGCCACTCCGCCCCGCTGCTCCGCCGCATGGGCGAGGAGCTGGGCCAGGTCATCGCCGAGCGCGTCGACCTCGGACCGGCCGCCGAGGCCCAGGCCCGGATCTGGGGCCACGGCATCGTGGGCATGATGCACGCCGCCGGCGACTGGTGGCTCGGCGAGCGCCCCTGCTCCCGCGCCGAACTGGTCCACTCCCTCGCGGACCTCCTCTGGGGCCGCCTCGCCGAGGCGGACGACCGCGCGGACGGCCCGGGGTTCTGACGGATCTTCCGGCCGTACGCCCTCCGGTCCGGCGCGCCCACGGCCCCGGCCGGCGGTCGGGTCCGGCGCGCCCACGGCCCCGGCCGGCGGTCGGGGCGGGAGGGGGCACGGCCCTTGGCGGGGCGGTTCGCCGGTGGGCGGGCCGGGGGCGGGCGCTCGCCCTCGGAGCCGTACGCCAGAAGGCTTCCGTCACGCCTCCAGCGCGGTCGCGCCTCCGCCCCAGGGCTGCTTGCGGATGGCGCGGAGGAGGCGTGATCTGCGCCACCCCGTGACGCGCTCGGCGTAGACGCGGCCCTCCAGGTGATCCATCTCGTGGAGGAGACAGCGGGCGAAGAACCCGGTGCCCTCGACGCGGACCGGCGTGCCGTCCGCGCGCACCCCCTCCACCACCGCCCGGTCGTGGCGGGCCACCGGCGCCTCCAGGCCCGGCAGCGAGAGGCAGCCCTCCGGGCCCCGGTACTCGTCGCCGTCGGCCTCGACCAGGCGCGGGTTGACCACGTGCCCGAGGTGACGCACGTCCTCGTCGTCCGGGCAGTCGTAGACGAAGACCCGCAGCCCCACACCCACCTGGTTCGCGGCGAGACCCACGCCGTGCGCGGCGTACATCGTGGCGAACATCGACTCGACCAGCGCGTCGAGTTCGGGCCCGAACTCGGTGACGGGGGCGCAGGGGGTGTGCAGCACGGGGTCGCCGAGCAGGGTCATCGTCCGGGCGACGCCGGAGCTGCCGGGGATGGGGCGGTTTCGCATGGCGGCAAGCCTACGGTCCACCGTGACCTCCTCATTTCATACGGTCGGCCCGGTGCCGTGGTTCGGGCTCCTGGCCGGTTCTCGATAGGCTGAGCCCCGACCGACGCAAGGAGGATCAAGGACGATGTCAGGACACCCCGGTAATCCAGAGCCGCTGTCGCCTCGGGCCAAGCTGGCCGTGACCGCGGGCAAGGCAGCCGCCGCGGTGTCGCGGGCGGCCGGCCGTGGCAGCGGATCGGTGATCGGCGGCCGGGTGGCGCTCAAGCTCGACCCCGACCTGCTGGGACGGCTCGCGCAGCACCTGGACGTCGTCCTCGTGTCCGCCACCAACGGCAAGACCACCACGACCCGGCTGATCGCCGAGGCGCTCCGGGCCAGCGGCCCGGTGGTCTCCAACGCCCTCGGCGCCAACATGCCCGCGGGCATCACCTCCGCCCTCGCCGGCGGCGGCGACGCCCGGTTCGGCGTGATCGAGGTCGACGAGAAGTACCTCGCCGGTGTCGCCCGCGACACCACCCCCAAGGCGATCGCGCTGCTCAACCTCTCCCGCGACCAGCTCGACCGCGCCGCCGAGACGCGGATGCTCGCCGAGAAGTGGCGCGAGGGCCTCAACGGCTCCAAGGCCGTCGTCATCGCCAACGCCGACGACCCGCTGATCGTGTGGGCCGCCTCCTCCTCCCCCAACGTGGTGTGGGTCGCGGTCGGCCAGGAGTGGAAGGACGACGCCTGGTCGTGCCCCTCCTGCGGCGGTGTGCTCCAGCGCCCGGGCGACGACTGGTTCTGCGGCGAGTGCGGCTTCCGCCGCCCCGCCCCCAGCTGGGCGCTCAGCGGCGACCACGTGCTCGACCCGCACGGCTCCGCCTGGCCCATCCGGCTCCAGCTGCCCGGCCGCGCCAACAAGGCCAACGCCGCCACCTCGGCCGCCGTCGCCGCCGTCTTCGGCGTGCCGCCGCAGGTCGCCCTGGAGCGCATGTACCAGGTGCAGGCCGTGGCCGGCCGCTACGACGTCGTCTCCTTCCAGAACCGGCAGCTGCGGCTGCTGCTCGCCAAGAACCCGGCGGGCTGGCTGGAGACCTTCTCCCTGATCGACCCGCCGCCGACGCCGGTGATCCTCTCGGTGAACGCGCGCGGCGCCGACGGCACCGACACCTCCTGGCTGTGGGACGTCGACTACGGCCGGCTCGCCGGCCACCCGATCATGGTGATCGGCGACCGCCGGCTCGACCTCGCGGTCCGCCTGGAGGTCGCGGGCGTCGACTTCCGAGTCTGCGAGACGCTCGACGAGGCCGTCGCCATGGCCCCGCCCGGGCAGATCGAACTGATCGCCAACTACACCGCCTTCCAGGACGTTCGCCGCCGTGTCGGCAACTGACCCCGCCCCGACTCGCAGAAGGAGTGGCAGCATGAGTGACAGCAGCCTGCGTGTGGTCTGGGTCTACCCCGACCTGCTCAGCACCTACGGCGACCAGGGCAACGTGCTCGTCGTCGAGCGCCGCGCCCACCAGCGCGGCCTGGCCGTCGAGCGCGTCGACGTCCGCAGCGACCAGCCCGTCCCCACCTCCGGGGACATCTACCTGATCGGCGGCGGCGAGGACCGGCCGCAGCGGCTCGCGGCCGAGCGGCTGCGCCGCGACGGCGGCCTCTCCCGGGCCGCCTCCAACGGCGCGATCATCTTCTCGGTCTGCGCCGGCTACCAGATCCTGGGCCACGAGTTCATCAACGACCTCGGGGCGCGCGAGCCGGGCCTCGGCCTCCTCGACGTGACCACGGTCCGCGGCGAGGGCGCCCGCTGCGTCGGCGACGTGCTCGCCGACATCGACCCGCACCTGGGTCTCCCGCAGCTGACCGGCTTCGAGAACCACCAGGGCATCACCCACCTCGGCCCGACGGCCCGCCCCTTCGCCCGCACCGTCTTCGGCAACGGCAACGGCACCGGCGACGGCACCGAGGGCGCGTACAACGACACCGTCTTCGGCACCTACATGCACGGTCCCGTGATGGCCCGCAACCCGCAGATCGCGGACCTGCTGCTGAAGCTGGCCCTCGACGTCAACGCGCTGCCGCCGACCGACGACCGGTGGTACGAGGCGCTGCGCGCCGAGCGCATCGCGGCGGCCACGCAGCCCGCCTGAGACACGGTCACCAGCCCCGCGGAAGCGCACTTCTGAGCGGGCTAGCGCACATTGGATTCGTATGTAAATACGGTGTCCAATCTGCGGACATCCGGTTCGGCCCCGCCACTCGGCAACGATAGGGTGGCGGGGATCCAGCCGGACGACGTGGTCCGGGAGTCGGCCCACGTTGCAAAGGTTTTTGGGCTATGCGCATTGGTGTGCTCACCTCCGGCGGAGACTGCCCCGGTCTGAATGCCGTCATCCGGTCCGTCGTGCACCGGGCCGTCGTGGACCACGGGGACGAAGTCATCGGCTTCCTCGACGGGTGGAAGGGCCTCCTGGAGGCCGACTACCGGAAGCTCGACCTCGACGCGGTGGGCGGCATCCTCGCCCGCGGCGGCACCATCCTCGGCTCCTCCCGCGTCCAGCCCGCGCACCTCGTCGACGGGGTCGAGCGGGCCCGGGGCCACGTCGCCGACCTCGGCCTCGACGCGATCATCCCGATCGGCGGCGAGGGCACCCTCAAGGCGGCCAACCTCCTCTCCGAGGCCGGTCTCCCCATCGTCGGCGTCCCGAAGACGATCGACAACGACATCGCCTCGACCGACGTCACCTTCGGCTTCGACACCGCCGTCACCGTGGCGACCGAGGCCCTCGACCGGCTGAAGACCACCGCCGAGTCGCACCAGCGCGTCCTCGTCGTCGAGGTCATGGGCCGCCACACCGGCTGGATAGCCCTCCACTCGGGCATGGCCGCCGGCGCCCACGCCGTCGTCGTCCCGGAGCGCCCCTTCGACATCGACGAGCTGACCGCCCGGGTCGGCGCCCGCTTCGAGGACGGCAAGCGCTTCGCCATCGTCGTCGTCGCCGAGGGCGCCAAGCCGCGCGAGGGCTCCTCCATGGACTTCAAGACGGCCGGCACCGACATCTACGGCCACGAGCGGTTCACCGGCGTCGCCAACCAGCTCTCCGTCGAGCTGGAGCGCCGGCTCGGCAAGGAGGCCCGCCCGGTCATCCTCGGCCACGTCCAGCGCGGCGGCACGCCCACCGCGTACGACCGCGTCCTCGCCACCCGCTTCGGCTGGCACGCCGTCGAGGCCGCGCACCGCGGCGAGTTCGGCATGCTGACCTCGCTGCGCGGCACCGACATCGTGATGGTGCCGCTGGCGCAGGCCGTGGAGACGCTGAAGACGGTCCCCGAGGACCGCTACGCCGAGGCCGAGTGCGTGCTCTGAGCACCCCCGCGCACCCGGTGCGCCCGACACCCGCCCCCGGTCGCGAGCGCGACCGGGGGCGGTTCTAGTCTGGTGCGGACAACAAGCGCGAAACGGGCTCGGCGCGCAATGGGCTCCAGGAGACAAACGATGGATCACAGCGGGCACGGCATGACCACGGATCTGCCGCCGTTCACGCTGGGGCGGGGCCTGGAGTTCTCTCCCGACCTGTTCTTCCTGATCGGGTGCCTCGCCGCGCTCGGTCTGTACGGGTGGGGGGTCGCCCGGCTGCGGAAGCGCGGCGACGCCTGGCCGGTCGCCCGGACCGTGCTCTTCACCTCCGGCGTGCTGACCATCGCGCTCGTGATGTGCACCAAGCTGAACGACTACGGCATGGTCATGTTCAGCGTCCACATGGTGCAGCACATGGTGATCTCCATGGTCTCGCCGATCCTGCTGCTCCTGGGCGCGCCGGTCACGCTGGCGCTGCGCGCGCTGCCGGTCGCCGGACGCGACGCGTTCGGCCCGCGCGAGCTGCTGCTGAAGCTGCTGCACAGCCGGTACATGCGGGTCATCACGCACCCCGTGTTCACCATCAGCATGTTCATCGCGAGCCTCTACGGCCTGTACTTCACCTCGCTCTTCGACACCCTGATGGCGTCGAAGCCGGGGCACATCGGCATGATGGTCCACTTCCTCGCCGTGGGCCTGATCTTCTTCTGGCCGATCATGGGCGTCGACCCGGGCCCGCACCGGCCGGGGTACGTGATGCGGATGCTGGAACTCTTCGCGGGCATGCCGTTCCACGCCTTCTTCGGCATCGCGATGATGATGGCGAGCCAGCCCCTGGTGAAGGCGTACGAGAACCCGCCGGCCTCCCTCGGCATCGACGCGCTCGCCGACCAGAACGCCGCCGGCGGCATCGCCTGGGCCTTCAGCGAGATCCCCTCGGTGCTGGTGCTGATCGCGCTGGTCTACCAGTGGTACCACTCCGAGCAGCGGCAGGCGGTCCGCAAGGACCGGCAGGCCGACCGGGACGGCGACAAGGAGCTGGAGGAGTACAACGCGTACCTGGCCTCGCTCCAGGCGCGCCGCTGAGCCTTCCACGCCGGCATCCCACCCTCCACCCCTTCGGCCCCCGGGACCACGTGTCCCGGGGGTTTCGTGCTGTCGGACGTGCTTCGTGGTGTCCCCTCGCGCTGTGCTGCGTGCTGCCCGGCGCACGCCGGGGCGTCCGGGGAGTAGCGCGCGCCCCCTGTGGGGAGTCACGATGGCAGGGAGGCTTCCCGCGCCCCCGGGGCCGGGGCCCCGGTCGGGAGGAGGGCGGGCGGATGTCCGGTTCCACGAAGGCGATGACGATCGTCACCTGCGCCGTGCTGGTGCTGATCACCGCGTACACGGTGGCGCTCGGCAGCAGCGGATGGCTCTGGTTCGGCTGGATCGTGCTCGGTATCGCGACGATCGGCATGGCGGCGGCGGACAGCACCGGAGCCCCCGCCGCCCCGCGCGCGAGGCGCCCCGGGGGCTCCGGCCCGTCGCCGCGCTGAGCGGCGATGCGGTGCTTCCGGGCTTGGGGCCGGGCTTGGGGCCGGGCTTCGGGCCGGGCTTGGGGCCGGGCTTGGGGCCGGGCTTGGGGCCGGGCTTGGGGCCGGGCTTGGGGCCGGGCTCCGGGTCGGGCTTCGGGCCGGGCTTGGGGCTGGGCTCCGGGTCGGGCTTCGGGCCGGGCTTGGGGCTGGGCTTCGGGCCGGGCGCTTACTCGTTCCCCGGCCGCGCGGTGGTCAGCGCGGGGCGAGGACGATCCACACCTGGCCGGGGGCGAAGGCGAGCGGGCCGCCGTCGGGGGTGGTGAAGGAGGTGCCGCCGGCCGGGTCGGGGCGGGACCAGCCGGCCTCGTACGCCCGCCCGTCGCGCAGCACCGTGGCCGGGCCCGAGCCGGTGGTCTCGGTGTACGGGGAGACGGCGCCGGTGACGTCGCGGAAGTCGGACGGCCGGATGGTCACGCGCTGGATGACGACGGTGGCGGGGGTGAGCGGGCCGCTGTCGGTGCTGGTGGCGGCGCGGCCGTCGATGGCGACGCGCCAGCCGCGGTCAGCGGCGGACCAGGTGAAGGTGTACCGGGCGGCGGGGAAGCGGGCCGTCCGCGCGTCGGTCGGGGTGCCGCCGGCGGGCGCGGCGCCGAAGCGCAGTCCGATCGGGCGCGCGTCGGATGCGTCGGGCGCGGCGGCGAGGGCCCGCTCGGGGCGCAGGTAGAGGTTGTACGGGGCGGGGCGGTCCGGGGAGCGCCGGAACGCCCGGGGCGCGTCCGTCGGGGCGACGAGTTCGAGCGGCGCGGCTTCCAGCAGCGGGGTGAGCCTGGTCTGGGCGCCGGAGTAGGCGAGGGCGGGCCGGCCGAAGGGGCGCAGCAGGGAGATGTCGGACTCGCGGGCGCTGCGGACGGGGCCGACGCTGTCGGGGAGGCGGGAGGAGTAGACGGCGAGGAGGCGGGTGACACCGCCTTCGACCTGTTCGACGTAGACGAGGTCGGCGGCGCCGAGGCCGGTGTGGGGGCGGGCCGCGGCGGCGTTGTCTATCTTCACGGCGAGGACGGGGCCGGCGCGGGCGGGCAGGCCGGTGAAGGGCGAGACCTGGCGGGGGGCGGCGGTCGTGGTGGGCGCGCGCGTCGGCGGAGCCGTGGAGGGGGTTGTGGGTGTCGCCGTGGGTGTCGGTGTCGGCGTCGGCTCCGGCGGGCCCGAGCCGGAGCAGCCGTACAGTCCGGCCGCGGTCACCGCGCACAGCAGCGCCGTGAGCACGCGCCCGGGACGCCGGGGTCCGCGCGCGCCTGGCATGTCGGCCTCCCGGTGGGTCGGGACACTCCTCCCAGTGGACCACGGGCGGCCGGGGCGTTACAACGGGTCGAGACGGACGACGAACGGGGGTTCCGGTGTTCTACCGGCTGCTGAAGTACGTGCTCCTCGGACCGCTGCTGAAACTGCTGTTCCGGCCGCGGGTGGAGGGGATCGAGCACATCCCGGAGGACGGCGCGGCGATCGTCGCGGGCAACCACCTCTCCTTCTCCGACCACTTCCTCATGCCGGTGGTGCTCGACCGGCGGATCACCTTCCTGGCGAAGCAGGAGTACTTCACCGGGCCGGGGCTGAAGGGGCGGCTGACGGCCGCGTTCTTCCGGGCGGCCGGGCAGATCCCGGTGGACCGCTCGGGCAAGGAGGCGGGTCAGGCGGCGATCCGCGAGGGCCTGGGGGTGCTGGCCAAGGACGAGTTGCTGGGCATCTACCCCGAGGGCACGCGCTCGCACGACGGGCGGCTGTACAAGGGCAAGGTCGGGGTGGCGGTGATGGCGCTGACGGCCGGGGTGAAGGTGGTGCCGTGCGCGATGGTCGGCACCTTCGAGATCCAGCCGCCGGGGCGGGTCGTGCCGCGGATCCGGCGGGTGACCATCCGGTTCGGTGAGCCGCTGGACTTCTCGCGGTTCGCGGGCTCGGCGGACGAGCGGGCGGTGGTGCGCGCGGTCACGGACGAGATCATGTACGCGATCATGCGGCTGTCGGGGCAGGAGTACGTGGACGAGTACGCGGCCGTGGTGAAGGGGTCCGGTTCGTGAGCGGTGGCTCGGGGACGGGCACGTGCAGCCGGCTCATGAGCGGTGGCTCGGGAACGGGCGCGTGCAGCCGGCTCATGAGCGGTGGAGGGGCGGTCGTTGTGCGATCGCCCCTCCAGCGTCCTTCACCGGCAGCCGGGCGTCACGGCCGCGGGGCGGCGTGCGGGGCGCAGGTCTGGTCCGTGGCGTCCAGCCTGCCGGTCAGCAGGTAGTCCTCGACCTTGGAGTTGAGGCACGGGTTGGCGAGGTTGGTGATGCCGTGCGAGCCGGCGTCCCGCTCCGTGATGAGGCGCGAGCTCTTGAAGCGCTTGTGCAGTTCCACAGCGCCCTCGTACGGGGTGGCGGCGTCACGCTCGGCCTGCGCGATGAGCACGGGCGGCAGGCCCTTGCCGGTCCTCACCTCCACGGGCTTCCGGCTCGGTACGCTCCACGTGGCGCAGGGGAGGTTCATCCAGGCATTCGCCCACGTCATGAACGGGTACTTCTCGTGGAGGCGGGAGTTGTCGCGGTCCCACTTCCTCCAGCTGGTCGGCCACGGGGCATCCGCACATTCGACGGCGGTGTAGACGGCGTTGCCGTTCTCGGCGGCGATGTTGCCGGCGGTGTCGGTGAGGTCGGCGGCGGCGTTGTCGATCAGCGGCTGCGGGTCGCCCGCGGCGTACGCGCTCCACGCCTCGGCGACGGGCGCCCACATGGAGTCGTAGTAGGGGGCGTTCTGGAAGAAGCCGACGAGTTCGGCCGGACCGACCTTGCCGCCGAGCGGCGCCTTCTTGGCGGCGGCGCGCAGGCTGTCCCACTGCTGCCGGACCTCGGCGAGGGTGTCGCCCAGGTGGTACGCGGCGTCGTTCTCGGCGACCCAGGTCATCCAGTCGGTGAGGCGGCCCTCGAAGGCGATGTCCTGGCCGAGGTTGGCCTCGTACCAGATCGACCGGGTCGACGGGTTGACGACGCTGTCCAGGACCATGCGGCGCACGTGGGTCGGGAAGAGGGTGCCGTAGACGGCGCCGAGGTAGGTGCCGTACGAGACGCCGACGAAGTTGAGCTTCCGCTCGCCGAGGGCGGCGCGGATGACGTCGAGGTCGCGCGCGGTGTTGGGCGTCGTCATGTGCGGGAGCATGTCGCCGCTCTTCTCGGCGCAGCCCTCGGCGTACTCCGCGGCGAGCTTGCGCTGCGCCCGCTTGTCGGCCTCGCTGTCGGGGACCGGGTCGAGCTTGGGGCCCTTGACGAACTCGGTCGGGTCGACGCAGGAGATCGGGGCGGACTTGCCGACGCCGCGCGGGTCGAAGCCGACGAAGTCGTAGGCCCTGGCGGTGTTCGCCCAGATCTTGCTCTGGGTGGTGACGCGGCGCGGGAAGCGCAGGCCGGAACCGCCGGGGCCGCCGGGGTTGTAGAGGAGCGCGCCCTGGCGCTCGGCCGGCGTGCCGGTGGCGGCGATCCGGTCGACGGCGATCTTGATCTTCTTCCCGTGCGGCTTCGCGTAGTCGACGGGCACGGTGACCCAGCCGCACTGGATCGGCTTCTCCAGGCCCCAGTCGGCGGGGCAGTCCTGCCAGTCGATGCCGGCGCGGGCCGCGCGGGCGGCGGCGACGGCGACTCCGGTCGCCTCGGTGACGCGGCCGTGGCGCGCGTCGCTGTCGGCGCTCGCGGCCGGAGCGGCGAGCGCGCCCGCGACGAGCGTGCCGACGATGAGTGTGCCGGCGGAGCCGAGCACTGTGGTGCGTCGTCTCACAAGTCCTCCCCCTGTGGGTGATCGTCTGTTCGAGCGATCCTTTCGCCAGGGAGGCGAGAACGTCATTCCGAACGCGCGTTTCTTTGCCGAACTAATAACCGGAGTGCGGCATCCGCTGAGCGGTGCACCCGGAATCCCCTCATCCGGTGCTGAGTTCGTCGAGCGCCGCGTCGAGGATCCGGCGCAGCGCGAGCGCGTCGGGGGCCACGGCGGTGACGAGGACGGCCGGGCCGGCGAGCGGGGTCAGCGCCGCGAGCTCGCCGAGCGGGCGCGCCGCCGGCGGCGCCTCCTCGTACGCCGGGTCGACGACGAGGAGTTGGCCGGTGGCCCGGTGACCGGCGAGGACGGCGCCGCCGTCCCAGCCGCCGGGTGCCCCGGGGCCGTACGAGAGTTCCTGGTCGAGCAGCGGCCGCCCAGCGCGGTGGACGGTGAGCCGGGAGAGCAGGGTGCCGGGCGGCTCGCCGTGCCGGCCGAGGATCTGTTCCTCGCGCAGGACGAGCCGGGCGGAGGCGGCGAGGTCGACGCGGGTGCGCGCGCGGAGGTCGGAGCCGTGGGCGCTGACCAGCTGCTCGGGCAGCCAGTGCAGCACCGCGTCGGCGCCCGCCCGGAGCCGGAGTTCGTACGCCGCGGGCTCCCCCGTGCGTCCGGGCAGGGCCAGCGTGGCAGCGGCCGAGTCGACCCGCAGCCTCGCCCCGTCGCGTACCTCCGCCTCGATCGCGAGCCGGTCGCCGCCGAGCGGGCCGCTCATCGCGCCGACCACCGTCACCCGCGACCAGCCGGGCGCGGCGGCGCGGGTACGGCGCAGGGCGAACGGCCCGTCGCTCACCAGGACCGGCAGGGTGCCGTCGGACTCGGCGGCAATCCGGGCGGTGGCGCGCAGGCTCATGCGGTGGGCGCCTGCACAGCCGTCCACTCGGCGAGCCGCGCGCGCACCCACGCGGCGACCGGGGTGACGCCTTCCTCCGAGCGGAGCGAGGTGAACGCCACCGGCAGGTCGCCGCGCTGCTCGGCCGCGTCGCGGGCCATCCGGCCGAGATCGGAGCCGACGTACGGGGCGAGGTCGGTCTTGTTGACGACGAGGAGGTCGGCGGTGGTGACGCCGGGGCCGCCCTTGCGGGGGATGTCGTCGCCGCCCGCGACGTCGATGACGAAGATCTGCGCGTCGACGAGGCCCTTGGAGAAGGTGGCGGTGAGGTTGTCGCCGCCGGACTCGACGAGGATCAGGTCGAGCGGGCCGACGCTGTCCTCCAGCTCCTCGACGGCTTCGAGGTTGGCGGAGATGTCGTCGCGGATCGCGGTGTGCGGGCAGGCGCCGGTCTCGACGGCCGCGATGCGCTCGGGCGGCAGCACCGCTTCGCGGAGCAGGAACTCGGCGTCCTCGCGGGTGTAGATGTCGTTGGTGACGACGGCGAGCGAGAGCGTGTCGCGGAGGGTGCGGCAGAGCGCGGCGACGGTGGCGGTCTTGCCGGAACCGACCGGGCCGCCGAGTCCGACGCGCAGCGCGCGCCGGGTGCCGTCGGGCCGGTGGGCGTCGGCGGAGACGGCGCCGTGGTGGGTGTGGCCGTGGTCGAGGTGCATGGAACGACTGCTCCTTGGATCGGAGGGGCTAGGAGGCGAAGAGGCGGACGGGCCAGGCCGCGTGCTGCTCGGCGGTGATGTCGAGGAGCGGCGCGGAGGCTGCGGGCAGCGCGTCGACGCCCTCGCGGGCGGCGCAGGCGGCCCGGTCGGCGACCGCGTCCATCTCGGGGGCGAGCCGGGCGAGGACCCCGGTCGCCTGGTACGGGTCGAGGCCCAGCAGGCGTACGACCGCCGTCGCGGGCCCGCCGACCGTCTCGTACGCGGCGCAGTGGGCGGCGTCCTCGGGGCCGAGGCCGGCCGCCCGCGCGGTGGCACCGAGGACGACGGGCTGGTGCGCGCCTCGCGGGAACGCGGACGCGAGCGCGTCGAGTTCCGGGCTCGGCCAGGCGGCGCGGGCGGCCCGCATCAGCTGTCGGCCGAGCCGGCGGGCGGCGGCGCGTAGGGCGGGCGAGGGGGTGCGGGCGTCGGCGGCCTCGTCGAGCGCGTACGGATCGAGCCCGAGGGCCGCGCCGGCTGAGAGGCCCGCCGCGGTGAGGCCCGCGGTGTGCAGACGCCCACGGCAGAAGGCTTCCAGTCCGGCGGCGTCGCGGATGCGCCCGGCCTTGACGGCGGCCTCGGCGCCGCCGGAGTGGGCGTGCCCGCCGGCGGGGAAGCGTCCGTCGGCGAGCACCAGGAGCGCGGAACGGGAGGCGGCCATCAGAAGAGGAAGTACCGCTGGGCCATCGGAAGCTCCGCGGCGGGGGCGGGTTCGACCGCTTCGCCGTCGATGGTGACGGTGAAGGTGTCGGCGTCGACCTCGACGCGCGGCAGGGCGTCGTTCTCCCGCATGTCGGCCTTGGTGACGCGGCGGGTGGAGCGGATCGGGGCGAACTCCTTGCCCAGACCGAGCCGCTGCGGCAGGTCGTCCTCGATGGCCGCCTCGGCGGTGAAGTTGACGGAGCCGGCGGCGGCCGCCTTGCCGAGGGCGCCGAACATGGGGCGGGGCAGCACGGGCTGGGGGGTGGGGATGGAGGCGTTGGCGTCGCCCATCTGGGCGTACGCGATCTGGCCGCCCTTGAGGACGACGAGCGGTTTGACGCCGAAGAAGGCCGGCTCCCACAGGACGAGGTCGGCGAGCTTGCCGGGTTCGACGGAGCCGACGAGGTGGTCCATGCCCTGGGCGGCCGCCGGGTTGATCGTGTACTTGGCGACGTAGCGGCGCGCCCGGTGGTTGTCGGCGCGGCCGTCCCCCGGCAGCGCGCCGCGCCGCTTCTTCATGACGTGGGCGGTCTGCCAGGTCCGCAGGATCACCTCGCCGATCCGGCCCATGGCCTGGGAGTCGGAGGAGATGATCGAGATGGCGCCGAGGTCGTGGAGGACGTCCTCGGCGGCGATCGTGGAGGGCCGGATCCGGGACTCGGCGAAGGCGAGGTCCTCGGGGACGGCCGGGTTGAGGTGGTGGCAGACCATCAGCATGTCGAGGTGTTCCTCGATGGTGTTGACGGTGTGCGGCCGGGTGGGGTTGGTCGAGCTGGGCAGCACGTACGGCTCGGACACCACGGTGATGATGTCGGGAGCGTGCCCGCCGCCCGCGCCCTCGGTGTGGTACGCGTGGATGGTCCTGCCCCCGATGGCGGCGAGGGTGTCACCGACGAATCCGGCCTCGTTGAGGGTGTCGGTGTGGATGGCGAGCTGGGCGCCGGTCTCCTCACAGACGCCCAGGCAGGCGTCGATGACGGCGGGGGTGGCCCCCCAGTCCTCGTGGATCTTGAAGCCGAGGGCTCCGCCGCGCAGCTGGGAGTGCATCGCCTCGCGGGACATGGTTGTGCCTTTGCCCAAGAGGCCGATGTTGACGGGGAAGGTGTCGAGCGCCTCGAACATCCGGGCCGTGTGCCAGGGGCCGGGGGTGACGGTGGTGGCCTTGGTGCCCTCGGCGGGGCCGGTGCCGCCGCCGACCAGGGTGGTGATCCCGGTGGCGAGCGCCTGCTCGACGACGGTCGGCGAGATGAAGTGGACGTGGGCGTCGACGCCGCCGGCGGTGACGATCCGTCCGTTGCCGACGATGATCTCGGTCTCGGGACCGATGACGAGCGCGGGGTGGACGCCGTCCATGGTGTCGGGATTGCCGGCCTTGCCGAGGGCGGTGATCCGGCCGTCCCGGATGCCGATGTCGGCCTTGACGATCCCCCAGTGGTCGAGGACGACGGCGCCGGTGATCACGGTGTCGGGGGCGCCTTCGGCCCGGGTGGTGCGGGCCTGGCCCATCGACTCGCGGATGACCTTGCCGCCGCCGAAGACGGCTTCGTCGCCGGCCCGTCCGGGTCCGCCCGAGCGGTCCTCCTCGATCTCGACGAGCAGGTCGGTGTCGGCGAGCCGGATGCGGTCGCCGGTGGTGGGGCCGAAGAGGTCGGCGTACACGGCGCGGTGGAGGTCAGGCACGGGGGGCTCCGGCGGAGGCTTCGGCGGGGACGGAGTCAGCGGCGGCGGGGGCGGCCGGGTCGGCGGGCGCGTCGAGGGGGCCGGCGGTCTCGCCGCGCAGGCCGGGGACGATCCGGTGGCCGGCGATCGGCACGAGTTCGACCTCGACGGGGATGCCGGGCTCGAAGCGCACGGCGGTACCGGCGGCGATGTGCAGCCGCTTGCCGCGGGCGGCCCGCCGGTCGAAGTCGAGACCGGGGTTGACCTCGGCGAAGTGGTAGTGGGAGCCGACCTGGACGGGCCGGTCGGCGGCGTTGAGGACGGTGAGGCGGGTGACGGGGCGGC
This sequence comes from Streptomyces sp. NPDC085460, assembly GCF_044541975.1. Lineage (NCBI taxonomy): Bacteria > Bacillati > Actinomycetota > Actinomycetes > Kitasatosporales > Streptomycetaceae > Streptomyces > Streptomyces sp. NPDC085460. The sequence goes on from NZ_JBITTO010000004.1 coordinate 464,983, forward strand.
CCTCGTTGAGGGGCACGGGCCCGTCCGCGTAGAGGATCTCTCCGGGGATCATCGGTGCCGGCCCCCGTCAGACGATCGGGTCGTGGACGGTGACGAGCTTGGTGCCGTCCGGGAAGGTGGCCTCGACCTGGACGTCGTGGATCATCTCCGGGATGCCGGCCATGACGTCGTCGCGGGAGAGCACCTTGCGTCCGGAGGCCATGAGTTCGGCGACGGTACGCCCGTCCCTGGCGCCCTCCAGGATGTGTGCCGTGATGAGGGCGACGGCCTCGGGATGGTTGAGCTTCACCCCGCGCGCGCGGCGCTTCTCCGCCACGTCGGCGGCCACATGGATGAGCAGGCGTTCCTGCTCGTGCGGGCTCAGTTGCACTCTTCCACCTCACAGTCGTCCACCGGGCCGCACCCGGACAGCTGCGGACCCTACCGACCGTCAACACTCTGTTGAACAGTCAAGATGCGGTGGACGGCCGGACATTGCACGTTAGGGCGGAAGTTTTTCCGGCGCGTTAACTCCCGCTTTGCGATTCGATGATCATCGGACCGGCGGGGCGGGGGTGGGCGCGCCCATCGACATGAGCCCGCGCAGCCCGTCGCGCAGGGCGTCGATCTCGACGTCGCCGAAGAGCGCCTGCTGGGCGATGAAGCCCTGGACGGTGGCGATGAGGGTGCGGGCCATGTGCGCGGAGGAGACGTCGGCGGGGACGAGGCCGTTCGCGCGGTACGCCTCGACCAGCTCCGCCCAGATCTCCCGCATACCGTCGAAGCCCTGGGCGAGGGTCTTCGCCAGGGCCTCGTCGCGGAGGGTCTCGGCCCACACCTGGATGACCAGCCGGGCGAACGCCTGCCGCTCGCCGCCCGCGATCCGCCCCTCCAGGACGATCGTCAGCACCCGCGCGATCAGCACGTCCGGCAGCGGCGGCGGGCTCGCCTCGGTGGCCTCGGCGAAGGCGCCGCGGATGCGCGCGAAGGTCTCCTCGGCGATGGCCGCGATCAGCTCGTCCTTGCCGCGGAAGTAGCGGTAGACGGCCCCGGCGGAGAGCCCGGCCTCGGTGAGCACGTCCTGCATGGAGGTGGCGTGGAAGCCGTTGCGGGCGAAGCAGCGGGCGGCGCCGTCGAGGATCTGGCGGCGGCGGGCGTCGAGGTGTTCCTGGGAGACACGGGCCATAGCCCTGAAGGTAAAACGAATATTCATTCTTGACAACTTCGACACCCCGGCGGACAGTGAGAGCACGGCAAAACGAACGATCCTTCTTTTTGATCTCCTCCGACGCGCCCGCCGTCCGAACCTGCGAATCGAGGCCGCCATGTCCGCCGCCACCGCCCCCGCGGGGCGCAAAGTCCTCGCGGTACTGCTGCTCGTCCCGGCACTCGCCGCCCTCGTCCTGTGGACCTTCGCCTGGCCCGCCGCCCGCATGGCACCGCGCGACCTGCCCATCGGCGTGGCCGGCCCGGCCGTCGCGGCGGACCGGGTCGCCGGCGAACTCGCCCACCGGGAGGGAGCCTTCGAGATCCACCGGTACGAGGACGCCGCCGCCGCGCGCTCCGCCGTCGAGAACCGCGAGGTCTACGGAGCGGTGGTCGTCACCCCGGCCGGCCCGGAACTGCTGACCGCCTCCGCCGGCAGCCCGGTCGTCGCCGGCCTGCTGCGCGAGGCCGTCACCGGACCGGCCGCCGCCGAGGGCCGGACCGTGCCGGTGACCGACGTCGTCGCCCTGCCCGCCGGCGATCCGCGCGGCGCCGTCCTGGGCGCGAGCCTGCTCCCGCTCGCCATCGCGGGCGCCGCCACCGGCGTGGCCACCCTGCTCCTCGGCCTGCGCGGAACCCGCGCGGCCGCCACCCTCGTCGGCGCCGCCGCACTCACGGGGCTCACCGGCGCGGCGCTCGCGCACGGCTGGCTCGGCGCACTGGCGGGGAACGTCTGGGCCGAGGCCGGGGTACTGGCCCTGACCGTCCTGGCGATCGGCGCGGCCTTCGCGGGACTCGCCACTCTGCTCGGCAAGCCCGGCTTCGGTCTCGCCGCGGTACTCACGGTCCTCGCGGGCAACGCCTTCTCCGGCATGGCCGGAGCGCCCGAACTCCTGCCGACCGGGTTCGGCCTCATCGGCCAGTGGCTCCCGCCGGGCGCGGCCGGTACGGCCCTGCGCTCCGTCTCCTCCTTCGACGGAGCCGGGGCCGGCGGACCGCTGCTCGTCCTCTCCCTCTGGGCGGCCGCGGGCCTGTCGGCCCTGGCACTGGGCGGGCGTCGCCGGACCGAGCCGGCCCCTGTACCGGCCACGGCCACGACCCGGACCCCGGCGGCGACGGCCTGACCCGCGCGCACCCCGACGCCGCGTGCCCCCGACGTGACGGTCGGGGGCACGCGGCATTCTCATGACACGGGGAGAGGAAGCCGGCCCGACGGTCGGCTCGCGCCGAGCTCCGGGTGACGGTCGGCTCGCGCCGGGCTCGCCGCGGCGGTCAGCTCGCGCCGGGGTCCCGGTGGTGGGCGGCGATGCCGAAGCGGCGCTGTTCACCCGCGGCGGAACCGAGGCCGCCGGCCACTCCCGTCTCGGACAGCGAACGGATCACCGACTCGACGGGCGTGTCCTGCGTCTCGGCCTCCAGTTTCTCGAGTCGTTCCAGGTCGGCGGCGGAGACCAGGCCGACGAGCGGCTTCCCGTGGCGGGTCACGACCACGCGCTCGCCGCCGTACACCACGCGGTTGATGAGGTCGGCGAGCTCCGCCCGCGCTTGCGTCACCGGGATCTCGTAGGTCATGCTCCTCATCTTACGGTCTGTACGTCCTGTACATTTTTTACAGAAGGAGGCACTCCTCATGTACGCACGCCATGTGCTGCCGGAGTTCTCGGAGCGGACCTCTTACGGCACCCGGACCCTCGACCCGTACGCGAAGCTCCTGGAGAACCGGGTCGTCTTCCTCGGCACGCCGGTCGACGACGTCGCCGCGACCGATGTCATCGCCCAGCTGCTGCACCTCGACCACGCCGAGCCCGGGCGGGACATCGCGCTGTACCTCAACTCCCCCGGCGGCTCCATGACCGCGATGACCGCGATCCACGACACGATGCGGAGCCTGGCGAGCGACGTGGAGACGACCTGCCTCGGCCAGGCCGGCTCCACGGCGGCGGTGCTCCTCGCCGCGGGCGCGCCCGGCAAGCGGATGATGCTGCCCGGCGCCCGGATCACCCTGCGCCAGCCCGTACTGGACGAGCCGTTCACCGGCCAGCCGTCCGACCTGGACCTCCAGGCGAGCGAACTGGACCGGCTGCGCGGTGTCATGACGCGACTGCTCGCCGCCTACACCGCCCACGACGAGGAGCGGGTCGCCGCCGACACCGACCGCCCGACCGTCCTCGACGCGCCCGCCGCACTGGCGTACGGCCTGGTCGACCACATCGTCAGCGACCGCCGGGCCGCCTCCGACCCGACCGCCCGGTGAGTCCGCGATGGTCCCGGAGCTTCCGCCGCTGCCCGCCCTGACGCGCGCCGAGGGGCAGTTCATCGACGCGTACCTCGAAGTCGTCGACCTCCTGGGGAAGATCAATCCATCCAGGACGACGCATACCTATGGAGCCCTGCGCGCCGCTCAAGCGCTGGCCGGCCGGGTCGACGCGCTTCGCGACGCTCTGACACTCATGCATATGCGGGGCGAGAGCGAGGTCCACGCCGAGACATTGGCCTGCGCGCTGCGGGTGTTGGACGGCGAGCGGCGGGCGGCGCGCGTCACCGTGCCCGAAACACGCGCGAGTTGACATTCCGACGTGTCGTGTCGAGCCCCGGACGGCCGACACGGGACGCAGAATCGATCCCCCGTTCGGCGTAGTCGCGGGATCGACAGGTGAAGCGGGCAAGTTGCGCAACAGGTGTACGCATTTGGCGGAATGGGACATTCCGACGCTGGTACGGGGCTCGTCGGCCAAACCTACGACGATCACGAAACCCACTTGTCCACCCGTATGGATCAGTCGTGAGGAGCCTCACATAACGCCGTTTCCACTCGGTTTTCGCCCGACCTGTGGGTCAAGATCCTCGACGACGACAAGCCCCCGCCACCCAGGCGGGGCGGTCCGGGCGGACGCCGAGTCCTGCCGCTGTCCCGGACGTCTGGTCGACAGGATTGGTTCGGCAGGAGTGGAGGACCCGAGCAGTACGGGTCGACCGCGCTGATTCCCCAGCGCGGCCGTCCCTTGGGGTGAAGCCGCAGCCGCGGCCGGGCATCTTCGCCTGCCCGAACCCGACAGGTCATCCTTCACAGGCGGCTGACGAAGGGTTGCGCATGACTGCGCAGATGCATGTCCCGTCCCTGCTGTCCCGGGCGGGAGCCGTCTCGGCTCTCACCCTCGCCGCCGTCGGCGGCACGCTCCTCGCACCCGGAGCGGCACCCGAGGCCCAGGCAGCCACCTCCCACGCGACGAAGGCACTGGGCGTCGCAGCCTCGAAGAAGGGCGCGCCCTACCGGTACGGCTCGACGGGACCCACCCGCTTCGACTGCTCCGGGCTCACGCTCTACGCGTACAAGAAGGCGGGCAAGTCGCTGCCCCGCACCGCGCAGCAGCAGTACAACAAGACCCGGCACATCTCCGCCTCCAGCCGGCAGAAGGGGGACCTCGTCTTCTTCCACTCGGGCGGCCGGGTCTATCACGTCGGGATCTACGCCGGCGGCGGCAAGATCTGGCATTCGCCCAAGACCGGCTCCTGGGTGAAGCTCGACAAGATCTGGTCCTCGAAGGTCTACTACGGGCGCGTGCGCTGACCCACCGGCGCCCGCGGTCGTCCCCGAGGTGCGGTGGCGCCGCCGCACCCCGCACCGCGGGCGCCGAGCACGTCCCCGCCCCACCGCGGGCTGCCCTAGGCATCTACCCAGTCCTTGCCTAGGATGCGGCGATGGCACTTGATCAAGCTCTCGTCGACGCCGCGGTCGCTCAACTGGACCGCCGCTGGCCCGCCGACGAGGCCGGCGGAGCCGCCGCCGTCCGCCTCGACGACGGCCGCATCCTGACGAGCGTCGGCTTCGACAACATCCACGGCAGCGTCACCCTGTGCCAGGAGACCGGAGCGTACTGCCAGGCGTACACCCTCGACCGCCGGGTGACCGCCTCCGTCTGCGTCTTCCGCGACCCGGAGGACGGCCGCTACGTCATCCTGCCCCCGTGCGGCATCTGCCAGGAGCGGCTCGCGCTCTGGGGCCCCGACGTCGAGGTCGGCGTACCCGACCCCGAGGACCCGGCCCGCTGGCTCTCCCGCAAGCTCATCGAGGTCAACCCGTACTACTGGGCCCCTCACTTCGCCGGCGGCGTGTGGCCCTCCACCAAGATGCACTCCGAATGAGCGGAGGCGTCGGACCGTGACGCGGGAGCCTCGGACCGTCGGGCGGGAGCCTCGGACCGTCGGGCGGAAGCGCGGGGCGCCTGGGCGGAAGTGACAGACCGTTCAGCAGGCGGGGACGGCGGCCGCGGCCCACGGCAGCGTGATCCACACGGTCTTCCCGCCCTCGGCGGTCGGCGTGACCGAGAGCCGGCCACCGGCCTCCGCCGCCAGGACCCGGATGATCGCCATGCCCCGCCCATTGTCCTGCTGGACGGCTGCAGGCAGCCGTCGCGGAAACCGCGGGTGGCTGTCGGTCACGCCGACCCTCAGCACCTCCTCGCGGTCGAGCCGCAGCTCGACGGTGAAGGTGGGCGACTGCCCAAAAGTGTGCTGCACCGCGTTGGTCGCGAGCTCCGAGACCATCAGCCGGATCGAGTCCGCCGGATCTCCCAGGTCATCCAGCCCCCAGCGGCCGAGCACGTCCGCCACGAACCTCCGCGCCGTGGCGACCGCGGCGGGATCGCTCGGCAGCGTGACGGATGCTTCCTGGTGATCTGCCATGGCGACGTCGTCCCTTTCCCGCCGGGGCCGTCGCCCCGGATCGCACTCGGCGTCAGCCTGTCACCGAACCCGGGCCGGGGTGGGGCGTTCTCCCAAGATATGCCCCGTTACGTCGCCCGAAGCGGTGAACTCTCGGCCACGGAGCCGCCCTTGGGCCGGACCGACCGAGCCCGCCGCCAGGACACCGGACACGGCCGGGGCACGGCACCCGGGTCAGCGCGCTCCGGCCGGCGCGGTCCGCACGATGGTCGCGACCGCCTGCTCGATCTGCGCGTCCGTGAGGTCGGCGCGGGCCGTCAGGCGCAGCCGCGAGATCCCGTCGGGCACCGACGGCGGTCGGAAGCACCCCACGGACAGGCCGTGTTCACGGCAGTCGGCCGCCCACCCCAGCGCCTCCTCCGGCCCCGGTGCACGGACCGACACCACGGCCGCGTCCGGCCGGGCCGAGGTGAATCCCGCCCCGGTGAGCTCACGGTGCAGGGTGGTCGCGACCGTACGCGCCCGCTCGGCGAGGCCCGGATCGGCCGCGATCAGCCGGAGGCTCTGGAGCGCCGCGCCCGTGGCGGCCGGGGCGAGCCCGGTGTCGAAGATGAACGTCCGCGCCGCGTTGACCAGGTGCTCGATCACCCGGGCCGGGCCGAGGACCGCACCGCCCTGGCTGCCCAGCGACTTGGAGAGCGTGAGAGTGGCGACCACGTCCTCGTCGCCCGCGAGCCCCGCGCCGTGCAGCGCGCCGCGTCCGCCCGCGCCGAGCACGCCGAAACCGTGCGCGTCGTCCACGACGAGCCCGGCGCCGTGCTCGCGGCAGGCGGCGGCGAGCTCCTCCAGCGGTGCACGGTCGCCGTCGACCGAGAAGACGGAGTCGCTGACGGCAAGGGCTCGCCGTCCCGGATGCGCCTCCAGCGTCTTGCGTACGGCTTCGGGGTCGGCGTGCGGCACCACGGCGGCCTCCGCACGGGCGAGCCGGCAGCCGTCCACGATCGAGGCGTGGTTGGCGGCGTCGGACACGATCAGCGCGCCCTGGCCGCCCAGCGCGGTGAGCGCGGCGAGGTTGGCGGTGTAGCCGGACGAGAAGACGAGGGCGGCCTCGAAGCCGCAGAACGCGGCCAGTTCCTCCTCCAGCCGGGTGTGCAGCCGGGTCGTGCCGGTGACGAGACGCGAACCGGTCGCGCCGGCGCCCCAGCGGCGGGCCGCCTCGGCCGCCGCGCCGGTGACCTCGGGGTGCCGGGTGAGGCCGAGGTAGTCGTTGCCCGCCAGGTCGAGCAGGTCCGATGCGGCGGGGCGCGGTCGCAGCGTCCGCACCAGTCCGGCCTCGGCCCGGCGGCGCGCCTCCGCACCGGTCCAGTCGAAGGCTGAGCGGTGTGGGTGCTCGGTCGGCCGGATCGGCTGGGGCGGCCGGATCGGCTCGGTCGGCTGGATCCGCTGGGTCGGCTGGGGCGGCTGGACCTGGGACATTCGGCGTTCCTTCTGTCGGCACCTCTGTCGGCGCCCTGTGCCGGCACCTTTTGTAGGCAGCGCACAGACCCTAACGGCAGCGGGCCGAGGTCGGGATGTGGTCATACACACACCTCCATCGGGCGCGTTTGTTCAGATCCTCCTTGGCCGGGGGGTGTGCCGTAGGCAAGGATCAGCGCTTATGGACCTGCTGAACACGCTGGTGGAGAAGGGGCTGCGGCGCGAGTCGCCGAGCCGTGAAGAAGCGCTCGCCGTGCTGGCGACCTCCGACGACGACCTGCTCGATGTGGTGGCGGCGGCCGGCAAGGTGCGCCGTCAGTGGTTCGGGCGGCGGGTGAAGCTGAACTACCTGGTCAACCTGAAGTCCGGTCTGTGCCCCGAGGACTGCTCGTACTGTTCGCAGCGGCTCGGCTCGAAGGCCGACATCCTCAAGTACACCTGGCTGAAGCCGGACGAGGCGTCCGACGCGGCCGCCGCCGGCATCGCCGGCGGTGCCAAGCGCGTCTGTCTGGTGGCGAGCGGGCGCGGTCCGACGGACCGGGACGTCGAGCGGGTCGGCAGGACCATCGAGGCGATCAAGGAGCAGAACGAGGGCGTCGAGGTGTGCGCCTGCCTCGGTCTGCTCTCGGACGGTCAGGCGGAGCGGCTGAAGACGGCCGGCGCCGACGCGTACAACCACAACCTCAACACCTCCGAGGGCACGTACGGCGAGATCACCACCACCCACACCTACGCGGACCGGGTGGACACCGTGCAGAAGGCGCACGCGGCGGGCCTCTCGGCCTGCTCCGGCCTGATCGCGGGCATGGGCGAGACCGACGAGGACCTGGTCGACGTGGTCTTCGCCCTGCGCGAGCTGGACTCGGACTCGGTGCCGGTCAACTTCCTCATCCCCTTCGAGGGGACGCCGCTGGCGAAGGAGTGGAACCTCAGCCCGCAGCGCTGCCTGCGGATCCTCGCCATGGTCCGCTTCGTCTGCCCCGACGTGGAGGTGCGGATCGCCGGCGGCCGCGAGGTCCACCTGCGGTCGATGCAGCCGCTGGCACTGAACATCGCCAACTCGATCTTCCTGGGCGACTACCTCACCAGCGAGGGCCAGGCCGGCAAGGCCGACCTCGACATGATCGCGGACGCCGGCTTCGAGGTGGAGGGCGCGGGGACGACCACGCTGCCCGCCCACCGCGCCGACGCGCTCGCGGCGAAGGGTGGCGGCTGCGGTTCGCACGCCTCGGCGGGCGGCTGCGGCTCCGGGGCGGGCGGCGGCTGCGGCGCGCACGCGGAAGCCGACGCGGACGGGACGGCCAGTGCTGGTAGCGGCTGCGGTCCGTGCGGCGGCGGCCACGCGGCTCCCCCGGCCGAGGCTCCGGTCACCGTGCCCGCCGGCGCCTCGGAGGCCAGGACCGACCTGGTGGCGGTGCGCCGTCGCGGGGCCGGTACGGACCTCGCGCCGAACGCGTAACGGGTGACGATGCGCAACGACGAACTCCTCGCCCTGGACCGGGCGCACGTGTGGCATCCGTACGGCCCCATGCCGGGCCGTACGGAGCCGCTGGTGGTCGAATCCGCGTCCGGTGTGCGACTGCACCTCGCCGAGCCGGCCGAGGGACGGACCGAGCTGATCGACGGCATGTCCTCGTGGTGGTCGGCTGTGCACGGCTACAACCACCCGGTCCTCAACGAGGCGGCGCGCGGCCAGCTCGACAAGATGAGCCACGTGATGTTCGGCGGCCTCACCCACGAGCCGGCGGTACGTCTCGCCGCCCGGCTCGTCGAGATCACGCCCGAGCCGCTGCGGCACGTCTTCCTCAGCGACTCCGGCTCCGTCGCGGTCGAGGTCGCGGCCAAGATGTGCCTGCAGTACTGGCGTTCGCTGGGCCGGCCCGCCAAGCGGCGGCTGCTGACCTGGCGCGGCGGCTACCACGGCGACACCTGGCAGCCGATGTCGGTGTGCGATCCCGAGGGCGGGATGCACCAGCTGTGGTCCGGCGTGCTCCAGCAGCAGGTCTTCGTCGACGCGCCGCCGGCCGCGTACGAGGAGTCGTACGCCGAGCTGCTCCGCGCCACGATCGGGCGGCACGCGGACGAACTGGCCGCGGTGATCGTCGAGCCGGTGGTGCAGGGCGCGGGCGGCATGCGCTTCCACGACCCCGCCTATCTGCGGGTGCTGCGCGAGGCGTGCGACGCACACGACGTACTGCTCGTCTTCGACGAGATCGCCACGGGCTTCGGCCGCACGGGCACGCTGTTCGCCGCGGACCAGGCCGGGGTCTCCCCCGATGTGATGTGCCTGGGCAAGGCGTTGACGGGCGGCTATCTGTCGATGGCGGCGACCTTGTGCACCGGCACAGTGGCCGACGGCATCTCCCAGGGCGAGGTGCCCGTGCTCGCGCACGGGCCGACGTTCATGGGCAACCCGCTGGCCTCGGCCGTCGCCTGCGCCTCCATCGACCTGCTGCTCTCCGGGGACTGGGCGCAGGAGGTCAAGCGGATCGAGAACGGACTGTGCGACGGCCTCGCCGGCACCGAGAACGTCCCGGGTGTCCGCGACGTCCGGGTGCTCGGCGCGATCGGCGTCGTCCAGCTCGACCACGAGGTCGACATGGCTGCGGCGACCCGGGCTGCCGTGCGGGAGGGCGTCTGGCTGCGCCCGTTCCGGGACCTCATCTACACGATGCCGCCGTATGTGACGGACGACGCCGATCTGGCGCGGATCTGCGCGGCCGTGCGCGCCGCGGCCACCGCGGGCTGATACAGCCCGCGCGGGTGGCGTCCGGGCGGACTCGTCCGGACGCCACCCGCGCGGGCGCAGAGAAGGGAACATCATGAGCATCGTCGTCGTCAGCGGGACGGGGACGGAGATCGGCAAGACCGTCGTCACGGCGGCGGTCGCCGCCGCGGCGGTCGCCGCCGGACGTTCGGTCGCGGTCCTCAAGCCCGCCCAGACCGGGCTGACGCCCGAGGAGCGCGGCGACGCCGACGAGGTGCTGCGGCTCTCGGGAGCGAAGACCTCCGCCGAGCTGGCCCGCTATCCCGAACCCCTCGCCCCGGCCACCGCCGCCCGGCGCGCCGCGATGGCCCCGGTCGGCCCCGCTCGGGTCGCCGAGGCCGCCCGGGAGCTCGCCGCGTCGCACGACCTGGTGCTCGTCGAGGGCGCGGGCGGGCTGCTCGTCCGCTTCGACGAGGACGGCGGCACGCTCGCGGATGCCGCCCGGCTGCTCGGCGCACCCGTCCTCGTGGTCGCGCCGGCCGGACTCGGAACGCTGAACTCGACGGCGCTGACGGCGGAGGCGCTGCGCGCACGCGGGATCGAGCAGCTCGGCGTGGTCGTCGGCAGCTGGCCTGCGGCACCGGACCTCGCGGCTCTGTGCAATCTGGCCGACCTGCCGGACGCGGCCGGCGCGCCGCTGCTCGGCGCGGTGCCGGAGGGCTCCGGGGCGCTGGACCCGGCGGTCTTCCGCGCGGCGGCGGGCGGCTGGCTCGCCCCCGCACTCGGCGGCACGTGGGACGCGGACGCGTTCGCGCGCGCCGCCGGGGCCTGATCCGTCGGCGCGTGTCGATGCGTTTCCCGGGCCCACGCGCGCGTGCCCCCTCCGTAGAGTGACGGCATGCGCGCACAGGTTCAGGAACTCGTCTTCGACTGCGGCGATCCGGCCGCGCTGGTCCGCTTCTGGGCGGAGCTCCTCGGCGGGGAACCCGTCGACCGGAGCGCCGACTGGTCGTACGTGGACCCGCCCGGGTTCGTCCGCGTCGCCTTCCAGCGTGTGCCCGAGGGCAAGGCGGCGAAGAACCGGCTCCACCTCGATCTGGAGGTGCCCGATCCGGAGGCGGCGGCCGGCGAGTGGGCGCCGCGCGGCGCGGTCCGCGTCGGCGGGCTCGTCACCGACGAGCAGGGGTCCTTCCAGGTGATGCGGGACCCGGAGGGCAACGAGTTCTGCTTCGTCACGGGGTGACGCGCGGCGCACGGCGTCGTCGTGGATTGACGCGCGGCGCATGTCGTCATCGTCGGTTGACGCGCGGCCCACGGCGTCGTGGCCGGCCGACGTCTGTCGCCGTTTCCCACGGAACGGAATGTGCTGGCGACGTCCGTACCCACGTGGTGGGATCGAGCCATGATCGACATACCGACGCAGACCCGGATCCGTACCGCCGTGCCCTCCGACGCCGAGTCCGTGCTCGCCTTCTGGCGCGATTCCGCCGAGGGCACCTCCATCTCCGACGACGTCGACGGGGTGAAGCGGCTCCTCGACCGCGACCCCGAGGCCCTGATCCTCGCCGTGGACGGTGACGACCGTATCGTCGGCTCCGTTATCGCCGGCTGGGACGGCTGGCGCGCCTCGCTCTACCGGCTCGCGGTGCTCCCGTCGTACCGTCGGCGCGGCCTTTCCAAGGTCCTGCTGAAGGCGGCGGAGGATCGTTTCGCCGCGCTCGGCGGACGCCGCGCGGACGCAATGGTCCTGGAGGCGAACGAGCGCGCCCACCATGCCTGGGGCGCGGCGGGGTACGAGCGCCAGGACCAGTGGCGCCGGTGGGTGAAGCCCTTCACCGGGTGATCGACCGGCCGTTTTGCCGGTCCTTTACCATGGGATCTCCTTCAGACCACCGTTACGACCGAGACGACCGAAAGGTGTGAACGTCCGCCCATGGGCGAGCCTCCCAGTAGTACTGGTGCCTCCCTCACCGAAAGCACCGGTTCCGATTCCGGCGACCGACATCGCGCGCTCCGCATCCCGCTGACTGATCATGGGACGGAGGTGAACCGATGACCGAAGTGCTTCTGCTCCTGGTGGCGCTCCTCCTCGCCGTGGCGTGCGGCGCGTTCGTGGCGGCGGAGTTCTCGCTGACCACCGTCGAACGGGGCGAGCTCGAAGCGGCCGTCGAGCGCGGCGAACGCGGCGCGGCCGGCGCCCTCAAGGCCGTCAAGTCGCTCACGTTCCAGCTCTCCGGCGCGCAGCTCGGCATCACCGTCACCAACCTGATCGTCGGCATGCTCTCCGAGCCCTCCATCTCCAAGCTGATCAAGGGCCCGGTCGAGGCGCTCGGCCTCTCCCCCTCGGTGGCCTCCTCGGTCGCCCTGGTCCTCGGCACCGCCGTGTCCACCGTGGTTCTCATGGTGGTCGGCGAGCTGGTGCCCAAGAACTGGGCGATCTCCTCGCCCCTCGCCGTCGCGAAGGTCGTGGCGACGCCCCAGCGCGTGTTCACGGCCGCGTTCAAGCCGCTGATCAGCCACCTGAACAACACCGCCAACCGGATCCTGCGCCGCCTGGGCATGGAGCCCACCGAGGAGCTCGCGTCCGCGCGTTCCCCCCAGGAGCTGGTGGCGCTCGCACGCCACTCGGCGAAGGAGGGCGCCCTGGAGGCTGACACGGCGGAATTGTTCGTTCGCACACTGAACCTCGCGGAGCTCACCGCCGAGAACGTGATGACGCCTCGCGTCCAGGTGACCGCGCTGGAGGTGCAGGCCACCGCCGAGGACGTCGCGAACGCCACGCGCGCCACCGGTCTCTCCCGCTTCCCCGTCTACCGGGGCAACCTCGACACGGTCGTGGGCATCGCCCACATCAAGGACGTCCTCGCCATACCGGCCGCCGCGCGGCGGCTGCGCCGCGTGGGCGACATCGCGCGCGAGCCGCTGCTCGTGCCCGAGACGCTGACGGTGGACAAACTGCTCGACCGGCTCTCCGGCAAACAGACGATGGCTGTCGTCATCGACGAGTACGGCGGCACGGCCGGCGTCGCGACCCTGGAGGACATCGTCGAGGAGGTCGTCGGCGAGGTCCGCGACGAACACGACCCGCACGAGACCCCCGACCTGGCGCACGTGGGTGAGGACCAGGACGGCCGGGTGCTGTGGTCGGCCGATGGAGCCGCGCGTACCGACCAGTTGGAACGTATCGGCCTGAAGGTGCCGGACGGACCGTACGAGACCCTCGCCGGTGTCCTCGCGACGGCGCTGGGCCGGATCCCGGCCGTCGGCGACAGCGTGGAACTGGGCGGCTGGCACCTCGACGTCGTCGACGCCTCCGGGCGCCGCGCCGCGCGCGTCCTGATGCACGCGCCGCTCCCCCAGGACGAAGACGAGGCCGGGGAGGCGCACCGATGACCGCGATCCAACTGCTGATCGGCCTGCTGACGCTGGTCGTGAACGCCTTCTTCGTCGGGGCCGAGTTCGCCCTGATCTCGGTCCGGCGCAGCCAGATCGAGCCGCTCGCCGAAGCCGGCGACCGGCGGGCCCGCAGCGTCGTCTGGGGGCTGGAGCACGTCTCCGCACTGCTCGCGGCGGCGCAGCTCGGCATCACGCTGTGCACCCTGGTGCTCGGCATCGTGGCCGAGCCGGCCATCGCGCACCTGCTGGAGCCCGTCTTCGACGCCATCGGCGTGCCGCACGGTCTGGTCCACCCGATCTCGTTCGTGATCGCGCTGACCGTGGCCACCTACCTGCACATGCTGCTCGGCGAGATGGTCCCGAAGAACATCGCGCTCGCCGAACCGACCAAGAGCGCGCTGATCCTCGGCCCGCCGCTGGTGGCCCTGGCCCGCGCGCTGCGGCCGGTCATCTTCACCATCAACGCCTTCGCGAACCTGCTGCTGAAGCTGTTGCGGGTGGAGACGAAGGACGAGGTGTCGGCGACGTTCTCGGACGACGAGCTGGCACGGATGGTCACCGACGCGAGCGACGCCGGTCTGCTCGACGACCGCGCGACCGAGCGTCTGCACGACGCCCTGGAGCTGGGCCGCCGCCCGGTGCGGGACGTGGTCATGCCGGTGGAGAAGGTGATGTACGCGCAGGTGGGCACCACCCCGGAGGAGCTGGAGGCACTGTCCGCCACCTCGGGCTTCTCCCGCTTCCCCGTGGTCGACTCCGACCGCCGGATCCTGGGCTACCTCCATGTGAAGGACGCCCTGGACATCACGCCGCGCGACCTGCCGTTCCCGGTGTCGGCGCTGCGGCCGATCGCCCGCGTGCGCGCGGCGACGCCGATGGACGACGTGCTGACGGCGCTGCGCCGCAGCCGCACGCATCTCGCCGCGGTGCTCGACGAGGACGGCAAGCTGGCCGGCCTGGTGACGATGGAGGACGTGCTGCGCGAACTGGTGGGCCGCCCGGCGGGGCCGTGACGACACGGTGCGTGGGCACCTGCACAGGGAAGGGCCCCGGGATCTCGGATCCCGGGGCCCTTCCCGCTGCCGCCCGGGGGTATGGGTACGCAGCCATGTTCGGGTGTTCAGAGCGCGTCGCGACAGAGCACGCCGTGTCACAGCGCGGCGCGACAGAGCACGCCGTGTCCAGAGCGCGGCCTGTCAGAGCCGAGGTGCGTCAGAGCGCGGCGACCGTGAGCCAGTCGTTGAGGACGTCGCGGTCGCCGGCGAGAGTGAAGCGGTGATCGTCGGCGGGGTACCGGCGGTGCATCAGCAGGAGGAGTTCACCCGCGTCCGCCGTCACGCTCGCGGTCGGCTCGACGCCGCCGCTCCCCCGGCTCCAGCTGAAACCGCCCCCGCCGAGAACGAGCGTCCAGACGACACCACTGTCGCGCGCGACCAGGCGCAGGACGGCGCCGTCACGGTCGAGATGGGCGAGCGGTTCGGCGATCCACGGCACGTGGGGCGCCGTGGTGAGGAAGTGGTCGAGCGCGTCGGCGGCAGTCCCGGGGTCGAGCGGCGCGGCCGTGCCGGTGAGCGCGATCTCGGCGTCGGCCAGGTGGACGACGGTCTCGGCGAGCACATGACGCGGGTAGTGGCGTACGGACGGGTCGGCGCCCGGCGACCACACCGGCGCCGCCGGGTCGGCGGCGCGCGCCGCGGTCGTGAACCCCTCCGCGTGGACGCTGAACCAGTCGGCGTACGAGGACGGGTCGGCCGGCGGGTCGAGGGCCAGGTCCCCGGCGCGTACGCGGGTGGCGGGGCGCACGGTCACGAGGTGCGCGGCCCAGTCGTGGACGGTGCCGAGGTGGCGCGTCAGGTGGGCGAGCGTCCAACCGGGGCAGGTCGGCACGGGCGTCGCGGGATCGGCGTCCCTGACGGTGTCCGCGTACCGAACCGCCCGCTCGGCGACGGCGTCGACGACGGCGAGGTGTGCGTCCTGGGCGTCCTGGGCGTCCTGGGCGTCCTGGGCGGCGTCCTCGGTGAGGCGCAGAACAGCGGTGACCCTGAGCAGCTCGTCACGCGAGGGGCCCGGCGGCCGGCGCAGCGCCGTGGCGCGGAGGAGTCCGTCGAGGGTGCTCCGGTCGGTCCGGCCGAGTCCGGAGAGCGCGTGGGCGGTGCCCTCCAGCCACCTCCCGGCCGTGTCGGGGTCCAGGGTGTCCTCGTCGCTGGTCTCGACCGCGGTCACCAGCCCGGCCAGCGCGTCGGCCAGGGCGTTCAGGAGCGCGTCGCTCATCGGGTTTCCCCTCCCGGGTTCTCCACGGCACCCGCGCATACCGCACGGTATGATCAGGTCCGCCATGGAGATCAATGCCACGTACAACAGTCTCGTCGCCGTCGGGGACAGCTTCACCGAGGGTATGTCGGACCTGAGGCCCGACGGCTCCTACCGGGGCTGGGCGGACGTCCTCGCGGGCCGGCTCGCGACCCGCGCACCGGGCTTCCGGTACGCGAACCTCGCCGTCCGGGGAAAGCTCATCGGACAGATCGTCGAGGAGCAAGTTCCCCTGGCCGCCGAGATGAAGGCCGATGTCGTCACCCTCGTCGGCGGCCTCAACGACACGCTCCGGCCCAAGGTCGACATGGTCCGCGTGAAGGACCTCCTGACCGAGGCCGTGGAACACCTCACACCTGCCTGCGGGCAGCTCGTCCTGATGCGGAGCCCCGGCCGGAACGGTCCGGTCATGGAGCGTTTCCGCCCCCGCATGGAGGAGCTCTTCACCCACATCGACGAGCTGGCCGCCCGGCACGGCGCGCTCGTCGTCGACCTGTACGGGGTGCCGGTTCTCGGCGACCCCCGGCTGTGGGACGTGGACCGGCTGCACCTCACCGCCGACGGCCACCGGCGGGTGGCCGAGGCCGTCTGGCAGACGCTGGGACTCACCGCCGAGGACGACTGGCGGGCCCCGCTGCCGGCTGCCGCGGGACCGGGCTGGGTCGCGCGCCGCACCGCGGACGCCCGCTTCGCCAGGGAGCACCTCGGCCCGTGGATCGGCCGCCGGCTCACCGGCCGCTCGTCCGGCGACGGCCGCCCTCCGAAGCGACCCGAGCTGCTGCCGTACGAGACGGGATACGAGACCGGTTCCGCGGCCACATCCGCAGCCGAGTCCGAGACCTGATCCGCAGCCCGGTCCGAGGTCTGATCCGCGGCCGGGTCCGAGGTCTGAAGGCCGTCGCCGCCGTCGCCGGCGTGAGCTGGGTCTCGTAGCAAGCTCCAGCCGAGACCACGGCGCTGGCCTGCAGAAATCACCAGTAAACTCTGGACACGTGACTGCTGCGACTGTGAAGCCCCGTATCCCCAACGTCCTGGCCGGCCGCTACGCCTCCGCGGAGCTCGCCGTCCTCTGGTCCCCCGAGCAGAAGGTGAAGCTGGAGCGCCAGCTGTGGCTCGCCGTGCTGCGTGCCCAGAAGGACCTCGGGATCGAGGTCCCGGACGCGGCGATCGCCGACTACGAGCGCGTCCTCGACCAGGTCGACCTCGGCTCCATCGCCGAGCGCGAGAAGGTCACCCGGCACGACGTGAAGGCGCGCATCGAGGAGTTCAACGCCCTCGCCGGCCATGAGCACGTGCACAAGGGCATGACCTCCCGCGACCTCACGGAGAACGTCGAGCAGCTCCAGATCCGGCTCTCCCTGGAGCTGGTCCGGGACCGCACGGTCGCCGTTCTAGCGCGCCTCGGCAAGCTGTCCGCCGAGTACGGCGAGCTCGTCATGGCTGGGCGCTCGCACAACGTCGCCGCCCAGGCCACCACCCTCGGCAAGCGC
The DNA here is from genome assembly GCF_044541975.1 of Streptomyces sp. NPDC085460. Taxonomy (NCBI): domain Bacteria; kingdom Bacillati; phylum Actinomycetota; class Actinomycetes; order Kitasatosporales; family Streptomycetaceae; genus Streptomyces; species Streptomyces sp. NPDC085460. Next base: position 482,209 of record NZ_JBITTO010000004.1, read on the forward strand.
TTCGCGACCACCGCGGACGAGCTCCTCGTGGCGTACACGCGCCTGGAGGACCTGCTCGGCCGCTACCCGCTGCGCGGCATCAAGGGCCCCGTCGGCACGGCCCAGGACATGCTCGACCTGCTCGGCGGCGACGCCGGCAAGCTCGCCGACCTTGAGCAGCGGATCGCCGGCCACCTCGGCTTCGCGCACGCCTTCACCTCGGTCGGCCAGGTCTACCCGCGCTCCCTCGACTACGACGTGGTCACCGCGCTGGTGCAGCTCGCCGCCGGCCCCTCGTCGATCGCCAAGACGATCCGCCTGATGGCCGGCCACGAGCTCGTCACCGAGGGCTTCAAGCCCGGCCAGGTCGGCTCCTCCGCGATGCCGCACAAGATGAACACCCGTTCCTGCGAGCGCGTCAACGGCCTCATGATCATCCTGCGCGGTTACGCCTCGATGACCGGCGAGCTCGCCGGCGACCAGTGGAACGAGGGCGACGTGTCCTGCTCCGTGGTCCGCCGCGTGGCCCTGCCGGACGCGTTCTTCGCGCTCGACGGCCTGCTGGAGACCTTCCTCACCGTGCTCGACGAGTTCGGCGCCTTCCCGGCCGTCGTCGCCCGCGAGCTCGACCGCTACCTCCCCTTCCTCGCCACGACCAAGGTCCTCATGGCCTCGGTCCGCGCCGGCGTGGGCCGCGAGCTCGCCCACGAGGCGATCAAGGAGAACGCGGTGGCCTCCGCCCTCGCGATGCGCGAGCAGGGCGTCGAGCGCAACGAGCTGCTCGACAAGCTCGCCGCCGACGACCGCATCCCGCTGGACCGCGCGCAGCTCGACGAGCTGATGGCGGACAAGCTCTCCTTCACCGGCGCCGCCGCCGACCAGGTCGCCACCGTGGTGTCCCGGATCGAGGAGCTCGTCAAGCAGCACCCGGAGGCCGCCGCCTACACCCCCGGGGCGATCCTCTGACCCGGACCCGCCGGTTCACCCGTGAGGAACTGGAGGCCGCCCGCGACCGCGTCGTCCCCGACGTGGCCGAGGGCGGCCTCGCCGTTCTCTTCTGCGGCATCAATCCGGGCCTGATGACCGCCGCGACCGGCCACCACTTCGCCCGCCCCGGCAATCGCTTCTGGCCGGTGCTCCACCTCGCCGGCTTCACTCCCCGCCTGCTGCGCCCCGACGAGCAGGACGAGCTGCTCGCGTACGGTCTCGGCATCACCAACGTCGCCGCCCGGCCGACCGCCCGCGCCGACGAACTGAGCCGCGAGGAGTACGCCGAGGGCGGCCGCGTCCTCACCGCGAAGGTCCTGCGGCTGAAACCCCGCTGGCTGGCGGTCGCCGGCGTGACCGCGTACCGCACGGCGTTCGGCGAACCTAAGGCGGCGATCGGCCCGCAGGAGCGGACCATCGGGACGACCCGGATCTGGGCGCTGCCCAATCCGAGCGGGCTCAACGCGCACTGGACGGTGGCCACGATGGCCGAGGAGTACGCCCGCCTGCGGGAGGCCGCCGGCCTGCCGGCCGCGAAGCCGGGTACGTAACCCGGCCCAGGTACGTATCGGCGGCGTACCGACGGCTGCGGCCACACCTACGGCGGATCCACGTCCGTGATGACGGCGAGGAGCTGGAACGGCAGGTCCTCGCCCCATTGCGCGACGCCCAGCCCGATCCATCGGGCGCCCACACGCCAGAGCATGAGGTCCGGCACGTGCGCGCACAGGCCGGACCAGGGCTCCGGCAGCGGCTCCCCCTCCACGCTGCGGTCCCGCAGCGACCACAGGCTCATGTGGTCCGGTTCGCCCCAGCGCGCCGCGAGTACCGCGGCCAGCCCGTCCCGCTCGGCCTCGTACTGCTCCCCGACGACTTCCCGGTGGCTCCCGCCGCCCTCGCGGAACTCCTCGCTGGTGGCGAGCGCGGCGACATGGAAGCCCGGCCCGCTGTCGACGTGGCCGGAGCGCGCCGGCCGTGCCGGGAACTCCCGCGACCGCAGTAAGTCGAGGTCCGACAGAAAGCGTGTCGTGGTCATGTGCCCAGTAAACCGTCCGGCACTGACAGTTGGCGCCCCGTCAGTCCGCCTCCGCTCGCGGAGGGTACGGGGGCCGCGGCTCGCGGAAGGTCCGCGGTTCCGGGGCGGCCTCGGGTCTCGGGGCGGACACGGCGCGGACACGTCCCGGGGGCGGCCCTCGCCGCTTCCGGAACCATTGAGTACCATCCGCCTGAGACGGGCACGAGCTGGGAGGACACACGGTGGGGCGGCTGACCGGCGGGGATCCGTCTCTACTGCGGCGGATCAATTCCGCGGTGGTACTCCATGCTCTGCGCGGTTCCGACGCGCGCACGCTGACGGACCTGACCCGGATCACCGGCCTGTCCCGGCCGACCGTCGAGGGCGTCGTCGAGGGACTCATCGAAGGCGGTCTCGTCGTGGAGACCGCGCCCGAGGAGGGCGAGGCCCGGCGCCAGGGCCGGCCCGCCAGGAGGTTCCGCTTCCGCGCCGAGGCCGGCCATCTGCTCGGCATCGAGATCGGCCCGCACCGCGTCGCCGCGCTCCTTTCCGGCCTCGACGGCCGGATCATCGGCGCCGGCGCGCGCGAGGTGTCGGAGACGGCGCCGGAGGACGAGCGCCTGGACAAGGTGCGTACGGTCGTCGCCGACGTCCTGCGGCGGGCCGGCGTGCCCCGGTCCAACCTGCGGGCGGTCGGTGTCGGCACCCCCGGCATCGTGGAGGCCGACGGCACGGTGCGGCTCGGCACCGCGCTGCCCGGCTGGACGGGCCTCGCGCTCGGCGAGCGGCTGCGCCGTTCCTTCCGCTGCCCGGTGATCGTGGAGAACGACGCGAACGCGGCGGCCGTCGCCGAACACTGGAAGGGTGCCGCGACCGACTCCGACGACATCGTCTTCGTCCTCGCGGGACTGAGCCCCGGGGCGGGCTCGCTGATCGGCGGCCGGCTGCATCGCGGTTACGGCGGCGCCGCGGGCGAGATCGGCGCGCTGCACCTGCTGGGGCGCGGCGTCACGCCGGAGCACCTGCTCTCGACGACCGACGAACCGCTGCACCCGCTCGACGAGCAGGCGGTGGCGGACGTCTTCGCGCTGGCGAGGAAGGGTGACGCGCGGGCCGAGGCGGCGGTGGAACGGTTCATCCAGCGCCTGGTGCACGACGTCGGCGCCCTTGTCCTGGCGCTCGATCCCGAGCTGGTGGTGGTCGGCGGCTGGGCGGCCGGCCTGGACGGGGTGCTGCAGCCGCTCCGCGAGGAGCTGGCGCGCTTCTGCCTCCGCCCGCCGCGCGTGGTGCTCTCGCTGCTCGGCGAGGCCGCTGTCGGTACGGGTGCGCTGCGGCTGGCGCTCGATCACGTCGAGGAGCAGCTGTTCGCGGTCGAGGGCAGCGTGACGGCCCGCCGCTGAACCGCGTGGCGCGAGCTGTCGTACGGCTCCGAGCCCGTCAGGGTCCCCGGCGGCGGGGGCCGGCTCAAGCGAAAGAACGAGGACCCGGCCTGGGAAGGCCGGGTCCTCGTTCGCGTACTGCACGGGGCGCGACGGCCTTCGCAGGCCGGTCACCGTGGGTGGGTCAGGAGGCCATCGCCAGGTCGACGGAGTCGCCGAAGGTGAGGCGGCAGGTGTCGGCACGGTACGTAGCGACGGAGACGGCCGCGGTACGACCGCCGGAGAGGTAGCGGGTCGTGACGACCAGCACCGGCGAACCCGGCAGACGGTCCAGTTCCTTGGCGTCCTCCGCGCGCGCGGAGCCCAGCTCCACCGAACGGTCCTGGCCGTCGAGAGCCAGCTGCTGAAGCTCGCGCAGCACGGCGCGAGCGCGCGCGGGCCCGGCGGGAGCGTCGATCGCGGCGAGGCCGGCGACCGAAGCGGCGGGCACGTACAGCAGCTCCGCGGCGACGGCCTGGCCCTGGCTGAGCCGCACCCGGCGGACCACGTGCACGTCCTCGCCGGCCGGCGTGTCAAGCAGCCGCGCGACGGCGGCGGGCGCCGTGCCGAGGAGGGAGTCCTGCGCCTGCCAGGCGTCGTCGCCGACCCCGGGCCATGCCTGCTGCGTGGTCGAGACGTCGACGCCGACGCGCGGGGGCGCGACCGTCGTGCCGACGCCGCGCCGGCGCTGGAGGCGTCCTTCCAGCTCCAGCTGCTCCAGAGCCTGGCGGAGCGTGGCCCGGGCGACGCCGAAGCGAGCCGCGAGCTCGCGCTCGTTGGGCAGGATCTCACCGACCGCGAAGTCGGAGTCGAGAGCTTCGCCGATCACCGTCTTGAGGTGCTGGTACTTCGGTTCCTGGACCGATTCCAGCTGCGTGGTCCCCACCCTGTCCTCCGCAATTCGCCGTGTCCCGCGGCGTTTCCGCGCCCTTGTTTATTAAAGGTTCCTGCACTAACTCTGCGACCATAAGGCGAGCCATCACCTTGGTCAAGACCAATCCTCCGCCGAACGTCCGGAAATATGACCCTCTGACCTTGATCGTTCACAGGACGTTCGCACCCGCGTGAGACGCGCGCAGCCCGAAGCCCCGCCCACCGGTCCGGTGGGCGGGGCTTCGGGTGTGGGCGGGGGCCCACGGAGGGGAGGCGGCGAGACGTGGCGGGGATCCGACGGCATCACTTTCTGCAGGACTCTTGAACCCGCGGCTACCGACCAGTAATTCTTGCTGACAGGACGTCTAAGAGGATGTGCGAGGGAACCTCCATGCCGACACGGATCGCGTTCGAGTTCGAGACCCCAGGGGGAACGTCACCGGGGTCCCCAGGAGGAACCCCACGGGGGCGCCACACCACGTCCCTGACGTACGAGCGCCGCGGGTCGGGCGCGCCGCTGCTCCTGCTCCACGGAATCGGCCACCACTGGCAGGCGTGGGAACCGGTCCTCGACATCCTGGCCGCGGAACGCGACGTCATCGCCGTCGACCTGCCCGGCTTCGGCGCCTCCGACGGCCTCCCGCAGGGCTGCGCCTACGACCTGACGACCGTGACACCCGTGCTGGCCGCGTTCTGCACGGCCATCGGCGTCGAGCGGCCGCACGTCGCCGGCAACTCGCTCGGCGGACTGCTCTCCCTCCGGCTCGGCCACGAGAAGGCGGTCCGCTCGGTCACCGCCCTCTCCCCCGCCGGCTTCTGGACCGAGAGCGAACGCCGGTACGCCTTCGGCACCCTGCGGGCCATGCGCGGCGCGGCCCTGTCGCTCCCCGTCCCCCTGATCGACCGCCTCTCCCGCACACCGGCCGGACGCACCGTCCTCACCAGCACGATCTACGCCCGGCCCGGCCGCCGCTCACCCGAGGCGGTCGTCGCGGAGACGCACGCGCTGCGCGAGGCCACCGGCTTCCACCAGACCCTCGCCGCGGGCCGGACCGTCCTCTTCCGCGACGACGTCCCGTCCCTGCCCGTCACCATCGCCTGGGGCACCCGGGACCGGCTGCTGCTGCGCCGCCAGGGCGTCCGCGCCAAGCAGGCCATCCCCGGCGCGCGCCTCGTGCGACTGCCCGGCTGCGGTCACGTCCCGATGAACGACGACCCCGCCCTCGTCGCCCGGGTCATCCTCGACGGCAGCTCCACCGACTGAACCGGCCGCCGCCTTCCGCCGGGTGAGCAGTCCGGTGCCGAGCGCGGCCCCCGCGCCGACGAGCAGCCCACCCACGGCCTGCGGAAGGCCGAACGCGGCCTCTCCGACCGCGGCCGCGCTCAGCGCGGCCGCGACCGGGATCGCGCCGGTATAGAGCGTGGCGCGCTCCATACCGATGCGCTGGACCGCCATGTAGAAGAGGACGAATCCGACGACGGTCGCGAGCACCGTCTGCCACAGCAGCGCACCCGCCTCCACCGGGGTCGGCATCCGCACGAACGCGGAACCGTCCACGACGAGCCCGATCAGCGTCGCCTCCACCGCGCCCACCCCGCATACGGCGACGGTCAGCAGCCGGGGGCCGAGCGGCCGCAGCACCGGCACCGCGAGCACCGTGAACGCGACCTCGCCGACGAGCGCCGCCGCCGACCAGCCGAGGCCGGCGAGGTCGGTACGCCCCCACCCCTGCACGATGAAGGCACCGGCGGCGACGAGCAGGGCCCCGTACAACACGGGCGGCGCGGGCCTGCGGCCTTCGAGCAGCGGGACGAGGACGGCGACGACGATCGGGGCGCAGCCGACGACGACTCCGGGCACGGCGGGTTCGGCGGTGCGCTCGGCGGCGAGGACGGCGAGATTGAATCCGACCATGCCGACGCCGGCGAGGACGGCGATCCGTACCCACGCGGCGATGCCGAGGAGGCGGAGCGGGGCGAGCCCGCCACGGCCGAGGAGAGGGAGGAGAAGCAGGCAGGCGGCACCGTAGCGGAGGGCCTGGCCGCCCGCGTACGGGTAGTCGCCGAGCAGGCCGTTGGCGGTGAAGGAGGCGCCGACGAGGGCGTAGGCGAGGGTCACGAGCAGGACACCGCGCAAGGCGTTCGTGTTCATGGTCCTGACGCTAGGGAGCCGTGCGGCCCGGGTTAAGGTCCACTTTCATGACGCCATCGGGGACCACTTCGGGTGCGGCTGAGCGGCGGCCGGGCCCGGACAGCGGCGCACAGCCGGCCTGGGAGCTGCTGCTCCCCGCCGCGGGGGCACCGGCGCGCCGACGTGGCCGCGCCTTGCAGGAAGCCCTGCGCGAGGCGGTCAGGACGGGGCGACTGGCCGCCGGCACGCGCCTGCCCTCGAGCCGGGCGCTCGCGGCGGATCTGCGGGTCTCCCGCGGTTTGGTCACGGAGGCGTACGAACAGCTGACGGCGGAGGGCTACCTCCGCAGCGACCGGGGCTCGGGCACGTGGGTGAGCGGTACGGTCCGCTCGACACGGACGGCGACGTCTCCCGGTTCGCCGGCTCCGGAGTCGTCGGAGCGGTACGGCTCCGGTGTGACCGTCGACTTTCGGCCCGGTGTCCCCGACCTGTCGCTCTTCCCGCGCGCGGCCTGGGCGACGGCGCAGCGCGCGGCACTCGGCCAACTGCCGCATCATGCGCTGGGGTATCCGGATCCGCGTGGGCTGCCGGTACTGCGTGCCGCGCTCGCGGCGATGCTGACGCGGCGCAGGGGCGTGGTGGTCGACCCGGATCGGCTGGTGGTGTGCTCGGGCGTGGCGCAGGCGGCGACGCTGCTCGGATTCGTGCTCCGGGGGCGGGGACACGCAAAGGTCGGGGTGGAGGACCCCGGCAGCCCCGAGCACGCTCGGCTGTTCGCGGCGACCGGTCTGGAGACGGTGTGGCTGCCGCTCGACGAGGAGGGTCTCCGCCCGGCGCCGCTCGCGGCGGCAGAGGTGCGAGCGGTGGTGGTGACGCCGTCGCATCAGTTTCCGTCCGGGATCGCGTGGTCGGCGGAGCGGCGCAGCATGCTCCTGGACTGGGCGCGGTCGGTGGACGGATACGTCCTGGAGGACGACTACGACGGCGACTTCCGGTACGACCGGGCGCCGGTGGGCGCGCTCCAGGGGCTGGATCCCGAGCGTGTCGTGTACGCGGGATCGGTGAGCAAGTCGCTCGCCCCGGGGCTGCGGCTCGGCTGGACGGTCGTGCCGGAGGTTCTGCTGGACGAGGTCGTCGAGCGGAAGCGGACGATGGATCTGGGCCATCCGGCGCTCGACCAGGCGGCGCTGGCGTACATGGTGACGGGTGGTGGCTACGACCGGCAGTTGCGCCGTTGCCAGCGTGTGTACCGGGAGCGGCGCGACGCCCTGCTGGCGGCGTTGCACGCGCACTTCCCCGGGACATCGGTGACGGGTATCGCCGCTGGGCTGCATGTCATCGCGCGCGTCCCGGCGCGCTACGGGCCGGCGGAGCGGTTCCTGGCGGAGGCGGCAGATGCCGGTGTGGCCCTTCGAGCGCTGGAGGAGTACGGAACGGCCCGGCCTTCGGACCGTGCCGTACGGCTCGTCATCGGGTACGCGCATCTGACGCCGACGGCGATCGAGGCGGGGATCCGCCGGGCGGCGGAGGCGTTGGGCAGTCGCTGAGTCGGCCGCGGTCGTTTCTGTTCACGCGGGGTTCGCGCGGTCGCCGCTCCGGGCGACTAGGCAAGGTCCGGTGCGAACTCCCGCACCGACAGCCGACCTTGGCGTCGCCTCCACGGCGACGTGACGGCTCTGAACCGCCCCGGAGGCCACATGTCCGCGAACCCGCCCGCCTCTCACCCCGCAACGCCGTCCACCACTCCTTCTCCTGCCACTTCTCAAGCCGCGCCCGCACGCCGCAGTGTGCTGCGCGGTTCGCTCGCGCTCTCCGCGGGACTGACCCTGGCCGGCACCAATCTCGCGGCGCCTGCCTTCGCCCTGACCGGTCGCCCCGAGGCACGGTGGGGTGTGCAGACCGGAGACGTCACCGCGCACTCGGGGCTGGTGTGGGCCCGATCGGACCGGCCCGCCCGGATGATCGTGGAGACCTCGGCGACGGAATCGTTCCGGCGGGTCCGCCGTCATCGCGGACCGCTGCTGGGACCGGGCACGGACTTCACGGGGACGTCGCTCCTGCGGGGTCTGCCGGCCGGTGAGCAGATCCACTACCGGGTGGTTCTCGCCGACGTCGACGACCCGCGCCGCACGAGCGAGCCGGTGCTCGGCACGTTTCGTACGGCTCCGGAGCGGCGTCGTGATGGCGTGCGGTTCCTCTGGTCAGGCGATATCGCAGGTCAGGGCTGGGGCATCAACCCGGACGTCGGCGGGTTCCGCGCCTTCGAGGCCATGCGCCGTCTCGACCCCGACTTCTTCCTGTGCAGCGGGGACACGGTCTACGCCGACGGCCCGCTGCAGCCGACGGTGACACTCCCCGACGGACGGATCTGGCGCAACCTGATGACGCCGGAGAAGGCGAAGGTCGCCGAGACGCTGGACGAGTACCGCGGCAACTTCCGCTACAACCTGCTCGACAGGAACGTCCGGGCGTTCAACGCTCAGGTGCCGACGGTGGTGCAGTGGGACGACCACGAGGTGCGCAACAACTGGTACCCGGGGCAGATCCTCGACGACGCGCGCTATGGGGAGAAGGACGTGGATGTGCTCGCGGCCCGGGCATCGCGTGCCTTCGCCGAGTACTTCCCCGTCTCGACGCTGCGGACGAGTGCCGCTGCCGGCGTCGAGGGCCGGATGCACCGGGTGGTGCGGTACGGACCGCTGCTCGACGTGTTCGTGCTGGACATGCGTTCGTACCGCAACGCGAACTCGCCCGGCCGGCAGGCGGATGACGCCACCGGCATCCTCGGTGCCGAGCAGCTCGCCTGGCTGAAGCGGGAGCTGGTGCGTTCGCGAGCGGTGTGGAAGGTGCTGGCCGCGGACATGCCGATCGGTCTGGTCGTCCCGGACGGCTCTGTCGCGTTCGAGGCGATCGCCCAGGGCGACCCTGGTGCGCCGCTCGGACGAGAACTGCAGATCGCCGAGTTGCTGCGTTTCATCAAGCACCGTCGGGTCACCGGCACGGTGTGGCTCACGGCGGACGTCCACTACACGTCGGCGCAGCACTACGCGCCGGAGCGGGCCGCCTTCCAGGACTTCGCTCCTTTCTGGGAGTTCGTGTCGGGCCCGCTGGCCGCGGGCGGTTTCCCGGCCAACAAGCTGGACTCGACGTTCGGCCCGGAGCGCGTGTTCGTGCGGGCTCCCGAGCGGGCGAACGTCTCCCCGATGGAGAGCCCGCAGTACTTCGGCGAAGTGGACATCGATGGAGCGAGCGGTGACCTGACGGTCCGTCTGCGAGGGGATGACGACACCGTGCTGTTCACGAAGGTGCTGCGACCTGGCCTGGTGGGACAGTAGCGCCTCTCCGGGCCGAACGGAGTTATCCACAGGCCGGCCTGTGGATTCGAGCGCGATGTCGGTGGCCTGCTCTACGGTCGTTTGCATGACGCGATCCGTTCAGGCGCTCGCTTACGCACGCCCATCTTCCCTCGAGTCCACGGCCGCCGGCCGCCTCCTAGGTCTGGAGACGGCCGGCGGTCTGACCCCTCGCGGGGCCGAGGCGCACCCGCGCTTCTTCGCCGGGTTCCTGGCCGCCCCCCGGATAGCCGCCCGCGGCCTGCTGGTGGTGGCCGACGTGGCTGCGGCGCGTTACCACCAGCGGACGAGGCCGGGCTCGCTGGATCCCGTCGTGACGGGGAATGGGGACCGGCTGCGGTTCGAGTCCTTCTCCGGCTGCGGCGGGGTGTATGCGCGGCTCGACGTGCTCGACGAGGCTCTGGGCGGCGCTGAGACGGGCCACGGCACCACGAACGTGGACGTGAACGACCCACTGCGTGAGGCGCTTTCGCGGATGACCGGAGACGATCCGATGCATCTGCGGGTGGGGCCCGACGAGATGGCGGTCACGACCCTCGGCGGATCGGTGGTGGAGAAGAGGGTTCCGCTGCCCGACCGCTGGCTACGCGGCTTCGCGGAGGCACAGGTCGCCTCGGCCCGGTTCGACCTGCGCGCAGAGCTGACCGGCACGGAAGCCATACGGTTGTTTCGCGGTCTGCCCCGTTCACAGAGCCGCGGCCGGGCACCGCTGTGGCTGGTCCAGACAGGCCGGGCACTGCGTCCGACAACGCGTCCGGGAGCCGGGGCCGTGTGCCTGCCGGGGCCCGAGCGTCTGGGCGCCTTGGAGCGGGTGCTGCGCTTCGCCACCGGACTTCGGGTGTACGGGCCGGCGCCGGATGGCCTGGCCACGGCGAGTGCCTGGGAGGTGGCCCTGCCCGGCATGCGGCTGACGCTCACCCTCTCGCCCGACTCCGCCCGCGGCTTCTCCGGGGAGGGTGGCGTGCTGGACCACCTCGCCACGGACGATGCCGCGGCGGACGCGGAGCTGCTCTCCGTCCTGCTCGCCTGGGAGCCGATAATCGATACGGCCGATCTGGCTGATCAGTCCGGACTCACCGGCGAGCGGGTCCGCGCCGCGCTGACCCGGCTGGGCACGGCCGGGCGGGTGGGCTACGACGTGGCGGACACCGCGTACTTCCACCGGGAGCTCCCCTACGACGCGGACCGGGCAGAACGGCACAACCCCAGACTCGTCTCCGCACGACGGCTGGTCGAGGAAGACGCCGTGAGACTCGACGGGGACCGGGCGACGGTGGTCTCCGGCGAACGGCGCTATCGCGTGCGGGACGCGAACGGGGTGCTGAACTGCACCTGCACATGGTGGGCGGAGTACCGGGGCCGGCGCGGACCGTGCAAGCACGCGCTGGCGGTACGGATGGCCCGTCGCGGGGCCGCGGTGACGGCGGCGGCGTGACGACGGGTGGCGAGCCGCGGACCAGGGCGGCGAAGGACGAATCACACGAGGGATGGGGGCGGAGATGACGACTGGGGTACTCAGCGGAGCGAGCGACGGCAAGGGCGTCGACGCGCTGATGAAGACTGTGCGCGCGGGGCGCGCGGCCGAGGTTCCGGCACTCCTGGAAGCGCTGGACGCGGCCGCGCGACTGGAGGCGTTGGGGCAGCTGAAGTCGCTGCGGTCCGAGGTACGCACCTGGAACTGGAACCGGTGGGAGGAGACCGATCGAGTACGGCGCGCGCTGTACGTAGCGGGGGCCGGCTGCCACACAGGTGCGGCGGCCGCAGCGAGCTGGCTGGGCGGACGGGATCTGCTCAGTCCGCGTGGCGGGGGCGGCGTCCTGGCGCTCCGGGTCCTCTTGGATCGAACGCCCGTGTGGCGTGCCGACGTGGCCCATCGGCTGGCGGCCAGGCCGGCCGTCGCCGAGGACAGCTACGGCCTGATCCGAGGGCTGGTCGAGGGCTCGGGTGCGGCGGTTCCGGCGACGGATGGATACGTACTCGGCTGGGCGCGGCACATCACGAACGGCAGGCTGCTGGAGAACCTGCGAGCGGATCCGCAGACTCCGGTGCTGGTCGCCCACGCTCTCTCGATGCAGGAAGCCCCTGATCCGCTCAACTGGTCGGTGGAGAGCGGCGCCGCGACGCACTGGCCGTCAGCGCTGGCGGCCCTCACGGAGGAGGGAGTGCTCGACCGGGCGGAGTTGGTCGACCTGTGCGTGTCGCGTCTGCTGCGCGGCGGGCGCCAGCGCGACCTGCGGCTTCCTTTGGCGCTGTTGCAGTTGGTGCCCCCGACAGCGGAAGAGCGAAGGGACAGGATCGCCGACTGGATCGGGATGACCGCTGACTCGACCTCCCCGGTCGCGGGCTACGCGCAGAAGATTCTGTCCGGACCGGCGCTTGAGGGGGCGCTGCCGGGCGGGGCGTTCGCGGAGATGACAGCGGGGGTGCTCTTCCGCACGGAGAAGAAGTTGCTGCGGGCCCAGCTGTCGCTGGTGAACAAGGTGCTCGCCAGGATTCCGGCACTTTCGGTCGAGGTGCTGCCGGTGGTGGCCGATGCCTTGGGGCACGACGACACCGAGATCCAGGGGCGAGCGCTCCAGGTCGTGGCCCGCCATCTGAAGTCCGTCGACGAGGGTACGCGGTGTGATCTGGCCGAGGCGGCCTCCTCGCTCCTCGGTCCCGCGCACCGGCCGGCGGCCGAGGGAGTCTTCGGCAGCCGCGTCGGGAAGCGGGAGCTCCCACCGTACGAGGAGATCCTGCCGCCCGTACCGGAGCCGCTGTTCCTGCCGGGGCCGCAGGGGTCCCTGGAGGAACTGATCGAAGATCTGCTGGTGCAGCAGCGTCGGTCGAGCGATGCCATGGAGTTCGAGCGCGCCCTGGACGGTCTGGTACGACATGCGCACCTGGACCGAGAGGGATTGGCGGAGCGGATCCGGGAGGCGTTCGCCGACGCGTACTGGCAGCCCACCGGCGCTGGCGCCGGCCACGCCGACCTCGACTACTTCCGGCACGGTCCGCGCGGCATGGACGCCATCCTCGCCGCACTCGCCGGGAGGGTGAAGCGCGAGCGGATCGAAGCCGGACGGAACCAGTCCGTACCGATGACGTCCTGCGCGCACGGAGCGATGGAGGTGACGCAGGCGACCCGGATCTGGGAGATCGCCCACCTCATCGGTGGAGGAAAGCTGCCGATGCTGCTGGCCACCCCGACTCGGCACACCGGTGGCATCGACCCCCTGGACCTGGTGCGACGGCTCAAGGAATACGCCGATGCCGGTCTGGAACCGGCGCCGGTGGACCTGGGGCATGCCCTGCTGCGGGTGCGCCGGCAGGACGCTTCGGCGGGACAGGCGGCCGAGGAAGCAGAGGCCCTGGGCAGCGAGGCCGGAAAGCGGCTGGCGGCATGGCTGCGGTCCGGGAGCCCGCTGGAGGCGACCGTGCGGTTCCACCCCCGTACGGAGAAGGGTTCGGGACGTTGGTGGCTCGTGGACCGGATCCTGGTCGAGATGGCGAAGAGCCCAGAGTTCCGGAAGGAATTCCCGAAGACGCTCCACTGGCTCGGTGGCGGCCTGCTGCCGAACGCCCGTCGTTGCTACCACTGGGAGCAGGTCCCCGAGCGCTGGGCCACGTTGCTTCCCGCGGACCGTGAGTTGCTCGCGGCCTGTCTGCTCTCCTCCATGGCAAGCGGTGTGGAGGGTGACGCGGCACGTGACGCGACCGGCCCCCTGACCCTGCTCGCCGAGGGCGAGGGGCAGGTGGGCAGGGCCGTCGCGCTGGTGCTGGCGTTCGGGCTCGGCTGCCGGGACGCGGACGACCGACTGCGGGCGGTGGACGCACTGCTCGTGCTGGCCGCGCGGGGAGATCTCGACGCCCGTCAGGTGGGCAGGGATCTGGCCTGGCTCCTCGCCGAACGGTCGATGAAGCCGAACCGTCTCGCGGACGCGGCCCGGACGGCGGCCGCCACCGGCGCCTACGAGACCGTGTGGACGATCCTGTCGGAGGCGCTCCCCAAACTGCTCGAAGCCGAACAGCCCGTACGTGGTCTGGGCGAGCTGCTGGCCGTCGCCGCGGACTGTGTGGAACGCTGCGGAGCCACCGGGCAGCTGGCCGGACTCGAACGGCACGCTTCGGCACGGGGCACATCACAGCTGGTGACGCAGTCCAGGCGGCTCAGGAACGCACTCCGTCAGGGGACCGATCAGGGCGCGACAGAAACGTCCTGAATCAGTCACAAATCCTCCAGATCGCCACTTAACCCGCCAGTCACAAAGCGTTCGTGATCACGCAACACCTCTCGGTCACAGTGAAGTCATGACCGATGTGACGTCCTCGAAGAGCACCCGCCGCCCGCACCACTGGCGGCACGACCTGATCGAGCTCGCGGCCCTGTTCACCGCCGTGGTGGTGGCCGACACGATCGCCAAGACCATCGTGAAGGGCCCCGAGGGCCCCTACCTCCTGGTGTTCTCGGCCATCGCGCTGGTCGCCACCGCCGGATTCCACACGTGGTGGGCACGAAGGCACAGTCATGCGCCACCCGTCACCCCGGCCGTGCCCGTCCTCGACGAGCACACGGGACCGGACGCGGAGCCGGCTCCGAACGAGGCCCCGGAGGCAGTCGAGACCGTGCTGTGGCGGATGCGGACGACGGTCGACGACACCCCGGGCAGTCTGGCCGCGCTCTGCACGGTGCTCGCGCGGCTCGGCGTGGACATCCTGACGCTCCAGACCCACCCGCTGACGGCGGGCACCGTCGACGAGTTCCTGCTCCGCGCCCCGGCCCACCTCTCCGCCGGCCATCTCGCCCACGAGATCGCGGCCGCGGGCGGCCGTGACACCTGGACCGAACGGGCCGACACCCACGACCTGGTGGACACCCCCACCCGCGTACTCGGCCTCGCCACACGAACCGCCCTCGACGCCGCCGAACTGCCTCTCGCACTCCGTCAGCTTCTCGGCCGGTGCACCCTGCACTCCGTGCCGGCCGTCTCGCTCACCGGCCGCCCCACCGGTGAGCAGGCCCCCGTCGAGGGCGTGCTCGAAGAGACCGTCATGAAGCTGCGTGACCCCCGCGGCGGCACGCTGCTGATCGAGCGGCCCTACCTTCCCTTCACACCGACCGAGTTCGCGCGTGCCCGTGCTCTCGTCGAACTCGACGCGCGACTCGGCCCGCGCGTGCCGCGAAGCCAGGACGTGCTCACGCTGCCCGAGGGAAACGAGATCACCGTCCGCCGCGCCGACCAGCGCGACCTCGTGGCCGCGCGGGCCATGCACGACCGCTGCTCGGCACGCACGCTGAGCCTGCGCTACCACGGTCCCGTCGGCGACGCGGACCGCTATCTCGACCATCTGCTCAGCCCGCGGTTCGGACGCACCCTCGCCGTGCAGACCGCGTCCGGACGCCTCGTCGCCCTTGGGCACCTGCTGTGGGACGGTGACGAGACCGAGGTCGCGCTCCTGGTCGAGGACGACTGGCAGCGGCGCGGGATCGGCTCCGAACTCCTCGGCCGACTCGTGGCCATGGCCGAGGAGGACGGATGCGAGAGCGTCTACGCCGTGACCCAGGCGTCCAACACGGGCATGGTCGCCGCCATGCGGGCGCTGAACCTCCCCCTCGACTACCAGATCGAGGAGGGAACGCTGGTGATCACCGCTCGGCTGGACTCGGCACCGCGACGGGGCGAGCGGTCGCAGCAGCAGGCACGGCAGAGCGAGCGCTGAGCGCCTGGGTCAGGTCGCGCCACAGATCCTCGACCTCCTCCAGCCCCACGGACATGCGCAGCAGCCGGTCGCTGACGCCGGCGGCCCGGCGGTCGCCCTCGTGCACGATGCGATGGCTGATGGAAGCCGGGTGCTGAATCAGAGTGTCGACGCTGCCCAGGCTGACCGCCGGCGTGATCAGCCGGACTCCGGCGATCACCTCGTGCGGCTCGCCGTACACCTCGAAGGCGACCATCGCCCCGCCGATCGCCGGGTAGTGGACGCGGGCGATCCGCGGGTCGCCGGCCAGGCGCCGTACCAGCTCCGCGGCCGTCGCCGACGCGGCCCGGACGCGTACCGGGAGGGTGGAAAGCCCCCGGAGCAGCAGATAGCCGGCGAGCGGGTGGAGGACTCCTCCCGTCGCGAAGCGCACGCGACGGAGTTCGCGGGCGAACTCCTCGTCGCAGGCAACGACTCCGCCCATGACATCTCCGTGCCCGCCCAGGTACTTGGTGGCGCTGTGCAGGACGACGCGGGCGCCGAGACCCGCCGGGCGCTGCAGGACCGGGGTCGCGAAGGTGTTGTCGACGAGGAGCGGGACCGAACCGCAGGAGTGGGCGACGGCACGGATGTCGACCTCGGCCAGGGTCGGGTTGGCCGGGGACTCGACCATCACGAGACCGGTGTCCGGGCGGATCGCGTCGGCCACGCCCGCCGGGTCGGTCCAGGTCACCTCGGTGCCGAGCAGCCCCGCGTCCAGGAGGTGGTCGCTGCAGCCGTACAGCGGACGGACCGCGACGACGTGGCGCAGGCCCTGGCTCGCGCGGGCCAGCAGGACCGCGGTCAGGGCGGCCATGCCGCTCGCGAAGGCCACGGCCGCCTCGGTTCCCTCCAGCCGGGCCAGCGCCTCCTCGAAGCGGGCCACGGTCGGGTTGTCGAGGCGGGCGTAGACGGGCGGGCCTTCGAGGCGGGCGCCGGTGGCGGCGAACTCGTCGATGCGGGCCGCCTCCGCCCGGGCGTCGTACGACGGGTAGGTGGTGGACAGGTCGAGCGGCGGGGCGTGCACCCCGAGCGCGGCGAGGTCTTCCCGGCCGGCGTGCACGGCTTCGGTGGCGAGTGCCCTCGGGGTGGCCGAAGGGGCGTGATCCATAGGTGCGTGATCCATGGCGTCCATGGCGGCACTGTGAACGGATACCCGGAAGTAGCATCGAATGTCCGTGCTACGTTCGGCTGATGGCCGAATCTGTCGTACTGGACGCGGTCGATCTGCACATTCTCCGCCTTCTGCAGAACGACGCCCGGACCACCTACCGCGAGCTCGCCGCCGAAGTCGGCGTCGCGCCCTCCACCTGCCTGGACCGAGTGGCACGACTCCGCCGCACCGGCGTCGTACTCGGGCACCAACTGCGATTGGATCCGGCCAAACTCGGTCGCGGCCTGGAAGCGCTGCTTCTCGTACAGGTCCGGCCCCACCGACGGGAACTGATCGGTCCGTTCGTCGACCGGATCCGGGCCCTGCCCGAGTCCCGGGCGCTCTTCCACCTCACCGGACCCGACGATTACCTCGTGCACGTGGCCGTCTCCGACCCTTCTGACCTGCAACGACTCGTCCTCGACGAGTTCACCTCGCAGCGCGAGGTGGCGCGGGTCGAGACCCGGCTGATCTTCCAGCAGTGGGACTGCGGACCGCTGATGCCACCGGGCGCGGGACCGTCCTTGTCAGCCGTGTGACGCCGATCGAGGGTGACGGGAGGCCGACGCAGGCATCAGGATGAGACACATGCCAGAGAGTTCCCGCAGCCATCTCCCCCGCCAGGTCGCCGACGCCTTCGTCGACGACCTCATCGCCCTCGACCCGATCACCGGCACCCATCTGGGTGTCCGGGAGAGCGCCGGCCGGCTTCCCGACTTCTCCCCCGAAGGCCAGGAGGCCGTGGCCGAGCTCGCCCGCCGGACCCTCGCTCTGCTCGACGAGGCCGAGCGGACCCCGGGCGCGGACAGCGACGCCGAGCGGCGCTGCGCCCGCCTGCTCCGGGAGCGGCTCACCGCCGAACTGGCCGTGCACGACGCCGACGAGGGCCTGTGCGCGGTCAGCAACATGCGGTCGCCCGTGCACAGCGTCCGGATCGTCTTCACCGTGATGCCCACCGAGACCGAGGACGACTGGGCGGCCGTGGCCCAGCGGCTGCGCGCCGTGCCGGCCGCGTTCGAGGGGTACCGGGCGTCGCTCGCGCTCGGTCTGGAGCGCAAGCTGTTCGGCGGGCCGCGCGCCACCGCCACCTTCATCGGCCAGCTCACGGACTGGGCCGGCCGCGACGGCGAACCGGGCTGGTTCGAGCAGTACGCCGCGGCCCGCCCCGACTCGCTCTCGGAGGAGCTGCGTACCGAGCTGGCCGCTGCCGCCGGCGAGGCGAACGGCGCCGTCGCCTCTCTGCGGGACTGGATGCGCGAGGTGTACGCCCCCGCCGTCGCCGACGCGCCCGACACCGTGGGCCGTGAGCGCTACCGCCGCTGGAGCCGGTTCTTCAACGGCACGGACCTGGACCTCGACCAGGCGTACGCCTACGGCTGGTCCGAGTACCACCGGCTGCACGGTGAGATGGTCACCGAGGCCGACCGGATCCTGCCCGGCTCCGACCCGTGGGCCGCGCTGGCCCACCTCGACGACCACGGCACGCACATCGAGGGCGTCGACGAGGTCCGTGAGTGGCTCCAGCAGCTGATGGACGAGGCGATCGACGCGCTGGACGGCACCCACTTCGAACTCGCCGAGCGGGTGCGCAAGGTGGAGTCGCGCATCGCGCCGGCGGGCGGCGCCGCTGCCCCGTACTACACCGGCCCCTCCGAGGACTTCTCCCGTCCCGGCCGCACCTGGCTGCCGGTGGACGGCCAGACCCGGTTCCCCGTGTACGACCTGGTGTCGACCTGGTACCACGAGGGCGTGCCCGGCCATCACCTCCAGATCGCGCAGTGGGTGCACGTCGCCGAGAGCCTCTCCCGCTACCAGGCCACCATCGGCATGGTCAGCGCCAACGCGGAGGGCTGGGCGCTGTACGCGGAGCGGCTGATGGACGAGCTCGGCTTCCTGCCGGATCCGGAGCGGCGGCTCGGCTACCTGGACGCGCAGATGATGCGGGCCTGCCGGGTGATCGTCGACATCGGCATGCACCTGGAGCTGGAGATCCCGGCGGACTCGCCGTTCCACCCGGGCGAGCGGTGGACGCCGGAGCTGGCGCAGGAGTTCTTCCAGCGGCACAGCAGCCGGCCGCCGGCCTTCGTGGAAAGCGAGCTGACGCGGTACCTGTCGATGCCGGGGCAGGCGATCGGCTACAAGCTGGGCGAGCGGGCGTGGCTGCTCGGCCGCGAGCGGGCGCGCGCGGCGCACGGCGACGCCTTTGACGCGAAGGCGTGGCACATGGCGGCGCTGAGCCAGGGTCCGCTCGGTCTGGACGATCTCGTGGACGAGATCTCCCGGCTCTGACCGCACCACACGGCAGGTTTCCCCGGCGGACGGCTTGATCCGCCGGGGAAATCCCTGTTGGCTCCACTCCTATGAACGCTCCGCTGAACGACTACGCCCCGGACGCCACCGACTGGCGCATCCTCGACGCGCTCCAGGCCCAGGGCCGTGCCAGTTACGCGGAGCTCGCCCGCGCCGTGTCGATGTCGCCGTCGGCGGTGACGGAGCGGGTGCGGCGCCTGGAGGAGGCCGGGGTGATCACCGGGTACACCGCCGTGGTGGACCACGAGCGGCTCGGGCTGCCGATTCTCGCCTTCGTACGGCTCCGCTACCCCACCGGCAACTACAAGCCCTTCCACGATCTGGTCGCCGCCACTCCCGAGGTGCTGGAGGCGCATCACGTCACCGGCGACGACTGCTTCGTGATCAAGGTCGCCGCCCGTTCGATGCGCCACCTGGAGGAGATCTCCGGAAAGATCGGCACGCTCGGCTCGGTGACGACGAGCATCGTCTACTCCTCACCGCTCCCCCGCCGCGCCGTCAGCCGCTGAGACCCTCGACCGGGTCAGCCGCCGAGGCCCTCGCCGCCGGTGCGGAGGCGGACGGCCGAGCCACCACGGTCCTTGGTGACCTCCAGTTGGACCGGAATGCGGCGGCGCAGGTCGGCGACGTGGCTGACGATGCCCACGCTCCGGTCCCGCTCGCGGAGGGAGTCGAGGACGTCGAGGACCTCGTCGAGGGTCTGGTCGTCGAGGCTGCCGAAGCCCTCGTCGATGAAGAGGGTGTCGAGGCGGACGCCACCGGCCTCGTCCGTGACGACGTCGGCGAGGCCGAGCGCGAGCGCGAGCGAGGCGAAGAACGTCTCTCCGCCGGAGAGGGTCGCGGTGTCGCGTTCGTTGCCGGTCCAGGCGTCGACGACGTGCAGCCCGAGGCCGCTGCGCCGGGCGCCGGCGCGGGCGTCGGAGTGGACGAGGGTGTAGCGGCCGGAGGACATCCGCTGGAGGCGCGCGGAGGCGGCCGCGGCGACCTGTTCGAGACGGGCGGCGAGGACGTACGCCTCCAGGCGCATCCGCCGCTCGTTCTCGGCGGAGGTGCCGGCGGTGAGCGCGGCGAGCCGCGCTACCCGGTCGTGTTCGGTACGCAGCGGGCCCAGGCGCCGTACTTCCGTCTCGGCCTGGCGGGCGAGGCCGGCGAGGCCGGTGACGCGTTCGCGCGCGGCGGCGAGTCCCGCCGCGGCGGCGCGCAGGGTGCGCTCGGCGGCCGTGTGGACGGCGTCGGCGGTGGCCGGCTCGGCGGGCGGGAGGGCGGCCGCCTCCTCTACGCCGGGTTCGGCGAGCCGGTCGGCGACGGCCGCGGCCTCCGCCTGCCAGACGTCGAGCCGGTGCTGCCGCGCGCGGCGACCGTGCTCGTCGAGGAGGGCGGCGGCCGCTTCGGCGGGGGTGGTGAACCCGGCCCGGTACGCGGCGTCGGCGAGTTGGGCATCTGCCTTCTTGAGGCGGTCGGCGGCGAGCTCCTCCGCTCGTACGGCTCCGGCCGCGTCGACCAGGAGGGCGATGCGGCGCTCCAGCACGCCGGCGTGTTCGGCCACCGTGGCGAACTCGCCACGGCCACGGGTCAGCTCCTCGGCGAGTTCGGCCCGCTGCCGCTCGACGCTGTCGCGGTGCGAGGTACGGGCGGCGACGCGTCGCTCGGCCTCCCGTTGGGCAGTTGCCCTCTCCTCGTGTTCGCGCTCGGCACGCGCGAGCGCTTCGCGCGCGGCGTGGGTCTGGGCGGCGAGCGCGTACGCCTCGGCGTGGCGGGCGGTCAGCTCCTCCGTCTCGTCGGTGAGCTCGGCGACCGTCGGCTGGACTTCGGAATGTTCCGGGGAGGCTTCGGGGGAGGCCAGTGACTGAACCTCGTCGCGGGCCGCGGCGAGGGCTTCGCGGGTGCCGGCGAGTTCGCGTTCGGCGGCGCGGCTGGTCTCGTCGGCCTGGGTGTAGCGGGCGTACGCGGTCTCCTCGGCGGCCCGGTCGACGTGGTCTGCGGTGGTGGGGGTCGGAGCCGGGTGGCTGGTGGAGCCGCAGACCTGGCAGGGGTCGCCGTCCGTGAGGGTGGCGGCGAGTTCGGCGGCGATGCCGCGCAGGCGGCGGGACTTGAGGTCGAGCCAGGTCTCGTGCGCCGTGTTGCGGTGCTCGCGGGCGGCGGCGTACCGCTCCTCGGCCTCGGTCAGCGTACGGGCGAGGCTGTCGCGGCGGCGGGCGGCGGCGAGCCGGTGGCGGAGGGGTTCGAGCCGGCCGGCGAGTTGTTCGGCCCGGGCGGCGGCCTCTTGCGCGGTGTCGATGCGCTGCTGGAGGGCGGCGCGCCGGGGTTCCCAGTCGGCGAGCCAGCCGTTGGCCTCCTGGAGGGCGTCCTCGTCGGCGCGGGCCTCCCGTTCGAGGAGGGTCCGCTCCTCGGCGAGCGCGGCGGCGCGGGCTTCGGCGCGGCGGGCGGCGGCGAGGCCGCCCAGGTCCTCGCGGAGCCGGTTCTCCAGGGTGGAGAGCTGTTCGGCCGGGGCCTCGGCGAGGTCGGGCGGCAGCAGCGATCGCGCCGAACCCCGGGCGGCCAGCGCCCCGGCGTGCTCGCGGTCCGCCTCGTGGCGCAGGGCGAGGGCGGGGGCGACCCGGTCGGCCCTGAGGGCGAGGTCGAGGGCGTGCTGATCGCGGTCGCGCTCGGGGATCCGGGCGGTGAGGGCCTCGCGGCGGCGCAGTGCCTCGGCGTGGCGGGCCTGCCGTGCGGCGAGGTCCCGGGCGTGTCCCGCCGCGGCGCGGGCGCGGGCCTCGGCGTGTTCGGCGGCGGCGAGGCGTACGGAGGCGATGTCGGCGGCCTCGTGGGCCTCGGTGCGGGCGAGGGCCGCCCAGCCGAGGACGGCGTCGGCGAGGCCGGGCTCGCCGGGCTTGCCGTCGACGGGGGTGCGCGCGGCGGGGAGTCCTTCGGCGGCCTGGGCCATGCGGTGGGCGAGGGCGAGGAGCCGGGCGTCGCCCTCCTCGACGCGGTGGGCGGCGGCCCGCCGCAGCTCGGCGAGGCGTTCCTCGACGGCGGCGAAGCGGCGCGTGTCGAAGAGGCGGCCGAGGAGTCTGCCGCGGGCCTCGGCGTCGGCACGCAGGAAGCGGGCGAAGTCGCCCTGCGGCAGCAGGACGACCTGGCAGAACTGCTCCCGGCTCATGCCGAGGAGCTGGGTGATCTCCTCGCCGATCTCCTGGTGGGACCTGCTGAGGCCGGTCCACGCGCGCGTGGCGGGGTCGTACTCGCGCAGGGTGCTCTGCGCCTTCTCGGTGGTGAAACCTCCGCCGCGCTTCTTGGGGCGGAGTTGTGCGGGACTGCGCCTGATCTCCAGGCGGCGGCCGCCGACGGTGAGGTCGAGCAGCACCTCGGTGAGCGTGCCGGCGGGCGCGTGGTCGCTGCGGAGGGTGGTGCCGGGGGCCTGTCGGGCGCCGGGCACGCTCCCGTACAGGGCGAAGCAGACGGCGTCGAGGACGGACGTCTTGCCGGCGCCGGTGGGGCCGTGGAGGAGGAAGAGTCCGGCCGTGGACAGCGCGTCGAAGTCGACGGTCTGGGTGGTCCCGAAGGGACCGAAGGCGGTGATCTCCAGCCGGTGCAGCCTCATCGTCCCGCCTCCCGCTCGGTGGTGGCGGCGTCGACGCGTACGTCGTCGAAGGCGCCGTACAGCACGGTCCGTTCCGCGGTGTCGAGTGCGCCGCCCGCGCGGACGTGGCTGACGAAGTCCTCGGCGATCTGCTGGTCGCTGCGGCCGCGCAGGCGTTGGGCGTAGGAGGCGAGGGACTCGGCGTCGGCGCGCTCGGGCTCGAACACGAGGTTGAGGGTGTGCGGGAAGCGCGCGGTGAGCCGGGCCATCGGGTCGTGGGGGCGTACGGGATCGGTGAGGGTGGCCTCGATCCAGGACTCCTGGTGCCGGTCGTGCGCGGGGTCGGCTAGAAGCTCGTCGAGCCGGCCGCGGAGCCGGGCGAGGGGGCGGGGCACGGGACAGTCGACGCGTTCGGCGGCGGTGACGCTGCCGTCGGCGCCCAGGTCGATCAGCCACATCGTCTTGCGGTGGTCGACCTCGGAGAAGGAGTAGGCGAGCGGGGAGCCCGAGTACCGCACGCGCGGGGTGAGGGTCTGGGAGCCGTGGAGGTGGCCGAGCGCCACGTAGTCGACGCCGTCGAAGACGGTGGTGGGGACGGCGGCGACTCCGCCGACGGTGATGTCCCGCTCGCTGTCGCTGGGCGCGCCGCCGGCGACGAAGGCGTGGGCGAGGACGACGGAACGGGTGCCGGTCGGCCGGCCGGCGAGGTCGGCGCGGACCCGGCCCATGGCGGCGGAGAGCACCGCCTCGTGGCCGGACTTCTCCGCGCCGAGCTGCTCGCGTACGAGCGCCGGCTCCAGGTACGGCAGGCCGTAGAGGGCGACCTCGCCGTGGGCGTCGGCCAGGACGACGGGGATGCCGATGCCGGCGGGGTCGGTACGGAGGTGGATGCCGGCGCGGCCGAGGAGTCCGGCGCCGACGCCGAGGCGGCGGGCGGAGTCGTGGTTGCCGGAGATCATGACGGTGGGCACGCCGGCCTCGGCGAGGCGGTGCAGCGCGCGGTCGAAGAGCTCGACGGCGGGCAGCGGCGGCACGGCGCGGTCGTAGACGTCGCCGGCGACGAGGACGGCGTCCACCTCGCGGTCGCGGACGGTGGCGACGAGGTGGTCGAGGAAGGCGGCCTGGGCGCCGAGGAGGCCGACGCGGTGGAAGGACCGGCCGAGGTGCCAGTCCGAGGTGTGCAGGAACCTCACGTCGTCGTCCCACCCCGCATGCGCGTGCCGCTCCTCGCCCCTGATGTCCGGAACCTCGCGCCGCGCTCGGTGTGCAGCGGTGCAAGCGGTGTGCAAGTGCACAGGCGCGGCGCGCGTGCGTGTGCACGGCGTGCGCGTGCGCGCTGGTTCCGGGTCTGTTCGTGTGTGGCCACCACGCTAACCCGGCGGGGGTGGTGGGCGGGGCCACACCGGGGAGATGCGGGCGGGGCGGCGGGGTGAGTGCGGAGGCGGGGTGGGCAGGCGGGGTGGGCAGGCCGGGTGGGGAGGAGGCCGTCTGCGTAGGGACCGTACGAGTGTGGCGGGAGGGCGGCGGGCGGGTCAGGCGTCGCCGTACGCCTCGCCGCCCAGTTCCATCCCGGCGGTGCCGGCGGTCACGTCGGCGAGCCACGCCTGGAAGGCGGGCACGTCGGCGTCGGGGAGGCCGATCTCGATGGTGACGGCTTCGGCGTACCGCACGTCCCGCACGGCGCGGCCGGTGGAGCGGAGGTCGTTCTCCAGTTTTCCGGCCCGCTGGTGGTCGACGGTGACGGTGGCGAGCCGGTATCGCTGCCGGGTGATGGTGCCGAGGGCGTCGAGTGCCTCGCCGACGACGCCGCCGTAGGCGCGGATGAGGCCGCCCGCGCCGAGCTTCACGCCGCCGTAGTACCGGGTGACGACGGCGGCGACGTACCGCATCTCACGGCGCAGCAGCATCTGGAGCATGGGGACGCCGGCCGTGCCGCCGGGTTCGCCATCGTCGCTCGCCTTCTGGACGGACGCGTCGGCGCCGATGACGTACGCGAAACAGTTGTGCGTGGCCGTGGGGTGCTCACGGCGGATGCGCGCGACGAACTCCTGCGCCTCGCGCTCGTCGGCGACCGGTGCGAGTGCACAGAGGAAGCGCGATCGGTTGATCTCGGTCTCGTGGACGCCCTCGCGGGCCAGCGTGCGGTACTGCTCCTGCATTCCGCCAGCCTACGTGCCGTACGCCTCTCGTTCCGCGCCGCCCGGACCGGACGGCTCCACCGTGCCGGGGGTGGCCCCCGGGGAGTCGGGGAGGCCGACGTAGGGCAGCGCGCGCAGGGCAAGTGCCCAACCGAGACGTGCTTCGCCGGATTCGCTGGAGCGGCCGGTGAGCTCGGCGACGCGTCCGATGCGGTTGAGCACGGTGTTGCGGTGGCAGTAGAGGAGTTCCGCCGCGCGGGAGGCCGAGCAGCCGTGGTCGAGCCAGACGCGGAGGGTGGTCAGGAGGGCGTTGCGTTCGCCGCCGGTGATGAGGACGGGCCCGAGGTGGACGGTGACGATGCGCTCCGCGATGTCGGGGCGCCCGCTCAGCAGCACCTCCGTGAGGCGTGCGTCGAAGACGGCGGCCTCGCCGCTGCCGGCGGGGAGGGTACGGAGGGTCTGCTCGGCCAGTCGGAGGGCGCGGCCGGCCTGGTCGAGGCGTTCGAACTCGGGCGAGACTCCCGCGGTGGCGCCGGTGCGTTCGCGGAGCGCGGCGAGGAGGCGGCGCAGCGGCGAATCGAGGAGGGCACCGGGCGGGGCCGGCCTCCGGCCGGCGGACGTGTCACGGCGCGGGAGGCGGACGAGACCGGCGTACCGGCCGGAGCGCGGACGCCAGAACGACCACAGGCCCTGGGCCTCCAGGACAGGGGCCGGGTGCGGCGGCGCCGCCGGGTCCTGGGTGGCGACCACGACGACGTAACGGTCCTGGACGGGCACGCCCAGCGCGGCGGCCGCGGCACCCGCGACGGCGGGATCGTCGGCGCGGCCGTCGAGGAGTGCCTCGAAGAGCGCGGCACGGCGGGTGTCCTGGCGGTTCTGGAGCTCCAGCTGTCCGAGGCGGTACGCGTCGGCCATCGCGACCGAGTAGCGGTCGATGGTCTCCCAGACGGCGCCGGCCATGTCGAGCTCCAGGTCGCGGTGGTCCGTCTCGCGGCCGGTGCGGGTGCGCAGGTGTTCGGCCATGACCTGCCACAGGATCCGCCCGCCGCGCCGGTACGCCTGGAGGACGGTGTCGAGAGGGACGCCCTGTTCGGCGCGGCGGCGGCCGGTCTCGCGGGCCGCGCCCTCGAAGTCGCCTCCGGTCGGGGCGAGCCCGCCGAAGTCCTCCAGGGCCCGGA
The DNA here is from genome assembly GCF_044541975.1 of Streptomyces sp. NPDC085460. Lineage (NCBI taxonomy): Bacteria > Bacillati > Actinomycetota > Actinomycetes > Kitasatosporales > Streptomycetaceae > Streptomyces > Streptomyces sp. NPDC085460. The sequence continues at coordinate 508,021 of NZ_JBITTO010000004.1, forward strand.
GCAGGTTGTCGCGGCAGATCGCCCACAGGTCCTCGCGGGTGACGGGGTCGCCCGAGGCGTACGTGCCGGAGTGGGCGCGGATGTCGTCGACGGCCCGGTCGGTGAGCCGGTCGACGTCGGCGAGGAGTGCGGCGGCGAGGGCCCGGCGCAGGGCGGCGGAGCCGCCGGCCGATCCGAGCGGGGTGTGTTTGCGGGGTGTGCCCGACGTGTCGGGCGAAGGAGGCGACGAGGGGCCCGTCCGACGGTCGGACGAGGGGTCGGGGGCGCCGGGCGGGCTGGGCGTCATGGCTGGCACCGTAGCGCCGCGCTTTGGCGATTGCCACGTTCCGGAAGCGGCCGAGGGGCCGATGCCCACCCGGGGAACCCACACGGTGGGCGTCTGCACATGGCCTGGCGGTACTTCCACGATCGATTCTGTGCCGTGTCACGGAATGTTGACACCGCCGTCAACTCCACGTCTCTGGAGCGTGTCATGTCACTGAGCGTCGCCGGCGTATTGGGCGAGTCCGCCCGTCACTTCCCGGACCGGATCGCCGTCGTCGAGGGCGCGAGCCGGTTCACCTACCGCGAGCTGTGGGACGCGGCGCTGCGCTGCGCCGCCGGGCTGCGCGAGGCGGGGGTGAAGCCGGGCGACCGGGTGGCGGTGCTGCTGCCGAACACGACGGAGTTCCTGCGCGTCTACTACGGCGCGCTCGCCGTCGGCGCGACCGTCGTGCCGGTGCACGCGCTCCTCGTCGCCGACGAGGTGCGTTTTGTGCTGGAGCACAGTGGCGCGGTCGCGATCGTGAGCGGCGGTCCGTTGTGGCCGGTCGCCGACGAGGCGGCGCGGGCGGCCGGCGTGCGCGCGCTCCAGGGCGCGCCGTCGGCACCGGAGCCGCTGGCCGCCGTGGAGCCCGCGGAGCCGTCCGACACGGCGGTGATCCTCTACACGAGCGGGACGACCGGGCGCCCCAAGGGTGCCCGGCTGACCCATCTCAACATCGTCATGAACGCCGCCGTGACCTCGCAGGATCTGCTCGGCCTCGGCGCGGACGACGTCGTCCTCGGCTGCCTGCCGCTGTTCCACAGTTACGGGCAGACGTGTGCGATGAACGGGACGCTGCGCCAGGGAGCCACTCTTGTGCTGATGCCCAGGTTCAGCGGGCCGGCGGCGCTGGAGGTGCTGGCCGACGAGGGCGTGACGGTGTTCATGGGCGTGCCGACGATGTACCACGCCCTCGTGGAGGCGGCGGCGGTGTCCGAACGGCGTCCGGAGGCGCTGCGGGCGGCCGTCTCCGGTGGCGCGGCGCTGCCGGTCGCGGTGCTGGAGCGCTTCGAGGAGACCTTCCGGACGCAGATCCTGGAGGGGTACGGCCTGACGGAGACCTCGCCGGTGGCCACGTTCAACCAGCCGCACCTCGGACGTCGCCCCGGCACCGTGGGGCACCCCGTGTGGGGAGTGGAGATCGGTGTGGCGGACGCGGCGGTCGAGGGCGCGATCCGGCTGCTGCCTGACGGCGAGGTCGGAGAGGTGGTGGTGCGGGGGCACAACGTGTTCGCCGGCTACCTCGACGACCCGGAGGCGACGGCGGCGGCCGTCGTGGACGGCTGGTTCCGCACGGGCGACCTGGGCGCGCGCGACGAGGACGGCTTCCTGCGGATCGTGGACCGGAAGAAGGACCTGGTGATCCGCGGCGGCTTCAACATCTATCCGCGCGAGGTCGAGGAGGTCCTGGTCCGGCACCCGTCGGTGTCCGAGGTCGCCGTGGTCGGCGTGCCCGACGACGCGAAGGGCGAGGAGGTGTGCGCGGTGGTGGTACGCCGTGAGGGCGCCTCCCCCGTCACGGAGGACGAACTCGTCGACTGGGCGCGCGAGCGCCTCGGCCGCCACAAGTATCCGCGGATCGTCCGCTTCGTCGACGCGCTGCCGCTCGGTCCGACCGGCAAGGTCCTCAAGCGCGCTCTGACGACGCCCGCCTCCTGACCACTCGACGCGGAAGGGGACACAGCCATGACGACGTCGGGCCAGGACCGGACGAGGGGCGGCGGGTACGGGACGGGGGCGGCGCCCGAGACGGCGCTGGTTGCGGGGCGGGTCAGCGGGGCGTACGTGGGTGACGGTGTGGCCGGCTTCCTCGGTGTGCCGTACGCGCGGGCACCGTTCGGGCCGCTCCGCTTCCGGGAGCCCGAGCCGGTGGAGCCGTGGGAGGGGGTGCGGAAGGCGAAGGAGTTCGGGGCGACGGCGCCGAAGCGGCCGTACGCTCCGCCGCTGGACGCGCTGTTGCCGGACCCGAGCGTCGAGGGGGACGACTGCCTCCACGTGAACGTCTGGGCTCCGTGGAGTCCTGACGGTCCGGCGGGCTGCTCCGGTGGCGAGGGGGAAACGGGCGGCGGCAGGCCGGTGATGGTGTGGATCCACGGCGGGTCGCTGATCCACGGTTCGAACGCCGTTCCCGTCTACGACGGTTCCGCGTTCGCGCGCGACGGCGTGGTCCTTGTCTCCGTCAATTACCGGCTCGGCGTGGAAGGGTTCGGCGTCTTCCCCGACGCGCCGGCCAACCTCGGGCTGCGCGACCAGATCGCCGCGCTCGCGTGGGTCCGGGACAACATCGCGGCCTTCGGCGGCGACCCCGGACGGGTGACCGTCTTCGGGGAGTCGGCGGGCGCGATCTCGATCGCGGCGCTCCTCACCTCGCCGCTCGCCCGCGGCCTGTTCCGGCGGGCGGTCGTACAGAGCGGCGCGCCGATGGCGCTGCCCCTGGAGCGGGCGCGCCGGACGACGGAGGCGATGGCGAAGCGGCTGGGGATACCCGCGACGGCGGAGGCGTTCGCGGCGGTGGACCGGGAGCGGTTGCTCACGGCGCAGACCGAAGTGACGGCGAAGGGTTCGCCGTTGGCGGGCGGCGGGCACGCGTTCCAGATCGCCGTGGACGGTGACGTCGTGCCGCGCGATCCGGCGGAGGCCCTGACGACGGCCGACCCGGCCGGGGGCTCGGGACGGCAGGCTGCTGGGCACGTGCCCAAGGGCGCCTCCGATGGTGCGTGCGAAGGGGCGGGTGTGGCCTCGGGTGGCGTGGACCTGCTGATGGGGACGACCGCGGAGGAGTACCGGCTCTGGTTCGTACCCGGCGGGCTCGTCGAGCGGCTGTCGCCGCTGATGCTGCGGCTGGCTCTGTGGAAGACGCGGGTGCCGTCCCGTACGGCACGCGTCTATCGGGCGAACCGGCCCCAGGCGCGGCCCGGCGAGGTGCTGGGGGCGCTCGCCACCGACAAGTTGCTGCGGGTGCCGTTGAACCGCGTCGCCGACGCGCGGCTGCGGTCGGGGGCGGTGGGGCGGACGTATCTGTACGAGTTCGGCTGGCCGTCGCCGGTCCTCGGATTGGGCGCCTGCCACGCCCTGGAGCTCGGTTTCGTCTTCGACACCCTCGACACGCCGGAGGCGGAGGCGATGACGGGACCGGACGCGCCGCGCGAGCTGGCGGCTGCGATGCACGCGGCCTGGGTGGCGTTCGCGACGGACGGCGATCCCGGGTGGCGGGCGTGGGACGCGGAGCGGCCCGTGATGACCTTCGGCGCGGGTCGGCCGGCCGTCGTCCTGGCCCCGCGGGAGGACGAACGCCGCGCCTGGGACGTCTGATCCGGCTGCCGGGTCCCGCCCCGCCCCTCACCCTCGCGCCCCTCGGCAGGCAAGAGCCCCTGGACCGGGAGCGCCCCCTGAGCGCGGGCCTCCCGTCGACGGGAAGGATCCGGCGGCGCGGTGGGTTCGTATCGAGGGAAGCACCGAACGGGCAGACAGAAGGAAGGCACCAGGGATGAGCGTCGACACCACGACCACCGAGGCGACGGAGCGTTCCGAGGAGGAGACCGTCCGCCGGATCCTGACGGCAACGGGTGGCACCTGGGCGATCGTGGGCCTGTCCTCGAACCGGGAGCGTGCCGCGTACGGGGTGGCGGCCGTCCTCCAGCGCTTCGGCAAGCGGATCGTGCCGGTCCACCCGAAGGCGGAGACGGTCCACGGCGAGCCGGGTTACGCCTCCCTCGCCGACATCCCCTTCCCGGTCGACGTCGTGGACGTCTTCGTCAACAGCGACCTCGCCGGCGCGGTGGCCGACGAGGCGCGGGAGATCGGCGCGAAGGCGGTCTGGTTCCAGCTGGGCGTCGTGGACGAGGGCGCGTACGCCCGCACGACGGGCGCGGGGCTGGACATGGTGATGGACCGCTGCCCCGCCATCGAGATCCCGCGCTTGGGCTGATGCCCAAGCTGAGCCCGCATCCCGGCTGATGTCCAGGACGTCTGGGCTGATGCCCAAGCCGCGTTCTCGTGCCCGGTCGTCAGGCCGTGGGGCGCCCGAGGTCTTCCAGGACGACGGCGTTCGGGAGTTGGGCGATCGCCTTGCCCGGGACGATGATCTTGCCTCGGCGGCGGCCGCTGCCGATGAGGACCCACGGGGTGTCGATGACGGCGGCGTCGACGAGGAGCGGCCAGTCGGCGGGGAGGCCGATGGGCGTGATGCCTCCGTACTCCATGCCGCTGTCGCCGGTCGCCGTGTCCATCGCGGCGAAGCTCGCCTTGCGCACGCCCAGGTGCTTGCGCACGACGCCGTTGACGTCGACGCGCGTCGCGGACTTCACCACGCACGCCGCGAGGGTCGTCGTCTCGCCCCGCTTGCCGGCGACGACCACGCAGTTCGCGGACTGGTCGAGCAGCTCAGGGCCGTAGTGCTCGACGAAGACGGCGGTGTCGGCGATGGCCGGGTCGGTGTCGACGTACAGGACCTGCTCGGCCGGGACCGGGCCGGTCCAGGCGCGGACGGCCGCGGCGACGGGCGGGGTGAGGAGGCCGAGGCAGTCGGGGGCGGGCAGGGCGTCGTCGAAGTCTCCGATGGGTGCGCGCATGCCCGCCACGCTAGCCGCTGCCACACGCCGCGCGGCCGGACGTCTCAGCGTACGGGCGTCTCAGCGTACGGGCGTCTCAGCGTACGGGCGGGATCGAGACGGCCATCGTCATCTCGACCGTCTCGTCGCCGTCATTGCGGTAGGTGTGCGGGGCGGCGGCCTCGAAGGCGACGGAGGTGCCGGCGGGGACGGTGTGCTCGACGCCGTCGACGATCAGGGTGAGCACGCCGGCGACGACGTGGAGAAGTTCGGTGGTGCCCTGCGGGTGCGGGTCGGACGCGCTGCCCTCGCCCGGGACGAGGGACCAGGACCAGAGTTCGAGGGGGCCGCGGGCCTCGGTGCCGACGAGCAGGGTGGTGTGGCTGCCGGCCGGGGTGGACCACATGCGGACGGCCTGCTCCGGCGGCACGAGCCGGACGTGGGGGCCCTGCTCGTGGTCGAGGAGGGTGGTGATGGAGACGCCGAGGGCGTCGGCCAGCTTCACGGTGGTGCCGACGCTCGGGTTGGTCCTGGCCTGCTCGACCTGGATGATCATGCCGCGGCTGACCCCGGAACGGGCGGCGAGCGCGTCCAGGGTGAAGCCCCGTTCGTTGCGCCAGCGCTTGAGGTTGCGGGCGAGCGACTGGGTCAGTTGGTCGAGGTCCGACACATTCCGTCCAATATCTTGGATGACATAGTTCAACAGACTGCACTACGGTGGGGTGTACCCGACTGTGCACTGCACTGTACTGCCCCGCTCCGCCCCGTACCTGCCTGCGAGGAACCCCCATGACCGCCGTGTTCGCCCTGGCCACCGCCCTCCTGTGGGGCTTCGCCGACTTCGGGGGTGGACTGCTCACGCGGCGCATCCCGGCCCTCACCGTCGTCGTGGTCTCGCAGTGCATCGCCGTCGTCGTCCTCGGCACGGTCGTCGTCGCCACCTCGGCGTGGACCGAGGCCGGGCCCGGACTCTGGTACGCGGTCGCCGCCGGCGTCGTCGGCCCGGCCGCGATGCTCGCCTTCTACAAGGCGCTCGCGCTCGGCCCGATGGGCGTCGTCTCGCCGCTCGGTTCGCTCGGCGTGGTCGTCCCCGTCACCGTCGGCCTGGTTCTGGGCGACCGGCCCGGCCTGTTCCAGGTCGGCGGCATCCTCGCGGCCGTGGTCGGCATCGTCCTCGCGGGCGGCCCGGAACTGCGCGGCGCGCCCGTTCAGCGGCAGGCCGTGCTGCTCACCCTGTTCGCGGCGTTCGGGTTCGGCGCCGTCATGGCCCTCATCGCGGAGGCGTCCACGACGGTCACCGGACTGTTCCTGGCGCTGTTCGTGCAGCGCGTGACCAATGTGGCCGTCGGCGGCGGCGCGCTGTACGTCTCCGTCCGGCGCGGTGGCCGCGCGCTGCCCGAGGAGGGCTTCGGAGTGATCCGCGGCGCGCTGCCGGCGCTCGCCTTCGTGGGCCTCGCCGACGTCGCCGCCAACGGTACGTACGCGCTGGCCGCGCAGCGCGGCCCGGTCATCGTCGCCGCCGTGCTCGCGAGCCTCTACCCGGTGGTGACGGCGCTCGCCGCCTTCGGCCTGCTCCGCGAACGCCTGCGCGTGATCCAGGCGGCGGGCGCGGGCCTCGCCCTCGTGGGCACGGTCCTCATCGCGGGCGGCTGACGCGCCCCGCGTCCACCTTCTCCGCCGCCTCCACCGTCTCCGCCGCATCCGGCGTCCCCGGCGCCTCCGCCGCATCCGGTGTGTCGGTCACGTCCAGCGTGTCCGCCGCCTCCGTCTGCTCGACCTCCCAGGCCGCGAGCGCCGCCAGCTGCTCGGGAGTGACGTGCTCGGGAATCGGCTTCGGGGCCGGGGTCCGCAGCGGCGGCTGCCAGCCCTGCTCCGGATCCCAGCGCCGTACGACCCTGGCCGGGGCGCCCGCCACCACCGAGTGGTCCGGCACCTCGCCGCGTACCACCGCGCCGGCCGCGACCACGACGTTGCGGCCGATCCGCGCGCCCGGCAGGATCACCGCCCCCGTGCCCAGCCAGCAGCCGGGGCCGATCGAGACGGGTTCGGAGCGGGGCCACTGCCGGCCGATGGGCTCGTGCGGGTCGTCGTAACTGTGGTTCGTCGACGTGATGTAGACGTACGGCCCGCAGTAGGTGTCCGAGCCGATGGTGATCGTCGTGTCGGCGATGACGTGGCTGCCGCGGCCGAGCACGACGCCGTCGCCCAGCGTCAGGACCGTTTCCGTGCCGAGCTCAAGGCCCGGCAGCATCCCGGCGGTGAGGGTGACCTGTTCGGCGATGATGCAGCACTCGCCGATCTCGATCCACCGCTCGCCGAAGACCGTGCCCTGCGGGAAGGCCAGCCGGGTGCCCGCGCCGAGCCGCCGGAACCGGAGGCGTCCGGGGTGCTCCGCGGTGACCGCGCCCGCCTGCTGCGCCCAGCGCCAGCCGCCCTGGAGGGCGTGGGCGACGACCCGGCGCCGCCAGGCGGCCAGCGATGAGAACGTGTTTCCGTTTCTGGGCACCCCGATACCGTAGTCGGCGGCTTCGGGCCTGATCAGTGCGGTCCCCTGTGATGTCCGTCATGGGCTCGGCATAGGGTGCGGGCAGACAACCGGAAGGCGCGACACCACCTCGGCCGCGCGGGCCGTGCACCACGGCCGCGCGAGCCGGAGAGACCCCAGGAGTGACCCATGGCAGAGGCGTTGATCCAGGCCGTTGGCGGCAAGGAGCCGGACGTCGACCCGACCGCCTTCACGGCCCCGACGTCGGTGGTGCTCGGCGAGGTGACGCTCGGCGCGCGCGCCAGCGTCTGGTACCACGCGGTGCTGCGCGCCGACTGCGGGCCCATCACCGTCGGCGAGGACTCGAACATCCAGGACAACTGCACCGTCCACGTCGACCCCGGCTTCCCCGTCTCCATCGGCGACCGGGTGACGGTCGGGCACAACGCGACCGTGCACGGCTGCGTCATCGAGGACGACGTCCTCGTCGGCATGGGCGCGACGGTCCTCAACGGGGCACGGATCGGCGCCGGCTCGCTGGTGGCGGCGCAGGCGCTGGTGCCGCAGGGCATGGAGATCCCGCCCGGCTCACTGGTCGCCGGCGTCCCCGCGAAGGTGCGCCGCGCCCTGACGGAGGAGGAGCTGGCGGGCATCCGGCTGAACGCCGAGATGTACCTCCACCTGGCCAAGAGCCACGCCGAGGCGTACGACGGCTGAGCGCCGTTGCAGGACCGCCGACCGCCCGTCGCGGCCCGTGGCGGTACGTGACGGAGGGCGGCACCCGGGACGATTCCCGGGCGCCGCCCTCCGCCGCGTACGACCGCGCGCTCGGAACGTCTGGTACGGCGGCGGGCTTCGGACCCGCTCGTACGGCCGCGCGTGCCCGGACCCGCTCGCCATGCAGCGGACTCGGTACCCAGTACCCAGTGCTCGGTACCCGGTACCCGGTACCGGCTCGTACCGCCGCGTCCCCGGTCCGCCTCGTACGGCCGGCCGCCCGCCCGGTCAGTCCGCCGCGACCGGCTCCAGAGGGGCCTCCGCGCGGTGGTTCGTCTCCGCCTCCGCCGCAGCAGCGGCTTTCTTGGCGCGGTTCTTGATGATCAGCATGGAGGCGACGCCGATGAGGACGGCGAGCACCAGCCCCAGCCAGGAGAAGCGCTTCAGCCACGCCTCGGCGACGATGCCGACCGAGTAGATGACGGCGGTCGTGCCGCCCGCCCACAGGATGCCGCCGAAGACGTTGGCGACGAGGAACTTCCAGTACGGCATCTGGAGGACGCCTGCCAGCGGCCCCGCGAAGATCCGGAGCAGGGCGACGAAGCGGCCGAAGAAGACCGCCCACATGCCCCACTTCTGGAAGGAGCGTTCGGCGAGCGCGATGTTGGCCTCGCTGAAGTGCTTGGGGAATCTGCCGCCGAGCCAGGCGAGCAGCGGGCGGCCTCCCCTGCGGCCGATCGCGTACCCGATCGAGTCGCCGATGATCGCGCCCGCGGTGGCGCAGCCGCCGAGCACGTACGGGTTGATGTCGCCGTGCTGCGAGGCGAGCAGGGCCGAGCTGACGAGGACGATCTCGCCGGGGAGCGGGATGCCGAGGCTCTCCAGTCCGATCACCACCCCCACCAGCGCGTAGATCGCGACGGGCGGGATGGTCTCCAGCCACTCCTGGACGTGCAACGCGGGTTCCTCCCGTTGTGCAGGCGCGGTCCCCGGTCACGGGCCGCTGTGGTGGCGTGCCCCGCGTCGGGCACGCCGCCGGGCAGCCTACCTGCTCGTTTCGACGGGCCGCGCGCACGAACGGGACCCGGGCCGGAACGGTGTCCGGCTCGGGCCCCGGTGCCGAAACGGGTGCTTCGCTACTTGCAGAACGCGGACGCGAGCGCGGCCGCCGACCCCGCGTTGTAGCCCTTCTCGTAGTTCGGGTCGATCTGGGCGACGCCGGGCTTGGGCTCCTTCTTCTTGCAGTCTTCCCTGGTGTCGGAGACACCCTGTCGGTAGCCCATGCGGTACTGCTCCTGGGCGTCCTTCTGCTCGGCTTCCTCGACCGTGCCGCACTTGGTCTCAGGGGTACCGGCCTGGAGGGCCGTGATCTCCTGGCCCGGCTTGAAGAAGCCGGTGCTCGAGATCTCGCCCTTGGCGTTCGCCGTCCCGGTCGAGGTCTGGCCGCCGCCTTCTATGAGATAGGCCTTCCCTGGCCTGAAGCCCTTGCCCGAGACGTCGACCGTGCCGCCCGTAGCGCTCGGCTTGACGCTGCACGTGGCGGAGGGCGCGGCCTGTGCCGCGCTGGTGGAGAACGCCACGGATCCGATCAGCAGCGAGGAGGCGGCCAACGGGGCCAGTACCGCGTTGCGTATCTTTCTGTTCACTTCTCTTCCCTCCAGTGGCAGAACCCGCACTGTCAGGCACGGGACGGAGAGGTGATGAACCATGGATGGTCACGGATGGGCACGACAGTCGGGCACGGCAGCGCGCTCAGATACACGCGTTTCCGACGCCCCGCCGGAGTGGACCGGAGGCGTCAACGCGCCGTGGAGAGCCCCGCGTGGTGGGGGCCATCGTCCACGGCCCCGGCCTCGTACGATTGCCACCCATCCGCGGCGGCCCTGAGGGACCTCACGTACTTCCATCGTCTCGCGGCCCACGGGGCCTGTCGATTCGGGCCGGACCCCGTCCCGGCCCCTTGAACAGGGCCGCCGGCGCGACGCGCAACTCCTCGCGCGCCACGAGCGCGGGACGCGCAGCCCCTCGCGCGCCACGTGCGCGGGACGGCCGTACAACGGCTCGCGCCCGGAACGCGTGAGAACGCGTGCCGAGCGCTGTCCCGTACCCACCGAGCTTTCCACGGAAGGCGTCTGACGGGCCGACAGCACGACGGCTGGGCAACGTCATTCGGAACTCCCCCGGCCGCGAAGCCTACGAGTTCGGCCGAAGCGTCCACAGGACGGTCATCTCGCCGGTGACGGCGCCGTCCTCGCGGGTGATGTCGATGCGGACCGGGAACTCGGGGCGCCGGCCGGCGTCGAGGTCGGCGACGACGTCGGCGATCGGGCGGCCGAGGGTGGCGGTCGCGGTGACGACGCCCATGGCCAGCTTCTTGTACGCGATCTCGGCGTTGACGGCGAGCGGTACGGCACGGCCGAGCTGGTCGCCGAAGGCGGCCAGCACGATGGCGCCGCTGGCGGACTCGGCGAGGGTGAACATGGCGCCGGCGTGCGGACCGCCCACGTGGTTGTGGTACGCGGGCTGGTCGGGCAGGCGCACGACGGCGCGCTCGGCGGTGGTCTCCAGGAACTCGAGGTTGAGGGTTCCGGCCATGGGGACCGTGGCGGCGAGCATGTCGCCTATGGACTTCTGGTTCGCGCTCATGGACCGCGATGTTACCCGTGAGTAGAAGTCTTGGCCATGCCTCTGCGGTCCTCGCCGCCACCTCCGCCGAAGGGGCCGGGCATGGCCGGGCCGCCCGCGCCCCTCTATCGTTACGGCCCATGTGGCCAGGACAGCAGCCGCCCGGGGGCGAGCAGAACCCGCAGGACCAGAATCAGAACCCGTACCAGCAGCCGGGGTACCAGCAGCCGAACCCGTACCAGCAGCCGACCCAGCCGGGCTACCCGCAGCAGGGCGGCTGGCAGCAGCCGGGCTACCCGCAGCAGGGGCAGCCTCCCCAGGGGTACCCGCAGCAGGGACACCCACAGCCGGGGCATCCGCAGCCGGGTCACCCACAGCAGGGACATCCGCAGCAGGGGTACGCGCAGCCCAACCCGTACCAGCAGCCGACCGTGCCGCAGTACCAGGTGCCCGGCCCCACCCCGCCGCCGCAGGGCTCCGGCGGCGGCGGAGGCAAGCGGACGACTCTGATCGCGATCGCGGCCGCCACCGCCGTCGTCGTCGCCGCGGGCGTGACCACCTTCTTCGTCCTGGGCGACGACGACAAGGAGAACGTCGCCGACAAGCCGGGAACGACCACGTCCGCCCCGCCCACCGGTACGGCCTCGACGGACCCGACCGCGCCGGCGGAGCCGACCGACGGCGCCACGACGGAGCTGGACAACCCGCGCGACGGCAAGACCTTCGAGCCGACCATCCCGGGCTGGAAGGTCGTCCACAATCCGAAGTACGGCACCCTCTTCGACGTCCCGCCGGAGTGGGAGGTCCTGAAGCCCACCATGAACACCGGCTTCGCGGACGCCAAGAAGGGCGACGGCAGCCCCCTCGTCATCATGTCGGGCCCCACGGACTACAAGAGCAAGTGGTGCGCCTTCGACAAGGACAAGAACGGCACCCCCGAGACCTGGGGCCTCGCCTCCGCCGGCACCAAGGGCCTCCAGGGCGCGAAGGACACCGCCACCGCCGCGCAGGGACAGGCCGGAACGTGGGTGTGGGCGGCGTTCGCCCAGCACATGCCCGAGAAGAGCATCAAGATCACCAAGGCAGTCCCGTACACGACGGCGTCCGGACTCAAGGGAAGCCTGGCCACGGCCACGGCCCCCGGCGTGAAGAAGCGCAACAAGTGCGAGACCGACGGCAAGTCGGTCGCCTTCACCTTCCTCAACGGCGCGAACGACTACGCGGCCTTCGTGCTGTTCGGGGTCGACGGCGTGAAGGACGAGCTGCCCGACGCGACGATCAAGAAGATCCTCTCGACGGTCCGCCTCACCGAGCAGTCCACGTCCTGATCGGACGTCCGGAAGCCGTTATCCGGTTTGGCAGGAAGGGGAGGAGGCGGGGATAGTCCCGGAGTGACGAAACGCTCCGCCTCCCCCCACGGCACCCGCCGCCCCGAATGGGCCGGTCGCAACTACGTGCTGCTCACCGCCGCGACCATCGTGACCAGTCTCGGCGCGAACGGCGCCCTGATCGCCACCACCTGGGCCGTCTTCGAGGCCGGCGGCGACGCGGGAGACGTGGGCCTGGTCTCGATGGCGCGCTTCCTGCCGCTCGTCCTCTTCCTGCTCATCGGCGGAGCCGTGGCGGACCGCATGCCCCGGCACCGGGTGATGGTCGCGGCCAACACGGTCAACTTCGTCTCCCAGGCGGTCTTCGCCGCCCTCGTGCTCTCCGGCACCGCCGAACTCTGGCAGATGATGGTGCTCACCGGGCTCTGCGGCGCCGGGCAGGCGTTCTTCAACCCGGCCGCCGAGGGCATGCTCATGTCCAGCGTCACGGGCGAGCAGGCGAGCCGCGCCTTCGCCTTCTACCGGATGGCCATGCACGGGGCTGGCATCGGCGGCGCCGCGCTCGGCGGGGCGCTCGTCGCCTTCGTCGGCGCGGGCTGGGTCCTCGCCATCGACGCGGCCGCGTTCGCCGTGGCGGGAGCCCTGCGCGCCTTCCTCGACGTCAGCGGCATCCCGGAGCGCAAGCCCGGCGGCGGCCTCCTCGCCGATCTGCGCGAGGGCTGGCAGGAGTTCACCGGCCGCCCGTGGCTGTGGTCGATCGTCGCCCAGTTCTCCGTCGTCGTCGCGCTCATCGGCGCGGTCGAGTCGGTGTACGGGCCGCTGGTCGCCCGGGACGAACTCGGCGGCGCCCGCCCCTGGGGCATCGCGCTCGCCGGATACGGCGTCGGCACCGTCGCCGGCGCGATCCTGATGACGCGGTGGAAGCCGCGGCGGTTGCTGCTCGTCGGCACGCTCGGCGTGTTCCCGATAGCGCTGCCCTCGGCGGCGCTCGCCGTCCCGCTGCCCGCGGTCGGGCTGACGGCGGTGATGTTCGTCAGCGGTGTGGCGATGGAGATCTTCGGCGTCTCCTGGATGACGACGATGCACCAGGAGATCCCGGAGGAGAAGCTGTCCCGGGTCTCCGCCTACGACTGGTTCGGCTCGACCGCGCTGCTGCCCCTGTCGACGGCGCTCGCGGGCCCGGCCGAGACGGCGTTCGGCCGGACGGAGTCGCTGTGGGGCGCGGCGGCACTGATGACCCTCGTCACCGCGCTCGTCCTCCTCGTCCCGGACGTACGGAACATGACCCGGCGTCCGCACGGGCTGCCGGCGGCGCGGGGCAACGGTGACGGGAAGGGCGACGGAGGGACGCGGGGAGGCGGCGGCGCCAAGGGGGGTGGCGGAGGTACGGACGTCGACGGAGGCGGGGCCCTCGGCGCGCCCGTGGCCGCGGCGGGCGGACCGGTCGGGGCGGGCGGACCCGTCGCGGCGGCGGCCGAAGCCGTCGCCGTGGCACCCCCGCCCGACGTGTCAGCCGAAGCCGTCGCCACGGCATCCGCCCCCGACGTGTCAGCCGAAGCCGTCGCCGTGGCACCCGCGCCCGACGTGTCAGCCGATGCCGAAGGCGCCGTCCGGCGGAACGGGTGACCCCACCGCCTCGGCGTCGTCCACCGCTACGGCGTCCCCGGTGAACCGCGCCAGCGCCTCCCCGTGCTCCACGCGCGCGGGAAAGGCGTCCCCGGCGGCCCGGCGGCTGAGGGCGGGGACGTCGAGGGGCGCGGCGGAGGCGACGAGGATCGCGTTCCCGAACCGCCGGCCGCGCAACACCGTCGGTTCGGCGATCAGCGCCAGCTCGGGGAAGACGGCGGCGAACGTGGCGAGCTGGCCGCGGAGGAAGGCGAAGGGCGCGCCGTCGGCCAGGTTGGCCGCGTAGATCCCGCCCGGACGCAGCACCCGCCGGAGCTCGCGCGCGTACGCGAGGGAGGTCAGGTGGGCCGGGACGCGCGAGCCGCCGAAGACGTCGCCGACGATCAGATCGGCCGAGTCCGCGGGCGCCGTCCCCAGCCACGCGCGCGCGTCGGCCGTGTGCACGGTGACACCCGAGCCTTCGGGGAGCGGCAGGTGCTCGGCGACGAGCGCGACGAGTCCGCCGTCGGCCTCGACGACGTCCTGACGCGATCCGGGCCGGGTGGCGGCGACGTAACGGGGCAGTGAGAGCGCCCCGCCGCCGAGGTGGAGCACGTCCAGCGGCAGGCCCGCGTCCGCGGCGCCGTCGACCACGTGCCCGAGCCGGCGGGCGTACTCGAACTCCAGGTGGTCCGGGGCGTCGAGGTCGACGTACGACTGCGGGGCGCCGTCGACCGTCAGGAGCCAGGCCCGCTCCCGGTCCACGTCGGGCATGAGGCGCGCGGTGCCGTGGTCGACGGTACGCAGGACGGGGATCTGCTCGTTCACTCCTTCATTGTGCAACCGCACAGAGCCTGCTCGTACCAGGCACACGTGTCCTAGCCCGCCCACACGGCCGCGACCGACCTCGCGTGCGCGGCGGCCTGGGCGTGTCCGGCGCGCGCGGCGGCGCCCCGCTGGGCGGGGTCGAGCGCGCGGGCGCCGAGCACGGCCTTGGCGTCGGCGTCGGGCGTGATGACCTTGACGCGCGCGCCGCCGGCGATGAGGTCGGCCGCCTGGCGTGACGGCGCGTGCACCACCTTGTTGCCCAACGCCGTGGGCGCCACGACGACCACCCGCCGCCGGCCGATCGCCAGGTGGGCGTTGGCGGTGGAGTGGATGCCGCCGTCGATCCAGCGCCGGCCGAGGAGGCTCGCGGGCGGCCAGGCGCCCGGGATCGCGCAACTGGCCGTGACCGCGTCCACGAGCCCGACCGTCTCCCCTGCCGCGTCCTTCGCGCCGTCGAAGACGCCGAGCGCGCCGCTCTCCGCGTCGACCGCCGTGATCCGCAGACGGCCGGCGGCGGGCCAGTCGGTGAGGTCGCCGAGGCGCTTCGCGACGGTGGCCCGCCGGGTCGCCTCGTCGACGGTCCGGGCGCCCAGGGCGAGCCGGCCGAGCTTGCGCCCGTACGCCTCCGGGGTGCGGGAGGTGAGCACGGCGAGGGTGTAGCGGAGGAGGGTGCCGGCACCGAAGCGGACGGCCGGTTCGGCGTCCGTGCCGTCGAGCTGGCGCCCGTACAGCTCCGAAAGGGGGATGCCGGCGGTGAGCAGCGCCCCGACCACGGCGCCGGCGGAGCTGCCGACGACCAGGTCGGCGCCGGAGAGGTCCACGCCCGCCTCGGCGAGGCCGTGCAGGACGCCCACCTCCCAAGCGGCACCGACGAGCCCGCCCGCGCCGAGGACGAGCGCCCTCCCTCCGCCCGCAGCACCGCCCCCCGCTGCCTCCGCCACACCGCCCGTCGCTGCGTCCGTCGTGCCGGCCGTCGTCTCGCCCATGGGCGTCCCCGCGTCGCTCATGAGCCGAGTCTCGCGCAGCCGTCGAGCGGCGGGGTGGCCGTGACGAATACGAGGAGGGTGGCGGCGTCAGAGGTGCTTGAGTGCCTCGCGGACCGACAGCGGAGAGAAGAGGGAACGGTTGCCGGCGACGAACGCCCGGACCTCGCCGGGGGCGGTCTTGGCGTACTCGCGCAGGCTCCAGCCGATCGCCTTCCGGAGGAAGAAGTCCGTGTCGGCGGCGCGCCGCAGGCAGTACGCGAAGAGCCGGTCGGCGTCCGTGTCGGCCTTGAACCGCAGTTGGTGCAGGAGGGCGGTACGCGCGATCCACGGATCCTCGTCGTCGATCCAGACGTCCATCTCCGCCGCGAGCGCCGGGTCGACGGCGACGAGTCCGCCGACGACATGGGCGGCGAGGTGGTCGACGGTGTCCCACCAGGACACCGTCGTCACGAGCCGGCGCGCCACCGGAAGGAACCCGGACGAACAGCTCTTGACGTGCCGTCGCAGATAGTCGACGGCGAAGTAGTGGTACTCGCGCTCGGGAAGGGCGAAGCAACGCAGCGCGACAGCCGCACAGTCATCCTCGCTGGGGCGGGGCGTGCCGGCGAGGACAGTACGGGACAGGGCGCGGCGCTCCGGTGTGCGGATGCCCAGGAAGGGCGCCACGCCCTTCATGTACGCCACCATCTCCTGCGCCCGGAAGGGGTTCCCGGCGGCCGGGTAGAGCACGGTGAGCCGGCCCAGGACCGCGTCGGCGAGCTCGCTGTCGGGGACGCGAACGGGGACGGGGGCGGGGATGGGAAGGACTGGTTCTGGGCCGGGACCGGGACCGGTGGAGGCGTCGGGTTCCGGGGCGGACATGGCGCACATTACGGCGATCATACGGAGGTGTCCGTTACTCTCCCGGGATGCTCGCTCCCGTGCCCCGGCCGACGGACCCGTTCGCCGTCCGCTGCTCCCGGGCCCTGCTCTCGCCCCGGGCGCGGCTCTCGCTGCTCGCGCTCGTACTGCTGACCGCCGGGACGCTGGTGCTGTTGTACGAGCCGCAGCGGCTGCTGTCCTCGGGGTGGCCGCAGACGGGCGGCGCGGCCGCGGTGCTGCTGTTCGCGTCGGCGTACGGGCTGTGCACGGCGGCGTTCGTGCCGCGGCCGGTGCTGAACCTGGCGGCGGGCGCGCTCTTCGGCGCGGCGGCCGGTCTGACGGCGGCCGTGGCGGGAACGGTACTGGGCGCGGGCATCGCGTTCACGCTGGGGCGGGTACTGGGGCAGGACGCGCTGCGGCCGCTGGTCAAGGGGCGGTGGCTGCGGGCGGCGGACGGGCAGCTGAGCCGGCACGGATTCCGCTCGATGCTGGCGATCCGGCTCTTCCCGGGCGTGCCGTTCGCCGCCGCCAACTACTGTGCGGCGGTCTCGCGGATGGGGTACGTGCCGTTCCTGCTGGCGACGGCGATCGGGACGGTGCCGAACACGACGGCGTACGTGGTGGCCGGGGCGCAGGCGGGCGAGCCGGGGTCCCCCGCGTTCCTGATCTCGGCGGGGTTCATCGTGCTGTCGGGGCTGGGCGCCGCGGTGATGGCCTGGCGGAAGCGACACGCGCTGAGGCGCCCCGCCGCCGGAACCACTCCCGCCGCGCCGGCGGCGGCCTCGCCCCCGGCCTCGCCCCCTTCCTCGACGCCGGCTCCGTCGCCGCCCCCGGCCCACGCTCCGGCCCTCGCCTCCGCCTCCGACATGGGCTGATCACGAACACGTCACCTTGGGGCGGTACAGTGCGCTCGACCTTCTGACGCACTCGTACATACCGGGACGGCCCAAGCCCCATGAGTTGGTTCGAATCGTTCATCCTCGGACTCGTCCAGGGGCTGACGGAGTTCCTTCCCATCTCCTCCAGCGCGCACCTTCGGCTGACCGCTGCCTTCGCCGGCTGGGAGGACCCGGGCGCGGCCTTCACGGCGATCACGCAGATCGGCACGGAGACCGCCGTCCTGATCTACTTCCGCAAGGACATCGGCAGGATCGTCACGGCATGGTGCCGTTCGCTGACGGACAAGTCGATGCGCTCCGACCACGACGCCCAGATGGGCTGGCTGGTGATCGTCGGCTCGATCCCGATCGGTGTCCTCGGCGTCACGCTCAAGGACCAGATCGAAGGCCCCTTCCGCGACCTGCGGCTCATCGCCACCACGCTCATCGTGATGGGCGTCGTCCTCGGCATCGCCGACCGGCTGGCGGCCCGCGACGAGATCGGTGGCCGGCACCGCGCGATCCGCGAGCGCAAGACGCTCAAGGACCTGGGCATCCGCGACGGCCTGATCTACGGCTTCTGCCAGGCGATGGCCCTCATCCCCGGCGTCTCGCGCTCCGGCGCGACGATCTCCGGCGGTCTGCTGATGGGGTACACCCGCGAGTCCGCCGCGCGGTACTCGTTCCTCCTGGCGATCCCCGCCGTACTCGCCTCCGGCGTCTTCGAGCTGAAGGACGCGACCGAGGGCGGGCACGTCTCCTGGGGCCCGACGATCTTCGCCACGATCGTCGCCTTCGGCGTGGGCTACGCGGTGATCGCCTGGTTCATGAAGTTCATCACCACGAAGTCCTTCATGCCGTTCGTGATCTACCGAATCCTGCTCGGAATCCTGCTGTTCGTGCTGGTGGGAGCAGGTGTACTGAGCCCGCACGCGGGCGAGTCCGGGCACTGACGCGGAGGCGCGACGCCCACCCGGGGGCGGTTCCTGCGACGCGGGAACCGCCCCCGCCCGTTTCCGCAGGAACCGCGCACGGTCGTCGGGCGCGCGGTCGTACGGACAGGGAGCGCACGCCTCTTGGCGGGGTGTGCCGACTGCCCCGACACTGAGGCGATGACGCAACGCGTGGACCTCGCGAACGTGATGGACCGGCTTGCCGTGGAGGACCTGGTCACCGGTTACGCGGTGGCCGTGGACGACGCCGACTGGACCGCCTACCTGGCCCTCTTCACCCCCGACGGACGCGCCGACTACACCGGCTCCGGCGGCATCGAGGGGCCCGCGGCCCGGGTGGCCGACTGGCTGGCGGAGACGATGACGCTCTTCCCGGTACGCCAGCACCTCATCGTCAACCGGCGGGTGACCCTGCACCGGCCCGGCGGCTACGCCGAGACCGGCGACGCGGCCGAGGTCCGTGCCGACTACGTCAACCCGATGCGGATGGCCTCCGGCGAGGACTTCGTCTGCGGCGGCCGATACGCCTTCGCGGCGCGCCGCATGGCCGACGGCTGGCGGTTGCGCTCGGTCGTCGTGGAGGAGCGCTGGCGCCGGCTCCCCTGACCGGGCCTCGCCCCGGCGCGCGGCGCAGACTGGAGGCGACGAGCGGGAGGCACGCCATGCGGAACCCCTTCGGGAGCACGGAGCCGGACCCCGGGTCCCGCGCGGAGCCGGACCCCCGGCCGCGCGCCGCGCCGGAACCCGGGGCCGGGCCTGGGGCAGGACCGGGGTCCGGGTCCGGGTCTGGGGCAGGACCAGAGTCCGGGTCCGGGTCCGAGGCAGGACCAGGGTCCGGGTCCGGGGACGGTGCGGTGCGGGGGCGGCGGGGGGCGGGGCTGGCGCGGTCGCTGCTCGCCGTCGTTCTCGGGGCGCTGCCGGTGCTCGCCTTCCCCGCGCCCGGGCTGTGGTGGTGGGCGTACGTCTCGCTGGTGCCCTGGCTGCTGCTGGTACGGACGGCTCCGGGCGCACGGCGGGCGGCGCTGGACGGGTGGTGCGGGGGCATCGGCTTCCTGCTGGCCATGCACCACTGGCTGCTTCCGAGCGTCCATGTGTTCCTGCTGGTGATGGCGGTGCTGCTGGGATTGCTGTGGCTGCCGTGGGGGGTCCTCGTACGAGCGCTGCTCGGCGGGGCGCCGACGCCCGCGCGGGCCGCCGCCGCGCTGTGTGCCGTGCCGTCGGGGTGGCTGCTGATCGAGCTGGTGCGGTCGTGGGAGGGGCTGGGCGGGCCGTGGGGGCTGCTCGGCGCGAGTCAGTGGGAGGTGCCGGCGGCGCTGCGGCTCGCCTCGGTCGGCGGGGTGTGGCTGGTGAGCCTGCTGGTGGTGGCGGTGAACACGGCGCTCGTGCTGCTGATCGCCGTGCCGGGGCTGCGGGCGGTGGGGGTGGCGGGGCTCGCCGCGTACGCGCTGGTGGTGGGGACGGCTGTGTGGGGCGTCGGGGCGCCGCGGCCGTCCGGGTCGGTGCGGGTGGCGATGGTGCAGCCGGGGGTGCACGGCGGGACGGACGGTGCCGAGCGCCGGCTCGACCGGGCCGAGGAGCTGACGCGCGGCCTCGCCGGGCAGGACCTCGACCTGGTGGTGTGGGGCGAGAGCGGGGTGGCCCGGGACCCGGCCGCCGATCCGGAGCTCACCGCGCGGCTGACCGCGCTGGCGCGGGCGGTCCACGCCCCGCTGCTCGTGAACGTGGACGCGCGGCGGGAGGACCGCCCCGGCATCTACAAGAGCGCGCTGTTGTTCGCGCCGGACGGGCCGACCGGTGACCGGTACGACAAGATGCGGCTCGTGCCGTTCGGCGAGTACGTGCCGGCGCGCGGTCTCTTCGGCTGGGCGACCTCCGTGGGCAAAGCCGCGGAGGAGGACCGGCGCCGGGGCACGGCACCGGTGGTGATGCGGTTGCCCAACGGCGAGCGCCCGCTGACGGTGGGCCCGCTGGTCTGCTTCGAGTCCGCGTTCCCCGACATGAGCCGCCGCCTGGCCGGGGACGGGGCCGATGTGATCGTGGTGCAGTCCGCGACCAGTACCTTCCAGCGGAGTTGGGCACCCGCACAACACGCGTCCCTGGCCGCGCTGCGTGCGGCGGAGACGGGCCGGCCGGTGGTGCACGCGACGCTGACCGGGGTCAGCGCCGCGTACGGCCCCGACGGCCGGCGGGTGGGACCGCCCGTCGGCACGGACGCGAGCACCGCCGTCGTACGCGAACTGCCCCTGTCGGAGTCGACGACCGTCTACGCCCGCTGGGGCGACTGGCCGCTGTACGGGGCGTTCGTGGTGATCGGCGCCGTGGCCGTGGCGGCGGGTACCGGTGCGGCCAGGCGGACGGGATTCAGGCGGACCGGATTCAGGCGGACGTGATTCAGGCGGAGGGGGTTCAGGCGGGCGGGGTTCAGGCGGACCGGAGGAGGGCGTCGCGGACGACCTGCTCGCACAGTTCGTGAGTGAGCAGGGCGTCGCGAGCGCTGAGCACCCGGCCGTCGCGTACGGCGTCGAGGAAGGCGTGCACGGACTGCTCGATGCCGCGCTGCCGGGCGACCGGGACCCAGTCCCCGCGGCGGCGGACGGTGGGCTGGCCCTTGTGGTCGACGACCTCGGAGAGGTTGAGGACCTGGCGCTTGGTGTCCTGGCCGGACACCTCCAGGACCTCCTCGGTGGAGCCGTTCATCCGGTTCATCATGCCGATGGCGGTGAAGCCGTCGCCGGAGAGCTGGAGCACCACGTGGTGCATGAGCCCGTCGCGGATCCGGGCGCGGACGTCGATGTGGTCGGCCTCGCCGGGCAGCAGGAAGCGGAGGGTGTCGACGACGTGGATGAAGTCGTCGAGGACCATGGTGCGCGGGTCCTCCGGGAGCCCGATCCGGTTCTTCTGCAGCAGGATCAGGTCGCGGGGGTGGTCGAGGCACTGGGCGTAGCCGGGGGCGAGGCGCCGGTTGAAGCCGACGGCGAGGGAGACGGCCCGCTTCTCGGCGAGCTCGACGATCCGCTCGGAGTCGGCGTACTCGTAGGCGAGCGGCTTGTCGACGTACGTGGGGACGCCGGCGTCGAGGAGGCGGGTGGCGATCTCGGCGTGGGCGGCGGTGGAGGCGTGCACGAAGGCCGCGTCGAGTCCGGCGGAGAGCAGCGAGTCGAGGTCCCGGTGGCGGCGCGTGGCCGGCAGGTGGAAGGTGTCGGCGACCCGGTCGAGGGTAGTGGGGGTGCGGGTCTGGAGGTGCAGTTCGACCCCGGGGAGGGTGGCGAGGACGGGCAGGTACGCCTTCTGGGCGATGTCGCCGAGTCCGATGCAGCCGATCTTCACGGGGTCTCCCTCTGCGGTGGTCCGACGGCCCGTGGCACGGGGGCCGTTCGCGCTGGTCAGCTTACGCGGGAGGATTCCGTGGCGGCCGGGGGGCGCCAGTCGGCGATGCCGTCGAAGCCGCGGAGGACGAAGCCGGGGCCGAAGCGCGAGACGGTCCGCACGAGCGTGTCGCGCAGCAGGACGGCGGGGCGGGCCGAGACGAGGGTGAGGGCGCCGGTGCGGGCCGCCTTGCGGACGAGGGCGGTGGTGCGGGGCAGCCGGTCGGCGGTGTACGCGGCGAGGGCCGGTCCCGGGTCGAAGGCGGCCGGGGTACGGGCGTGGTGGGCGAGGACGACGGCGTCCTCGACGGCCTGGTTGCCGCCCTGTCCGAGCGTGGGCATCATCGCGTGCGCCGCGTCGCCGAGGAGCACGGTACGGCCCTGGTGGTAGGCGGGCAGCGGGTCGGTGAGGTGGTGGACGTCGTGCCGCAGGATCCGGTCGGGGTCGGCGGCGGCGAGGAGTGCGGGGACCGGGTGGTGCCAGTCGCCGAAGAGCCGGAGGAGTTCGGCCCGCTCGTCGTCGGGGGCGTGGGCGCCGGCGGGCGCGGCGGCCATCGCGTACGCGTAGATCCGGCCGTCCTTGAGGGGCTGGGTGCCCCAGAGGCGCCCCGCGCCCCAGGTCTCGTGCGGGGCGAAGGGCCGCTCGGGGGCGGGGACGACGAGCCGCCAGGTGGTGCAGCCGGAGTAGCGGGGGCCGGGGTGGGCGGGGAAGAGCGTGGTGCGGGCGGCGGAACGGATCCCGTCGGCGGCGACGACGAGTTCGGCCTCCCGTACGCCGTCGGGGGCGATGACCCGGGCGGGTGTACGGGCGTCGCCGGGGTGGTCGAGCACGGCGGGCGCACCGGTGCGGACCGTGTCGGCGGGGAGGGCGGCGGCGAGGAGTTCCACGAGGGTGGCGCGGTGGAGGAGGACGAGGGGGTCGCCGAAACGGGCGGCGGCGGCGCGGGCGTCGGTCCGGGCGAGCCAGCGTCCGTCCGGGGAGCGCATCCCCCCGTCGCCCTGCCAGGCGGCGAGCGCGCGGACGCGGTCGCCGAGGCCGATCACGTCGAGGGCGCGCAGGGCGTTGGGGGCCAGGCCGAGGCCGGCGCCGACGGGGGCGAAGTCGGCGGCGCGTTCGAGGACGGTGACGTTCCAGCCGCGCTGGTGGAGGGCGACGGCGGCGGTGAGGCCGCCGATGCCCGCTCCCAGGACGACGGCACGGTGCTGCGGCATGACTGCTCCTCGGGTCGGGCGGGACGGGGGCGGAAGGGGCGGGTCGGGCTGGGTGGCGTGCCCGCCACCCCTGTCGAACTACACCTGTAGTGCGACCGGACGCCTCGACCGTACTACAGGTGTAGTTGGGAGGCCATGGGTAGGTTGTCCCCATGACCGCGCGCACCCCCGCCCAGGCCGATCCCGCCCCTTCGAACCGCGCCGAGCGGATCGGCGACGCGGCGCTCGACCTGCTGGTCGAGCGCGGGATGCGCGGGCTGACCCACCGCGCGGTGGACGAGCGGGCCGGGCTGCCGCAGGGCTCGACCTCGAACCACGCGCGCACCCGCCAGGCCCTCCTGGAGACCGCCGTACGACGGCAGGCAGCGCGCGAGGCTCAGGTCCTGACACCGGACGAGCTGCCGCCTCCCGGTGCGGGGCCCGAGCTGCTCGCGGACGCCCTCGCCCTCGCCCTGCACCGCTATCTGACCGACCACCGGGCGCTGCTCGTCTCCCGCTACGAGCTGGCCCTGGAGGCGACCCGCCGCCCCGAGCTGCGCGGCTTCTTCGACCGGGCGGGCTCGGCCTTCCACGACCCGGTGACGGCGATGATGCGGGGCGCCGGCTCGCCCGCCCCGGAGCGGCACGCGCTCTCCGTCATCGCCTGGTGCGAGGGGCTGATGTTCTCCTGCGCGGCCGGCTCCTTCCACGCGGCCGTGCCGAGCCGGGCGGAACTGCGCACCGGTTTCGACGAGTTGCTGCGCGGAATGCTCACCGGGACGTCACCGTGGGACCCTGGCGCGGAATCCGGTGATCCGCCACCATGCGACATATGACCACTCATCACACCGAAGCGCCCGAACGCGTCTGGCCCGCCACCACCACCGGCGAGCGCCAGGCCCTGGAGCAGTGGCTCGAATTCCATCGCGCCACGCTCGCGATGAAGTGCGCGGGCCTCACCGACGAACAGCTCCGCACCGTCTCCGTCCCGCCCTCCGACCTCAGCCTGCTCGGCCTGGTCCGCCACATGGCCGAGGTCGAGCGCGGCTGGTTCCGCAAGGTCCTCGGCGGCGAGGCGGCGCCCTGGCTCTACGCCGACGAGGAGGACGCCGACCGGGACATCCGCGCCGCCGGGGGCGACACCTACGAGGCGGCGTACGCCGTCTGGCAGGCGGAGATCGCCGAGGCCCGCGCGCTCGCCGCGGGACGCGACCTCGACGACCTCGGGGCGGCCGCCCACCACCGCAGCGGCGAGCTCTACAACCTGCGCTGGATCTACCTCCACATGATCGAGGAGTACGCGCGGCACAACGGCCACGCCGACCTCATCCGCGAGCGCATCGACGGCGCCACCGGGGCCTGACGCGCGGTACGCGGCCCTCGTCCGGTCAAGGAGGGTGACGGGGCGCTCACCCGTGCGGGGCATTCCCCGCCGGTAGGGGTTCGAAGATCGGCGCGGGGCGAGCAGAGTGGCGCGGGTGCATGAAACCCGAACCTCCGCGCGCCTGCTGGCCGGAGCGGCCGCCGCCGTCGCCCTGACCGGGTGCGTGGCCGTCGACGGGCCGCCTCCGGCGCCCTCGCCGGCCCCCGCGCCCGTCGCCGATCCCGTACGGCCCGCCCAGGACGTCGCGCCGCAGATCGTCCTCCAGGGGCCGGCCAGGGAGGCGCTGGAAGCGGCCCTCCCGTCGCCGCCGTCCCGCACGGCCGCGCCGCGCGGCGAGACCCGGCGCGCCACCGGCCACGCGGCCCCGTCCCGTACCCCCTCGCCCGAGCCGTCCTCCCCCGCCGCCCGGCGCACCTCGCCCCCGCCCGAGCCGCCGGTCCCCGCCACGGCCGTACCCGGGGCGCGGGAGGCGGCACGGCTCGCGGAACGGCTGCCGCAGGCACCGCCGGTCTCCCGCGAGGACGTGTGCGAGCTGGGCGAACGATACGGCGGCTGGGACCCGGCGGGCGTGGAGGCCGGACTCTGCCGGGGCGCGTACGGGCGCTGAGCCCGCAACCGTCCCCCGCGCGGAGGGCCCGTCGCCGCCCCAGGCACGCAGGCCGGGCACGGGCGCTGAAGCCCCGCCGCCTCCCCGGGCACGCAGCCCAGGCACGGGCACCAAACCCGCAGCCGTCACCCCTCGCGGAGGCGCCTGTCCAGCCGTTCGATCGCGGCCCGGACGCCCATGCCGTACCGGTCGTCGTCGAGCGCCTCCGAGGCGGCGCGGGCCCGGTCCAGATGGGCCCGCGCGGCGTCCGGCCGTTTCAGCTTGGCGTAGTCGGCGGCGAGGTTCAGGTGCAGCGAGGGGTAGAGGGCCCGCAGGGCGGCGGCCGAGTCGTGTGCGGCCAGCCGCCCGTCCTCCAGGCCCTCGGCGGCGCTGAGGGCCCGCAGGTCCCAGGCCAGCTCGGTGTCCGGGTCGTCCTGGGCGTCCGCGAGGTAGTGGGCGAGGGTGCAGCGGTGCAGGGGGTCGCCCTCGGGGTCGAGCTGCTGCCACAGCACGCCGAGGCGGTTGCGGGCCTCCTCCCGGTCACCGCCGTGCAGCAGCATCCTGGCCTGCCCGATCCTCGTCAGGACCGCCTCGTCCGACGTCCGCTGCTGCTCGGTCACCGCGGCCTCCCGGCGCTCGCACTGCGTGGAGGTCCGACGCTAACCGGCCGCGGGCCCGATCCCTCCGAGGCTCAGCCGAGGTCGGGGATGCGCCAGTCGATCGGCTCGTGCCCCTGAGCCGCGACGGCTTCGTCGATCTGGGTGAACGGCTTCGAGCCGAAGAACTTCTTCGCCGACAGCGGCGACGGGTGCGCGCCCTTCACCACGACGTGCCGCTCCTCGTCGATGAGGGGCAGCTTCTTCTGGGCGTAGTTGCCCCAGAGGACGAAGACGGCCGGGTCCGGCCGGGACGCGACGGCCGTGATGACGGCGTCGGTGAACTTCTCCCAGCCCTTGCCCTTGTGCGAGTTCGCCTCGCCGGCGCGGACGGTGAGGACCGCGTTGAGCAGCAGGACGCCCTGCTCGGCCCACGGCATCAGATAGCCGTTGTCCGGGACCGGGTGGCCCAGCTCGGCCTGCATCTCCTTGTAGATGTTCCGCAGCGACGGCGGGGTCTTCACGCCGGGGCGGACCGAGAAGCAGAGGCCGTGGCCCTGGCCCTCGCCGTGGTACGGGTCCTGACCGAGGATCAGGACCTTGACCCGGTCGTAGGGGGTGGCGGACAGGGCCGCGAAGACCTCGTCCTTCGGCGGGTAGACCGGCCCGGCGGCCCGCTCCTGCTCGACGAACTCGGTCAGCTGCGCGAAGTACGGCTTGGCCAGCTCCTCGCCGAGGACGCCCCGCCAGGACTCGGGCAGCATGTTGATGTCGGTCACGGTCCACAACCTCCGGTGGTTCGGCAGTTCCGACACGGAACCTACCGGGACCCACTGACAGTGGGCCCCGGCGGCCTCCGGTACGGGTGACTACCAGCTGGCCCGGCGGTGCAGCTCCCACAGCTGCATGACGGTCTGCGGGTCGAGCGCGCGCTCGCCGCCGCCGATGTCGTCACGGGCCGCGATGTACAGCTTGCCCTGCCACAGGGGCAGCAGCCGGACGTCCTCGACCATGATCGACTGTGCCTCGACGAACTCGTCCGTGACGGCCCCGCGGTCGCTCTCGCGGCGGGACTTGGGCAGCAGCTCGTCGGTGATCCGCGGGCTCAGGTAGGGCGTGCCGAGGACCGTCTTCTTGCCGAGGAAGGGGGCGATGAAGTTGTCCGGGTCCGGGAAGTCGGGGAACCAGCCGCGGCCGAAGACCGCGTACTCGCCCTGCTGGTAGGCGGCCTGGTACTCGGTCCACGGCTTGCCCTGGATGGTGACCTTGAAGAGGCCGGAGTCCTCCAGCTGGCGCTTCAGCTCGGCGAACTCGGCGGCCGTCGAGGAGCCGTACCGGTCGGTCGTGTACCAGAAGCTCAGCTCGACCTTCTCGGTGATCCCGGCCTTCTCCAGGATCTTCTTGGCCTTCTTCTTGTCGGGGTGGCCGTAGGTGTCGAAGAACTTGGTGGTGTGGGCGGCGATGCCCTTGGGCACCATGGAGTACAGGGGCTCGGCGGTGCCCCGGTAGACCTTGCTGACCAGTTCGTCGCGGTTGACGAGCTGGGCGATGGCGCGGCGGACGGCCGGGTCGGCGACGGACTCGTCCTCGGTGTTGAAGACCAGGTAGCGGATGTCGGCGCCGGTGGACTCGACGAGCTGGAGGCCCTGGTTCGCGTCGTTGTCCTCCTCCAGGGAGGTGACTTCCTCGGCGGTGAGGCCGCGGTAGGTGGCGTCGATCTCCTCGGCGCGCAGCGCCTTGACCATCGCCTCCGACTGGTCGAAGTACTTGATGGTCACGCCGCCGTTCTTGCGGTCGGCGAAGCCCTTGTAGGACGGGTTGCGGGTCAGCTCGGCCTGCTTGCGCACCTCGTACGAGTCGAGGACGTACGGACCGGAGCCGGCGATCTTGCCGTCCTTCGGGCGGAGCTGGTCGGCCGGGTACTCGGCCGGGTCCACGATCGACATCGCCGGGGTGGCGAGGATGAAGGGGAAGGTGGCGTCGGGCTTGTTGAGCTTGAAGACGACGGTGCGCTCGCCGACGGTCTCGATGGAGTCGAGCGAGCCGAGCATGCCGTTGGGGCCGCCCTCGGCGTCGATCGTGCGGATGCGCTCGATCGAGTGCTGCACGGCCTTGGCGTCGAGCGTGTGGCCGTTGGAGAACTTGAGCCCCTCGAAGAGCGTGCATTCGTAGACCCGGCTGGACGTGTCGGTGAACTTGCAGTCCGCCGCGTCCGGCTTCGGTGTGGTGCTTCCCGTCGGGAAGCTCAGCAGGGTCTGGTAGACGTTTCTGAAAAGCTCCCAGGAATTGTCCCAGGAAGCCGCGGGATCGAGTGTCGTCGGAGAACTCGTGGTCCCGATCGTGATCCTCTGCTCCCCGGCGGACTCGGTATCCGAGAAAACACCGCATCCGGATACCAGGGATATGGACGCAAGGGCTGCAGCGGCCTGCAGACTCGTCCGGTTGAACACGTGCACGCTCCTCGTTCAGCCTGGGGTCGGCCGACGATACCGCAGTACCCCGCCAGGTCAATGGGCGAGCCCGGCGGGGCACTTGAGGCAATCAAGACGTAACCGGGGCCAATCCGGACAGGTAATTCCGGAAAGTGTCCGGTAATCGGTCACCCGACTCCGGCGTTCAGGAAAATGCCCCCGTCGACGACCAGCGTCTGACCGGTGATCCAGCCCGACTGGTCCGAGGTCAGGAAGGCCGCGGCGCCCCCGATGTCCTCCGGCACGCCGAGCCGGCCCATCGGGTAGGCGGCGGCCGCCTCGGCCTCCCGGCCCTCGTAGAGCGCCTGGGCGAATTTCGTCTTCACGACGGCCGGCGCGATGGCATTCACCCGGACCACCGGTGCGAATTCGTGCGCGAGCTGCTGCGTCAGGTTGATCATCGCGGCTTTGCTCACCCCGTACGCGCCGATGAACGGGGAGGCGGAGATTCCGGCGACCGAGGCGATGTTCACGATCGCGCCGCCGTTCTCCTTCTGCCAGGCGTGCCAGGTCCGCTGCGCGAATCCGAGCGCCGAGACGACATTCGTCTCGAAGACCTTTCGGGCCACGTCGAGGTCCAGGTCCGCGATCGGGCCGAAGACCGGGTTCGTGCCGGCGTTGTTCACCAGGAAGTCGACGCGGCCGAAGGCGTCCATCGCGGCGGCGACGGCGGCGGCCTGGTGGGCGGTGTCGTGGGCCTTGCCCGCGACACCGACGGCCCGGTCGGCCCCGAGCCGCTCCACGGCCTCCTTGAGGGCGTCCTCGCCGCGCCCGGTGATGACGACCCGGTCGCCGCGGGCGACGAGCGCCTCGGCGATGCCGTAGCCGATGCCCCGGCTGGCGCCGGTGACGAGGGCGACCCTGCCGGAGAGCTCCGGCGGCTGCTGTGCGGTCATCCCGCTCTCCTCACTCTCGATTCTCGCCGCGCCGGGTCAGTTGAGCGGTCCGCCGGCCACGTACATGACCTGCCCGGAGACGAAGCCCGCGTCGTCGCCCGTGAAGAAGGCGATGGCGTTGGCGACGTCCTCGGGGCGGCCGACGCGCTGGACCGGGATCATGGAGGCGGCGGCGGCCTGGAAGTCCTCGAAGCCCATGCCGACGCGCTCGGCGGTCTGCGCGGTCATCTCGGTGACGATGAAGCCGGGGGCGACGGCGTTGGCGGTGATGCCGAACTTGCCGAGCTCCTTGGCGAGGGTCTTGGTGAAGCCCTGGAGGCCGGCCTTGACCGCGGAGTAGTTGGCCTGGCCCCGGTTGCCGAGCGCCGAGGAGGAGGAGAGCGAGACGATCCGGCCGAAGCCCGCGTCCACCATGTGCTTCTGACATGCCTTCGCCATCAGGAACGCGCCCTTGAGGTGCACGTTCATGACGAGGTCCCAGTCGGACTCCGACATCTTGAAGAGCAGGTTGTCGCGGAGGACGCCGGCGTTGTTGACGAGGATCGTCGGCGCGCCGAGCTCGGCGGCGACGCGGGCGATCGCGGCCTCCACCTGGGCGCCGTCGGAGACGTCGCAGCCGACCGCGAGGGCGCGGCCGCCCGCGGCGGTGATCTTCTCGACGGTGTCCTTGCAGGCCGCCTCGTCGAGGTCGAGAACGGCGACGGCGCGGCCCTCGGCCGCGAGGCGGAGCGCGGTGGCGGCGCCGATGCCCCGTGCGGCACCGGTGACGACGGCTACGCGCTGCTCGGTGGTGGACATGCTTGCTTCTCCTCGCCCTCAGGGGTCCCGGACTCTCCCGGGCTCATGAGCGACCGCTTAGTATCGACCGCAGAACGAGACGCTAGAAGCCCTGGCACCCGGTGTCAACGGCCCACCGGGTGCACCCCGTCACTCGGTCGTCACACCGCGGTGGTCACCCCGCGGTCAGCGCACGAGGAGTTCGAGCAGGCGTTCCACCTCGGCCTCGGGGTCGCCGGTGAGGCCGGTGTGGACCGGGCCGGGCTGGACGACCGTGGAGCGCGGCGCGATCAGCCAGCGGAAGCGCCGTCCCGCGTCGTCCCCCGACGCCTGCCCCGCCGCGTCGCCGCCGAGGCAGACGCCCTCGACGGCCCGGAGGGCGGCGCGGACGCCGGTGACGTCGGCCGCCGGGTCGAGCGCGGCCAGCTTGGCCTCGTCGAGGTGGGTGCGGGCGGCGACGAAGGAGCGGGCACGGCAGTAGACGACCACGCCCGCGTTGAAGCACTCGCCCCGCTCGACGCGCGGCACCACGCGCAGCAGCGCGTACTCGAAGACATCGCGGTCGGTCACGTGGTGCCGTCCTTCTGGGTGGTACGGGGGGCGAGGCGCTCGGCGAGCCAGCCCGGCGGCTGCTGCGGGCGGCGGTCGGTACGGGGGCCGAGCGTGATCCGCTCGTGGATGGTGGCGGCGCGGGGCAGCAGCGCCTCGACGTACGCGGCGCGCAGGGCGTCGGTGGAGTCGAAGCCGGGCTCGTCCACCAGCCACTCGTCGGGCACGTCGGCGGCGACCTCGTCGAGCAGCTCGCGGGTGACGAGCGGCGCGAGCTCGGCGGCCGCCGCGGCGACGTCCGGCGCGAAGGGGGCGAGCGCGTGGTCGGAGGCGTCGTACGGCTTGGCGGCGGAGGCGGCGGCGCCCCGCCAGTTGTGGTGCCAGATCATCGTGGCGCCGTGGTCGATCAGCCACAGGTCGCCGTGCCAGACGAGCATGTTCGGGTTGCGCCAGGACCGGTCCACGTTGTTGACGACCGCGTCGAACCAGACGACCTTGCCGGCTTCCAGCGGGTCGACCTCGTACGCGAGCGGGTCGAAGCCCAGCGAGCCGGGGAGGAAGTCCATGCCCAGGTTGAGGCCGCCGCTCGCCTTGAGCAGCTCCTGCACCTCCTGGTCGGGCTCGGAGAGCCCGATGACCGGGTCCAGCTGGATGGCGACCAGCTCGGGCACGCGCAGCCCGAGGCGGCGGGCGAGCCGCCCGCAGATCACCTCGGCGACGAGGGTCTTGCGGCCCTGCCCGGCGCCGGTGAATTTCATGACATACGTGCCGAGATCGTCGGCCTCGACGATCCCCGGGAGCGATCCGCCCTCGCGCAAGGGCGTGACGTAGCGGGTCGCCGTCACTTCGGTAAGCATCGGCCCAGGCTATCCGGACCGCGGGACTCGGCCCGGGCCCGCGCGGCGGGCCCGGGCCGGCGGCTCACCGGCTCAGCGGCTCGGTTCCTGCATGGTCACGCAGTGGGCGCCTCCGCCGCCGTTGCCGTAGAGGTTGTCGAGGTTGAGCTGGACCACCGGCCGGCCGTACGCCGCGGCGATGGCCGCCTTCGCCGCCGCGTCCTTCGCCGTGTCGCCGAACTGGGTGGTGATGATCGCCCCGTTGGTCACCGTCCAGTTCATGTAGGAGCTGAGGAACTCGTCCCGCCGCCCGGCCGGGATCCGGGGCAGGGTGTCGGGCCCCTCGATGGTGAGCACCTGGAGCCTGCGGCCCCGGGCGTCGGTCGCGCCGGCGAGGGTGTCGCGGATGGCCCGGGCGTTCGCGGTCCAGACGTCGGGGCGTACGGCTCCGGCGAGCTGGACCATGACGACGCCGGGCCGGATGTAGCGGGCGGTGCCGTCGATGTGCCCGTCGGTGACGTCCTGCCCCCGGACGCCCGGCAGCCAGATCATCTTGGAGGCGCCGAAGCGGGCCAGCAGCTCGGCCTCGATCTGGGCGCGCGTGCGGCCGGGGTTGCGGTTGGAGTTCACCCAGCAGCTGTCGGTGGCCATCAGGGTGCCGTCGCCGTCGTACTCGATCCCGCCGCCCTCGCCGACCACGGAGGACTTCGCGAAGGGGACGCCGGCGTACGAGGCGATCCGCTGGGCGACGACGCGGTCCTTGTCGTAGGCGGAGGCGGGGATGCCGTAGAAGCGGGTGGCGTTCTCGCCCCAGGCGTTGAAGTTCAGGCCGAAGGAGTCGAGGCCGCCGGCGTCGTCGACGCGGAAGAGCGGGCCGGTGTCGCGCGTCCAGCAGTCGGAGACCGGGATCGAGCTGATCACCGTGACGGTGGAGCCGCACGCGCTCCTGGCCCGCGAGGCGGCGGTGGAGCCGTCCGCGCACATCACGACCGGCTCGTGCTTGGCGACCTCCCTCGCGAGCCTGGCGATGTCGGCCTGGATCCGGGAGAGGTCGCTCCCCCAGATCGTGGAGCTGGACGGCCAGGCCATCCAGGTCCTGCGGTGCGCCTCGTCCTCGCCCGGCACGCGCCAGGAGGCGGCCCGCGCGGGCTGGGCGCCGAGGACCGGTCCCACCGCCAGGGCGGCCGCGACCGCTCCGGTGCGGGCGAGGAGGGATCTGCGGCTGAGACCGGGGCGGTCGCCGTCGTGTGCGTTCTTCACGTGGTGCTCCTTCTCTCCTGTGTTCGGTGCGTACGGGGGCGGTGCGGGTGTCCTCTCCTGTGTCGGGTGCGTACGGGGGCGGTGCGGGCGCGTGCGGAGCGGGCGCGGGTGCGGTGCGGACGCGGGTGCGGGGCGGGCGCCGCGCGGTGTTCCTTGCGGTGCGGTCAGTGGAGGCGGTCCAGCAGTCCCTCCTCCCTGACGAGCCGGCGCTCGGCGGCCAGGTCGAGGCTGCGGGCGAGGAGCCGGTAGAGGCCGCCGGCCACCGGCAGTCCGACGAGGAGCGAGCAGTCGACGCCGCCGAGGAGCCGCGCGGCGGGCCCGACGAACACGTCGGTGACGACCATGAAGGGGGCCATGCAGGCCAGGCCGACGACATAGGCGAGGTTGCCGCGCCAGCCCCACCGGCCGTAGATCCCGCGGGGGTTGAAGATCTCCCCGACGACGTACTGGCCCCGGCGGACGAAGAAGTAGTCGACGAGGTTGATGGCCGTCCACGGGATGAAGAGGTAGGTCAGGGCGACGACCACGTGCGAGTAGAACCAGGTGAACCGGTCGATGCCGACGAGGGTGGAGACCGTGCCGACGGCGGCCAGCATGATGCCGATCGTCACGACCCGGAGCGTCCGCGTCGGCTTGACCGGCCGGAAGGAGTCCATGATCGAGATCATGGTGAGGCTGCCGCCGTACTGGTTGATCGCCATGATGGAGAGCAGTCCGACGAGCAGGACGACGACGGCGACGGTGCCGAATCCGTCGAACAGCCGGTCCGCCGCCAGCTTCAGCGCGGTGACCGGATCGGTGCCCTCGGGCGCGCCGGCCGAGACGACGGCGCCGAGGACGAAGACCCAGATGCCGGAG
Organism: Streptomyces sp. NPDC085460; assembly: GCF_044541975.1. Classification (NCBI taxonomy): domain Bacteria; kingdom Bacillati; phylum Actinomycetota; class Actinomycetes; order Kitasatosporales; family Streptomycetaceae; genus Streptomyces; species Streptomyces sp. NPDC085460. Next base: position 540,910 of record NZ_JBITTO010000004.1, read on the forward strand.
ACCGCGCTCGGCAGGTAGGTCCACCAGAAGGTGGAGCGGACCGGGACGTCGGGTCTGAGGTAGCGCGAGTAGTCGGAGACGTACGGCGCCCAGCCCAGCTGGAAGCCGGCGACGAAGACGAACACCAACATGAACGGGGCGAGTTCGAACGGGCCCGCCTCCCAGACGCCGTCCGGCAGTCCGCCGCCGAAGAGGGCGGCCGCGGTGACGGCAGCGGTGACCACGACGAACGGCCAGGTGAGCCAGCCGTTGATGCGGTGGATCCACTCGTACCCGAAGAGGGCGATCACGGTCGCCACGGCGGCGGCCAGGAGGTAGCCGGCGGTGTTCGGCATGCCGGTCAGCAGGTTCACGGCCTGGCCGGAGAGCAGCGCGTCGGAGGTGTTGAAGGCGACGTAGTTGACCAGGGCGAACACCCACACGGTGAGCGCCGCGCCCAGGTAGCCGAACTGGGGGCGGGACTGTACGAGTTGGGGCAGACCGAGCTGGGGTCCCTGGGCGGAGTGGAACGCCATGAAGAAGGTGCCGAAGAGGGAGCCGAGGACGGTGGCGGTGACCGTCCAGACGAGCGAGGCCCCCATGGAGAGGGTCACGACGCCGGTCGCCAGGCCGGTGAGGTTGAGGCTGCCGACGAACCAGATGGCTCCGACGTCCGACGGTTTGCCGTGGCGTTCCGAGAGGGGCACCCAGTCGATCGAGTGCTGCTCGATCCCGGCGAGGGGGGCGGGATCATTCGTCTGCGAGGCAACTGGCCCCATGCGGGCTCCTGTTCAGGGGTGCTTCCACGGAACCGGCGGACGCCCCAGGACCCCCGGGGCGCCGCTCGGTGCAGACACCGTAGGAACTGACGTAAATTTCAGTCAATCCTTCGAACCGAAGGAATTGACTGAAATTTCACTACGGATTTCGTCGTCGAAGGGCCGTCAGGCGACGGGTTGCTGCTGGGTGACGCAGTGGATGCCGCCGCCCCCGGTGCCGAGGCGGTCGATGTCGAGCTGCTCGATCACCCGGTCCGGGTAGAGCCGGGTGAGCGTCGCGCGGGCCGCCTCGTCGGCCCTCCGGTCGCCGAACCGGGCGCTGATCACGGCGTCGTTGCAGAGGTAGAAGTTGGCGTAGGAGGCGAGGAAGCCGCGGTCGGTGGAGCGGATCCGCTCGTAGTCGGGGCCCTGGAGGCGCAGGGCCTCGATGGCGCGGCCGGAGGCGGTGGTGGAGCGGGACAGGACGGCGAACTGCTGCCGGGCGTCGCGGGCGTAGGCGTCGGTGTCCGAGCGGAGGGGCATCTGGACGAGGGCCTCGCCGGGAGCGAGGAAGCGGGAGGTCGCGTCGACGTGGTCGTCGGTGATGTCCTGTCCGTAGACGCCGTCGAACCAGATGACCTTCGAGGCGCCGTACGCGTCGCACAGGGCGTCCGTGATCCGCCGCTCCGACATCCCGGGGTTGCGGTTGCGGTTGACCCAGCTGCTGCGGGTGGCCATGAGCGTGCCGGCGCCGTCCTGCTCGACGCCGCCGCCCTCGCCGACCACGTCGGCGTGGGTGAAGGGGACGTCGGCCCAGGCGGCGATCCGCTCCGCGACACGGGCGTCCCTGGCGTGCGCCTGCTTGTTGCCCCAGCCGTTGAAGTTGAGGCCGACGGCGTCCAGCCCGCCGGCGCCGTCGACGCGGAAGACGGGGCCGGTGTCGCGCATCCAGCAGTCGTCGACGGGGATGGAGGTGAGCACGGTGACCGTGGGCCCGCACAGCTCCCGCGCCCGGGCGGCGCCGCCCGGGTTGGCGCACAGCACGACGGGCTCGTACCGGGCGATCGTACGGGCGATCAGCGCGATGTCCGCCTGGACGCCGCCGAGCCGGCCGCCCCAGATGGAGGTGCTGTCGGGCCAGGCCATCCAGGTGCGGGTGTGGCGGACGTCCTCGATCGGGACCCGGAAGGGCCGCGCGGTGGCGTCGGCGCGCTCGGGCAGGGTCGTCGCGAGTGCGGCGCCGACGGCGGTCGCTCCGGCGGCGACGAGGAATCCGCGCCGGTTCAGGCCCCTGCGGGCGTGGCGTCCTGCGGTCTGCTCGTTCATGGTGGTCGGTCTCCTGGGATCGGCGGGCGCGAGACGCCCGCACGGGCGGGGCGGTCGGGAGGGGACGGAGGGCCCGCGGACGGGAGGGGGACGGAGGGCCCACGGACGGGAGGGGGACGGAGGGCCCACGGATGGGAGGGACAGAGAGCCCCGCGGGCGGGAGGGTGTTCAGGCGGCCCGGTGCGGGCGCAGTGGTCAGAGGGCCCGGCGGGCGGCCGCGATCGCCTCGGGGTCCCAGCCGGGGCGGGGCACCGATTCCAGCAGCAGCCGGGTGTAGGGGTGTGCGGGCGCGGCGAGGACGTCGGCGGTGCGGCCGGCCTCGACCACGCGACCGTGGCGCATGACGAGGACGTCGTCGGTGACGCACCGGACCACGCCGAGGTCGTGGGTGATGAACACGTAGCCGATCCGGGTCTGTTCGCGGATGTCCGCGAGGAGGTTGAGGATCTGGGCCTGGACCGAGACGTCGAGGGCCGCGACCGCCTCGTCGAGGACGAGGACGGCCGGTTCGACGGCGAGGGCGCGGGCGATGGCCACCCGCTGGCGCTGGCCGCCCGAGAGGTGCCGGGGGCGGGCGTCGGCGGCCCGGGTCCCCAGGCCGACCTGGTCGAGGAGTTCGCGGACGCGCCGGTCGTGGTCGGTGCCGGGGAAGTGCAGGCGCAGGGTCTCGCGCAGCACCTCCTCGACGCTGACGCGGGGGTCGAGGGAGAGGTACGGGTCCTGGAAGACCATCTGGACCTCGCGGGCCCGGGCCAGGCGCCGTGCCCGGCCGCGTCCGGCGGCGGTCCGGGCCCGGCCCCGTATCCGTACCTCTCCGGCGTCGGCCCGCTCCAGACCGACGACGATGCGGGCCGTCGTGGTCTTGCCGGAGCCCGATCCGCCCACGATGCCGAGGGATCCGCCTTCGGGGAGGGCGAAGGAGACGTCGTCGACGGCGCGGACGCTCCCGAAGGCGCGGTGCAGGCCGACGGCCTCCAGGGCGTTATCGGACATCGACGGTGCTCCCTTCGAGCCGGTCGGTGTGGTGGCAGGCGGCCCGGTGGTCCGGAAGGCCCGGCGCGCCGGCCGGCTCGGGCGCCTTCCGGCCGCAGAGCTCCGTGGCGAAGGGGCAGCGGGCGGCGAACGGGCAGCCGGTCAGTTCCTGCCGCAGGTCGGGGGGTTGCCCGTCGATGGCGGCGAGCCGGCCGCCGGGGGCTTCGAGGCGGGGGGTGGAGGCGAGAAGGGCGGCGGTGTACGGGTGCCGGGGCCGGGCGAAGAGGGCTTCGGCGGGTCCGCTCTCGGCGATCCGCCCGGCGTACATGACGTAGACGCGGTCGCTGATGGCGGCGGCGAGGTCGAGGTCGTGGGTGACGAAGAGCAGTCCGGTGCGGAAGCGGGCGCGGAGTTCGGCGAGGAGGGCGATGACCTCGGCCTGGGTGGTGACGTCGAGCGCGGTGGTGGGCTCGTCGGCGAGGAGCAGCTCGGGGTCGCCCATGAGCGCGGCGGCGATCATGACGCGCTGGAGCATGCCGCCGGAGACCTGGCCGGGGTACGCGCGCAGCGCGGAGTCGTCCAGGCCGACGGCGCGGAGGAGTTCGGCGGCGCGGGCGGTGGCGTCGGCCCGGTTCATCGTCCGGGTGAGGGTGACGCTCTCGGTGAGGAAGTCGCCGATGCGGCGCATCGGGTTGAGGGCGGCCCGGGGGTCCTGGAAGATCATGGCGACGGTGTCGGTGCGCAGGGCGCGCAGCTGTTCCGCCTTCATGGCGAGGACGTCGTGGCCGCGGACCCGGATCCGGCCCTCGACGGTGGCGCCGGGCGGCAGCAGGCCGAGCGCGCCGCGCGAGGTGAGGGACTTCCCGGAGCCGGACTCGCCGACGAGGGCGACGGTCTCGCCGGCGGCGACGTGCAGGTCGACGCCGTCGAGGACGGGCCGGGCGGTGCCGGGCAGCGTGACCCTCAGCCCTTGGACATCGAGGGCGTGCGGGGGCTTCGTGGTGGGGGTCATCGGTCTCTCCTGGCGACGCGGTCGGCCCAGCGCTCGCCGACGACGTTGAAGGCGACGACGGTCAGCACGATGAACACGCAGGGCAGGACCGCGGAGAGCGGGTAGCCGTGCTGGACCGCGGTCTGCCCGTCGAAGACCATGCGGCCCCAGTCGGGGGTGAGCGCGGGGACGCCGAGGCCGAGGAAGGACAGGCCGGCCAGGTCCATGAGCGCGTAGCCGAAGTTGATGGTGGACTGGGCGAGGACGACGGGGGCGATGTTGGGGAGGATGTGGCGCAGGCAGATCTGGAGGGCCGAGTGGCCCTGGACCCGGTAGGCGCTCACGTAGGGCCGGGCCCGCTCGGCGAGGACGAGCGAGCGGGTGAGCCGGCTGACGTACGGCAGGTAGGCGAGCGACAGCGCGATGACGGGGGCGAGCAGCCCTTCGCCGTGGATCGAGATGATCAGGATCGCGAGCAGCATGCCGGGGAAGGCGAAGACGAGTTCGGTGGAGCGGGAGAGGACGGAGTCGAGCCAGCCGCCGCGCCAGGCGGCCGCCATGCCGATCGCGAGGCCGGCGAGCGTGGAGAAGAGGACGACGCCGAGGGGCCCGAGGAGGGAGGTGCGGGCGCCGAGCAGCAGCCGGGAGAGCGTGTCGCGCCCTGCCGCGTCGACGCCGAGCGGGTGCGCGGCGGAGGGGCCCGCGAGCGCGTTGCCGAGGTCGATCTCGTTGGGGTCGTACGGGACGATCCAGGGCGCGAGCAGGGCGGCGGCGGTGACGAGGCCGACGAGGCAGAGGCAGGCCAGGTGGAGCGGGGACCGGGCGGTACGGAGCCGGGCGAGGCCCGGCCGGCGCGTGAGGACGGCGGTCATGCGGAGGAGCTCCTCGTTCCGAGCGCGATCCGGGGGTCGACCAGCGGGAGCAGCAGGTCGACGAGCAGGTTCACGGACATGAAGAGAGCGACGATGATCAGGGAGATCGCCTGGACGGTCGGGAAGTCCTTGGTCGAGGTGGACAGTTCGAGGAGCTGGCCGACGCCGCCGATGCTGAACGCGGTCTCCACGAGGATCGTGCAGACGAGCAGGGTGGAGACGATGAGGCCGCCGGTGGTGAGGACGGTGCCGAGCGAGTTGCGGAACACGTGGCGGCGGATGACCTGGCGCTCGGGTACGCCCCGGCTGCGGGCGACGGTGACATGCTCGCTGTCGAGGGCTTCGAGCATGGCGGAGCGGGTGACCCGGGCGAGCATGCCGATCAGGTAGAGGGCGAGGGCGATGGCCGGCAGGGTCAGGTGCCAGACCCGGTCGAGGAAGCCGTCGCCGGCGCCGCTGCTGGGGAACCAGCCGAGCTTCACGGCGAACACGGTCTGGAGCAGCACGGCGGCGACGAACGACGGGGTGCCGACGGCGAAGGTCGTGCCGACGAGGACCGCGGTGTCGGTGGCGCCGCCGCGGACGGCGGAGAGCCGGCCGAGGAAGAGGCCGACGACCACCACGACGACGAGCGCCATGCCGATCAGGAGCAGGGTGGTCGGCAGCCGGTCGGCCAGGAGGCGGGAGACGTCGGTGCGGTAGGTGAGGGAGCGTCCGAAGTCGCCCTGGACCATGTCCCCGAGCCAGCGCAGGTACCGCACGGCGAAGGGGTCGTCGAGGTGGTACCGGGCGTTGATCGCGGCCAGCGCGTCGGGCGAGGCGGAGCGGCCGGCGAGCAGGAAGCTCGCCGGGCTGCCGGGGGCCAGGTACAGCGCGCCGAAGACCACGAAGGAGGCGGCGAGGAGGGTCGCGGCCATCTCCGCCACGCGCCGGACGGCGAAGCGGAGGAAGCTCACCGCGCGGCCCCCACGGAGGCGGCCCACGGCTGGTACATGTACGAGATGGTCGTGGGGGCGCCGGTGATCCTCTTGTTGAGGAAGACCGAGGTGGGCCACTCGGCGACGGGGATCCACAGGAGCCGCTCGGCGGCGATCCTGTTCAGCTCGGCCTCGATGGCCAGCCGCTCCCCCGGCTCGTACGCGGCGGAGGCCCGGTCGACGAGTTCGTCGTACCGCCGGTCGCTGTGGCCCGCGTAGTTGAGGTAGGCGCCGGTCTTGAAGTTGGTCAGCAGGTCGAGGGGGTCGGTGATGGAGTTGTAGAGGGTGAGCGGGAACAGGTCGACGCCCTCGCGGGCCTCCGGGTCGGTGAACAGCGCGGTGAAGGCGTTCGGGGAGACCGTCTTGAGGCGGATGTCGAGGCCGATGCGGGTGCCGGCGGCCTGGACGGCGGTGGCGAGCAGCGAGACGTCCTGGCCGATGGGGCTGGTGACCATGGTCAGGGTCTTGCCGGTGGCCCCGGCCTCCTTGACGAGGGCCTTGGCCTTCTCGATGTCGGGTGTGGTGGGCGGCAGTCCGTCGAACGCCGTCTTGAGGGCGCTCTCGGGTGCGGCGGCCCAGGCGGCGCGGGTGGTGAGGGAGCCGGTGACGGTGCCGGCGCCGCCGAGTCCGGCCTTGACGAAGCCGGAGCGGTCGAGGGCGAGGGAGAGGGCCCGGCGGACCCGGACGTCGCCGAGCGGGCCCTTCATGTTCGTGATGTTGACGTTGACGGTGCTGAGGCCCTCGCCGAAGTACAGGGTGCCGATCCCCGCGGCCTTGAGGCGGGCGTAGCTCTCGGTGGGGATGAGGTAGCCGCCGTCGATCTCGCCGCTGAGCATGGCGTTGGTACGGGCGGAGGGGTCGGTGAGGACGCGGAAGACGGCCTTCTTCGCCTTGGCCCCGGTGCCCCAGTAGCCGTCGAACCGCTCCAGTTCGATGGACTGCCCCTTCTGCCAGGCGCCGAGCCGGAAGGGGCCGGTGCAGGCGAGACCGCCGGTGGTGCCGTAGTCCTTGCCCGCCGCCTCGACGCCCTCGCGCGAGGCGACGACGCCGGCGGCGGTGGCCATGTACTGCGGGAACTGGGAGTCGGGCCGCTTGAGGCGGACGGTGACCTGGAGGGGGCCGGTCGCGCGGACCGAGGCGACGTTCTGGAAGACCTGCGCCCAGGCCGCCGCGTTCTTCGGGTCGGTCTGCCGGCCGAGGCTGAAGACGACGTCGTCGGCGGTCATCGTCCGCCCGTCGTGGAAGCGCACCCCGGGCCGCAGGTCGTAGACCCAGGTGCGGGGGTCCGGGCTCGACGCCTTGCGGGCGAGCCCCGGTTCGACGGTGAGCTGCGGCGTCCAGCGCATGAGGCTCTCGCACACGTTGGACAGGACGGTGTTCTGCGGGTAGTCGAAGGCGACCGTGTAGTCGAGGGTGGGCGGCTCGGCGTAGAGGGCCCAGGTGAAGGAGTCGATCTCGGCGCGGGCGGGGGGCGTGGTGGCGGAGAGCCGGGCCTCGACGCCGTTCGCGCCGCCCTTGGGCGGGCCCGAGCAGGCGGCGAGGAGGGCGAGCGCGGCGAGTGCCGCGGTGGCGGCGACCGTCCGGCCTCGGCGGCGGGGGCGGGTGGGGAGGTCGGGGCGGGCGGAGAGGTCTGGCCGGGCGGGACGGTCGGAGCGTCTGCTGCTCGGTGAGGGAGGTGTCGTCATCGTCGCGCTGTCTTTCCGTGAGGGGTACGGGGCTGCCGGCCGGGGGCGGCCGTCGGAGGCGGGCACGGCGGCGGACCGCACCGCAGCGGCGGTTCGTACGGAAGGGGGCGAGAGCACCGCGCGGGGCACGGAGTCGGGGGCGGCTCCCGGTGCGGCTCGGGGCGGCTCCCGGAGCGGCTCCGGGGGCCCGCGCGGTGCGGCTCCGGGGCCCGCGCGGTGCGGCTCCGGGAGGCTCCGGGGGCGCCGGCGGCCCCGCGCGGTGCGGAGGGCGCGCGCTAGGCGGAGGCGCGGGCGCGGGCGGCCGGGACCTGCTGGGTGATGCAGTGGACGCCGCCGCCTCCGTAGGCGATCGCGGTGGCGCGCACCGGAACCACCTTGCGCCCCGGGTAGGCCGAGGCGATCACCGCGAGGGCGGCCTCGTCCTGGGGCCGCCCGGCCACCGGGACGACGACGCCGCCGTTGGCCACGTAGTAGTTGAGGTACGAGACCTCGACCTCGCCGCCCGGCATCTCGGCGAAGGCGGTCTGGGGCACGTCGACGATCTCCAGGCGCCGGCCCCGGGCGTCCCGGGTCGACTCCAGGACCGCGCGGTTGGCGCGCATCCGGGCGTGGTCCGGGTGGTCGGGGTCGTCGGGCAGGGAGACCACGACGGTGCCGGGGGCCGCGAAGGCGCAGACGCCGTCGACGTGTCCGTCGGTCTCCGTGTCGAGGAGACCGCCGTACGGCAGCCAGATCACCTTCTCCACGCCGAGCCTGGCCTTGAGCTCGGCCTCGATCTGGTCGCGGGTGAGACCGGGGTTGCGGTTGGTGTGGAGCAGGCACTGCTCGGTCGTGATGAGCGTGCCCTCGCCGTCGACGGTGATCGCCCCGCCCTCCAGGATCATGCCGGAGGCGATGCGGTCGACGCCCAGGTGCTCCAGGAGGAGCGCGCTGACGCGGTCGTCGGAGTCGTACGGGTGGTGCTTGCGGCCCCAGGCGTTGAAGCGGAAGTCCACGCCGGCGCGGTTGCCGTCGCCGTCGAGGACGAAGAGCGGGGCGGAGTCGCGGAACCACGAGTCGTCGTGCGGCAGCTCGACGACGGTGATGCCGTCACCGCACCGCGCCCTGGCGTCGTCGCCGTGGCCGGGCGGCGCGACCATGGTGACGGGTTCGAAGGCGGCGATGGCGCGGGCGACGTTCGCGTACTCCTCCTTGACGTCGTCCAGCACGCTGCCCCACAGGTCCTCTCGGACGGGCCAGGCCATGAGGCACGCCTCGTGCTCGGACCACTCGGCAGGCATACGGAATGCAGTCATCACGGTCTCTCTTCGTTTCGCCAGAAGTACCCGTCGGCGGCGCCGGCTCGGCCTGGCGCGAACGTGGGGACGGGTACGCGGTGTGAACAGCATCCTCCTCTCGACTGAAAATTCAGTCAAGGGTGAGGGCAGGGATTCGGGCCGCGGATGTCGTGGGGGGTGGGTACGGGGGGCGGCACGGGGGCCGGTACGTGGCCGGATACGGGGCGCGGGGGCCGGTACGTGGCCGGGTACGGGTACGGGTACGTGGGGGGGCGGTACGGGCCGGGTACAGGTACTGGCACAGGTACGGGTGTGCGCCCTTACCGGTGCGGGGTACAGGCAAGCCCTGCCTGCGCCGGTTTCAGGCAGGCAGGGCAGGTGCCGAGCGGGTCAGCGGCGACCGAGTCGTTCGACCTCGGCGTCGATGCCCTCGCTCATCAGCGTCCGGGCGTGGGAGATCTGGAGCGTGCCGCTGAGCCAGCGCATGCTCAGCCCCTCCAGCAGGGCGGTGAGGCGCTCGGCCGCGCCCGCGAGGGCGACCGCCGGGGCCATCGGCTGGATCCGGCCGAGCAGCGCCGCGACCTCCTGGACCCAGACGAGCGTGGCCCGCGCCAGGTCCTCGCGCAGCACGTCGTCGAAGACGGCGCTCGCGCGCAGCTCGCCCCAGGCGCTGCTGTTCTCCCGGACCTCGGTGGTGTCCTGGAGTTCCAGCAGCAGGGTGTGCTCCAGCTCCTCGCGCGGGCTGAGCGGCGGGGCGTCCGGGTCGCGCTCGCGCGTGTACCGCTCGGCGCGGTCGTTGATGAACTCCAGCGTCTTCAGCAGGATCCCGCTGCGGTCCTTGAAGTGGTAGTAGATCAGCGCGGTGGACACGCCCGCCTCGGCGGCGAGCTCCTCCACGCGCAGGCCACGGACCCCGCGCCGGGCGATCACCCGGGCGGCCGCTTCGAGGATCTGAGTACTGCGAGACGCCATGGCCCGAACCTTACCGGTCCCCACCGGCCGCCGGACGAGGCGGATGTGAGGGGGCGGATGTGAGGAGGTTGACGGGCTCGCCGTTCTACTCCCGCCGGTAGTGCTCGAAGGCGGCGGCGACGGGACCCCCGTCGGTCCGGGCCTCCAGGAGTCGTACGACGACGAGGTCCCGGCCGTCCGCGCCCCGGATGCAGAAGGGGCGCTCGTCGTCCAGGTCCGCGAAGGCGACCCGGGTCACGGGTTCCGTGTCGACGCCCCGCACGCAGGCGTCGGGGCCCAGGTCGAACCCCTCGGCGACGAAGGCGTCGCTGTCCTCGGGCAGGACGAACTCCGACCGGTCGCGCGCCAGGTACCAGCCGGCGGTGTCCGCGGGGACGACCTTCCGGGCGTGCAGATCGAACTCGTAGCTGTCGTCCGGGGCGGTGAGGGTGACCTCCTGCCCGACCCGGGTGTAGGGGGCGGCCGGGTCGGGGCCGGCCGGCGGACCGAGAACGTACAGCCCGCCGCCGACCGCCCCGGCGACCGCACACGCCGTCAGCGCCCACACGATTCCGCGCCGCCCGCCCTGCCCGTCCCGCCCGCCCCGCCGGACGCCTCGGCGCGAGGAGGACGCGGCGGAGCCCCCCGCGCCGTCCCGCGCCGCGGCGTCCGGCGGCACCGGGGTGGCTCCGGGAGCCGCCGGCGCCATGACCGTGGGCTGCGCGTGGACCGGAGCGGGCAGCCGCCCCGGCACGGACCAGACGGGCGCCGGACCCACCGCCCGCCCCTCCGCCCCTCCCACCGTCAGCCCCTCCGCCCGCCCCGCCGTCCGTCCCTCCGTGCGTCCCACCGTCCGCCCCTCCGCCCCGCCCCCCGTCGGTCCCACCGCCCGTCCCGCCACCTCGCTGCCGATCGACCACGGCAGCCAGCCCTCCCCGAACTCGGGGCGGGCTCCGACCAGCGGGTGGGCGTGGACGGCCGCGATCAGGTCCGCCGGTGACGGACGGTCCTCGGGCCGCTTCGCGAGGCACCAGGCCGCCAGGCCGCGCAGCTCCTCCGGCACGCGGGCGAGGTCCGGTTCCTCGTGGACCACCCGGTACAGGGCCGCCGACTCCGGGCCCGCCCCGAAGGGCGGCTCGCCGCCCGCCACGTACGCGATCAGCGCGCCGAGCGCGAACACGTCGGTGGCCGGGGACACCGGGCCGCCCAGCGCCTGCTCGGGCGCCATGAACGCGGCGGTGCCGATCCGCAGCCCCGTGCCGGTCAGCGCGACCGCGTCGGCGGCGCGCGCGATGCCGAAGTCGATGACCCGGGGGCCGTCCTCCGCGAGCAGTACGTTGGCGGGCTTGAGGTCGCGGTGGACGACACCGGCCCGGTGGATCGCCTCCAGCGCCTCGGCGATCCCGGCCAGGAGCGGCAGCACCGTGCGGACCGGGAGCGGGCCGTGGCGCCGTACCGCCTCGTGCAGCGAGGGCCCGGGGACGTACGCGGTCGCAAGCCACGGGGTCGGGGCGTCCACGCCCGAGGCGACCACCTGCGCGGTGAACAGGCCGTGGATGCGCTCCGCGCTGGCCACCTCCTGGGCGAACCGCAGACGGAACTCGGGGTCCCCCGCGAACTCCTCCCGCACCGCCTTGAGCGCGATCGGCCGTCCACCGGGCGTGTGCGCCAGGTACACCACCCCCATGCCGCCCGAACCGAGCCGCGCCTGGAGGCGGTAGCCGCCGATCTCTCGCGGGTCGTCGGCCGTCAGCGCCGCGTGGGCGGACTGCGCGCCGGGAACACCAGGAAGCTGAGCGGACATGCGGGGCTCTTTCGACGAGGTGGAAAGAGGGGCGCGGGTCGACGGACACAACCGGCGCATCGTGCCTCTAACTAAAGATTCAGTCAACATGCGACACTGGTGCCTCGAACCATCGGGAGGGGATCACACGTGGCGACGGACCGCCGAAACGCCATCCTGGAAGGCGCGGCCCGGGTGATAGCCCGGCGGGGAGTGCGCGGGCTGCGCATGGAGGAACTGGCCACCGAGGCGGGGGTCTCCACCGCGCTGATCTACTACCACTTCAAGGACCGGGCCGGCGTTCTGCGACACACCCTGGAGTTCATCAGTGACCGGGCCGACCGGTACACCTCGGGCGCGGGCGACCCCGGCGGACGGCTCGACCCCCGGCAGGAGCTGGTGCAGTCCCTGCTCCTGGAGTTCCAGGACCTCCCCGAGGTCAGGGAGAACAGCACGGCCTGGGGAGAGCTGCGGGCCAGCGCGGTCTTCGAGCCCGAGCTGCGCGGCGATCTGGCCAGGGCCACGCTGACCTGGATCCATGACGTCGCCGACCTCCTGGGCGGCATCCGGCCGACGGCCCCCGCGCCCGCCCTCACGGCCTCCGCCGAGCGGCTCACCGGCCTCCTGGAGGGACTGAGCACCCGCTGGCTCAGCGGCGCGCTCCCCCTGCCCCACGCCCGCGAGCTGGTGGAGGAGGCGGTCACCCTCGAACTCGACCGCCTGAGCCGCTGACGGCGGGCGCCACCACCTCACCCCTACGCGCCGCGCCCGCCCTTCCGCTGGTTTGACTGAATTTTCAGTCAGTGTCAGAGTGGCGACACGACAGCCTCATCCGGCCCGGCGATGCCGGGGATCCAGGGGCCTGTCCATGCACGCTGTTGACCTGGTCCCGCCCCCCACTCGATCGGAGACCCAGATGTCCGCCTTCCGTCCCTCCCGCCGCTCCGCCCTGCGGGTGCTCGCGGGGATCGGCGCCCTCGCCCTCGGTTCCACGGCCTGCGGGCCCGCCGACCCCGGCCGGGCGGGTGCCTCCGCCACCGGCCCCGCCGGCGGAAGGGGCACCGGCACCGACGTGGACCGCCGCCTGGGCGCCGAGTGGGAGAGTCACGCCCGCACCTTCATGTCGTGGCCGGCCCTGGACTCCGTCTGGGGCGAGGACCTGCCCTACGTACGGGAGGACATCGCCCGCGTGGCCCGGGCCATCGCCGCGTACGAGTACGTCGTGATGATGGCGCGGCCGAACCAGGTCGCCGCGGCGCAGAAGGCGTGCGGCAGGGACGTCGAGGTCATCCCGCTCGCCGTCGACGACCTGTGGGCGCGCGACACCGTCCCCGTCTTCGTCGAGGAGGGCGGCGAGGTCGTCGGCGTCGACTTCCACTTCAACGGCTGGGGCGAGAAACAGGTCCACGACAACGACGCCCAGGTCGGCAGGAAGCTGCTCGCCAAGTACCGCGTCCCCCGCGAGGAGGCACCGCTCGTCGCCGAGGGCGGCTCCTTCGAGACCGACGGCGAGGGCACCCTCCTCGTCACCGAGAGCTCGATCGTCAACGACAACCGCAACCCGGGCATGAGCCGCGCCGAGATCGAGGCCGACCTCAAGGAGCTCCTGGGCATGGAGAAGGTGATCTGGCTGAAGGGCGTCCGCGGCGAGGACATCACCGACGCGCACGTCGACAGTCTCGTACGGTTCACCGCGCCCGGCGTGATCCTCCTCGACCGCGCCTTCCCCGGCACGCCCCCCGACTCCTGGTCCCGCTCCTCCGACCAGGCCGCGTCCGTCCTGGGCGAGGCGACCGACGCGAAGGGCCGCCCCTTCGAGGTCATCGACCTCCCCCAGCCCGACCCCGACCGGATCCCGGGCTACAGCGACGACTTCCTCTCCACCTACGCGAACTTCTACATCGGCAACGACGCTGTGTATATGCCCAAGTTCGGTGACCGGAAGGCGGACGACCGGGCCCGGGGCATCCTCCAGGAGCACTTCCCGAAGCGGGACATTGTGCAGGTGAACATCGACACCATCGCCACCGGCGGCGGCGGGATCCACTGCGCCACGCACGACCAGCCCGGCAAGCCGGTCGACTGACGCGGGAACCGAGGAGAGACCACGTGCCCCACGTGTCCACCACCCGCCGCCGCGGACCGCTCGGGGGCGGACCGCACCGGCGCGGCCCGCTGCCCGCCGCCCTCGCCTGCCTCCTCGTCGTGGCCGCCCTCGCCCTGGGCGTCTGGGTCCAGTTCGGCGAACGCCAGGCCCAGGACACGGCGTACACCGTGGGCGGCGGCGCCCCGGACCGGGTCGACGTCCTGGCCTCGGTCCAGCGCGTCGACGCCGCCGGGCGCGAACTCACGCTCCGCGTCCTGGTCACCCCCCGGGGCGCCCTGGCCGAGGCCGGCGGCGTCTCGCCGACCGAGGACCTGACGCTCCAGACCTCCCCCTCCACCCGGGGCGACCTGTCCTTCCCGGCGCACAGCCGCATCGCGACCAGGGACCTTCCCGTCACGCTGACGGGCGGCTCGATCACCGACTACCCCTTCGACGCCTACGACGCGGCGATCGAGTTCACCGCCGTCCAGGGCGGCGAGAAGGTCCCCGTCCACATGACGCTGACCAACGCCGACGCCCTCTTCGCGGCGACGGTGGACGCCTCGGAGGAGAACGGGACCGCGCTCTACGACGTCTCCCTCGGCCGGTCCGACAGCGTGCTCGTCTTCGCCGTCTTCATGATGGTGGCCATGTGGGCGCTCGCCGTCTCCGTGTTCCTCGGCGCCTGGTTCCTCGTCACCGGACGGAAGGGCCTGACCTGGCCGGCCCTCGGCTGGATGGCGGCCACGCTCTTCGCCCTCGCGGCCTTCCGCAACACGGCCCCCGGCACACCGCCGATCGGCTGTCTCCTGGACTACCTCGCCTTCCTCTGGGCGGAGACCGTGGTCGCCTGCTGCCTCGTCGCGGTGGCCGTCACGGGCTTCCGCGCGGAACGAGCCGAAGGAGCGGAACGAGCCGAAGGAGCGAAGAGAGCCGAAGCAGCCGGACGAACGGAAGGAAGCGCCCCGGAGACCGCCTGACATCCGGCTCGACGGCCCCGCCGGTCCTGGAACCGGCGGGGCCGTGGCAGAGTCTCCGATCACGGGGGCGGAGCCGGGGGGCTCCGCGCGGCGATCAGGGGGAGTCCTCATGGATCTGTTCGACTTCGAGGCGGGCGGGCGGGGCAACGACGCGCCGGACGTGGGCGGCCACGGCTGCGGCTGGGGCACCGTCCTCTTCCTCGGCTTCTGCGTGCTCCTCGTGGTCGTGGCGCAGTGGGCCTTCGGCGCCGTGGGGGACTTCTTCGGCTGGCTGCTCGGCCTCCTCGGCTGAAAGACCCCTCCCTCACGGCGTTCCGGGCGTCCCGGTGGGGGCGGCGGGCGCGGGGCAGGCGACGGCACCGGGCTTCACGGAGAGCTTGAGCCGGGGCGTGGTGAGCAGCCCCGGGATCTGGAAGTCCTGCGCGGTGCCGGTGATCCGGTCGAACTTGGCGTAGCGGGCCTGGATGCCGAAACGGTGCTGCGGTGCCCCCAGCGGGTTCGGCACGGGGGTGCCTGTGGCGTCCTCGACGGTGCGGACGTCGGCGCCGTTGACGTTGAGGTCGACGATGCCGTCCATGTCGAGTACGCCGGTGGCGTTCCTGAGGTCGAGGACGGTGTTCCGGGTGCGGATCTCCCAGGAGCCGGGGTTGTCGTCGCCCAGGGTGAGCAGCAGGGTGTACGTGGCTCCCGCGATCCGCTGCCGCTGGCTGAGGCAGAGCCCGTTGAGGACGCCTTCGGCGAACCCCATCCGCAGCACCCGCACGCTGCCGGCCGTGCCGTCGGACCGTACGACCTCCTGGTCGACGATCGCGGCGCCGTACCGCGTCCCGTACAGGCTGCTCGTGGTGAAGTCGACGGCCCGGTCCTGGACGCGCAGGCCGACGGCGAGCGCCCCGGTGGCCATCGCCGAGCCGAGTCCGCCGGCGGCGAGGAGCGCGGGGACGGCGACGGCGAGGGCGCGCCACCAGTGGGTGCGGCCCTCGGGCCCGAGGAGGTCCGGGGGGCTCATGGCGTGGTCACCGTGATCGTTCCGGGGAGGTGGACGGGGTTGTCGGTGGAGTCGAGGGCGGCGTGGTCGTCGACGGTCCGGATGGCGTAGATGTCGCCGGAGAACTCCTCCGCGCCCGCGGTGAGCGGGATGAGCGAGCCGAAGAAGTCGAGCAGTCCCTGCACCCCGCAGATCTTGAGCAGGACGCGGACGCAGACGTGGGTGATGTTTCCCCACATCGTGGTCGTCTCGGGCTTGCCGGCGCTGTCGTAGCCGCCGAGCGAGCCCTCGTCCGGCACGTCGATGACGAGGGTGTGTCCCGCGGCCCGCTGGGTGACGTTCATGTGCGAGCGGATCTTCAGCTTGGTGAAGGTGTACTTGTTGGTGACCCGGGTGGTGCCGTCGGAGAGCCGGATGGTGACGCCCTTGTCCACGGTCAGGGAGATGGCGACCATGCTGTCGATCGTCACGTGGAGCGGGTCGGGGCTGGGCAGGAACGGTACGCCGAGGGGTTGCACGGCCGCGGGCGGGCGCCCGGCGGCGCTGCTGGGCTGCCCGGAGGCGAGCGCGCTCGCGACGGCGAGCCCGAGGGCGGCCACGACCGCGAGCGCCTTGCGCCTCCCCCGTACGCCTCCGCTCCGCGGCGCCGCCGCGCCCGTCACGCCTCCACCGCCTCGGGTACGGCCGCGGAGCCGGCGGCGGCTCGGGGACGCCGGGCGCCCCAGCCGACCAGCATCGAGCCGCCGAGCACCCCGAGGGCCATGCCGACGAGGAAGCCGCCGAGGTTGGAGACGACGAGCGAGACGACGGCGAGGACGCAGCCGATGATCCCGAAGGTGTAGCGCTGCCGGGGGGCGGCGAGCGGGACGAGCCCGCAGAGGATCATCCCGCCGCCGACCAGGTATCCGGCGACGCCGCCGAAGCCGGTGCTGACGATGAGCTGCACCGAGCTGAGGGAGAACTTGAGCACGGTCCAGCCGCCGGCCACCAGCCACACCGCGCCCCAGAAGGGGCGGGTGCGGCGGAAGGCCCGGAACCACGCGTACGCCGTCCGCGCCCGGCTCAGCATGTGGTGGCCGTTCCGGCGACGACCCTCAGCCGCAGGTCGGGCAGGACCAGCGCGCCCGCCATCTCGGCGTCGTACGCGGTGGCGTTGAGGCCGTGCAGCGTGATGGAGCTGCCGCCCTCGCCGCCGGCCGAGCCGAGGCCGAAGCCTCCGGGGAGCGCGCCGGTGAGCGGCTTGCCGGCGACGGTGACCTGGTCGGCGGACTGGCCGAGGACCGCGTTCTGGAGGGTGGTGGGGCCGTAGGACTGGAGTTCGGTCGCCTGGATGTAGAGGTTCGAGGCGTCGATGTCGGTGGTGAAGGAGGCGGGCGGGGTCGCCGTCACCTTCTGGCCGCCGGTGAGGAGGAGGGAGTACGGCACGCCCGCGATCGACTGGTGGACGATCCCGCACAGCCCGGCGAGGCCGGCGCTGGCGAACCCGACCCGTGCCATCGCCGTGTCGGTGGTCGTCGTACCGTCCGGGCGGCCCACGGCGGGGGTGTTGACGATGGCGCCGAAGCCCGAGCCGGACACGCCGTTGGACGTGAGCGTGAACGGCCGGCCCGTGACGCTGAAGTTGGCGGCGAGGGCGCCCTGGGCGAGGGCCGCGCCGAGCGCGCCGATGGCGAGGCAGGAGGGGACGAGGGCGCAGGCGCCGCGCCCCCAGCGGGTGCCGCGGCGGGTGCCGTCGGCGGCCTCGGCGAGCATCCGGGCGTTCCACTCGGCGGTGGCACGGGCGCCGTGCGCCCGGAGCCGGGCGAGCCGGGCGCCTGCCGTGCGGGAGCCTGCGATGAGGGGGTTCATACGGAGCCGCTCCCCACGGATACGGGGGACGCGGGGGTCCCGTCGGTGGCGCGGGTACGCCGGCGGAGGAGGCCGCCGGGCCGCTTGGCGGGCTTCTCGGGCAGCCAGCCGAAGGCCATGGCGCCGCCGAGGACCGACAGGGCCATTCCGGCGAAGATGCCACCGAGGTTGGAGAGGGGGAAGGACGCCACACCGGCGATGACGGCGATGGTCCCCGCGGTGTGGCGCTGGCCGGGCAGGGCGAGGACCAGCAGGGCCATCGCCATGATGACGACGCCGCCGGCCATGCCGGCGACGCCGCCGACGCCGACCTGGAGGATCTTGCCGAGGGGGGCCATCGGCAGGAAGAAGATCACGAAGCCGCCGAGGGCCATCCACAGCGCGGCCCAGAACGGCCGGGTGCGACGCCAGCGGCGGAAGGCGCGGCGGGCACGGGCCGGGGCGGAGGGCGGCGCCTCGGAGACACCGGCCGTCTCGGGGACGCCGGGGGCGGGTGGGTCGGTACGCGTCACAGGGGCCTCGCAGGGGCGTGCGGCGGACGGGGTGCCGGCTCCGGGGCGGGGCGCCCCGCGGTGGCGCGCCGCCCCGGTGCCGGTCGTGCGGTGGTGCTTCGCGCGGTGGGAGGTGGGTCTCAGCAGCCCGAGTCGCCGTGCTTGATGGCGATCGCGAGGTCCGGCAGCGTGATGGCTCCGGCGATCGTGGCGCCGTTCGCGTCGGCGTTCAGGTTGCTGATGTCGGTGCGGCCACCGGTGGCGTCGAGACCGAACTGGCCGGCGGCGCCGTCCTTGATGCCGGTGGCCTTGATGCCGTCGCCGTCGGCCGCGGCGCCGATGACGTTCGGGGTGGCGTCGCTCGCGTTGAGGGTGGCGGTGGCCGCCCGGAGGGCCTGCGCGTCGAGGACGAGCTTGTTGGCCTGGAGCCCGGCGCCGTTGACCAGTTGCTCGCTGGTGAGCGGGGTCGCGGCGGCGGGCGAGGAGATGTTGAGCGACCAGGTGCCGAGGCTGCCGATCACCGGGAGGTTGACGGACTGGGTGGCGTGGACGCAGATCCCGTCGAGCCCCGCCTTGGCGATGCCGACCTGCGCGGCGCCCTTGGGTCCGCCGGCGTCGATGGTGTGCAGGACCGCCCCGATGCCCTGGGGGGCCGCCACGGTCCTGGAGCTGAGGGTGAACGGCACGCTGGTCAGGGAGAGGTTCGCCGCGAGGGCGCCCTGCACCATCGCGGTGGCCATGGCGGCGACCGCCGCGCAGGCGGGTACGGCGAGGAAGGCCGATCTGCGCCAGCGGGTGACGCCTCTGGGCTCGGTCTGCATGAGGGTTCTCCAACCGTCGGTCCGCGCGCGGGGCGCGGGAGGGGTGTGGGACGGCCGTGCGTCGGGAGCCGGAGCCCGGGACGACGGACACTTGGCGGCTGCCTGTTCGAGAATTGGACACTTGGAGAGGGAGTGTCAAGAGAACGGACAGACTTCGCCGTTCCGACATCCGCGGGCGGACGGAGAGCGCTGCTCTACGCTGGCGCGATGGCACGCTTCAGGGAGACCGTCCGGACACTGCTGCGCGAACGCCTGCTGGACGCCGCCTTCGTCCGGGTCTCGGAGCACGGTTTCGCCAAGCTGCGCATGGCGCACCTCGCCGGCGACGTGGGCGTCAGCCGGCAGACGCTGTACTCCGAGTTCCCGTCCAAGGAGGCGGTCGGCGAGGCCCTGTTCCGGCGCGAGCTGGAGCGCTGCCTGGTCGGTGTCCAGCAGGCCCTGGACACGCACCGGGACGACCTCCGCGCGGCGGTGGAGGCGGCCGTCGCCTTCACGCTGACGCTCGCCGGCCGGAATCCGCTGATCCGGGCGATGCTGACGAGCGCCGGCGAGGACGGCCTCCTCCCCTACCTCACGACCCGCTCGGCCGCCGCGTTCGAGCTCGCGACGACGGCGGCGGACACGTACGCGGCGGAGACCTGGCCCTCGCTCGACCCGGTGGCACGCGAACTGGCGGTGGACGCGGCGGTCCGCCTGACGGCGAGCCACGTCGTCCAGGCCGCAGCCCCGCCCGGGGAGTCGGCCCGCCGGATCGCGGACACCGTGGTCCGGGTCGCCCTCAGCACCGGCGCGGAGCGCACTCCGGCCGCCGAGCCCCGCGCCTGAGCCGCGCCGCCCTAGGGCGGCCGGGGGCCCGCGTACTCCTCCAGGACGGGCCGGTTGCCGAGGCCCGGCGCCGTCGAGACGGGGTAGGCGCGCAGCCCGACCCGCCCCTCGACCCGGTCGATCGCGCCCCAGCCGTACTGGCGGGAGTCGTCGGAGAGGTCGGGGTTGTCGCCCAGGTAGAAGAAGGACCCCTCCGGCACGGTCCGCAGCGCGGCGCGGGCCGACCTGGTGCCGTCCGCCGCGCAGCACGCGCCCGTGCGGTGGGCCCGGTCGGCCCACTGGGCGGCGACGACCCGCCGGACGGGTCCCGTGCCGTTCTCCTGGAGCAGCACCTGGAAGGGTTCCTCGCCGGTTGACGCGATCGCCACCCGGTCGCCCGGTACGCCGATCACCCGTTTCACCATGAGGGAGTCCTGCCGGCCGCCGCGGAGCAGCACGACGTCGAAGCGGCTCACCCGGCCCTCCGAGTCCGGCGAGACGAGGATCCGGTCGCCGGGGCGCAGGGTCGGGTCCATGCTGGCCCCGTCGACCCGGACGCCGAGGGCGGTGACGGCCACTCCCGCGAGCAGACAGAGCAGGACGCCGGCCCCGACGACCGCGCCGGCGGCCCGCCGCGCCCTCATCGGCCGCCCCTTCGGCGGCTTCCCCGGCAGCCTGTGCGGCGGCCCCCTCGGCCCGGGTGCGGTGCGGCCCCGGACCGGACGTGTTCGGTCATGCCGGGACGGTAGGCCGGTCGGAGGGCGGCCGCTGTGACCGTACCGCTCAGCCTTGTTGACCGTATGTCAACAAGAGCGCCCGGCGGTGGGCGTGAGGGCGTCGCCCCGGTCGCGGGCCTGGTAGGCGCGCGGGGTCTCGCCGGTCCAGCGGCGGAAGGCCCGGTGGAAGGCGCTGGGTTCGGAGAAGCCGAGCCGGCGGGAGAGCCGCTCGATGGAGACCCGGCCGGCGCTGAGCTCCGCGAGGGCGTGATCCCGCCGCACCTGGTCGCGCAGCCGCTGGTACGTGGTGCCCTCGGCGGCCAGCCGACGGCGGAGGGTCTGCGGGCTGACGGAGAGGCGCTCGGCGAGCTCCTCCGGTGTCGGTACGGGCCCGGCGGGCAGGGCCCGCCCGATGAGGTGGCGCACCCGGCCGGTGGTCGTGCTCCCCCACTCCGCGCAGCCGAGGACGTCGTCGGGGGCGCGGCGGAGGAAGTCCGCGAGGGCCTCCGCGTCCCGCAGGACGGGCTCGTCGAGATCGGCGCGGTCGAAGACCGCGGTGGTGCGCCCGGTGCCGAAGACGCAGGGGGCGCCGAACAGCGGGGCGTACTCGGCGGCGTGGCGGGGCTCGGGGTGGGCGAACTCGACGCGGCGCAGCCCGATCCGGCGGCGGACGAGCCAGCCGGCGAACCGGTGGGCGACGAGGACGGTGGCCTCGGCGCCAAAGTGCAGCGGGTCGTCGTACTCGGAGACGTCGAACTCCAGCCGGGCCTCGTCGGGCCCGCCGCGCTCCCCCGCCGGCCCGGCCGGTTCCACGAGGCGGAAGCTCGGCCCGCCGGGAAAGAGGGAGTAGAAGGTGCCCGCGCGGTGCATCGCCTCGCGGAGGTCACGGCTGCCGTGGACGACGACGTGCCCCATCATCGCGAAGGTGCCGACCCTGGTGGGGGCGCCGCCGAACCCGATCAGCTCGTCGTCGAGGGCCGCCCAGACCCTCCGTACGAGCCGCCCGAACGCACGGGCGGGCACGCGGCCCGCCCCGTCGGCGTCGAAGTCGGCTCCGACTTCGGCTCCGACACCGGCTCCGGCGTCCGCGAGCGGTTCGGCGAGCAGTCCGGCCGGCAGACCGGAGCGGCCGAGCAGCGCCGCGGTGTCCGCCCCGCGCCGCCGGGCGCCCAGCAGCACGGCCCGTACGTGCCGCACGCGGACCGACCCGGAGCCCACCCCCGACGCCGTTCGCATGCCCGCCGCCTCCCCGCCCCGACCCGCCCCGCAGGCTGGACACTTCATGCACCCACTGTCCAGGTTCGGACACTCTAAAGCGAACTGTCAGGTGCGGGGAGGGAGTCTGCGCGAACGGGGCGTACGTCACAGGAACTGCGTCTACCGTCGCTCCAGGAACGCGCCGACGGTGCTGCCGGCGGCGCGCGAGGGCACGAACGGGAGAGGGGCAGGCATGAGCGGAGTGGCACGGCGGACCGTAGTGGCGGCCGGCGGGGCGGGGCTCGCGGCGGCGGCACTGGCCGCCTGCGGGGGCTCGGACGCCGAGGGCGGCACCGGTACGGGGGGCGGCGACGGCGCGCCGCAGGCCCCGCTCGCGAAGACCGGGGACATCCCGGTCGGCGGCGGCAAGGTCCTGGCGGACAGGGGGATCGTCATCACCCAGCCGAAGGCCGGCGAGTACAAGGCGTTCTCGTCGAAGTGCACCCACGCCGGCTGCGCGGTGAGCGAGGTGAAGGACGGCGTGATCATCTGCCCGTGCCACCAGAGCAGGTTCGACATGAACGACGGCAGCGTGACGTCGGGCCCGGCGACCTCGCCCCTCCCCCCGGAACCGATCGAGGTGAAGGGCGAGGACATCTCCTTCGGCTGACCCGTCCCACGGCCGTCACCCCGGGGCCTTCGCCCCACGGCCGCCACTCCGGGGCGGTCACCCCGAAGCCGTCACCCTTCCCGCGCCGAGGAACGCCGGGGCGCCTTCCAGGCGGCGAGGAGGTCGTCGGTGGTGGCGAGGGTGGCGACGAGGGCGAGGGTGTTGCGGATCATCGCGGGGGTGTAGTCGGCCGGGACCCCCGCGATCGCGTCCCGGGGGACGACGACGGTGTAGCCGAGGTTCACGGCGTCGAAGACGGCGTTGGGCACGGCCACATTCGCGGAGACGCCGGTGACGACGAGGGTCCGGCAGCCCAGGTTGCGCAGCAGGGCGTCCACGTCCGTCCCGGCCAGCGGGGACAGGCCGTGCAGGCGGCGCACCACCAGGTCCTCGTCCGCCACCTGGATCGGCGCCGCGACGCGTACCGCCGTGGAACCGCTGTGCTGTTGCACAGGAAGCCGCGCGGCGGCGCGGAAGAGGCGGGCGTTTCCGCTGGAGCCGCGCCCGTCGGGACGCCGCTCGGCGACGGCGTGGACGACCTGGACGCCGGCGCCGTGCGCGGCGTCGACCAGCCGGGCCACGTTGGCGAGGGCGCCCGAACGCCGGGCGACGGCGGCGAGTTCGGGAAGGGCGCTGAGTTCGCCGACGACCCCTTCCTGGCACTCGACGGTGAGCAGCACCGTCGAGTCGGGGCGCAGCCGCTCTTCCAGTTCCTCCCGGCGGTCCGCCGCCCCCTCTCGGCCCGCTCCCCCTCGGCCCGCTCCCTCTCGGCCCGCTGCTCCGCTTCCGCTCATCGCTCCCCCTCGGACGTACCTCTTGCACCGGCGTGGACAGGCACCCATGCTTTCTGACGGCCCATGTTTTCTGACGCTTCATCAGAAAACCAGTCTCAGCGGACGACCAGTCCCCTCGGAAATCCAGAAGGGTGCGGACGATGACCGTCGCACAGCGCCGTGGACGCCGGATCATGATGACCCCGGAGGAGCTCGACTCCTTCCTCGCCGAACAGCGCACCTGCCGGGTCGCGAGCGTGTCCGCCGACGGCCGGCCCCATGTGAGCGCGCTCTGGTTCGCGTGGGACGGCACCTCGCTCTGGCTGTACTCGCTGACGCGCAGCCGCCGCTGGGCGGAGCTGCGGGCCGATCCGCGGATCTCCGTCCTGGTGGACGACGGCGAGGAGTACGGAGATCTGCGCGGGGTCGAACTGTCGGGGACGGCCGTCTTCGTCGGCGAGGCACCGCGCACGGGCGAGCCCTGTCCCGAACTCGACGCGGTGGAGCGTCTCTTCGCCGCGAAGAACTTCGGCCTGGACTCCATGCCGCACGACGGCCGGCACGCCTGGCTCCGGCTGACCCCTGACGCGATCGCCTCCTGGGACTTCCGCAAGCTCGGCGGCATGTAGGAACCCCCGCCGCTCAGCGGCGTAGAGGCCCTCCCACCCCTCAGCCGCGCGCAGGCCCTCCCGCCGCTCAGCCCGCGTGCGGCCCGCCCGCCTCCCGCAGCGCCTCGACGACCGCCCGCAGCGAGGGCCGGCGGCCGGCGTCGGTGCGCCAGGTGGCGTAGATGTGCCGGCGCATCTGCTGGCGTACGGGCACGCAGACGACGCCTTCCGGGTGCGGCCGGCCGAGCCGGGGCGTGACGCAGACGCCGAGTCCGGCGGCGACGAGCGCGAGCTGGGTGTGGTGCTCGCCCGCGAAGTGGGCGATGCGCGGCTCGATGCCCTGGGAGCGGAGCGTGAACATCAGCCAGTCGTGGCAGAACTCGCCCTCCGGCCAGGACACCCACTCCTCGTCGGCGAAGTCCACCAGGTCCACCGCCTCCCGCCCGGCGAGCCGGTGGCCGGCCGGCAGGGCGACGTCGGCGGAGTCGTCGAGCAGATGCGCCCGCTCCAACTCGCCGGGGACCGGCGCCCGCCGGTTGCTCCAGTCCAGGACGATCGCGAGGTCGGCGTCGCCGCGCAGCACCGCCCGTACCCCGTGCTCGGGCTCGAACTCCGCGGTGCGGACCCGCAGATCGGGGTGGCGGGCGCGGAGGGAGGCGAGGGCCGCGGGGAAGAGGCCGCGCGCGGCCGTCGGGAAGCCGACCAGCCGGACCTCACCGACGACCTGGCCCCGCTGGGCCTCGATGTCGGCCTGGGCGAGCTGGACGTGGGAGAGGATCCGGGCCGCGTGCTCGGCGAGCAGCAGCCCGGCGTCGGTGAGCCGCACCCCGCGCCCGTTCTTGGCGAGGAGCCGCTGGCCCACCTCACGCTCCAGCTTGGACAGCTGCTGGGAGACGGCGGAGGTGGTCACGTGCAGACCGTCGGCGGCACCGCTGACGGAGCCGTGCCGGGCGACGGCGTCGAGGGTGCGCAGGCGCTCCAGGTTCAACATGTAAGCAATGCTAAGGGAAAGGGTCGAGATAATCTCGCTTGTTCTACGATGTCGTGGCCGTCACCCTGAGTGCATGAGCCACGCAGCCGTCCCCGCCCCCACCTCCGCCACCCCGCCCGGACCGTCCTCCGCCCCCGGCCGCCGCCCCCTCCGCTCGCGCCTCCTCGACTGGCGGGTGCGCTTCGGCGTGCTGGCCCTGATCTGGGGCTTCAGCTTCCTGCTCATCAAGGTCGGCACGGAGGGCTTCGCGCCCTTCCAGGTGACGTTCGGCCGGCTGCTCTTCGGTACGGCGGTGCTGGCGGTGGCGGTGCTGGTGAAGCGGGACCGGCTGCCGCGCGGGGCACGGACGTGGGGGCACCTGACGGTGGCGGCGTTCCTGCTCAACGCGCTGCCGTTCTCGCTGTTCGCCTACGCGGAGCTGACGATCCCGTCGACGCTGGCGGGGATCTGCAACGCGACGACCCCGCTGTGGGGCATGGTTCTCTCGCTCGTGGCGCTCTCCGAGGACCGGCCCACACGGGTGCGCGCGGCGGGTCTCGGCATCGGTTTCATCGGCGTCCTGACGGTGCTCGGCGCGTGGCAGGGCTTCTCCGGCCTGGACGTGACGGGCACGGTGCTGGCGCTGCTCGCCTCGTTCAGCTACGCGGTCGGCTGGATCTACGTCCGCCGCACCCTGAGCGGCACGGGCGCGTCGAACCTCTCCCTGGCGACCGGCCAGGTCGGCGTGGCGACCCTGCAGCTCGCCGTCGTGACCCCGCTCTTCACGACCGTCCCGGACTCGGTCGAGCTCCTGCCGCTCCTCGCGGTGATCGCCCTCGGCGCCCTCGGTACGGGGTACGCGATGCTGCTCCAGTACGGCGTGGTCGCGGAGGTCGGCCCGACGACGGCCTCGATGGTCACGTACTTCATCCCGGTCATCGCGACGGCGGCGGGTGTGGCCTTCCTGGGCGAGCAGCTCGCGTGGAACACCCCGGTCGGCGCCGTCGTGGTCCTCCTCGGCGCGGCCCTCACCCAGACCCGCACCTCACCCCGCACCCCGGCCCCGTCCCGCACCACTCGCACCCTCACCTCAACCTCCGCTCCCGCCTCTGCCCCTGCCTCCGCTTCCGCCCCCGTCGCGTCGCCCGGGAAGACCCCGGCCCGCACCTGAACCCCGCACCGTCGTGTCAAACCCGACTCGCATCGGCAAGACCGGCCCGCCCCCTCCCCTCAGCCGAAGCTGCGGGCGGGGGCCGGGCCGGCGGCCGTCGCGACGGCGTCGGCGAGGGGCTCGATGTCGTCGAGGGCGAGGGTCGAGACGGTGATCCGGACGGCCGGCCCCGTGGCGAGGCGGAAGCGGGCGCCGGGGGCGACCGCCCAGCCCGAGGCGAGCAGCCGCGCCACGGCCCCGGTCTCGTCAGCGACCGGCACCCAGACGTTCATGCCGCTGCGGCCGTGCGCCGCGACGCCCCGCCGCGCCAGCGCCCCGACCAGGGCGTCGCGCCGCTCCCCGTACGCGTCGGCGACCGCCTCCGGATCGACCGCGTCCGTGCTCCAGAGGTGGGCGACCGCCTGCTGGAGGAGGCGGCTGACCCAGCCGGGGCCGAGGCGCTGCCGGCCGAGGACGCGGTCGACGGTCTCGGGGTCGCCGGTGAAGGCGGCGATCCGCAGGTCGGGGCCGTACGCCTTGGCGACGGAGCGGACGAGCGCCCAGCTGTCGGTGACGCCGGCGAGCGGCCGCAGCCGCCGGGTGACGATGCCGTGGCCGTGGTCGTCCTCGATGAGCAGCACGCCGGGGTGGGCGGCGAGGACCCGACGCAGTTCGGCGGCGCGGGTGGCACCGAGGCAGGCCCCGGTGGGGTTCTGGGCGCGGTCGGTGACGATCACTGCCCGGGCGCCGTCGCGGGCGATCGCCCGCTCGACGCCCTCCGCGAGCGGCCCGTCGTCGTCGACGGCGACCGGTACGGGCCGGAGGCCGAGGGCGGGCACGAGGTCGAGGAGGCTGCCCCAGCCGGGGTCCTCGACGGCGACGGCGTCACCCGGCCTGAGGCGGACGGCGAGGATCCGCTCGATGGCGTCGAGGGAGCCGGAGGCCACACCGATCGGTCCGTCGGGGACGCCGTCGGCGTCGAAGGCGGCGCGCGCGAGCCGGGCGAAGCCGGGGTCGACGGGCGCCTCGCCGTAAAGGCCGGGCCGTTCGGCGTACCGCCGGGCCGCCTCGGCGAAGGCCCCGTCGAGCGCCGGCAGCAGGGTGGGGTCGGGGTTGCCGCCGCTGAGGTCCCGGACACCGGGCGGTGCCTCGACGCGCAGCGAGCCGCGCGCGGTGGTCGCGGGTCGCGGACGCACCCGGCTGCCGCGCCGCCCGTCGGTCTCGATGACCCCGCGCTCCCGAAGGGTGCGGTACGCGGCGGCGACGGTGTTCGGATTCACCCCCAGGAGCGCCGCCAACTCCCGCATGGGCGGGAGAGCTTGCCCAGGCTCCAGAGCCCCCGTCCCCACGCCTCGCTCCACACTGGCGGCGATATCCGATGCGCGACGACCTTCGATCCGATACTCTCCTAGCACAAACCAGATTATGCACTAGTGCAATAGAGAGGGCAAGGGGACCCGCCATGAACACCACGACCACCGCCACCGAACACCTGGCGGACCGAGCCCCCGCCGACCGCAGCGCGGACCGCTCCCCCGCCGACCGGACCGAGGGCCGGCCCTCCGCCGAAGCCTCCCCGGAGTACACGCCCACCGACCGGACCGTGCCCACGCGCGCCCGGCAGCGCGCCTCGTACGACCGGGCGCTCGTCCACGCGATCCTCGACGAGGGGTACGTCTGCCACCTGGGCTTCATACGGGACGGCGCACCGGTCGTGCTGCCCACCCTCTACGGCCGGATCGGCGAGCGGCTGTACGTCCACGGCTCCACCGGCTCCCGGCCGCTCCGCATGGCCGCCCACCCCAAGCGCGCCCCCGCGGCCCCCGCCGGCGCCGGCACCGACGCCACCGCCACCAGCCCGGACCGCCCCGAAGCTCCCGGGCTGCCGGTCTGCCTCACCGTCACCCACGTCGACGGCCTGGTCCTCGCCCGCTCCGCGTTCCACCACTCGCTCAACTACCGCTCGGTCGTCGTCCACGGCACCGCGCACCAGGTCACCGACCCCGAGGAGCTGCGCACCGCCCTCGACGCGCTCGTCGACCAGGTCGTCCCCGGCCGCGCCGCCGACTCGCGGCCCGCGAACGCCAAGGAGCTGGCCGCCACCGCCGTCCTCCGGCTCGACCTGGAGGAGGTCTCCGCCAAGGTCCGCGACGCGGGCCCGAACGACGACGCCGAGGACCTTGCGCTGCCGCACTGGGCGGGCGTGGTCCCGGTCGCCCCGCACACCGGTCTCCCGGTCCCGGCGGCGGACCTGGACCCGTCGATCGCCCTGCCCGCCTACCTCACCGCGCGCTGAGGGGGCCGGCATGCTCATCCATCCCTGGGACGCCGCCACCGACGACACCGAGTGGCGCACGTGGCTCGCCCGCCACGACTTCGGCCAGCTCGCCGTCAACGGCCTGCCCGGCGACCCGCCCTGGGTCCAGCCCGCGCACTTCCGCTACGAGGCGGAGCCGGGCCCGTACGGCCGCGTCCTCCTCCACCTCGCCCGCCCCAACCCGCTGTGGCGCGCCCTGGAGGCCGATCCGCGGGTGCTGCTCAGCGTCGTCGACGACTACGTGTACGCCCCCGGCCCCTGGACGGCGCCCGAGGGCGCGCCCGCCGAGCACGGGACCCCGACCTCGTACTACGCGGCGGTGCAGCTGCGGTGCGCCGCGCGCGTGGTGGACGACCCGGAGGAGAAGGCCGAGCTGCTGAACCGCCAGGTCGCCCACTTCCAGCCGGACGGCGGGACCGCCCGGGTCGCCCCCGGCGAGGCCCCGTTCGGCCGGCTGCTCCCCGGGATCCGGGGGCTGGTCCTGGAGGTGACGGAGGTACGGGCGAAGTTCAAGTACGCGGGCAACAAACCCGTCGCGACGCAGGAGAGGATCGCGGACCGGCTCGCCGAGCGGGCCGGGCCCGGCGACCTCGCCGCCCGCGCCCACCAGCTCCGCAGGCTGACCGGCGCGTCCTAACCGCCTACGCCGCCTGACCGCCTACGCCGCCGCGGGCTCCGCGCGCTCCCGCCGCCCGGCCGCCGCCGTCCGGGCCTCCGCCAGGGCGAGTCCGGTGACGGCGGCGAGCAGCAGGACGGTCCCGAGGACGGCCGTCGCCGTCAGCTCCTCGCCGAGGAGGGTGACGGCGAGGAGGGCCGCGCTGACCGGCTCCAGGAGCATGATCACGGAGACGGTGGCGGCCCGCACGACCGCGGCCCCGGCGAAGTAGAGGGCGTAGGCGAGGGCCGTCGGGATCGCCGCCACGTACAGCAGCAGGAGCAGCAGCCGCACGGCGTCGTCCGTGTGCGGCAGCAGCCCCTCGGCGACGGCCAGGGGCAGCACGACGACCGCCGAGACGCCGAAGGTCCACGCGGTGCTCGCGAGCGAGCCGGCCGCGCCGGCGCCGGTGCGGCCCAGCCACCGGGTGAGCAGGGTGAAGGAGGCGAGCCCGGCGGCGGAGAGCACGCCGTACCCGACACCCGCCGGCCGCACCTCGGCTCCCCCGCCGCCCAGGACGAGGACGGCGAGCCCGGCGAGCGCGCCGACGACCGCGGCGAACCCGCCGGGGCCGAGGCGCTCGCCCATGGTGAGGCGGGCACCGACGGCGATGAGGACGGGCCCCGCGCCGAGGGCGACGAGGGTGCCGACGGCGAGCCCGGTGGACTCGACGGCGGCGAAGTAGGCGGTCTGGAAGACCGCGAGCCCGACCCCGGTGCCGACGATCCGGATCAGCCGGGTCCGGCGCGGCTCGGCGACGGCCGGGCCGGCGGACGCGCTGGCCCGCCGCCCCGGCCGTCGCGGTGATCGCAGCGCCGGGACGACGAGGAGCAGCAGGAGCCCGCCGGCGCACCGCCAGAAGGAGAGGGCGAGGGGGCCCATGTCGCTGCTCCGGAACACCAGGGAACCGGCGGCCCCGGCGGTGCCCCAGGCGATGCCCGCGACGGCGAGGTAGCCGAGACCCCGCCCGACGGGCAGCGCGGCGCCGGACGGCGGCTTCGGCACGTGGACGCTCCGTGAGGACGGTGAGAACGACAGCGACAGCGAGAGTCCGGTGAGGGACGGCTGGAACAGCGGGGCCGATGAGAAACGACTGGAACAGCGAGGGCCGATGAGAAACGACTGGAACAGCGAGGCCGGTGAGAGACGGCGGGAGCGGCGAAAGCCGCCGCCGTCCTAGGACCGACCGCCCGACAGCTCCTCCCTCGCCTCCCCATGGCCCGCCACCGGGGCCCCGCCCCCGCCCCCGCCGTCGGAGCCCGCGACGGGCCCCTCCGACGCCGGCTTCGGCGCGGTGGACTGGGCGATGAAGGCGCCGACGAGGACGAGCGCGCCGCCGATGAGCTGCGGCGCCTCCAGGTGCTCGCCGAGCAGCACCCAGGCGAGGACGGTCGCGACGACCGCCTCGAGGCAGGCGACGACCCCGGCGACCTGCGGCGAGAGCCGTCGCACCGAGACGACGCCGGTGACGTACGCGAGGACGGTGGCGATCAGGATGATCCAGCCGAGCAGCAGCCAGGCCGGTACGGAGGTCCCGTCGAGGTCGGCCGTCCCGGCCAACACGTCCGTGTCCATGCCCCACGGGCGGGCGACGAGCGTGAGCACCAGCGCGCCGATGAGCAGTCCGTACGCGATGACGCCGAGCGGATCCGCCGGTTCGGCCTCGTCGGAGCCCTGGTCGGAGAGGACGAAGTAGCCGACCTGGCAGCAGGCGGCGGCGAGCGCGAGGAGCAGTCCGAGGAGGTCGAAGCTCAGCCCCGACCAGACCTGCACGACGCAGGCGAGACCGCCGACGGCGAGCACCACGCCCAGGGCGGCGGCGCGGGTGACCGGCCGGCGCTGTACGAAGCGGACCCAGCCGAGGACCAGCGCGGGGGCGAGGTACTCGATGAGGAGGGCGACGCCGACGGGGATCCGGGAGATCGAGGCGAAGTAGAACGCCTGGACGCCGGCCACGGCGAGCAGGCCGAAGCCGAGGAGCAGGCCGGGCTTGCGGCGCAGCAGGTCCCGGTGGCGCCAGGCCACGGGCAGCATGACGAGCGCCGCGCCGGCGACCCGGAGCCAGACGACATGGAGCGGATCGAGGCCCGCCTCGATCAGCGGCTTGGCCGCCACTCCCGAACCACCGAATGCGAAGGCCGAGGCCAGGGCGAGTCCCAGGCCGGCGCTTCTCCCCTGAGACGCGTGCATCGGGCCATCATGTCAGGACCCGGTCAGGCGTGTAACCCCCGTCGCACCTGTTGAGACGACGGCCCCCGAAGCCCCCTCGCCGGGGCGGAACTCAGCGCTCCGCGTCCACCGCCCCGAACCGCCCCGCCGCCCCCACCTGCCCTACGTGCCCCGCGTGCCCCGCCTGCCCCGCCTACCCTGCCTACCCCGCCTGCCCGACAGTCTCCGCAGGCCCCACAGGACCCACAGTCTCCGCAGCCCCCGCCTTTCCCACCGTCCCCCCAGTCTCCACAGCCCCCACCTGCCCCCCCGTCCCCCCAGCCCCTCCCACCGGATCCCCGTCGAGGACGGCGGCACCACTCGCCGGCGCGAGGCCGGAGGCGAGCGCCGCGGCCCGGGCGCGCAGCACCGGCGGGTCGATCCCGGCGTGCCGCAGCACCTCGCCGGCCCGGCTGCCCGGGTCCGCGGCGAGTCCGGCCAGCAGGTCGAGCCCCCGGGGCTGCTGCTCCCCCCGGGCTGCGGCGCGCCGCAGCGCCTCCTCCAGGGCCGCCGCGGCCGCCGGGGACCAGCGGGAGGTGCGGCGCCGCGTCCCTTCCTCGGCCCGTACGGCGGGCAGCGGGACCGGGGCTCCCCCGCCCTCGCCGGACCGCTGCCAGCGGAGCCCGTATCCGATCGAACGCTGGACCAGGTAGCCGAGGACCCGGGCGACCCGTGGTTCGCCGTCGAACGCGGCGCGGGTCTCGGGGTCGGACTCGACGAGGGCGTGCAGCAGATGGGCGGTGTCCACCTGGCGGTCGCCGTCCCGCAGGGCCCGGCGGCGGGCGGCGCCGAGCACGGTGGCGAGGAGCGGCGCGGGGTCGGCGTGGGCCGAGGGCCGGGCGGAGCGCGACGGGACGGGAGGGTGCACCCTCCCACCTCACCAGCCGCGCCCGCACGGGTCATCCCACGGGAGAACCATGTCCGCGTCCCACCCGAGTCGTGCGCCCGCGCGCGGCCCCTCCTCCTCGGGGAGGAGATCCGGACGATTTCCCGTACGGGGCGCGCGCCGCCTTGCCTCGCGCCCGGAACGCAACCATGTGCCGGTGCCGGGCGTCCTCCTTGTGTGTTCTGGATGGTGGGCCTGGCCGCGGGTGACGGCCGGCAGTTCGTGTACCGGGTGTACGCCCCCCGGGAGGCGCTGCCGGGCGATCTGTTCTGGGCCGCGTTCCACCGGCACGAGGAGGACGGCGGCCCGCGCGTGTCGGACTCCTTCGACGCCGCCGAGATCTGGTGGATCGGCGGTACGGGCCCGGCCGCCGCAGAACTGACGGTTCATCAGTATTGAATGTTCACGCCCCTCCGGCTACGTTCCGCGACACCAGAACCCAGCGGGCACGCGTGAAGGGGTGGTCGTCATGGCCGAAGTCAGCGCGGAGGCACGGATCGAGGCACCGGCCGGGAAGGTGTGGGAACGCCTCACCGACTTCGGTTCGTACGGCGAGTGGAACGCCACCCACACCAGCTTCCCGAACGGCGGTCCCGAGACCCTGGCCGCCGGCTCCACGTTCACCGAGAACATGAAGCTCATGGGATTCCCGGCCGAGGTGCTGTGGACCGTCGAGGAGCTGGAGGACGGCCGGACCCTCGCCATCCGCGGCAAGGGCCCGATGGGCGTGATCGTCGGCACCCGCTACTCGCTCGCCGACGAAGGCGGGGCGACCACGGTCCGCATCGACGGCGATTTCACCGGAGCGGCGGTCTCCCTGATGGCCGGGAAGCTGAAGGACTCCGCGACGGCGGCGCTCAACGAGTCGCTGCGCAAGCTCGCCGGCCTGGTCGGCTGAGCCGGGCACCCGGAACGCGGAAGGGCCCCGGTGGCGTGTGCCACCGGGGCCCTTCCCCTGTCCCCACCGCGCCTCAGTGCTCGTCGGCGAGGATCAGATACAGCTTCTTCCGGGCCTCGTTGATGACCCCGACGGCCTTCTGCCGCTGCTCGGCGCTGCCGGTCTTCCAGACCTGCCCGAACGCCTCCATCAGACCGAAACCGGCCTGCCGGACCTCGTTCATGGCCTCCCAGTCGACGCCGCGGCCGACCTCCTCCCAAGGGGCCTCGGCACCGGCCTCGGCCTCCTCGCGACCGGCGTCGGTGAGCGAGAAGAGCTTCTTGCCGCCCTCGCTCGCGCTGACGATCAGCCCCTCGTCCTCCAGCATCTGGAGGGTCGGGTAGACCGAGCCGGGGCTGGGCTTCCACGCCCCGCCGCTGCGCTCGCCGATCTCCTGGATCATCTCGTAGCCGTGCATCGGGCGGTCCTTCAGCAGCGCCAGGATCGAGGCGCGCACGTCACCGCGCCGCGCCCGTCCCCGGCCGCCGCCCCGGCCGCGCCCGAAGGGGCCGCCGCCGAAACCGGGCCCGCCGCCGAAACCGGGGCCGAAGGGCCCGAAGGCGGCACGCCGTCCCTCGAAGTCGCCCCGCGGTCCGGGCCCGCAGTTCCCGCGCCCGGCACCGGGGCCGTGCCCGTGACCGAATTCGTGTCCGTGGTCGTGTCCATGTGAACGCATCGCAACGCTCCTTTCGTGAGATGACATCGTCGAACTGTCGCGATGCCTCAACGATATATCGGAACTGTTCGGTGAGCAACCCACCGACTGCCCCACCCCTCGTACGGCCTCCGGGGGCCGCCGGTCCCGGATTGGCCTTGGCCCTCCCCCACCGGCCCCCGGTACGGTCCGGCACATGCGCATCCGAATCGTCGACGCCTTCACCGACCGGCCCTTCTCGGGCAACCCCGCCGGGGTCCTCCTCCTCGACTCCTTCCCGGACGACGCCTGGCTGCGTGCGGTGGCCGCCGAGGTCAACCTGTCCGAGACCGCCTTCGCGCACCCGCTGCCCGCCGGCGGCGAGGCCGACTGGGCGTTGCGCTGGTTCACGCCGACCACCGAGGTCGACATGTGCGGCCACGCCACCCTCGCCACCGCCCACGTCCTGCACACCACCGGCGCCGCGACCGGCCCGGTCCGCTTCGCCACCCGCTCGGGCGTCCTCGGGGCCGTCACCGAGGCGGACGGCGGCATCACCATGGACTTCCCGACCTCCTCGCTCACCCCCGTGCCGGCACCGGACGGCCTGGCGAAGGCGCTCGGCGCCGAGATCCTGGCCGTCCACGACACCGCCGCCCACATCGGCGACCTGGTGGTCGAACTGCGCGACGAGGCCACCGTCCGGGGCCTCGCCCCCGACCACGCCGCCCTCAAGGCCCACTCCTCGCGCGGCGTGATCGCGACCGCCCTCGCCGCCGACCCCGGCCTGGGCTACGACTTCGTCTCGCGCGGCTTCTTCCCCGCCGTCGGCATCGACGAGGACCCGGTCACCGGCAGCGCCCACACCGCGCTCGCGCCGTACTGGTCGGCCCGCCTCGGCCGCGACGAGCTCACCGGCTTCCAGGGCGGGGCCCGTACCGGTCTGGTGCGCACCCGCCTGCGCGGCGACCGCACCCTCCTGACCGGCCACGCGGTGACGGTGATCGACGGCGACCTGCACGCCTGACGCCGTCGGCCGCCGCTCCGGTACGACGAAGGGGCGTACGGCACCGATGCCGTACGCCCCTCACCGCCCCCTCACGGACTCACACCGTCGGCAGCCAGTCCACCTTCCCCGCCAGCAGCCCGTATCCGACGAAGGCCACGATGTCGAGCAGCGCGTGGGCGACCACCAGCGGCCCGACCCGCCCCCAGCGCCGGTAGAGCAGCACGAAGACGACGCCCATCACCATGTTGCCGATGAAGCCGCCGATGCCCTGGTACAGGTGGTACGAGCCACGCAGCACCGAGCTCGCGACCAGCGCGGCCATCGGCGACCAGCCCAACTGGCCGAGGCGGCGCAGCAGATAGCCGACGACGATGACCTCCTCCAGGACGGAGTTCTGGATCGCCGAGAGGATCAGGACGGGGTACTTCCACCACACGTCCGGCAGCGACTCGGGGACGACCGTGAGGTTGAAGCCCGACGCCTGTGCCACCAGGTAGAAGGCGAGGCCGGCGCTGCCGATCCCGGCGGCGACGAGCGTCCCGCGCCCGAGGTCCGGCCACGGCCTGGTCCGGTCGAAGCCGATGGCCCTGAGCCCGGCCCCCTCCCGCAGCAGCAGGTGCGCCACGAGGACCACGGGCACGAGGGCCGTGGCGATGCCGAAGAGCTGCCAGGCGAGGTCGAGCCAGGGGCGGTCGGGGGCGTACGACCCGTTGAGGTTGGCGGCCTGTTCCTTGAGGGCGCCGGGCCGGGTCAGGGAGCCGATGAAGCTGATGAGCGAGGAGACCGCGCTCGCGCCGAGCGAGAGCGCGAGCACGATGAGCGTCTCGGAGCCCAGCACCCGCCGCGAGAGACCGCCCGGGGCCGTGTCCACGACCCTTTGTTCCGACACCACGCCCGGCTCCCGTTCCCGTCACGACCGTCTCGGGGACCACCGGCGGGTCCCCCGTACGACGATCATCCGCGACGGCCCACCCAGAACGCCATCCAGGCCCCGCCGGGAACGCCGCCCAGGCCCCACCCGGAGCGCCGTCCAGGCCCCACCGCTCGGAGCGCCGTCCAAGCCCCCGCCCGGCACGCCGCCTCTCCAGGCCCCACCCGGAGCGCCCTCCAGGCCCCGCCCGACACGCCCCTCCAGGCCCTACCAGGCACGCCCGCCCCTCCAGCCCCCGCCCGGCACGCCCTCCAGGCCCTCGCCCGGCGCCGTCTCAGGCGCCCTCGGCCCCCACCGCCCAGGTGTGCACCGGCTCGCCCTCCAGCATCAGCTCGCGGTACCGGCGGGTCGTCGCCGCCAGGGCCGCGTCCCGGTCGAGGCCGGACTCCAGGGCCCGGTGGAAGGTGTCGGCCTGCCAGGACGCGCCGTTGGCCCGGCGCCGGCACCGCTGCTCGATGACGCCCAGGTAGAAGTCGCGGTCCGCCGGGTCGACGTGCCAGGCGTCGAGCCCCGCCGCGGCCAGCGGCAGCAGCTCGTCGAGGACGAGGCGTACCGCGGGCAGCACCGCCGTCCCGCCCGCGCGGCCCGGCCGGGGCCAGCGCAGCTCCGCCTCGATGCCGTACCGGCACGCGGTGTCGAAGTTGGCCTCGGCGTCCTCGAACGCCATCCGCTTCCAGACCGGGCGCGGGTCGTCGGCGAGCGAGCGGACGAGCCCGTAGTAGAAGGCGGCGTTGGCGAGGACGTCCGTGACCGTGGGCCCCGCGGGCAGCACCCGGTTCTCCACCCGCAGGTGCGGGACGCCGTCCATCCAGCCGTAGACCGGCCGGTTCCAGCGGTAGACGGTGCCGTTGTGCAGGACGAGCTCCTTGAGCTGCGGCACCCCGCCGTCGTCGAGGACCCGCAGCGGGTCCTCCTCGTCGCAGAGCGGCAGCAGCGAGGGGAAGTAGCGCACGTTCTCCTCGAAGAGGTCGTACACCGAGTCCACCCACCGCTCGCCGAACCAGGTGCGCGGCCGCACCCCCTGCGACTGGAGCTCCGGCGGGCGGGTGTCGGTCGCCTGCTGGAAGAGCGGCGGACGGGACTCGCGCCACACCTCGCGGCCGAAGACGAAGGGCGAGTTGGCGCCCAGGGCTATCTGCACGCCGGCGACGGCCTGGGCCGCGTTCCAGACGGAGGCGAAGCGGGCCGGGGTGACCTGGAGGTGCAGCTGGACCGACGTGCAGGCGGCCTCCGCGATGATCGACTCCGCGGTGTGCCGGAGCCGTTCGACGCCCTGGATGTCGACGGTGATGTGTTCCCCGCGGGCGACCAGGATCTGGTCGTTGAGCAGGGCGTAGCGGTCGGCGGCGGAAAGGTTCTCGAAGACGAGATCGCGCTGCGAGAGGGTCGGCAGTATGCCGATCATGACGACGCCGGCGTCGACTTCGGCCGCCTTGCGGTCGGCATATCCCAGGCCGGTTCTCAGCTCTTCCGCGAGCCGGTCGAAAACCCGGCCCCCGAGCCGCCGCGGAGCGATGTTCACTTCCAGGTTGAACATTCCGAGTTCGGTCTGGAAATCAGCGCTGGCGATCTTTTCGAGGACGGCGTCGTTCAACATCCGCGGGAGTCCGTCGGAACCTGTGAGATTGAGTTCGATCTCGACGCCCATGAGGTTCCGCGGACGGTCGAACCGCTGCTCCGCGAGGAGCCGGGCGAGCCCCGCCAGACACTGCTGGAGCTTGCGCCGGTAGCGCTGCCGGTCGGCCGGGCCGAAGCCGTCCGTCGCGACCTTCTCCCCCATCGAGGCGTACCTCCCGCGTGGGCGGCCCGGGCGGGCCGCGCGTACGGACGATGATGCCCACGCCACTGATCGACAACGCCTGCGTTTCCGGCCGCTCCGCGGATAGTCTGGTACGAACCTGCCGCCGCGCGCACGGCCCTCCACCTCCGGACCGGCTGACGACATATACCACTGTCATATTGCCCTGCCGGTGCGGGCGGCACGACTTTCGGAATTCTGACGTCCGGCTTGCCGGGGAATGCGAGGACGGAGATCCTGTCTTCGCTCCGATTCCGCTCCACGATCCACCGCACGCGGCCTGATGAGGTCTTGTCAGGAATATCGGCGGCGTCTAGCGGAAACACTCTGTGAACACGTGTCGTATAAACTCCGCGGACGAGGCAGAGCGCCGGCGACGGCCATGACCCATGGCCCCCCGCTCCGCCCCCGCCGCCGACAGCGCCGTCGTACCAGTCCCTTGGCCGTGCGTTCCCGTATCCCCGTGTCTCCTGAGCGAGAGGCGACCCACAC
Source organism: Streptomyces sp. NPDC085460 (assembly GCF_044541975.1). Taxonomy (NCBI): domain Bacteria; kingdom Bacillati; phylum Actinomycetota; class Actinomycetes; order Kitasatosporales; family Streptomycetaceae; genus Streptomyces; species Streptomyces sp. NPDC085460. The sequence goes on from NZ_JBITTO010000004.1 coordinate 578,450, forward strand.
GATGCTCCGACCCTCCCCGGCCCCCGCGCCCGCCCTCCGCAGCGTCCTCGCTGCACTCGGCTCGCCCACGGCCGTCCGCGAGGCCCGCACCCCGGCCCTGCGGGCCGCGCCGGGGCCGCTGAGCCCCGAACTCCCGCTGCCCGTCCATGTGCTGAGGATCTCCGAGGCGCCGGGGCAGGCGCCCGGCACCCGACTCGTCGGCTGGCGGTTCCTGATCCGGAGCGGGGACCGGGCGATCGCCGCCGCGGACACCATGCTCACCCCGGACGGCTGGTCCTTCTCGCACTTCTTCGAGGGGCCGTACGTCGCCGCCACGGAACGCGCCCTGGTCCAGGCCGAGGCGCTGCCGGGCACGTACGAGCCGCGGCTGCTCTCGGTGCCGGAGCTGTACATGCTGACGCTGTGGCTGCACGCCGAGCCGGACCCGGACGGCGCCGACCCGGCGGCCGAGTCCGCCGACGTCCTCGTGCCGCTCGCCCCGGCGCCGCCCGGCATCGCCGCCAACCGCCCCTACCGGGTGGCGGATCTGCTGCCCGTGCTCAGCACCCGGCTCGCGCCGCCGCCGCTGCTCGGCTCCGCGGCGCCCGCGCCCGCCTGATCCGGCCCCGCGCACCGCCCCGTGACCCGACCGGGTCACGGGGCGCACTGCTGTCCGGAAACCGTGCCCGAACGCCGTCGCCGAACACCCCTCCCGTACGGACTAGCCCGCTCGGGCCATCCCGAACCACCCGAAATAGCGGGGGTGTTGACCTGAACCGCCCCTGCGGGTGATGCGTCTTCCCAGGAGAGGACGAGCTGACGCGAAATACCTGCGGAAGACCGTCCGTGCGGCAAGACTGGGGACCGGAACCGAACCGACCGACGGGGGCGGCCATGAGCGCGACGAGCCGCAGGACATCCACCACGACGCAGCGAAAGAACCCACCCATGTGCGAGCACCAGCCTGCCTGTCCCACCGCCGACTCCGCCGACCGCGAGGCCGCCCATCCTGTGGCGTGCCACCCGGAGCAGGGCTGGAGCCTGCTGTGCAACGGTGTCCTGCTCTTCGAGGACACCGGCGAACTGCTGCCGGACGGGCAGATCATCGCTCCGCACCGGCCGCTCACGACGGGCCGGGTGACGACGGCGGCCTGACCGCCGCTCGGGCACGGCCGAGGGCCGGCCCGGAGGAGACTCCGGACCGGCCCTCTGTCATGCCTGCGGTCAGTGGTCGTACTCGTCCAGCGGCGGGCAGGAGCAGACCAGGTTCCGGTCGCCGAAGGCGCCGTCGATGCGGCGGACCGGCGGCCAGTACTTGTCGGCGGCCGAGACGCCGGCGGGGAAGACCGCCACGTCACGGTCGTAGGCGTGGGTCCACTCGCCGCCGAGCGCCGCCGCCGTGTGCGGGGCGTTCGCCAGCGGGTTGTCCTCGGCGGGCCACTCGCCGGAGGCGACCTTCTCGATCTCGGCACGGATCGCGATCATCGTGTCGCAGAAACGGTCCAGCTCGGCCAGGTCCTCGGACTCGGTCGGCTCGATCATCAGCGTGCCGGCGACCGGGAAGGACATGGTCGGCGCGTGGAAGCCGTAGTCGATCAGGCGCTTGGCGATGTCGTCGACGGAGACGCCGGTGGCCTTGGTCAGCGGGCGCAGGTCCACGATGCACTCGTGGGCGACGAGCCCGGCCGGGCCGGTGTACAGCACCGGGTAGTGCGGCTCCAGGCGCTTGGCGATGTAGTTCGCCGCGAGGACGGCGACCTGGGTGGCGCGCTTGAGGCCCTCGCCGCCCATCAGGCGGACGTAGCTCCAGGAGATCGGCAGGATGCCGGCGGAGCCCCACGGGGCGGCCGAGATGGGGCCGACGCCGGTCTCCGGGCCCGCGGTGGGCTGGAGCGGGTGGTTCGGCAGGTACGGGGCGAGGTGGGCGCGGACGCCGACCGGGCCGACACCCGGGCCGCCGCCGCCGTGCGGGATGCAGAAGGTCTTGTGCAGGTTGAGGTGCGAGACGTCGCCGCCGAAGTGGCCCGGCTTGGCGAGGCCGACCAGGGCGTTGAGGTTGGCGCCGTCGACGTACACCTGGCCGCCGGCCTCGTGGACCTCGGCGCAGATGTCGGCGACGTGCTCCTCGAAGACGCCGTGCGTCGACGGGTAGGTGATCATCAGCACGGAGAGCTCGTCGCGGTGCTGCGCGATCTTGGCGCGCAGGTCCTCGACGTCGACCTCGCCGTCCTCCGCGGTCTTGACGACGACGACCTTCATGCCGGCCATCACGGCGGAGGCGGCGTTGGTGCCGTGCGCGGAGGACGGGATGAGGCAGACGGTGCGCTGCTCGTCGCCGTTGGCGCGGTGGTAGGCGCGGACCGCGAGGAGTCCGGCCAGCTCGCCCTGCGACCCGGCGTTGGGCTGGATCGAGACCTTGTCGTAGCCGGTGACCTCGGCCAGACGCTCCTCCAGCTCGGTGATGAGCGTGGCGTAGCCCTGGGCCTGGTCGATCGGCGCGAAGGGGTGCATCTGGCCGAACTCGGGCCAGGTCACCGGCTCCATCTCGGTGGTCGCGTTCAGCTTCATGGTGCAGGAGCCGAGCGGGATCATGCCGCGGTCGAGCGCGTAGTCGCGGTCCGAGAGGCGGCGCAGGTAGCGCAGCATCGAGGTCTCGGAGCGGTGCGCGTGGAAGACCGGGTGGGTCAGGTACGCGTCGGAGCGCAGCAGTCCCGCGGGAAGGCCGTCCTCGGTGGCGGCGTCCAGGGCCTCCACGTCCGCGTCGACGCCGAAGGCGCCCCAGACGGCGGCGAGCTGGGCGCGGCCGGTGGTCTCGTCGCAGGAGACCGAGACGTGGTCGGCGTCCGCCCGGTACAGGTTGACGCCGGCCTCGCGGGCGGCGGCGACGACGGCGTCGGCGCGGCCGGGGACGCGGGCGGTGATCGTGTCGAAGAACGCGCCCTGGGTGAGCTCGACGCCCCCGGCGGTCAGACCGGCGGCGAGGATCGCCGCGTACCGGTGGGTGCGCTGGGCGATCTGCTTGAGACCGTCCGGACCGTGGTAGACGGCGTACATGCCGGCCATCACGGCGAGGAGCACCTGCGCGGTGCAGATGTTGCTGGTGGCCTTCTCGCGGCGGATGTGCTGCTCGCGGGTCTGGAGTGCGAGGCGGTACGCCTTGTTTCCGTCGGCGTCGACGGAGACGCCGACGAGGCGGCCGGGAAGGGAGCGGGCGTGCTTGTCCTGGACGGCCATGTAGCCGGCGTGCGGGCCGCCGAAGCCCATCGGGACGCCGAAGCGCTGGGTGGTGCCGACGGCGATGTCGGCGCCGAGCGAGCCGGGCGAGACGAGCAGCGTGAGGGCGAGCAGGTCGGCGGCGACGGTGACGATCGCGCCGAGCTCGTGGGCGCGGTCGATCAGCGGCTTGATGTCGCGGACGGCACCCGAGGCGCCCGGGTACTGGAGGAGGACGCCGAAGACCCCGCGCTCGGCGATCTCGGCCGGGATGCCCTCGCTCAGGTCGGCGACGACGACCTCGACACCGGTCGGCTCGGCGCGCGTCTCGATGACGGCGATGGTCTGCGGCAGGGTGTCGGCGTCGATCAGGAACACGCCGTTCTTGACCTTGCCGACGCGGCGGGAGAGCGCCATGGCCTCGGCGGCGGCGGTGCCCTCGTCGAGGAGGGAGGCGCCGGAGGTCGGCAGACCGGTGAGGTCGGCGACCATCGTCTGGAAGTTGAGCAGCGCCTCCAGGCGGCCCTGCGAGATCTCCGGCTGGTAGGGCGTGTACGCCGTGTACCAGGCCGGGTTCTCCATGACGTTGCGGAGGATGACCGGCGGGGTGAAGGTGCCGTAGTAGCCGAGGCCGATCATCGGGGCGAGGACCTCGTTGCGGCCGGCGAGCGCGCGCAGCTCGGCGAGGACCTCGGCCTCGGTGCGGGCTCCCGGCAGGTCCAGCGCGTCGGCGTTCTTGATGACGTCCGGTACCGCGGCGGCGGTCAGCTCGTCGAGCGAGCCGTAGCCGACCTGGGCGAGCATCTTGGCCCGCGCCTCGGCGTCGGGTCCGATGTGCCGCTGCTCGAAGGGGATGCCCTGCTCGAGCTCGGAGAGCGGGGTGCGGTTGGCGGTCATGATGCGGGGGCCTCCTGGTCGTCACGACCTGCGAGGGGCACCACGGCGCGGGTGCCCGGACGGCCTCCCCCTCTGTCATCTCAACCTGAGAGCTTCACCGGCACGCCCGTGGGCACGCCGGCTTTCACCGTCGGTGAGAGCGGATGCCGTCGGACTCCCGCCCTGCTTTCCAGAGTGACCTCGCCCGCGCGGTACCGGGTGCCTGAGAGATTCCGGGGAGGATTTGCTCCTTCGGCGCCCCCGGAAACCTTCTCCGGAGGACTCTCCCGCACGGTGTCGACAGCCACAGCCAGCCTACCAGCGCGGTTGTCGCCCGCATCGCTCAAGTGGCCGACATCCCAGATGTGCACTTTCGTAGGGGTGTAGAGCAGTTGCGACCAGTTGGAGGGACCGTGCAGACCGACATCGATCCGCGCAGCCTGATCGGCCGCAAGGCGTACGACCGGAACGGGCACAAGATCGGAACCGTGGACGAGGTGTACCTGGACGACGCGACCGGCGTGCCCGAGTGGGCAGCCGTCCGCACCGGCCTGTTCAGCCGGGACGCGTTCGTCCCGCTGGAGCCGAGCGAGCTGGCCGACGACGGTCTCCACATCCCCTTCGAGCGCTCCCTGATCAAGGACGCCCCGGACTTCGGCGTGGGCCGTCACCTCTCCCCCGAGCAGGAGCTCCAGCTCTACCGCCACTACGAGCTGACCCTCCCGCCGCCGGACGCGATCCCCGACTTCGGCCGCCTGGCCGGCCAGGACGACGCAGCGTAGGGCCCCGCCTCCGGGTTACGGCGCACGGGCCTTCCGCCTTGCCCCTTGCCCGGTCGGGCCGGGGGCAGGGCCTTCCGTATTGCCCGGTCGGGCCGCGCGTACGGCCTTCCGCCCTGTCCGGTCGGGCCCCGTCCGCCTTCTTTCCCGCCGGATCGACTCCGGAACGGCCGGATTCCGATCCACCCGGCCGACTCCGGGCCTGACCGACTTCCGATCTCCGGGGCCGGTTTCGCACCGGACGGCCTCCGCGGCGCTCCCGACCGGCGCGGGACCACTGATCGGGGCACCTGCCCGCGCCCATCCGCCCAGCCCGGCGCACGCGCCCGGCCACGCCGGCCGCGCGCCCGCCGCCGGACACGTCACGCGGCGCCCACCTCACCCACCGAACCGGCACCGGCGCGGGCCGCCGGGGCGTCCGCTCCCTCCGCCCCCGTGACGCCGCCGGGCACCAGCGGCAGCGGATCCGACGGCTCCAGCTCGGGATCGTCCACCGCGAAGGTCCGCACCCGCCCCGGTGCCGTACTGCCGGGCTCCTCGAACCGGACGGTGACCCGCCCGAGCCCGCTGCCCTGCACCCAGCCGGCGCCCAGTACCGCGTGCCGCACGTCGTGCCCGGGCGCCCACCGGCGTACGACGGCCTCCACGGCCGTCCCCGGCCCGGCCACGCCGTCCGCCGCCGCGTCCCCGGCCCCCGGCGGCCCGGCGGCTTCCCCGGCGGCCCCCCGCCCCGCCTCCTCCGCCGCCGTGCCGGAGGAGTCCGCCCCGGCCCCCGCTTCCGCCTCCGCCTCCGCCTGGGCGAACAGGTCCTCCTGCGTGTAGTCGGCGAGCCCGCTCACCCCGACCCCGAGGAGCCGCACCCCGCCCGTGGTGTCCACCAGTTCGAGGAGCCGCTCCGCCGCCTCCCGCACCACCAGCGGATCGTCCGTCGGCCCGCGCAGGGTCTCGGACCGGGTCAGCGTCGAGAAGTCGAACCGGCGCACCTTCAGCACGATCGTCCGCCCCGAGTGCCCCGAGCCCCGCAGCCGCGCCACGCACCGCTCCGCCAGCCGCTCCACCTCCAGCCGGATCCGCAGCCGGTCGTGCAGGTCGATGTCGAAGGTGTCCTCGACGGAGACCGACTTGGCGTCCCGCTCGGCCACCACGGGCCGGTCGTCGTGCCCGAGCGCCATCCGGTACAGCGAGGCCCCGTGCGACCGCCCGAGGATCCGTACGAGCTCGTCCTCGCCGGCCTCCACCACGTCCGCGACCGTCGTGATCCCGGCCCGCCGCAGATGGTCCCCGGTGGCCGGCCCCACCCCCGGGATGATCCGCACCGACCGGGGCGCGAGCAGCGCCCGCTCGGTGCCCGGCTCGTACAGCACGAGCCCGTCCGGCTTCGCCTCCTCCGAGGCGATCTTCGCGAGCATCTTCGACCCGGCGAGCCCCACCGATCCGGTCAGCCCCGTCGTCGCCAGGATCTCGGCCCGCAGCCGCTCCCCCACGGCCCGCGCGCCCGCGCTGTCGTCCGCCAGCCCGCCGGCCTCCAGGTCCACGAACGCCTCGTCGAGACTGAGCGGCTCCACCAGCGGCGAAAGCCGCCCCAGGAGCTCCATGACCTGCCCGCTGATCGCCCGGTAGAAGGCGAAGCGCGGCACCAGGTACGCGGCGTTGGGCGCGAGCCGCCTCGCCTGCCCCATCGGCATCGCCGAGTGCACCCCGAAGCGCCGCGCCTCGTACGAGGCCGTGGCGACCACCCCGCGCGGCCCGAGCCCGCCCACGACGACCGGTTTGCCGCGCAGGCTCGGCTTCGACGCCTGCTCGGCCGCGGCGAAGAAGGCATCCATGTCCAGATGCAGGATCGTGGGGGCGGCTCTCACGTCTCCGATGCTGCCTCACGCCACTGACAATCGCCCGTACGGGCGACGGGCCCGCACCGGCCGGGGGTTACCCTGCGCGGAGGACCGCCGGGATGAAGCATCCGGGACGGCCTCAGACGGCCCGGTCGCGCCGCCGCCGGGCCAGCTCGTCCTGCGGGTTGTGCCGGACCAGCGTCTCCCCGGTGTCCACACGCTCTCCGTGCAGCTGGGACAGCGCCGACTCGACGTCCCGCCAGACGACCCCCACCGCGATGCCGAAGACGCCCTGCCCGCCCTGGAGCAGGGAGACGACCTCGTCGGGCGAGGAGCACTCGTAGACGGTCGCACCATCGCTCATCAGCGTCATCCGCTCCAGGTCGCGGAAGCCCCGGGCGCGCAGGTGCTGCACGGCGGCCCGGATGTTCTGGAGGGCGACGCCCGTGTCCAGGAACCGCTTGACGATCTTCAGGACGACGACGTCCCGGAAGCTGTAGAGCCGCTGCGTCCCCGAGCCGTACGCGGGCCGCACGCTCGGCTCGACGAGCCCGGTGCGCGCCCAGTAGTCCAGCTGGCGGTAGGTGATGCCGGCGGCGGCGCAGGCCGTCGGACCGCGATAGCCGATCGCCTCGTCCGCCGGCCCGGCGCTCGTCTCCGTACCGAAGTCGCCCACACTGCCGTGAAGCGGATACGGACCGCTCTCCTCGGACACGCGTCCGAGCGAGCTCCCTGCCGTACCGTCCGCGCTGCTCATCACGCCGACCCTCCGTCCTTGACCTGCCCACTCGAAGGTAGGCAGTCGCTCGGGGTGCGTCAACGATCGCCACACTCGGCACGCCGAGTGATAATCACCCAGAGAGTGGTTTCACGTATCCCACTCCGGGGAAAGGCTACTCGAATGCGCCGACAGCGCTCTCCGGTCGCCCCCTCCGCGCCCTCACCCGCCCCGCGCCCGGCACCGACCGCTCACCGGCACCGACCGGCCTCCGCCGCCTCCTACCGGTCACCGGCACCGCTCACCGGCACCGACGGCTCACCGGCACCGACCGGCCGCGGGTCACTGGCTCCCGAAGTCCTCGGGCGAGATCTGGTCGAGGAACTCGCGGAACTTCTCCACCTCGTCCTCCTGCTCGTCGGGGATCGCGATGCCGGCGTCGTCGAGGACCCCGTCGCTGCCGAAGATCGGCGAACCGGTCCGCAAGGCCAGGGCTATCGCGTCCGACGGCCTCGCGCTCACCTCCACGCCGCTGGCGAAGACCAGCTCGGCGTAGAACACCCCGTCCCGCAGATCGGTGATGCGCACCTGGGTGAGCTCCTGGCCCACGGCCTCCAGCACGTCCTTGAACAGGTCGTGCGTCAGCGGCCTGGGCGGCGCCATGCCCTGCTGGGCGAAGGCGATCGCGGTCGCCTCGCCGGGTCCGATCCAGATGGGCAGGTACCGGTCGCCCCCCACCTCACGCAGGAGCACGATCGGCTGGTTGGAGGGCATTTCCACCCGGACACCCACAACGTCGAGCTCGTTCACACAGCAACCCTAGGACGTGCCCGACCGGTTTGGATAGTCGGGCCCCCGGCCGGCGCCCCCGCGGCCCGCCCCGGAACCCCCTCCGCGCCCCGCCGGGGAGCCGCCGGAGAACGTCACCGAAGGGTCACTGGAGGCGGATCCCGAGGGCCGTCTGCACCAGCGCGGCGTGCAGCCGCACCGACAGCTGCGCCAGCTCGGCCGCCGTCTCCTCGGCGTGGGCCCTGGTCTGGGGGTTGCGATGCCGGCGCAGCGGCGCCACCACCTGCTCGATCAGCCCGGCCTCCCGGTCCGCGGACGCCTTCACGGCGCGCAGATGCCGGGGTTCGAGGCCGAAGCGCCCCAGGTCGGCGACGATCCGGGCCACGTTCACGGTCTCCGCGTCGTAGCCGCCGCCCTCGCTCTCGCCGATCAGGCCGTACGACTCCCACTCCGCCAGCTCGACCTCGGTGACCCCGGCCGCGGCGACCAGCTCCGCGCGGCCGAGGCGCGCGGCGGTCGGCCGGTCCCCGCTCTCGCCGTCCGCGGGCGGGTCGAGCAGCCCGTCCAGCAGATCACGCCGCCGTCCGGGCGCGGGCAGCGTCACCTGCTCGCCGCGGGCGAGGGCGTCGAGATGCTCCCTGATGACCTTCAGCGGAAGATAGTGGTCACGCTGCATCCGCAGGACGGCGGCGAGCCGCTCCACGTCCTGCGGGCTGAACTTCCGGTACCCGGAGGCCGTACGACGGGGCTCGACGAGCCCCTCGGCCTCCAGGAAGCGGATCTTGGAGATCGTCACTTCGGGAAACTCGTCCCGCAGCTGGTTCAGCACGGTGCCGATACTCACCAGCCGGTCGCCCGCGGTGGCGGTGCCGGAGCCGGCACCGCCCATCGGTGTTCGCACCATGGACCTTTCCTGAAGGATCTCCGCCAGGCGTGTGTCAGACGCCTCGCTGGCTCGCGTAGAAGACCAGCCGGTACTTGCCGATCTGCACCTCGTCGCCGTTGTTCAGCACCACGACGGAGTCGATCGGCTCACGGTTGAGGTAGGTGCCGTTGAGGCTGCCGACGTCGGCGACGGTGAACCGCCCGTCCTGGCCCCGGCGGAACTCGACGTGCCTCCGGGAGACCGTGAAGTCGTCCAGGAAGATGTCGCTCTGCGGGTGTCGGCCGGCCGTCGTCAGCTCGCCGTCCAGCAGGAAGCGGCTGCCCGAGTTCGGACCGCGGCGCACCACGAGCAGAGCGGAGCCCGGCGGCAGCGCCTCCACGGCCGCGAGGGCCTCGGGGGACAGCGCCGGGATCGCGATCTGACCGGTGGTCTCCGCGTCGTACGCCTCAAGACCGGAGATCGAGATGGTCGACGTCGTCTCGGAGGGACGCTCGGCGGCGATCCCGCCCCGCAGCGGCGTACCGCAGTGGGAGCAGAAACGGCTGTCCGCCGCGTTGCGGCGACCGCACCTCGTACACACCGGCATGGACGCGTCCTCCTGCCGCGGCTGCCCCGCGGAGGTCTGGGTCGCGTACGGATCGGGGTTGAACCCTCCACCCGTACTTGAGGTTGATGGTTCACCGAAACCTATGCGCGCGGCACCGGCGTGGTCAACAGACGACGCGCCCTGCGCGCCCGGAATGTCGCCACCGACCTCGTCACGGAAGAGCGGGCGCTCGCCGCCCTGCTCCTCGCTCTGGGCGTGGCGCGGCGCGCGGTGCCTGGCGTTGCCGCCGTCCTCGCGTGCGCTCTTGCCGAACAACTTCGCAAACAACTTCACGGGCGATTCCCCTTGACCGAAACAGACCCGCCCGTGGGGCAGGACGAACCGAGATCCATCACACCTGCCGACCCGGACACCTTCACAACGTCCGTATCCTCCGGACAGTTTCCACCACGCACCACCGTTGTGGTGCGCCGACCCCCCGCAACGCTCCAGCCCATGTCGCGGGACCCCCCACCCCCTCTCTCACGGGGAGGACGACCGAGCGTAGTCAGGCCGCTTCGCGGGTCGCAAGGCGTCGACGACGATCTTCGCCGACCGCTCCACCGTGGCCGTGGCCTGCTCCTTCTCCAGGGTCTGCACGACGCCACCGGGGATGTTGAGCGCGGGCTCGAGATCCTCGGGCTTGCCGATGACCTTGAAGACGTACGGAGCGGTCACCTGCGTTCCATCGATCCGCATGTCATCACCGCCGCCGGTGAAATAACTGTTGGCCACCACCCGCACACCGTCGACCTGGATCGCCTCGGCACCGGCCGCGCGCAGCTCCTGGATGGCGTCGAGCAGCATGTCGGACTCGACCGCCCCGACCGGGTCGGTCACGGTCAGCGTGATGCCGGGGCCCTCGGCGGCCACCGTGCCGGCCAGGATCCCGAGCTGCCGCTCCTTCTCCTGCGTCTGGCGGCGGGCCTCCTCGGCCTGGTCCGAGCTGGACTCCAGCTCCGACCGCTGCTTCTCGAGCCGCGCCTTCTCGTCCTCCAGGCGCTGCGTGCGGTCGTCGAGCTCGTCGAGGATCCGTACGAGGTCCTCCTGCCGGGCCCCGCGCAGCGCGCTGCCCTCGCTGGTGGAGGAGACCTGGATGGCGAGGCCGAAACCGAGACAGGCCAGGAGCAGTGCCACCACGAGCTGGGCCCGCGTCACCCGCGGCGGCCACAGGGCGTCCGCCAGGCGCCGCCGCCCGTCCGGCGCGCCCCCGGCACCGGCCGCGGCCTCCGGGGAGGACACAGCCCCCTCGGGAGCGCTCTCACCGCCCTCCACGGACGCGGGCATGGGCCCGGGCAAGGCCGCCGGGGCCTCCGGCGTCTCCCGCTGCCCGGCCGGCTGCGGCGCCTCCGCGGCCTTCGGCTCCTCGCCACCCGGTCCGGGCTGCTCGTTCGGGTTCACACTCATCGGCCTCACGCCCGGAAGACATGGCGGCGGATCGCGGCCGCGTTGGAGAAGATCCGGATGCCGAGCACGACGACGACACCGGTGGAGAGCTGCGCGCCGACGCCGAGCTTGTCGCCGAGGAAGACGATCAGCGCGGCCACGACCACGTTGGAGAGGAAGGAGACGACGAAGACCTTGTCGACGAAGATCCCGTCGAGCATGGCCCGCAGGCCGCCGAAGACCGCGTCGAGGGCGGCGACCACGGCGATCGGGAGATAGGGCTCGACGACCGCCGGAATCTCGGGCCGGACCAGCAGTCCGGCCACGACTCCGACGATCAGGCCCAGTACGGCGATCACGATGTTGCCTTCCCCTTGTCGGCCGTGGCCCGGCCGGTCGGCGTCGCCGCCCCGGCCCCCAGCGGCTCAGCTGTACGTACGATCAGGCTCGGCGCGGCCGGAAGGCTCAGCGCGCCCTCGACCGAGATGCTGCTGCGGATCCCGAAGTTCTCCACCAGCGCGTGCAGGTACTGCCCGTCCGCGCTGTCCTGGAAAGCGGTGTTCAGCCGCTGGCCGTCGCCGACGGCGAGCACGGTGTACGGCGGCACGAGCGGCCGGTTGTCGACGAGTATGGCGTCGCCCGCGGCCCGGATCGCGGAGAGCGAGGTCAGCCGCTGTCCGTTGATCGACACGGCCTCGGCGCCGGACTCCCACAGCCCGTTGATCACCCGCTGCATGTCGCGGTCCCGCACCCGCCCGGTGTCGGAGAAGCCGGCGCTCTCGCGCGGCCCGCCTCCCCCGCTGTCGGAACCCTTGGCGTCGTCGACCACGAGCTTCACCCCGGGCCCCTGCACGGGCGTGGCACCGGACAGCAGCGCGACCAGTTCGCCCTGGTCACCGCCGTGCTCCTGGAGCGCCGCCCGCTGCCGGTCACCGACCTCGGCGCGGATCCGCTCGACGTCCCGCTCCAGCCCGTCGGCCGCCTCGTTCTCACCCTCGATCCGGTCGATGAGCTCCTGCCGCTCCTTGGCGACGACGGGGGCCGAGATCCGCGCCTCGGCCGCGCCGACGGTCACCACGGCGGCGGCCAGCACCAGTCCGGCCGCGAGACCGAGCTTGGCCCGCAGCGGCTTCGGAAGGGCACCGCCCTCGGCCGCGCGCCGGGCGGTCGCCTCCGCGTACCCGTCGTCCAGCGCGTGGTCCATCACGTTGTTCAGCAGCGACATCGACGCGTCCGGACGCGGAGGCGGAGAACCGGTGCTCCGAACGGGGGGCTGCTGCGACATGCCGCACATCGTCGCACGTCGCACGCCCTACCGCCGAATGGCCCCACGAAAGGCCGGGCGGCTCCGTCCCGCCGCCGCCCGGCCCCCGCCCGTCATCTGGTCAGCGACCTGCGCTCTCGACCACCCGCGCCCACTCGTCGAGCAGCGCCTGCGCGGAGGTGTCGTCGGGCCCCTCGGCCCACAGATGGGTGACGGCCTCGGCCGGGTCCGGCAGCACCATCACCCACCGCCCGTCGGCCTCCACGACCCGCACGCCGTCGGTGGTGTCCACCGACCTGCTGCCGGCCGCCTCGACCACCCGCCGCATCACGAGCCCCTTCACCGCCCACGGCGTCGCGATGTCCCGCTTGATGACGTGCGCCCGCGGGATCCGCGCGTCGATCTGGCTGAGCGTGAGCTGCGTCCGCGCCACCAGACCGATGAGCCGCACGAAGGCCGCTGCCCCGTCGAAGACGCTGCTGAACTCGGGCACGATGAACCCGCCGCGCCCGTCGCCGCCGAAGATCGTCGAATCCTGCCGGCCGACCCGGGTGAGGTCGTCGGGCGAGGTGGTCGTCCACTCGACCTGGGTGCCGTGGTACGCCGCCACCTGCTCGGCGATACGGGTCGTGGTGACCGGCAGCGCGACCCGCCCGGACCGCCGCTCGGCCGCCACCAGGTCGAGCATCACCAGCAGCGCCCGGTCGTCCTCGATGATCCGGCCCCGCTCGTCGACGAGCGACAGCCGCTCGCCCACCGGGTCGAACCGCACGCCGAACGCGGCCCGCGCCGACGCCACGATCTCCCCGAGCCGGACGAGCCCGGCCCGCCGCCGCTCGGCGGACTCCGTCGGCCGCGACTCGTCGAGTCCCGGGTTGATGGTCAGCGAGTCCACCTGGAGCCGCCCGAGCAGGCTCGGCAGGACGAGGCCCGCGCTGCCGTTGGACGCGTCCACGACCACCTTGAGCCCGGCCTCCGCGATCCCGCCGGTGTCGACGTTCCGCAGCAGGGAGCCGGTGTACGAGTCGAAGACGCTCGCCGGGAAGGACAGGTCCCCGATCTCGCCCGGGAACGCACGCCGGTACTCCTGCCGCGCGTACACCCGGTCCAGCTTCCGCTGCCTGGCCTGCGACAGGTCCGCGCCCCGCTCGTCGAAGAACATGATGTCGACCGAGTCCGGCACACCGGGCGAGGTACGCACCATGATCCCGCCAGCGCTCCCCCGCGCGGTCTGCTGCCGGGCGACGGGCAGCGGCACGTTCTCCAGGTCCCGCACGTCGATGGCGCTGGCCTGGAGCGCGGAGATCACGGCCCGCTTGAGGGCTCGCGCACCGCGCGAGTGGTCGCGGGCGGTGGTGACGGTGGCGCCCTTCTTCAGCGTCGTCGCGTACGCCCCCGCGAGCCGGACGGCCAGCTCCGGCGTGATCTCGACGTTGAGGATGCCGGACACCCCGCGCGCTCCGAAGAGGTGGGCCTGTCCGCGGGACTCCCAGATCACCGAGGTGTTGACGAACGCGCCGGCCTCGATGGTCTTGAACGGGTAGACCCGGACATTGCCCTGCACAATCGATTCCTCACCGATCATGCACTCGTCGCCGATGACGGCCCCGTCCTCGATCCGGGCCGCCCGCATGACGTCGGTGTTCTTGCCGATGACACAGCCGCGCAGGTTGCTCTGCTGCCCGATGTACACGTTGTCGTGGACGACCGCCTTGTGGAGGAAGGCGCCGCTCTTCACGACGACGTTGGAGCCGACGACGGTGTGCTCGCGGATCTCGGCGCCGGCCTCGACCTTGGCGTAGTCACCGATGAAGAGCGGTCCGCGCAGCACCGCGTCGGGGTGGACCTCGGCCCCTTCGGCGACCCAGACGCCGGGCGAGATCTCGAAGCCGTCGATGTCGACCTGGACCTTGCCCTCCAGCACGTCGGCCTGCGCCTTGACGTAGCTCTCGTGGGTGCCGACGTCCTCCCAGTAGCCCTCGGCGACATAGCCGTAGATCGGCTTGCCTTCCTTCATCAGCTGCGGGAAGACGTCCCCGGACCAGTCGACCGGTACATCGGCTTCGACGTAGTCGAAAACTTCGGGCTCCATGACGTAGATGCCCGTGTTCACGGTGTCGGAGAAGACCTGTCCCCAGGTCGGCTTCTCCAGAAAGCGCTCGACCTGTCCTTCTTCGTCGACGATCGTGATGCCGAATTCCAGTGGATTCGGCACGCGCGTCAGACAGACGGTGACGAGTGCGCCCTTCTCCTTGTGGAATCGGATCAGGTCGGTGAGGTCGAAATCGGTGAGGGCATCCCCCGAGATCACGAGGAAGGCGTCGTCCTTCAACGCTTCCTCGGCGTTCTTCACACTGCCCGCTGTGCCAAGAGGCTTCTCCTCGTTGGCGTAGGTGAGCTCCATTCCGAGCTCCTCGCCGTCGCCGAAGTAATTCCGGACGAGGGAGGCGAGGAACTGGACGGTGACGACGGTCTCGTTGAGACCGTGCCTCTTGAGCAGTCGCAGGACGTGCTCCATGATCGGCCGGTTCACCACCGGCAGAAGAGGCTTGGGCATGCTCGAGGTCATGGGGCGAAGGCGTGTTCCTTCGCCACCGGCCATCACGACGGCCTTCATGTCGGAAGCGTCCTCCTTGAAGAGACGACGGTCCTGCCGACCGAACCTGTCCGCTCACTCGCCCTCGGACGTCCTCGTTCCTGCCGGCGACGCTGCACGGCACGGGACGGACGGGCTCAATCGGCCGCGGTATCCGCCTTCACGAGTCGGCGGACCTGGACCACGTAGAGGATCCCTGCCCACCAATACAGAGTTGTACCCCATCCGGCGAAAGCCCATCCGAAAACTTCAGCGAGTGACGCCAGCCAGCCGGTTCCGTCACTGAGAAGCAGCAACGGGAACGCGTACATGAGGTTGAAAGTCGCAGCTTTCCCGAGGAAGTTCACCTGCGGCGGCGGGTAGCCGTGCCGGCGGAGGATTCCCACCATGACCAGCAGCATGACCTCGCGCGCCAAAAGGACGGCGGTCAGCCACAGCGGCAGGATCTCGCGCCAGGTGAGGCCGACGAGCGTGGACAGGATGTACAGCCGGTCGGCGGCGGGGTCGAGCAGCCGGCCGAGCTTGCTGATCTGGTTCCACTTCCGCGCGAGCTTGCCGTCGAGGTAGTCGCTGACGCCGCTGAGCATCAGGACGAGCAGCGCCCAGACGTCGCTGTTGGGCCCGCCGAACTCCGGCCGGAGGATGAGCCACAGGAACAGCGGCACGCCGAGGAGACGCGCCATGCTGAGAATGTTGGGGATGGTGAGGACCCGGTCCGTCTGGACCTCGGTCTCCTGGACCTCCACCCGGGGGCCTCCTGCTGAGAACGGTACGGACGCGTTGACCCCTGACCTTACCTCTCGTCCCCACCCCTTCCGGACCCGGGGCCTCGTAAACGCAGAAAAGCCCCGCACCATAAGGTGCGGGGCTTTCCCACAATGATTGTTCGGCGGCGTCCTACTCTCCCACAGGGTCCCCCCTGCAGTACCATCGGCGCTGAAAGGCTTAGCTTCCGGGTTCGGAATGTAACCGGGCGTTTCCCTAACGCTATGACCACCGAAACCCTATCGGTTTCGAGCGAACAAGCACACTCTGTAGTTGTGTTCTAGCTCAAGAAACCAGCAACTGTTCGTTGCTTCAGAACTAACACAGTGGACGCGAGCAACTGAGGACAAGCCCTCGGCCTATTAGTACCGGTCAGCTCCACCCATTACTGGGCTTCCACATCCG